>CAZYQQ010000007.1:5494-92786 GCA_964650265.1 uncultured Planctomycetaceae bacterium
GCTCACCGTCGAGCTACCGGCGAAGAGCATTGTCGTGCTCTCGATCGCCGAGTAGCCTTTGCCGAGATCGGGCAGAACCGATTCTTTCAGAATGCCACACGCTAATAAGGGTGTGTGCGTGGTTGGTGGGAAGAATGGGACGCAGATTCTCAAGATTTCTCAGGATCTTCAGGATCGGACCGAGCCAGGCAGCGTAAGCTCCCGGAGTATGACAGATAGAATCGGGCACGGATTGCAACGGATCGTCCGGATCACCACGGTTCGAACGCACACGGATCCTAAAGCACACACCCTTCACAGGGTGCGGCACCCTTGAAGTGTCGATTCATATCGGCTGCTGGAGAACGGCAAGAATCGATTCCGCAGTCGAGCGACTGCGGCTCAATAGAAGCCCCATCCCTTCTGATCCGTGGTGCCCCGGTTCAACCAATGTTCGTCTGTCTCCCATCATCCAACCTCAAAAATCCTGTCAATCCTGCCCCATCCGGCAAATCCCCCACCTATTCTTCCCACCAACCAAGCCCCCATCAAAGAATCTGGCACGCCGATAACAAGCTTTCTGATCCGTGGTGATCTGCTTCAACTCAGTGGTCATCCGTGTCCCATCGTCACGCTGCGCCCATGGCGCGAACTCCCAACTCCTCCGCAAAAGCGGATTGGGTAAAGTGGCATGCCACCGCTGCCGATGAGAGAAGCGAGGCGATCTAGCCGCGGGGACGCCAGCAATGCTGCCAGTGGGAGGGGAAGATGGCGAAGAGGCGAGGGGGAGAAGTGCGACGGTATGTCGACATGTGGGGCATTCCGGGCCTCCACCCGACGAATATCGAACTCCTGCAACAACTCAAGACCGCCGACACGCAGCACTTCACCAAGAGCATGGACGTGGTGGGGACGGTGAGCGAGCGCGACACCGAGACGCGAAAGTGGGAGAAAACCCATCTGATCGGCGTCCGCACCGACATCTGGCGCCCCGATGGCGAGCAGCGCGAACGGGCACTCCGCGTACTCCGTAAGCGCCGCGAAGGGGAAATTCGCCGCGAAGTGAAGCGCTCCGGGCGACTCGACGAGAAGCAGCGGGCCGCGGTCGCCGCGCGGCTGGCCAGCGATCAGGTGATGCAGGTGGAGGAGCATGAGGTGGAGAACCAGCGGCTGGTGCTCAAGCTCTTCAGGACCACTGCGACGCGCGTCCGCTGGTGTGGGACGATCGAACAGGTGACGACCGCCGAGGTTCACAACTCGATGGGGTCGCGCAAATGTCTGCTCACGTCGGCGGTCATGCTGCCGCAAAGCGATTTTGTCACCGATGTTCAGCAGAACCATCGGACCTTCAGGCTGCCAGCGATTTTCACTTTCGGATTCTATCATCAGCGGCGGATGTGGCACTTGATGGTCCGCCAGCGGTGGTTTTCGCTGGGGGTCGACTTCGACCTGATCGCCGATGGCCAGCGACTGGGGAAGATCGATGGCCGGCTCCTCACCTGTGGCCACGACAGCTACATCAATCTCCGCGAGCATCCCCTTTCGGGCAGTTCGGAGTTCGTCGATTTGCTGACTCTCTTCACGGCCACCGTTGGCTACCATCGCCGCATGCGTCGCAGCCTCAAGCGCCGCGTCCGCGCGGCCCGGCGGGGCGAATGGCATCGTTTGGCGATCGATGACGAAGAACTTCGTCTGCGCCATAATGGCCGCGCGGCGGCCTGATCGGCTCTCTCTAGGCGGGTTTGCGGGCCGAAGCAGCCGGTGACCTTGGCCAATCGTCACCACCTGCACGCGGCGGACGAAATGCAGTCGCGCGGCTCGCCATTTTATGCGAAATTGCTTTGCAGCCCCCTCGCGACTTGTGTTAAACAGGAGTTGTCGGTTGCGATTGAGTTAATCGATCGCGTGGTGAATCGAAACCCTTGGCGAAAGGAGCACGGAACAAAGCTTCGATTGTCTCTCTTCTTCCCCTTCACCATGATAGGAGACAAATGCCAATCGTCGGTTGGCGGGCCCCTTCGGCCAGGAGTGATTCCTGAGGGGCAATGTGGTTTGCCCCGCCGCCCTCAATGCCCCTAGCGCTCTTGCGTGATGCGAGCGCGAAAGGAACTGAGCAATTCGAAAGGGGGACGTCGGCTGCCCCCTTCCCTACCCGGCCACCTAGTTGCAGAAAGGAGCCATTCAAATCGAATCGGAACCAAATCGTTGAGCCCGTCCGACGCGTAGCGCCGGGCGGGCTTTTTTCGTGCCCACGCGCGGGGTGCAACCGGCGCGGCCAGCGAGTATACTTTCTCCCCAGCGGCGAACCGATTGTGGCACCTTACCGTTCTTGTTCGGGAGAGGACTTTATGGCGGCAAAGTACTCACTGGGAGTCGATTACGGAACCAATAGCGTGCGGGCCTTGGTGGTCGATGTGGCGACCGGCGCAGAGATCGCCACCCACGTCACCGATTTTCCCTCGGGCGAAGCGGGCATTCTGCTCGACCCGCGCGACCCGAATCTCGCCCGGCAAAATGTGGCCGACTACATCGAAGGCTTCGAAGTCGCCGTCCGCGAGGCAGTCGCCGGAGCACGGCAGGTCCCCGGCTTCGATCCGGCGAACATCGTTGGGATCGGCATCGATACGACCGGCTCGACCCCGATTCCCGTGGCCCAGGATGGAGTCGCCTTGGGACTGAAAGCCGAGTGGCGCGACAACCTCGCCGCGCAGGCCTGGCTTTGGAAAGACCACACCTCCTACGCCGAGGCCGAGGAGCTGACCCGCACGGCCCGCGAGCGGGGCGAGCCCTATCTGGCCAAGTGCGGGGGGACTTACTCGTCGGAATGGTATTGGTCGAAGATTCTCCACTGCCTGCGGACCGCCCCCGACGTGGCGGCGGCCACCTATAGCTGGGTCGAATGTGCCGACTACATTCCGACCTACGTCACCGGCAACACGAATCCCGACACCCTCCAGCGAGGCATCTGCGCGGCGGGTCACAAGGCAATGTACAACGAGGCGTGGGGAGGTCTTCCGAGTGCCGAGTTCCTCGACGCAGTCGAGCCGGGTCTCTCGCGCTTCCGCTACACCACCAAGGCGACCGCGTCGAACCACAAGGCCGGGGAACTGACCGCCGAGATCGCCGGCAAGGTGGGCCTGCCCGCTGGAATCCCCGTCGCCGTCGGTGCGTTCGACGCCCACATGGGGGCGGTCGGTGCAGGGGCCGGCGATGGCACGCTCGTGAAGATCATGGGGACCAGCACCTGCGATTGCCTCCCCTCGCCGATGGACAAGAAGCTGCCCGACATCCCCGGCATGTGTGGCATCGTCCCCGAGTCGATCATCCCCGGCATGTATGGTCTCGAAGCAGGTCAGTCGGCCGTGGGGGACATCTTCAACTGGTTTGTCAAACAGCTCACACCGGGACGCTACGGCACGGGGGGGGAGGCCCACGCCGCGCTGACGACCGAAGCCGAGCGGCTGGCCCCCGGTGAATCGGGGCTGGTGGCACTCGACTGGAATAATGGAAACCGCACGATTCTGGTCGACCCGCTGCTGACCGGGCTGATCGTCGGGCAGACGCTCCACACCACGGCGGCCGAAATCTATCGGGCACTCGTCGAGGCGACCGCGTTCGGGGCCTTCACCATCATTCGCCGCGTCGAAGAGTATGGCGTGCGGGTCGATCAGGTGATCAACTGCGGCGGCATCGCCGAGAAGAACCCACTGGTGATGCAAATCTACGCCGACGTCTGCAACCGCCCAATGAAGATCAGCCGGTCAGGTCAGACCTGCGCGCTGGGGGCGGCCATCTTCGGCGCCGTGGTGGGAGGAGCCCACGCGACGGTCGAAGCGGCCCAAAAAGTGATGACGGGAGTCAAGGAAACCGTCTACGAACCGATTCCTAAGCACGTCGCCACTTACGAGCAGCTCTACAAAGTTTATCGCACGCTGCACGACGCCTTTGGGACGAAGGAATTCAGCGGCTCGCTCAGTGGCGTCATGAAGGACTTGATTGCCATCCGCGACGAGGCCCGCCGGGGGAAATAATCTTCCCGGGTCGGCTGCGACTTCGAACAGCGACTTCCAACACCATGCAGCCTGTGAGCGTTCGCGATGCTCGACAATCTGAAGCGGGAAGTCTGTCAGGTCAACCATGATCTCGTGGCCCATGGCCTCGTAACCCTGACGTGGGGCAACGTGAGCGGAATCAGCGACGACCGGCGGCATCTGGTCATCAAACCGAGTGGTGTCGACTATCGCCTGCTCGTGCCGGAACAAATGGTGGTGGTTGACACGACAACGGGCGCGGTGGTGGAAGGAAATCTGAAGCCTTCGTCCGATACGCCCACCCATCGGCTCTTGTATCAGCAATTCTCTGGCATTAGAGGGATCACCCACACCCATAGCCCCCGCGCCACGGCGTTCGCTCAAGCACGGCGGCCGATCCCCTGCCTGGGAACGACTCACGCCGACCATTTCCATGGCGAGATCCCCGTGACACGGCCGCTGACTCCCGAGGAAATCGATGAGGATTACGAAACCAACACGGGCAAGGTCATTGTCGAAGCCTTTGAAAGGCTCGACCCTGTGGCCATGCCTGGTGTGCTTGTCGCGCAACATGCCCCTTTCGCGTGGGGGGTGAGCGCGGCCGATTCGGTCAAAAATGCCGTCACGCTCGAGGCCGTGGCGGCGATGGCCTTGGACACGCTGGCCCTCGATCCTAGCTCGCCTCAGCTCGATCAATCGCTGCTCGATAAACATTACTTTCGTAAGCATGGTCCAGGGGCCTACTACGGCCAGCGATAGCCGCGCCCGAGGGGGAAACCTCCCTCGATTGCCCAGACGCTTTCTCTTTCGAGACATTCCCTCAATGCCACTCGCTCTCCCCGCACTTGCCGACCTGGAAGTTTGGTTTCTCACCGGCAGCCAGCACCTCTACGGCGACCAGGCCCTGGACGAAGTGGCCAATCATGCCCGTGAGATTGCCGCCGCACTCGATGGCGATGACGACATTCCCGTGCGGGTGGTCTTCAAGCCGATTCTCACCCGTCCCGAGGAAATCCGCTCGGCCCTCTCCGCCGCGAGCGAGTCGCCGCAATGCCTTGGGGTGATCGCCTGGATGCACACTTTCTCTCCCGCACGGATGTGGATCGGCGGGCTACAGACACTCACGAAACCGCTGCTCCACCTCCATACCCAATTCGGTCGCGATCTCCCTTGGGGGTCGATCGACATGGATTTCATGAATCTCCACCAGTCGGCCCACGGCGACCGGGAGTTCGGCTACCTATGTACGCGGTTGAGGCTGGCGAGAAAGGTGGTGGTGGGCCATTGGCAAGAGACTGAGGTATGCCAGGAGATCGGCGTTTGGTGCCGCGCGGCGGCGGCACGCCACGATTTGCGCAACGCGCGCATCGCGCGGCTGGGGGACAACATGCGCGAGGTCGCGGTGACCGAGGGAGACAAGGTCGCGGCGCAACAGCAGTTTGGTGTTGCGGTCGATGGCTACGGGATCGGCACGTTGGTCGATCACATGGCCGAGGTCAGCGAAGGCGAAGCAACGCGGCTCTGTGCCGAGTATGGCGAGACCTATCTGCTGGCGAGCGAACTCGCCGAAGGAGGAGCTTGCCGCGCTGCCCTGGTCGACGCGGCGCGGATCGAACTCGGCCTGCGGTCGTTTCTCGCCAGCGGGCCCTTCGTTGGGCTTACCGATACGTTCGAGAACCTTCACGGACTACGGCAACTTCCCGGAATCGCCATCCAGCGGCTGATGGCCGACGGGTATGGCTTCGGCGCCGAGGGGGATTGGAAGGTGGCGATGCTGGTCCGGACTGCGAAAGTGATGGCGCAGGGACTCCCTGGTGGCACCTCGTTTATGGAGGACTACACCTATCACCTCGCACCGGGAAACGAGCAGGTCCTGGGGGCCCACATGCTCGAAATCTGCCCATCGATCGCGGGGGAGCGACCTCGCTGCGAGATTCATCCCTTGGGCATTGGTGGCAAGGAGCCGCCGGTACGGCTGGTGTTCGACGCGGCCGTGCTCCCCGCGGTCAACACGTCGCTGGTCGATCTGGGGGATCGCTTTCGGCTGATCGTGAGCGAGGTCGAAGGGGTCGCCCCACCCGAACCGCTGCCACGCCTGCCGGTGGCCCGAGCGGTCTGGCGCCCGCTGCCTGATTTCAAGACGGCGGCCGCGGCGTGGATTTACGCCGGGGGATCGCATCACACCGCCTACAGTCAGGCGATCACCGCCGAACACTGGACCGATTTTGCCGAGCTGACGGGGCTGGAGTTCGTGGCGATCGACGGTTCGACCGAGTTGCGGACGTTGCGGAGATCGCTGATGTCTCCATAGCTCTCTTGGCTTTAGTCAGGTGTCCATTCCATCGATGGGCTACAGAACATCGATGGGAAGGGTGTTTAGGATGACTTTACTCTACAATTCACGAAAGACCGCTGATGCAGACCCTCACCTCGCTCGACTGGATGGTGGTTGCCGCCTACTTCGGGGGGCTGCTTGGCCTGACCTGGTGGGTCATTCGCCAGGGGAAGGAGACGACTGACGACTATTTCCTCGCCGGTCGCCACCTGGGGTGGTTTATCGTCGGGGCGTCGATCTTCGCCTCGAACATCGGCTCGGAGCATCTCGTGGGACTCGCCGGCTCGGGAGCGAAGGAGGGGGTGATCTTCGCCCACTTCGAACTCCACGCCTGGTGCCTACTGGTGCTGGGCTGGGTCCTCGTGCCGTTCTATCTTCGCTCGGGCGTCTTCACGATGCCGGAGTTCCTGGAGCGCCGCTTTAGCGCTTCGAGTCGCCTCGTGCTGTCGGTCATGTCACTTGTCGCCTATGTGCTGACCAAGATCGCCGTGGGGATTTACGCGGGTGGGGTCGTCTTCAATGTCCTGCTCCCCGACCTCAAGTTCAGCGTGGGGGCGATGGTGGTCGACAGCTTTTGGATCGGCTCGATCGCCGTGATCCTGCTGACCGGGTTTTATACCGTGCTGGGGGGGTTCCGCGCCGTCGCCTACACCGAAACCGTGCAAACCGTGATCCTGATCCTCGGTTCGATCCTGGTCACCGCGTTTGGGCTCTACGAACTGGGGGGCTGGGACCGCCTGCGGGAAATCTGCGGCAGCGACATGTTCAACCTGTGGCAGCCGCTGATGCCCGAGGGTGTCGCCGCGACTTGGGAGCCAGTTCGCGAGGCGGATCGCGCCGCATGGTACTTCGACAACACACCCAACCAGCCCCTCTTCAAGGAGAATGGGGTCTACCCTTGGGTGGGGATGCTTTTTTGTGCCCCGATCATCGGGCTCTGGTATTGGTGTACCGATCAGTACATTGTCCAGCGCGTCCTGGGGGCTCGCGACGAGACGCAGGGACGCCGCGGTACCCTGTTCGCCGCCTTTCTCAAGCTCTTACCGGTCTTTATCTTCATCATCCCCGGCATGATTTGCTACGCCCTTGCCAAATCGGGACAGGTCGAGGCACTCACTGGGATGATCGATGCCAATGGGAATGTCGTGGGGGCCGAAGCCGACAAGGCCTTTCCCCGCATGGTCCAGACGATCCTCCCCGCGGGGGTACGGGGGGTGGTGGTGGCGGGGCTCCTCTCGGCCCTCATGAGTTCGCTCGCCGGCGTGTTCAACGCCTCGAGTACGCTGTTCACGATCGATCTCTACAAGAAATACCAACCCGCTGCTTCTGAAAAACGCCTGGTCTGGGTCGGGCGGCTGGCGACGGGGGTGATGATCGTGCTCGGACTCCTCTGGATTCCGGTAATCGCCAATTTCTCCGGGCTGTATGGTTATCTGCAAACCGTGCAGGCTTATTTTGGCCCACCGATTTTTGTCGTCTTTTTTGGCGGCATCTTTTTCAAGCGGCTCAACGCGGCGGGCTGTCTCGCCACGCTGCTGGTCGGATTCGCCCTCGGCCTGGCCCGGCTCGCGATCGACACGCCACGATCCCTCAACTTCAAAGGATTCGAAAATGGCTACTCCGAGGGAAGCTTGCTCTACATCGTCAACGAGACTTACTTCCAGTATTTCAGCCTGCTGATCTTCCTTGTCTCGGCCTTGGTGATGGTCGTGGTGAGTTTCGCGACGAGTCCACCCGATCCGCGCCAGCTACAGGGACTGACTTATGGATCGCTCACTCCCGAAGATCGCCGACAAACGCGAGAGAGTTGGGGCACGCTCGACGTCGTCGGAACCTTAATCGTGCTGGGCTTGATCGCTTCGTCCTACGTCTACTTCAGCGGCTGAAGGCGAATCAGGAGCAACCAAATTGAAACAGGGCCGGAATGCGACAGTCGCATTCCGGCCCTGTTGGCCACACGGTGTTCAGTTCGCCGCAAGTGGGAGACGAGTCCTTTGCCTCTCGAGTGATGCGTGCGAATCCTGTTTTGCCGACAACGCCACGATGTGGCGCTGACCGCAATTGGTTGACACGATTAGGACCCGACCATGTCCTTGAGCCGCTTCAGCGGGCGGACCTTGACGACGTTCTTGGCGGGCTTCGCCTTGATCGTCATCGGCTCGCCGGTGAAGGGGCTGATTGCTTGCCGTTCCTTGGTCGCCGGCTTGTGCTGGACGACGAACTTGCACAGGCCGTGCAGGGTGAACGACTTGGGGGCGCCACGTCCGGTCAGGGCCTTTTCGATTTCCTCATTGAGGGCATCGAACACGGCTGCGACTTGGCGCCGGGTGAGCTCGGTCTTCTCGGCAATGTTGTTGAAGACTTCGGTCTTGGTTGGGGGCTTGGGGGCGGCTTTCGCCATCGGTCTGGATCCTCCAAAAAGGGTTTGAAAACAACTGGTTGGGACGTGCGGACCAGTCCGCCGCCGGTAATGGTGCCTGATTAGAGCGCCGAGGACGGAAAAAAACAACCCGGAATTGGCAAATGGACCCTATAAAACAAGGATGTTTTTGCTTCTTCCTGGAGCAACCCCCTTCATTTGCCTTGTCCAAAACCAAGGGAAGGGGTCTGTCGGCTGGGCCAAAAGCAACGGGAAAGGACCTTGCAAGCGACCACAATCGACAGAAGAACATACCTCCTAAATCGTGTCCTGCAAACGCTTTGTGTCGTTTTCCCGATCGGCACCACCGGCAAAACCCCTCGCGACGGCCCCTGCCGGACCTACCCGGCTCGGCTTCGGTCCTTCAATTGATACAACCCTCGCATTCCCGGGTGGCGAGGTTGTTGAGATTTGGGGAGGCGGATAAGCTTGTCGAAGCTCCCGGCCCATCGGTTCTCCGCCATCCGATGCCTCGGCGAACCTGTCGCGTACAATGGAGGATTGCCGCTTTCCCTTGTTTCCTCCGATTCCTCCTTCCCACCCTTGCAGGCGGTAGGGAAACCCCATGACTATGCCCCGGGTTAGACTCCAGTCGCTTCGCCAGCCCCCTCACGGCCTCGTTGAGCCCCCCCTGGGGCGAAGAGCTTTTCCCACCACCTTCACCACCTGCCTGCTGGTGCTCTTAAGCCTTGGCACAACTCCTGGGTACGGGTTCGCCCAGCCCCCGGCGGAGGAGGCCGAGGAAGAGGAAACAGAAGAGAGTGATTTTCACGCCCTCTTCTACTCTGCTCATCTGCCGATCGACCGACAACTGTCGCAAGACCTCGAGCAGGCCGAACGACTGTTGGAGGAAGGGCGCTACAGCGAAGGCTTGCCGCTGGTCGATCGCATCCTGGGAGCTTCCGAGGACTCGTTCGACGCAAGGACGGCTCGCGATTCGACGCAACTGGCTCAGAGCCTCAAGACGGCGGCCCGGAATCTGCTCGCGAAACTCCCGCCGGACGGCTACGCCGCGCTTGAACTTGCCACGGGGGTCACGGCCCGTCGGCATTTGGACGAAGGACTGAAGTCGGCCAACTATGCGGCAATTGCCCGGGTCGCGGGGCGATACCCCTACACCAAGGCGGCCGCGCAGGCCACGGCGATTGTGGCTCAAACCGAGCAAGATGCTGGCAATTATTCCACCGCAGCGCGACTCTACGAAGAGCTTGCGGCCTCTCCGGCGACCGACGAGGGGGCGCGACTCCTGCTGCGCGTCAAAGGGGCTCTCTGCTGGAGCGAGGCAGGGCAAGGCCACGCACTCGATACGGCTCTCGCCGCACTCAAGCAACACTCGCAAGGAGACAGTGCCCCCCAATTGCGCCAATGGGTGGGAGACGACTTCGAAAAATGGGCGGAATCGTTGCGCGACAAGCTCAGCCAACAGCAAGCTCCCGCCGATCGCACGGGGCAATGGCCCACGGAGGGAGGTTCGCCGACTCGCAATCCGATTGTCGCGGGAGGGGTTCCTCACGCTTGGTCGGCCTGGCAGGCCCGCACGGTGGTCGACGTGGCACTCGCCGATCGCCTGCAGGACCGTGAGCATACCTTGCTGCAGCAAGAGGAATCGTGGCTGCTGGCGGCCAGTCCCATCGCGGTGGGCGATTTGGTGATTGTCCGCACGCCACGCAATGTCGTGGCTTACGATTGGGCCACGGGGCGCCGCGTGTGGGAAACGCGTGCCACCACCGACGAGCTCGATGCCGAGATGACGTTGACGATTACCGAACAAACCGGCAAACGTGGCAAGTCGATCTCCCTCGATCCCGTGGAGCAGCGGGTGTGGGCCGACTCGGTCTACGGCTCGCTCTCGGCCGATGGGCGACGGGCCTACGCCATCACCGACCTGATGCCTGTCACGGGGAATGGATCGAGTTGGGGAGGCCCGTTTTTTTGGCCAGGGGAACCCGACGACATCGAAACCGCTGGCAACACGCTCTGCGCCTACGAACTCGAAAGCGAAGGAAAGCTGGTCTGGCGCTTGAGTGGCGCGACCGCCAAGGGAGACGTGGCGGGAGTGTTCTTCCTGGGGGCCCCTCTGGCCGTGGGAAACAATCTCCATGTGATGGCCGAGATAAGCAACACGATTTACCTCATCACGCTCGAGCCGACCACCGGCGAAGTGCTTTGGAAGCAGCCACTCGTCAATATGGAGCGGAGCGTGGAAGTCGACACCTTGCGGCGGCTTGCAGGGGCGACCCCTTCCTACGCCGAGGGCCTCATTCTCTGCCCCACGGGGGCCGGCACGATTGTGGCGGTCGACGCGCTCGACCGGTCGCTGCGTTGGGTCCATCGCTTTGCGGTGGACAAGTCGGAAACCCAACCGGAACGGTCGGGATGGAATCAAAATGTCGGGGCCTACCAGGCGAAACTTGGCCAGCGATGGTCGCGCAGTCGCTGCACGGTCCACGACGGTTACATCGTGGCCTCGTGTGCGGAATCGAAATCGCTGCACTGCCTCGAATTGGCAACCGGAAAACTGCTCTGGGAAACCCCTCGCCACGATTGGCGTTTCGTGGTCGCGGTGGGAGCCGGAAAGGTCTTTCTCGGCTCGAGTACGGGTGTCGAAGCGCGGAACCTGGTCGATGGCAAGGTCGCTTGGTCGCACAAGCCCCTCAAACTGACCCCGGGGGGAGTTATCCTGGGGCTCGGCCTGCTCGACAAGCATCAATTGCTGTTGCCCATATCGCCGGGCCGAGTCGCGGTGCTCGATGTCGTCTCCGGAAAAATCGGCGACACGGTGGCACTGCGGCCGGGTGAAGTGCTAGGCAATCTCGCCTACCACCGCGGGAGTCTGCTCTCGCAACATGCGACCGGAGTGAGTCGTTTCGAACAAGCAGACCGGGTCCGGAAGAGGGCCGAGCAATCGCTGGCTGACGAGAGCGACAATGCCACCGCGCTGCGACTTCAGGGCGAACTGATCTGGAGCGAAGGGGATCTCACTCAGGCGATCGCGCCGCTGCGCCGCGCCTACGAATTGGCCCCCGACGACCAGTTGGTGCGCGAACGGTTGAGCGAGGCACTGCTCGAAGCGCTCCGACTCGATTATCCCGCCTACCGCCAGCAGAGTGATCTGCTGGCGAAGCTGCTTGCCGCAGGACCGCAGCGGCTCGAACTGATTCGGCTCCATATCGACGGGGCCCTCGCCATGGGGGACCTCGAGCAGGCCTGGGAGCATGCGCTGGAACTTACTCAAGACGATCGTGAACGATCGCTCTCGATCTCGCGCGATCAGGTCGCGGTTGCCGATCGCTGGTTTGCCGCTCGCGTGGGCCAAATCTGGCAAGGGGCCGATGCGGCGCTCCGCGCACGGATGACACGCGCGGTGGAAGGAATCGAGGACGAGCCCCCCACAGGAGATGGACCCAGGGGAGATTCTTCGCCGCGGCTTGGCCAGCTCGTACGCTACTTTGGACTTATCCCCCCGGGCGCACCGCTACGGCTTGAACTCGCCCGACACTTTCGTCAACAAGGCCGATTAGCGGAAGCCGAGGTCACACTTCTGCGGACCGATCCCGGGCAAGAATCGAAGGATACCCCACTGTGGGTCGAGCATCAGCAACTGCTCGGGCAACTTTGTGGGCGATTTGCAGAAACCTCGCGCCAGGCAAATCGCGATCGCGATGCTTGCCATGCGCCCTGGTCCCTTTCCGATTGGAGCGACGGCAGGGTGGATGTCACCCGGCAGCGTGTCCGCTCTGCGGGAAGTTCGCAGAACCAATTTCAGGAGGGGACACCACTCCGCAGTCTCCTCACCCCCATCGCGACCGGCCAATCGTGGCGAGGCCCATGGGGGCTGGTGCTGATTGACGGGGGGTCGCAACTCGTCGCCACCGATCCGCATGGTCAGATCGTGGCACGAGTCTCGGTAAGCATCCCCCTG
The DNA here is from genome assembly GCA_964650265.1 of uncultured Planctomycetaceae bacterium. Classification (GTDB taxonomy): domain Bacteria; phylum Planctomycetota; class Planctomycetia; order Pirellulales; family Lacipirellulaceae; genus CAZYQQ01. The sequence goes on from CAZYQQ010000007.1 coordinate 18,181, forward strand.
GTCGATCCCGCCAACAATCGCCCGCACGAAGTGCGTTGCTTTCGTTTCGGCCACTTCGCGGTGATTGGCGCCGGCGGCCGTGTCGCATCGCTCGACCTTCGCAACAACACGCGCAATGGCCCGGGCCCCCTGCTCTGGTCGAGCGAGGGAGATTCCCAGTCGGAATGGGATTACGAAACGGCAGCCATTCGCGCGTGGCAACGTCGCCGGGGTTTGCTCTTTGACATCGACACGAGTTCCGGGAGCGCGGGAGGATCGCGGGGAGGAGAGCTTTGCGCCGCCGGCCCCTTGGGAGTGGTCGTGCGACAGGGGACAACACTCCGCTCGTTTGATCCACTCGACGGGCAATTGCTGTGGCAACGCGAGGGCATGGTCTCCTCGGGACCAACCTTCAGCGACTGGGAGTATCTCTTTCTGACGACTCCCGGCAAGGCGGATGGCGCGATCGTGTCGATGATCGATGGATCGACGGTGGGAACGTGGAAGCGACCGCCGAACAAGTGGTTGGCCAGCGTGGGTCGGCACGTTGCCACGCTCAAAAAGGATAGCAAGGGGCAGCATCTCGAAATCACGAATGTCCGCACGGGAGAAAAACCGCTGACGAGACTTTACGATCGCAAGGCGGCCATCACCCAAGTCGGAGGGGACGGGCTCGCGGTGATGGAGCCATCGGGGCGAGCCGAACTTATCGACGTGCTGTCGGCCAATGTCGAGTTCGAGGCCTCGCTCCTCCCCGAGCCACAACTGGAAAGCCTCCACGTGGTCCGCGATGGCGAGGTCCTCTTTTGGGGGGTCAACAGACTCACCAAGGCGCAGCAGTCGGAAGCCGGTTACATGGCCATCACGGGAGCGCCGCTCGTGTCGGGTCGGCTCTACTCGCTCGCGGCTGCGGATGGTACCCCGCATTGGTCCGCGCCTGCGGGGATCAATGGCCTGGGAATCGCGCCACTCCAGACTCCCGCCGCCCCGGCCTTATTGCTGCTGAGTCACTTTCGCAAGAGTCCCAATGCCACCGCCACCGAAACGACGCGCGTGCTCGCCCTCGACAAACGAAATGGCCGCAGCATCGTCCGCGAAGAGGGAATGGCCGCACTCGAAACCCATGGCTACTGGGTGCAAGCCGACCGGGTGTCGCACCGAAAAGTGGTGATCGACCTCGAGCGGACCCTGCTTTCGCTCGAATTCACCGACGCCCCACGCCCCCCAGAACCAGTGGCTCAATCGGACATCGAAGAGGGCACCAAGCCGAAAGAGGGGAGCATTTTGGGCATCTTCGGCAATTTCGGCGTCCCCGTGGCGCCACCCGCCGAGGACGACGACGATTGACTTGCGCCCAGGGCCGCGTTGTTGCATGGGCCCAGCTACGTAGAATAGAGGATTGGGAAACCAGACGACGGGTGGGGGTCCTGAATTCCCACAACTCACCAAAGGATGGCATGATGGATTTTCGCTTGCGATGGCGCTGTCTTGCGCTCGCCTTGGCCTTGGGGCTGCTCGCGCAACGGGCAGTTGCGCAACCCCCGGAAGCCGATGTCGAGCGCGTGACACAGCAAGGACTCGATTGGCTGGCTTCGCAACAGCAGCGACTGGGGCACTGGACCACCCAGGGTCGCTACCCGGCCGCCATGACCTCGCTCGCGGGGATCGCGATGATGAGCGAAGGATCGACGACAACGCAGGGGCGCTATGCGGAAAACCTCCAACGGGCCGTCGACTATCTCACCAGCCAGGCGCGGCCGAATGGCCTGATTGGCGATCCCTTGCGCGACGATCGCTACACCTATGGACACGGCTTCGGCATGCTCTTTCTGTCGCAAGTCCTGGGAGAAGAGGAGGACATCCAGCGCCGCGAGGAACTGGTCGAAATCCTCACCCGGGCTGTGCGCTTCTCGGGGCAAGCGCAAACGGAGGCCGGAGGCTGGGGCTACGTAAGTGCCAAGGAGGGAAATGGCTTCGACGAGGGCTCGACCACGATCACGCAAGTCCAAGGCCTGCGGAGTTGTCGCAACGCGGGGATCGCCGTCCCCAAGGAAATCATCGACAACGCGGTCGGCTACATCTACAAGTGTACAATGAAGGATGGCGGCGTGCAGTATAGTTCGAAGGGTGGGGGAGGCCGTCCCGCCATCACGGCAGCCGCCATCGCCTCGCTGTTCAACGCGGGTGAGTACGACAGCGACTACGTTCCGCGGATGCTGAAGTACTGCCAGCAACATCTTGGCACGTCGTCGCGCGACAGTTATGGGCATTGGCACTATGGCCACTTCTATTACTCCCAGGTGCAGTACCGCGAGGGGGGCGAAGCCTGGAACTCCTATCGCTCCGCGATTTACGGCAAGCTGCTGAAGGAAAGAAAAGAGGTGAATTTGCCCGGCGGCGGCAAGGGGGTGATGTGGGACCACGACTACATGGGAAGCGTGTATACCACCTGCCTCAATTTGATTATCCTACAATTAGACGAGGCCGCGCTCCCGATTTACCAGCGCTAGGCCGCGCTCCCCTGCTCCTCACCCGGAACCACCTGTCCCCCCCTCGCCACCACACGAAGCCCGCTGCCGGTGGCGCTTAGATTCTCCCTTTCACGAAACGAACGGCCTTGATGACCGAGCCATCCTTAGACCAGCACTCCGCGTCGATCGACCGGCTCAACGCCGCGACCGAAACCATCCGCCAGCAGCTTTCCAAAGTCATCGTCGGCCAGCAAGAGGTAATCGACCTGTTGCTTGTCACCCTCTTCTGTCGCGGGCATTGTCTGCTCGAAGGGGTGCCGGGGCTCGCCAAGACACTGCTCATCAGCACGTTGGCCCAATCGCTCAACCTCACGTTCAGCCGCATCCAGTTCACCCCCGACTTGATGCCTGCCGACATCACCGGGACCGAGATCATCGAAGAGAACAAGTCGACCGGCCAGCGCGAGCTGCGGTTCCTCCCGGGGCCGATCTTCTCCCACGTGATCCTGGCCGACGAAATCAACCGCACTCCCCCCAAGACCCAGTCGGCCCTGCTCGAAGCAATGCAGGAGCGCCAGGTCACCGTGGGGCGCGTCCGCCATCAGATTTCCGATCCCTTCTTCGTGCTCGCGACCCAGAACCCGATCGAACAGGAAGGGACCTATCCCTTGCCCGAGGCGCAGCAGGATCGCTTCATGGCGAAGGTAATGGTCCGTTATCCGTCCATCGAGGAAGAGATGGAAATCGCCCGGCGAACCACCGGGGTCGAGCGGGCCGCGGCCGAGGCGGTCCTCTCCCCCGAGGAGATTCTCGAACTCCAACACCTCGTGCGGCTCGTGCCGATCGGCGAGCACCTTATCGAGTACGCGGTGCGGCTCGTGCGGGCGACGCGAATCGGCGAGCCCGAGGCCGATCCCTACGCCACGGAAACCCTCACGTGGGGTGCGGGGCCGCGGGCGGTCCAGTTCCTGCTGCTCGGGGCCAAGGCACGAGCGCTCATGAATGGGCGATCGAACGTGGCACTCGAAGACATCCAGGCCCTCGCGCTGCCAGTGCTGCGTCACCGGCTGATCGTCAATTACACGGCCGAAAGCGATGGGATCACCCCCGACGATGTGATCGACCGGCTCTTACAATCCCTGCCTGCCCGTGAGGACGAGCTAAGTGGCGACCCCCGCTTCCGCAAAGTCTTTGCTTCCTGAAGTCGTCCGTCGCCTGGGGCGACTCGAAATTCGGGCAAGATACATCGTCGAAGGGTTGATGTCGGGGCTTCATCGAAGTCCCTACTTCGGCCAGTCGATCGAGTTCCGCGAGCATCGCGAGTACGCGATGGGGGACGAGCTGCGCCATGTCGACTGGAAAGTCTGGGGGCGACAGGACCGGCTCTATGTCAAACGTTATGAAGAAGACACCAATCTCCGCGCCACGCTTGTCGTCGATAACTCGGCCAGCATGAACTACGGTTCTGGAGCGCTCACCAAGCGCGAGTACGCCCAAACCGCCGCGGCCGCCATGGCGTTCTTGCTGCTAAGGCAGCACGACTCGGTCGGCTGCCTGGTGTTCGACGAAGGGGTCCGCCACGAGGTGCCCCAGCGGACGCAGCGTCACCATCTGAACCTCATCATTCGCGCCCTGGAGAGCCTGCCGGGGGAGCGGAAGACCCAGATTCGCGAGGTCCTCAACCGTGTGGCTCAGTCGAACCCGCGGCGCGGGATGACCCTGCTCATTTCCGACCTGTTGTGCGATCCGGCCGATCTGGAGCAAGGCTTTGCCGCGCTCCGCCGGATTGGGCACGACGTGATCGTGCTCCATGTGCTCGACGACGACGAACTCGACTTCGGATTCCGCGGTCCGGTACGGTTCGAAGGGCTCGAAGAGCAAGTGAAGCTCGACTGCAATCCCCGCGCGCTGCGCCGTGGCTACCTCGAGGCGATGGAGAGACACCTCACCCGAGTCCGCCACGCCTGCTCGGCCAGTGGGGCCGATTACCGCCTGGTGCGGACGAGCGACCCCCTGGACGCAGCCCTGATGTCGATCGTGATGCAGCGATTGATGTCGCAGCGCGGCAAGGCTTGAACATTCCACTTCCCCTCAGCCGTGAGTCGGCGTGACTTTCCTCTATCCTTCGATCTTCTGGTTCGGCCTGCCGGTGGTCGCGATTCCCGCGATCATCCACCTGCTCCATCTGCGCCGCCAGCGCAAGATCGCTTGGCCGGCGATGCAATTCCTTTTGGAGAGCCAGGAGCAAAGCCGCCGCTGGATCAACTTGCAGGAAATGCTCCTCCTCTTGCTGCGGACCTTGGCCCTGGCGATCGCCCTGCTGATGCTCGCCGGACCGACGACCCGTAGTGGCTGGCTGAGCCAGTTTGTCGAGCGGCCGGTCCATCACCTCATTCTCCTCGACGACAGCTTCTCGATGACCGATCGCTGGGCCGATACCTCGGCATGGCGCGAAGCGGTCGCCGCGGCGACCCACCTGGCTCGCGCGGCCGCCGACCAGTCGCAAGGGAATGTCGTCTCGGTGCTGCTCCACTCCGAAGCAGGACTCCGCGAAGAGGACCCTCGCCCGGGTCTCTTCCGCCGCGCGCTCGACGCCGAGGGACTCGCCGAGGTGATCTCGCGAATCGAGGCGACCACACCCAGCGATAGAAGCCCACGGCTGGAAGACGTGCTGCAGCAAGGGATCGACATCGCCAAGCTACAGTCTCCCGATCAGGAGCTTGTCGTCTACCTGGTGGGGGATTTCCGCGCCCGCGACATGGCTGCCAGCGACGAAGTGGCCCAGCTTGTCAAGAATCTCTCCGACGCCAGCCAGCAGGTACGGCTCATCCGCTGCGTCCGGCAAAGCCACGACAACCTGGCCATCACCCGGCTCGAACCGGAATCGGGAGTGCGAGCGTCGGGAGTCGAGATGTGGATGGAGCTAGGCGTGCAGAACTTTGGGGCCCAAACCGCGCGCGACGTGATTGTCGAACTCCAGCAGGATGGCAATCCCCTGGTGGCGGTCCCCTTGGGAGATCTGCCGGCAGGAGAGCTGGTCGAGAGCCGCTTCCGCGTCGCCTTCAACGGCGACGGTGCCCACTGGCTCGAGGCCGCGATTGAAGCCGATGCCGTGGAAGTCGACAACCGCCGCCGGTTTGCGACCTTGCTTCCCGAAGGGCAAAAGGTGCTGCTGGTCGACGGTTCCCCCAAAAGCTGGGAGTCATACTATCTGGCAACCGCCATCAACCCGGGGGGAAATACCAAGAGCGGCTGGCTCCCCCAAGTCATTCGCCCCAACGAACTCAAGTCGATCCCCTCGCTCGACGGGTACGCCATCGTCTGCCTGCTCGACGTGCCGAGATTCGCCCCCGAGGAGATCGGACGGATTGAACACTATATTGCCGCGGGAGGGGGAGTCTATATCACGCTCGGAGAGTCGATCGATCGACGCCACTACGCCGAGGAACTTTTCCGCCAGGGGCAAGGGTGGCTGCCGGCCCCCCCTGCCCTGCCAACTCAATGGGTCGGCTCCAGTGCCGCCAGAGGGGACGAGCAGCCACTTCCCGATCTCCAAGTGACCGACCACCCGTTGTTTCGCATCTTTCAAGGGGAACGCAATAGCATGCTCACCTTGATGCGTGTCAACTACTACTACGCGCTTGCCGGAGGATGGCAATCTCAGGTCGACCAGCGCACGCGAGTGATCGCCACCTTGGGGCGAAGCGTGCCGCTGGTGATCGAGAAAAAGCTGGACGCGGGCACCGTGGTGATGCAAACGACGCGCATTGCTCCCGACCCGGGGACCTTGGGCGCGTGGAGCAATTGGGGCCCCAATCCGGCGTTTGTCGTCCTGGCGAACGATTTGATGGGGATCTTGGCGAGTTCCAAGGGAGTCGACCAGCAGTTCGAAGTCGGCGAGCCCGCTACGGCGAATGTTTCTCCTCGCGAATTCGCCCCGAGCGGCAAGATTGCGAGTCTCGATCCCGAACGGCCCTTTGCCGCCGACCTCACACCGGAATCCCAGGGCGAAGACCTTCGTCTCGTCTCTCCTCCCCTCGCGCGAGGGGCGATGTACCGCCTCACCCTCGACCGGCTCGGTGGCGGAACCGACCACCGCTTTGTCGCCGCCAACGTCGACCCGCGCGAAGGGGAACTCGCCCTGGCCGCCGATACGACATTGCGGCAAAAGCTCACGTTCGACAATCTTACCCTCAATTACGCCGACGACCTGCGGGGCGAAACAAGCGCGGGAACCTCGTCGTGGACGGGATTCTTGCTGGGGGCCATCCTCCTTGTCCTCGTGGCCGAACAGGGACTCGCCTACATCGCGAGCTTCCACGAATAAGAGAACCAAGTGCCAATTTCGTTCGACAATTTGACCGCGCTGCCGCTTGCGGCCACCGAAGTGGCCGACGAGGCGATCTTCGAGTGGACGCGGCTCGAAGGGCTCAGTCGGTCGACGGGTTGGGCCGTCGCGCTCGGGCTGGTCCTTTGGCTCGCCATCGTGTGGCTCGTGTACCGTCGCGAAGCACGGACGATTCCCCTTGGCAAGGCGATGCTGCTGGCGACGCTGCGGACGGTCGCCATCGGCGCGCTCGCCCTCTTTTTTCTCGGACTCGAGAAGCGCAGTAGCCACGAAGAGCGCGTCCCCTCGCGGGTGGTGGTGCTCGCCGACACGAGCCTCAGCATGAATCTCCCCAGCGCCATCGGTCCTGGAGCAACCAGCTCCTCGCGGGCGAGCGAAATGGTGGGGATGCTCACCACACAGCCCCTGCTGCAAGAGTTGGCCAGGTCCCACGAGGTCGATCTGGTGGCGTTTGGCGAAACGACGCGGCCCGTGGCCCATCTCCGCGAGCGGCAAGAAGGAACGCCCGAACTTGAGGAAGCCTCCGCGGCCACGCCAGCGTTCGATCCGGCCTCGGTCGCCACGAAGCTCACTCCCGCCGATCGCGAAACCCACTGGGGCGATGCCTTGGCGGAAACTCTCGAACGCTTTCGCGGACTCCCCCTCTCGTCGATCATCGTCCTTAGCGACGGGGGACAGAACATGGGGCTCGACCCGCGGGTGGTGATCGAGGCGGCCCAGACCAGCGACGTGAAGATTCACACGGTGGGCTTCGGCCCCCTCACCGCGCCGGCCAACATCGCCCTACGCGAGTTGATCGCCCCCGAGCGGGCGTTCCCCGGCGACGTGGCCACGATCCAAGGGCTTGTTCAACTCCAAGGGCTCGAACCGCGCGAACTCGAGGCCCAACTCCTTAGACGTCCCGTGACGGACGACGAAACGCCATGGCAACTTGTCGACACCCAGGTCGTCAAATCGGCCGCCGGAGATGAACTGACGACGATCCAATTTGACACGGTTCCCGAGGAGCCGGGTCAATTCGAGTATGAGCTGCGCATTTCCCCGCTCCGCGAGGAGGCGATGCAGGACGACAACGTCCAGCGGGTCGAGATGACGATTGTCGAACGGAAGACGGCTGTTCTGCTGTTCGCCGGAGGACCGTCGCGCGACTACCAGTTCCTGCGAAACCAGTTGCGTCGCGATAAGAGTTTCACCGTCGATGTGCTGCTGCAGACAGCGACCGAGGGCATTTCGCAAGACGCCAACAAAATCCTCACCGAGTTTCCCGCCACGGCCGAGGCGATGGCCACCTACGATGCCGTGGTCGCCTTCGACCCCGACTGGAGCCGACTGTCGGTCGAGCAAGTCCACATCCTCGACCAGTGGGTCTCACGTGGCGCGGGGGGCATGGTGGTGGTCCCCGGCAACATCTACACCCCACGTTGGGGAAACGACCCCGTGATGCGCATCATCCGCGGACTCTATCCCCTCCGCTTCGCCGATCGCCTTTCAGTCGTGAGCTCCAATTCGCGGCCACGGGAGGAGCCGCTCCCCCTGGAGCTGAGCCGCGAGGGGACTGAGGCCAAGTTCATGTGGCTCGCCGAGTCGCTTGCCGCAAGTCGAAAGGAATGGAGCGAGTTCGCAGGGGTCTATGGGCCGGCTTCCCACATGGGCCCCAAGGCCGGGGCCACCATTCTCGCAACGCTCGTCGACGAGCGAGCGAGTGGCGAACCGGGCGAGGCCTACCTCGCCGAGCATTTTTATGGGGCGGGGCAGGTGCTCAGCATCGGCAGTGCCGAGACGTGGCGACTGCGCGAGGTGAACCCTGATCACTTCGATCGGCTCTGGACTCAGGTCCTTCGCCACGTGAGTCAGGGAAGGCTGCTTCAAGGTTCCCCCCGTGGCAAACTGCTCGTGTCGCAAGATCGCTATGAAGTCGGGGCCACAGTGGCGGTGCGGGCCATCGTTTCCGATCTCCAGTTTCAGCCCGCCACCCTGCCGACCCTCCCCTTGGTGGTCGAGCGCCCCGACGGCGGCCGCGATACGATTCCCTTGCAACTCGACGACGAGCGGGCTGGGAACTACGCCGCCGAGGTCCGGGTCGTGTTGCCAGGGAGCTACCGTTTGCTGCTCACCCTGCCTGACTCGGAGGACGTGATCGAACGGAAGCTGCGCGTCGCGGTCCCCGAACTCGAAATCCGCAACGCCGTCCGCGAGGAAGAACTGATGAGAGACGTGGCGAAGGGGACCGCTGGCTACTACTACCCCACGGTCGAAGCGGCCCTGCGCGGGACTGGCGAACTCCCGTCGCTGGTCGACGCCTCCCCCAGCCGCGCGCGGAACTACCGGGTGCGGGGACAGGTCGATCACGAGTTTGCGACCCGGCAGTCGGCGATCCTGCTGGGGGTGATTGTGGGAGCCTTGGGGCTCGAATGGCTGATCCGTCGCCTAAGTTACCTGGCGTGACTCTTGCCCCCATGTGTACCTAAATTGAGCTTTCTACGCATTCCCTGGGAAGTGACCAACCTGCGACAATCGCCTAGTGGGTTCCTTACCCAATGACGTAGAATACGAGGGCGATCCCTGCGTCGAGCCGCCACCTGATTCCGATCCCTTTTGTTTCCGCATGCCAACCCTCCCCGCCACCACCGACGACCAGGCCCTCAAGCAGGTTCTGCGAGCTTTGCGCCGGCAAATCCGGTTCTACGTGGTGCTCGAATCGCTGCTCTACGTCGTGTTGCTGGTAGGCGCCCTGTTTTGGATCGGGCTCGCGCTCGATTGGCTGCTCGAGCCCTCTCCCGCGGTTCGCCGTGTGATTCAGGTTGGGGTGGGGATCGTGGTTGTGGCGATCCTCGGCTGGTGGGGGCTCAGGCGACTCGTCGTCCCCCTCTCCGACCGTGCCATGGCCCTGGCCATCGAGCGCCGCCATCCGGAGTTTGCCGACAAGCTGAGCACGGCCATCGACCTCGCGCGGCCACGGGAGGAAGGTCACGAGGTTCATCCCGAACTCGTCGCGCGGACACGGCACGCGGCGGCCGAGATCGCCCAGCAGATTGACATCGCCCCGATACTCGACCATCTGCGGCTGCGCCGCTGGGGAGCGGTCATTGTCCTCCTCTCCCTTTCGGTCTTTGTGCTGGCCGTGCTCGCGCCCCGTGTCTGGAGCACCTACACCGACCGCCTCGCCCTCAGCCCCGAGCCGTGGCCGCGGCGGGTCGCTCTCACCGTCGAAGGCTTCAAGCCCGACGGCCAGGGAGGTTTTGTGCGCAAGGTGGCCCGCAATAGTGATGTGCCGATCGTCGTCAACGCACGGCTCACCGACGAGAACATTGCCCCCGAACGGGTGACGATCAACTACCGCTGGGCCAATGGCCAGATGGGGCGCGACGATCTGGTGCGGATTGGCGAGGCCCAGGAGACCCGCGACACCTCGCAGCGGTTCGAGTATCTGTTCGAGCGGATCAGCGACAGTGTGACCTTCCGACTTCGAGGGGGCGACGATCAGATTCGCCAGTTGCGGATCGAGGTCGTCGAGCGGCCCAAGGTGACCAGGCTCGAGTTCGTTTGCACCTATCCCGACTATCTTGGCCGCGCCCCGCGGACACTGACGGTCGGTCCGCAAATCGAAATCCCCGAAGGGACGCGGGTCGCGATCTCCGGTACGGTCAACAAGGCAATCGACCACGTCGCGTGGCGAATTGCCACCGACGACGAGGAGCAACTCCCCCAGACGGCGACCACCGACAAGTTCGGCCATACGCTCGTCGTCCCCCGCAATAACCTGGCGCTCGAAGTGTCGCTCGTCGACAAGGATGGGATTGAATCGCAAGAGCCCTTCCGCGTGGCGATTCAGTCGCGCGTCGACGTCGCCCCTCAGATCGACGTCCAGCGGGCCGGCATCGGGCTGGCCGTGACCTCGATCGCGCGGCTGCCGCTGGCGTTACGGCTCGAAGACGATTATGCGCTCCAGCGGGCCTGGATCGAGCTTCGCATTGACGAAGGGGCTTCGCGCGAGCTGCCCGTGGAGCTTCCCAAGGTGGGGGCCGACGTCGCCGAGGTCGAAGCGGTGGTCGACCTCCGGCAACTGCTCGAATCGGCGACCGCCGAGGCCCCATTTTCCTTGGCCCCCGGCAATCGCCTCCATTTGACGGCCATGGCCGCCGATCGGTACAACCTCGACTCCGAGCCCCACCATGGCGCCGGACGAACCGTCACGCTCGAGGTCGTCTCCCCCGAGGACCTCGTCGCGCGACTCGCAGCGAGCGAACAGAGCCTGCGGCAAACGTTCGAAGCGATCGCCGACAAATTGCTCGTTCTCTACGGCGAACTCGATGCCATGGAGTTGGAGACACTCACGACTGCCACGCCGATAGAGAATGCCTCGGAGTCCGCCGTTGGCGATACGGCGGAGCCAGACGATGTCGAATCGGCCGAAGAGCTTGTCGCCCGCGAGGCGGCACGACTCGCCGAGAACCTGCGTCAAATGGCCGACGAGACCGCTGGGGTCGCGACGCGGTTTGCCGATTTGCACGCGCAGCTCGGCAACAATCGCGTCGACAACACCCAACTGGCCGACCGGCTGGGGAACAAAATCGCCGTGCCGCTCGAAAAGCTAGCGCGGGAACTAATGAAACGCACAGGCGACCAAATCGCCGCGATTCGCGACGACGCGACGCTCGTCACGGCCCGGCAGGGAACCCGCGAATGCGTGGCCGAGGTGGAACGCCTGCTCCGCGAGATGCAGGGACTCGAAGACTACAATGAAGTGATTGCCATGCTCCGCGAGATCATTCGCCAGCAGGAACAAATTCAAGCCAAAACCAAAGCCAAAGAGCAGGCGGAAATTCGCAACCTGCTACTGGAGTAAATCGCATGATCCAACTCGTCGCCCGGGCGTGCCTGTTGCTGGCTTGCGTCATGGCGGTCGGAGCCGATGGCTTGACCGCCCAGGAAGCCGCTTCGCCATCGAGTCTGTCGCTCGAACAGGAGAGCCTCAAAAACCGGTTCGATCGCCTCGAAGCGGTGGCCAGCCGGTTGGCCGAATTGGCGGCGACTAGCGAGCCCGAGCGGGCCGAGCAGCTCCGCCGGGCAATCACCGCCAGCCGCGAGCAAGGGGTGGCCGAGCGATTTGCGACAATCGTCAAGCTGCTGGAGGAGGAGCAGGTCTCGGCCGCGGCCCGCGATCAGGAGCAGCTTCGCGCCCAGCTCGAGGCGCTCCTGCAAGTGCTTCTCGAAGACCCCAATGCGAGCGAGCGCAACGCGATGCGCAAGTTCCTCAAGGAACAGCTTCGCGAAATCGGCAAGATCATCCGCGAGCAGCGATCGCTGCATGGCGAGACGATCGAGGAAGGTTCGGACCTCGAAAAGCTGGGCGAAGATCAGGAGCGGCTCACCGACAAGGCGCAGCAGCTTAAGGGGAAGCTCGATCAACAGCCGCGCGACGGTGCCCCTACCGAGGCACAACCCAATGAATCGGCAGCACCTACCGAAAGCGAAAATCGACCGGGAGAATCACAACCCAGTGAGTCGCAACCCAGTGAATCTCAGCCAGGAGAGTCTCAGCCCGGAGAGTCCCAACCGCAACAAACTCCCCCCGATCAGCAGCAGCCACCACAAGAGTCGGCCGATCCGATGCAGCGCGCCGCCGACCGGGTCGAACGGGCCCGCAAGGCGATGCGCGAGGCCGAACAGGAACTCAAGCAGGCCAACCGCGACAACGCAGCCGAGCGACAACAGCAGGCCCAGCGCAATCTCGAAGCCGCCAGGGCGGAACTCGAGCGGATCCTGCGCCAGCTTCGCGAAGAAGAGATGGAGCAACTCTTGACGCGGCTCGCGGCACGGTTTCGCGACATGCTCGCCGAGCAGCGCACGATTTATGATGAGACGGTGGCTGTCCACCAAGGGATGGTCAATGAGGGAGACCGCAACGCGCTACTCAAGGCGATCCGGCTTTCGCGCCGCGAGGCCGAACTGGTGCGCGAGGCGGAGAAAGCTCTCGTCCTCTTGCGCGAGGACGGAACCTCGGTCGCGTTTCCCGAAACGGCCGAGCAAATCGCAGCCGACATGCAGTCGATCACCACCCGTCTGGCGAGCGGCGACGTGAACGCCATCACTCAAACGATCGAACTCGACGTGATCGCGGGTCTCGAAGACATGATTGCCGCTTTCGAACAGGCCCGCGACGAGATCGCCCAGCAACAGCGGCAAGGCCCTCCACCGGGCTCCGCTGGGGGGCAGCCCGAGGAGTCGCCGCTGGTGTCAAAACTCGCCGAACTCCGGATGATCCGCACCCTCCAGGCCCGGATTTATCGCCGCACTCAGGTGCTCGGCGAGCTGGTCCCCCAGGCCGGGGCCCCGCCGGAACAGGTGGCCAGGGAACTCGAAATCCTGGCAAACCGCCAAAAAAAGGTCTTTCAGGCAACCCGCGACCTCGAGTCGGACGCCAATCGTTAAGGGAGAGATGGGGCGGCTGGCCGTTTTGGATTTGTCTTTGCGGCAGACTTGTTCGATACTGGTGATTAGGCACAGGCGGCTGGCGCTCGCATCGGGGAACCAACTTATGGCGAAAAGTCGACGACACAAAACAATGGCCGGGTTCACCGGAGTGTGGGTCCTCGTCATGGGAGGTCCGTTGGCCCTCGGCATGGAGCCAGCGACGGAAGCTCCCCAACCGGTCTCCTCCACCCCTTGGGCGACCCCCACTCGGCAGGAGATTCGCGAGCAACTGGTGGAAATTATGAAAACCAGTGCCGGCGACGCCGCCCTGGGGGAGCGCCTGGCACTCGAGGCCGAGCCGATGCTCGCCGAGCTCGAGACGACTGGCGACCCGCTCGAAGTGGTGGTGAACATGTTGTCGGTCACTTCGCCACGCATCGCAAAGTTTGTTTCGGCATGCCGGCAGTCCCCCCCCGAGCTGGTCTCGACCGAATGGATGACTTCGCAGGATGTCTCCGAATTCGCTCGCAGCAATTTGCTCCTCTACGGCGGACGGGCGCTGGTGCGTCACGGTTACTTCGACGAGGCAATCGTTTTGCTCGACAAGGTGAAACTGGACCAGACGGTCGACCCAGCCTCCTACCTCTTCTTCCGCGCGACGGCCGAGCACCAATTGGTAAAGATCGACGACGTCCGTTCGACGCTCCATCGGCTGCTTTCCCATGGGCAACCCCTTCCGGTGCGGTTTGAGAATCTCGCCCGGTTGATGCAGGCCGACGTGGCCGAGGTGAAGCCCGACACACTGGGCCACATCGCGCGACGGATGTCGGATGCCCAGCGGCGGCTCGACCTCGGCAAGGCGGACGACGATTCGCAACAAGTGCAGCGCGAGATTGTCGAGGCCCTCGACCGGCTGATCGATAAGATCGAAGAGCAGCAAAGGCAACAACAGCAGCAACAACAGCAGGCCCAAGGCGATCCCAGCGCGAACCCCATGGAAGAGACTCAACCAGGTGGGGACCTCAAGGGTGAAGGTAAGGTCGATATCCGCGATATCGGCAACCAGGCAGGCTGGGGAGATCTGCCACCCAAGGAGCGGGAACGGGTGATGCAGGAAATCGGCCGCGATTTTCCCGCTCACTATCGCGACCTGATCGAAGAGTACCTGCGGCGGCTTGCAACTGACGAACGGAGCGACGAGACCCCCTAAATTCCAACTGCTCGCGGATGCCAGGTCGGTTGAGCCCGATGGCTGCCGACTCGCCCCCCCCTATCATTCCATTTGACCCCTTCCGCATCGACTCGATTCCGCGCATGGCCACCTTGCTCCTGCTCCTTTTGATCGCCGCACCCGCCGGCGCGACGGTCGAAGTCGAAACGCTCGATGGCACGACACGGCAGGGGATCATCGAGTCCTGGCAAGACGATTCGCTCGCGCTCAGGAATGACGAAGGGGGCGAGGAAATCGTTCCCCTCGACCGCGTGCTCCGCATCGCCCCGGTCGGTACCGAGCCACTCTCCCTGGCGGCACGAGACGACGCACCCCTGTTGGTCAAGCTGGTCGATGGCTCGGAGTTCGCCGTCAAAGAGGTCGAATCCAATGACAAAACGGCCTCACTCGTGGCCCCTCAAGGTTTGCCCGATGTGGGACGACTCGAAGTCCCCATCGCCGCGATTCATTCGGTGCGCCGGGTTATCGATGCCAGCGAGCCCCCCGACCGTGCGAGCCGGCTGAACGCCCAGTGGAACGACATCGCGGCCATGCAGGCCGCGGGCGATCTGATTGTGATCCGCAAGGCAGAGGCCGACACACTCAACTACGTCGCCGGTGCGATTGGGACCATCGGGAAGGAGAAAATCGGGTTCACGCTCGACGAACAGCCAATCGAGGTCGGCCGCGAGCGGGTGTTTGGCTGGATATTCTACCGCCCCCCCCAAAGCGACGCCGTGGCAGACGCCAGGCCAGTCGTCCGAGGCAATGGCTTTCGGCTGGTTGCCGACAAGGTGACCTGGCAGGCGGGCAAGTGGTTCCTCACCTCTCCCTCTCTGTCCACTGTCGCGCTGCGAGGCGAAATGGTCGAATCGATCGACCTGTCGGCCGGCAAGGTCCTCTACCTGAGCGATCTCGAGCCCCGCCGCGCCGAGTACACCCCACCGCCAACCATCGCCCTGGTGGGGACATTGCTGGAAGGCTACGCCCGCGACCGGGGATTCTTCTCATCGCAACTTTGGCTCGAGTATCCGCCAGAAAGTCTCGACGAGAGCCTCGCCACTTCGGCGGGGGTCTCACGACGAGTCGAATTCCGCAAGGGGCTCGCGCTGCGAGGGAAAATGGAACTCGCCTATCGGCTACCTGGCGAGTTTCGCCAGTTCCGCGCTGTGGCCGGGATCGATCCCCAGGCCAAGGCCGCGGGGCCGGTCGTGCTGCGGATCGTGGGGGATGGCAAGGAACTCCTCAAACAGTCGATCCGTGGCAACGAGGCGCCGCGGGAAATCTCCTGCTCGGTGGAAGGGGTGAGTCAACTCGAACTGTTTGTCGGCTTCGAGAGCCAAAACCCGCTCGACCATGCCTCGGGAGGGGCGCTACACCTCGGGAGCGCCCGGTTGACCCGGTAGTCGATCCATGGAATTCGGTAGAGGAAGCAATCTGAACATCTTTCCGCCACTGGTAACCCGCCGCTGTGGTCTGGTTACGCTTTGCGTTGCGATGCTGGCCTTTGCCCCGTGCCACGCAATCGAGATTCCCCCGGAGGTTCGCGAGGCCGAGGCGCGGCGCATCGAAGTGGTCGCTCGGGTGAGCGCGCCGACGGTCGCCGTGTTCGATGCGGCGGGCGAGGGAGGTGGCTCGGGAGTGTTGATTTCGGCCGACGGCTACGCCCTCACCAACTTTCACGTCACCATGTCGTGCGGGGCGGCGATGAAGTGCGGACTGGCCGACGGCAGGCTCTACGATGCCGTGATCGTCGGCATCGACGCCCCCGGCGACGTCGCCCTGATCAAACTCTTGGGGCGCGACGACTTCCCCTACGCTGAACTGGGAAACAGCGATCAGGCCGAGGTGGGAGATTGGGTGATCGTCGCCGGAAATCCCTTCTTGCTGGCCGACGATTTAACGCCAACCATCACTTACGGCATCCTTTCGGGGACCCACCGCTACCAGTACCCTGCCGGAACATTGCTCGAATACGCCGACTGCCTGCAAACCGACGCTTCCATCAACCCGGGCAATTCGGGGGGGCCGATGTTCAGCTCCGAGGGGCTGCTGATCGGGATTAACGGTCGGGGCTCGTTCGAGAAGCGCGGCCGCGTCAACGTGGGGGTCGGATACGCGATCTCGATCAATCAGATCAAGCGGTTCCTCTCCCACCTCAAGGCGGGGCGGCTGGTCGATCATGCCACGTTGGGGGCGACGGTCACCTCGGTGGCCGGGGGGCGGGTGGCGGTCGACGACCTGCTTGAATCGTCCGACGCCTATCGACGCGGTTTGCGTTATGGCGATTACATCCACAAATTCGGCAACCGGCCGATCTCCTCGGCCAATGCCTTGCAAAACGCCCTGGGGACTTATCCCAGCGGCTGGCGGGTGCCGATCGAATTCCGCCGGCACGACCAAACATTCCACCACGTCGTGAGGCTCGAGTCGCTCCATGCCATGGGGGAACTCGAATCGCTGCTGGAAGCAGGCGAACAAAACCCCGAACGGATCGAGCCGCCTCAGCCAGGAGAAGAAAAAGAGCAAGACAAACAGGAGGAGCCAAAGCTTCCCATTCCCGGTCGACAGCGCCCTCCCAAGCCGAAAATTCCAAAGGTCGTCGAGAATGTCTACGAAGAGCGACGCGGGTTTGCCAACTACTGGTTCAATCGCCAGGGACAACGGCGCGTCGCCGAGAGCTGCCGCCAGATCGGGTCGCTCGATGCGAAGCTCCCTCTGGTCCTCGTCGGGACCGACGCGTCCGGCGGGCCGATTCTTCTCCAGGCGACCGGCACCGAAGCCGACTATCGCTCGTCGCGGGGCCAGTTTTACGCCTCCTTCGAGCGGACCATCGACGAAACGATCGGCCCCCCTGGCTCGGGTGGGCTAATGGGGGCTGCCGCCGCGTGGCGACTGTTGCTCGCCGAAGGGCCAGCGGCCTTTGGCGACTTGATTTATGTCGGCCAGCTTCCCTTCGGCGACAGTCTGGCCATGCACGAGGTGTTGGCGGCCAGTTTCCGCGGAGCCGAAGTCGAGTTTTATTTCGACCCGGCAAGTGGCGATCTCACGGGCCTCGTCTTTTCGGCGGCCGACGACATCGATCCGTGCCAAATCATCTTCGACGACTTTCGCGACACCGGCGGGAAGCTGCTCCCTCACACATGGCATGCGACGTTCGGCGATGAGGCCTATGTCGACATCCATGTCGAGAAGTATCAGTCGGAGCGGATCGCGGAGGAGGAGCCATGAAAGCCTGGGGACTCGCCGTTGCCTTGAGCCTCGTCGGGCTGATGCCGACGATGGCCCAACCTCCCGCCGCCAACATGGCGACAAGCTTCGCCGCCGTCAACCGCTACGTCCAAGAGCGGAGCGTCAAGATCTACGGGGCGGGTGGGTTCGCCCAACTCGAGGCCTATCAGTCGGGCTTTGTCGTTTCGCCCGAGGGGCACATCGCCACCGTGTCGAGTCTGGTGCTCGACCGCGATGAAGCGACCGTGCTCCTGTGGGACGGACGCAAGTTCACGGCCCAGCTTGTGGGAACCGACCCGGTGACCGACGTGGCCCTGCTGAAGATCGTTGTCGAGGAAGAAGAGTTCCCCCACTTCGACTTCGATCGTGGCAGCGACCGGGTGGTCGAAGGGCAACGGATCTTCGCTTTTTCCAACCTTTATAACGTCGCCACCGGAGACGAGCCGGTGAGCGTCCTCCAAGGAGTTATCGCGGCAATCGCCCCGCTCGAAGCGCGACGTGGCGCGTTTTCGACCCGTTTCTGCGGTGAGGTCTATGTGCTCGACGCCCCCACCAACAACCCAGGGGCGGCTGGCGGTGTGCTGGTCGATCTGCGGGGAGTCCCTCTCGGCATGTTGGGTAAGGAAGTCCGCAGCGAGCTGACCGGAACCTGGCTCAACTACGCCCTCCCCCTCGCCCGCGTCGCCGAGAGTGCCCAGCGCATCCGGGCAGGTCAAACCATCCCCAACTCATTAGCGAAAGAGGAACTTCCCGATCGCCCCGCCACGTTCGCGTCACTCGGCTTCCGGCTGGTGCCGAATGTCGTCACCCGGACTCCCCCCTACGTCGACGAGGTGCGGCCAAATTCGCCCGCGGCACGCGTGGGAATTCGCCCCGACGACCTTGTGGTCGCGATTGGCGGGACGGTGGTTGCCTCCTGCCAGGAAGTGGTGCGAGCCCTTGAGCGCACCCCCGGCGACAAGCCGGTGATGATTTCGCTGCTGAGGGGGGACCGTTTGCTGGAAATCGAAGTCACTCCGCATGCCGTCGGTGGAGGGACGCGACCATGATCGATAGGGCAAAGTCGGTGGTGTTGGCATTCCTGTTGCTCCTTATGCCAGCCGTGGGAGCGGCGGATCAGCAACTTGCGCTACTGGAGCAAGAAGCGTTTCGCGCGGCGGTCGAGGTGGCCGCGCCGAGCGTCGTCCAGCTTAACGTCATCGGTGGCAGCGACCGCGTCGAGGGAGAGGCCGTGGCCGATGGGCCGGCGACGGGAGTCATCTTGTCGGCTGACGGCTATGTGGTGACGAGTCTCTATCGCTTCACACCTCCCCCGGCGGCGGTGGTCGCGCGATTGGCCGATGGTCGGCAGTTTGCCGCGCGATTGGTGGCGGCCGATCATAATCGCAAGCTGGCGCTCCTCGCGCTTGCCGATGCCGAGGACCTGCCGGTCGCCAAGATTGCTCCCTACGAGCCGGTCAAACCGGGGCAGTGGTCGATCGCCATCGGCCGCACGTTTCGTCCCGACCGTCCCCATGTGGGGGTGGGGATCGTGAGCGCCAAGCGGCGGCTCTATGGCCGCGCAGTCCAAACAGACGCTCCGGTGTCGGCGGCCAATTATGGTGGCCCGATTATCGACCTCGAAGGGGGGGTCATCGGAATCCTTTCTCCCCTCTCCCCGGCCTCGGAGAGCGTGATCGCTGGGACCGAATGGTATGACTCGGGAATTGGCTTCGCCATTCCGCTGGAAACATGGCTGCCGCTCGCCGAGCGGCTCAAGGAGGGAAAGGACCTCGAGCGCGGCGTGCTCGGCATCGCCTTCGTCCCAGGGATGGAGCACCTGGCGCCCCCAAAAATCTCGAACGTTGCCAAGGGGGGGCCAGCCGAGCAGGCAGGGCTCAAGGCGGGCGACGTGATCGAGGCGATCGATGGTCAGCCGACGGCAGCTCTCAAGGATGTGAAGTTTGCGGTGCTCCCCCATTACGCCGGCGACACGCTGACGATCGAGTATCGTCGCGGCGAAAAGCAGGAGTCGGCCACGATGACGCTCGTTACCCCCAGGTCGCTTGCCACGGAGGACGAAGGCACCGACCAGCGGGGTCCGGTCGGGGGTATCCGCTAGCTTCGCCGAAAACGTCGCCCCTCTGCGCAGTCATGCAGGTTCTCACGTTCCTGCCCGTCGGCTTTGGTCCGTGGCGGCCGCGGTACCTCTCGCGACCCAAGGTGGTGGGCCGTTGAAGCTGTCGCACGGGGGCGCTATACTCCACGGCTTGTTGACACGTTCCCCCCTTGCGAAGCGGCAGGGTCAATCGATATGAAAATCCATGAATTTCAGGCAAAACAACTCTTTCGCGATGCTGCCATCGCCGTGCCGCGGGGCATCGTTGCCGAAAGCCCCGACGAGGCGGCCAAAGCGTTCGACGAACTCGGCGGCAGCCTGGCTGTCGTCAAATCACAGATTCACGCCGGGGGACGCGGCAAGGGAACGATCAAGACCAACGCGCAACAGCGCGGGGTCGAGCTGGTGAAATCGGCCGACCAGGCCCGCCAGGTAGCCGCCAATCTACTAGGCCAGCCCTTAGTGACGATTCAAACCGGCCCCGAGGGACAGACGGTGCGGCGCGTCTACGTCGAGGAAGGTTGCGACATCGCTCGCGAACTCTACCTCGGCATCGTGGTCGACCGCGCTACGGCCTCGCCGGTGCTGATGGTGTCGACCGAAGGGGGGATGAACATCGAGGAGGTCGCCGAGAAGACCCCCGAGCTGATCTTCAAGGAGAGCTTCGATCCCGATCTTGGGCTTATGCCTTACCAGTCGCGCAAGCTGGCCCACAAGCTCGGCCTCACCGGTGGGAGCGTTCGCTCGGCGGAAAAACTGTTCCGCGGGATCTGCAAACTGTTTGTCCAGTTCGACTGTAGTCTGGCCGAGATCAACCCGCTGGTGGTCACCGGCAGCGGCGAATTGATGGCTCTCGATGGCAAGATCAACTTCGACGACAATGCCTTGTTCCGCCACCCACAACTCAAGGAATTGCGCGACACGGGGGAGGAAGACCCGAACGAACTGCGTGCCGGTGCCGCTGGCCTCAGCTACGTGCAACTCGAGGGGAATATCGGCTGCCTGGTCAACGGCGCGGGACTCGCCATGAGCACCATGGACCTGATCAAGCTCCATGGAGGCGAGCCGAGCAACTTCCTCGACGTGGGAGGAGGGGCCGACACCGAGCAGGTGACCGAGGCGTTCCGCATTCTGCTAGGCGATCCCAACGTAAGAGCGGTGCTAGTGAACATCTTCGGCGGCATCATGAAGTGTACGACCATCGCCAGCGCCATTCTCGCCGCCTACAAACAAGTCGGCTTTAACGTCCCCTTGGTGGTCCGCCTCGAAGGGACCGAGGTCGAAGCGGGTCGCAAACTGCTGGCTGAAAGCGGCGTCGACATTATCACGGCCGAAGGTCTCACCGACGCGGCGAAGAAGGTCGTCGCCGCGGCCGGTTGAACTCTCCCACCCTCCCTATGCCCTCTCCCTCGGAGTCGGAACCCAAGCACCATGTCGATACTCGTCAACTCCTCCACTCGTGTCATCTGCCAGGGCATCACTGGGAACGCGGGAGAATTCCATTCGCGCAATTGCATCGAGTATGGCACCCAGCTTGTCGCCGGGGTGACCCCCGGCAAGGGGGGCCAACGCATGCTCGACCGCCCGGTGTACGACACCGTGGCCGAGGCCGTGGAAAAAGAAGGGGCCAATGCGACGATGATTTTCGTCCCCCCTCCCTTCACGGCCGACGCGATTCTCGAAGCGGCCGACGCCGGCATCGCCCTGATCGTCGCCATCACCGAAGGGGTGCCGGTCCTCGACATGGCCAGAGTCGCCAAGAAGCTACAGCACGAGTATCCCGAGACTCGCCTCGTCGGCCCCAACTGCCCGGGTGTCATCACCCCGGGCGAATGCAAGATCGGCATCATGCCGGGCTATATCCACACGCCCGGGCCGGTAGGGGTGATGAGCCGCAGTGGCACGTTGACCTACGAGGCCGTGTGGCAGCTTACGAACCTGGGCCTGGGGCAAAGCACCTGTGTCGGCCTGGGGGGGGACCCGATCGTCGGGACGAGCTTCATCGACCTGCTCGCCCTGTTCGAAGCCGACCCCAAGACCGAGGCAATTATGATGATGGGTGAAATTGGTGGCACGGCCGAGGAGGAAGCGGCCGAGTACGCCAAGCGCTATGTCACCAAGCCAATCGCCGCCTTCATCGCCGGTCGTACGGCCCCACCCGGTAAGCGGATGGGGCATGCGGGTGCCATCATTTCGGGTGGCAAGGGGACCGCCACCGAAAAGGTCGCGGCCCTCGAAGCCGCGGGAATCGTTGTGGCGGAAAGCCCCGCCGACATGGGAACCGCTCTCGAGCGAGCGATGAAGCGGGCCTAGTCGCGCTGCCTACACCGCTAGCGTCACCTGTCCCCTCCGCCCCTTCGATCTTGACCCTCCGGTCCCCCCCTTGGTAAGGATCGCGTGGCCGACCGGCCAACGGGGATCCTCTCTACCGGAGGCGATAGCAGCCTTGCAGCGGCGAGCGACATTTTGGTACGGCGTGCTCCTCGCTTGGGCCATGGTAGTCCCCGCGGTGTGGGGTCAACGCGTGCAATTCCCCGCCACCAATTCCGACTGGGGAGGTGCGACGGCTTATCCCCAGGCTCCCCCTACTTATCCCCAGGCTCCCCCCACCTACTCCAACGTGGCCCCCTACCCTCCCGCCAACATCTACGGCCCAGCGGCGGGCGCCCCCATTGGCCCCCCGCCAGCGTTCGACGCCTACGCCCCTCCATCGGTCAGCGGCACCACGATCGGCGCCCCCCCACCGGGCGTCCCTTACAATTACACTCCCCCTTCGGTGGCCTATCCAACAGCTCCCCAACCGGTTTATGGTGCCCCGAATCCGACCTATCCCCCGCTGGGGAGTGCGCCACAGCAGGGGCTCTATCCCGATGGTCTTCCCTTCGACTGGCAACAGGGAACGTATGGCTATCAGGCCGCCGATGGCAGCTTGGTGCGCTTCCAGAAGTTTTTGCAGCGGATCGGAATCGAGCACACCTGGCTTGCTGGCGGAAGTGGTGCCAACGAACTCAAGATCAATCGGACCGAACTGGCGGCCACGTTCGGAATTCCCGTGATGCACAACATCGACACGCCGCTATTGGTGACCCCGGGCTTTGCCTTCAATTTCCTGGAAGGCCCCGTGAGTGACCCTGCGATGGTACCGCGCGGGCCCGACCTGCCAGGGCACCTCTACGACGCCTACCTCGACCTGTCGTGGTACCCGCGCCCCTTCGAATGGTTTGGCGCGGAGTTGGGATTCCGCACCGGTGTCTGGAGCGACTTCGACAATATTGACAGCGATTCGGTTCGCTTCCTGGGACGCGCCCTCGCCGTGATCTCTATCTCGCCGCAACTCGATGTCCTGGTGGGGGTGGTCTATCTCGACCGGCTAAACGTGCAGATTCTGCCCGCGGGCGGCTTTCACTACCGACCCAACGATATATGGGACATGTACATCGTGTTCCCCAATCCCAAGCTCCGCCGCCGCTTCCGATCGCTCGGCAATACCGATTGGTGGTGGTATGTGGCGGGCGAGTATGGCGGAGGATCGTGGACCGTCAATCGCGCCGGGCTCGACGACCGCATCGACTACAACGACATTCGCTTCGTCACCGGCGTCGAGTGGGAGCTTCCCAATAAGCTGCGAGGTCATGTCGAGATAGGCTACGTGTTCGACCGCGAGATTCTTTTCGACAGCGGCCTGCCCGACAAGGGAAGTCCCGACGACACCTTCATGATGCGGGTCGGAATCGACTTTTGAGTCGCAACCCCAGGGCGAGTCCCCCCTCCCAATGAGCCATACATCTCCATCCCTTGCTCGGCCACATCGGGGTCGATGGCTCGCCCTGCTCGGCACCCTGCTGGTGACGGTTGCGCAGTTTCGCGCCCCCGCCTTGTCGCAAGCGCCAGTCGTCTATCCCCCACCCCAAGGAAGCCCGCTTGGCGAAGTGGTGGTCGAGTCCGAGACCCCCTATCTCCTCGGCCCGGAGTACCAGACTTCCCCCTACCATGCCCCGGGGACTCCCTACTATTTCGCGGGCGAAGAGGTCTACCTCGACGAGGGATTTGGTCCCCAGCCCCCCCCCTCGGGACTTCCCCCAGGAGCACGCGACGGCATCTTCCAGAAGGGGAACGTCATGGCCTCCTGGATGCCCGGGTGGGGAGATCGCGACGGGTATGGCATCTCGCAACTGGGGGCCAATCTGATGTTCGGGTTTCCTTTTCCCGAGCGCGAGTCGCCGCTGTTGGTGACCCCCGATTACACTGTCAATTTTCTCGATGGCCCGTCGTTCCTGCCGGTCCCTTCGCGGCTGCACGAGGCCTCGGTCGACTTCCATCACTTTCGGCCACTCGATGGGGGGTGGACGTTCGACGCCGCGGTCACGATTGGGGCCTATGCCGACGACGAGAGTTTCGGCAGTTCCGACGCCATTCGCGTCTCGGGCCGGGCGCTGGGCATCTATCAGGCCGATCCCTACACAAAGTGGATTTTCGGGGCGATGTACGTCAATCGGGCCAACGCCAGCCTGCTGCCGGCCATCGGCTACATCTATGCCACCGACGACCAGAGTATCGAGCTGGTCTTCCCCCGGCCCCGATACGCTTGGCGAACGTGGGCCAATGGCCCTCCGGGCCACGACGAGCGATGGCTCTTCGTCCAGGGGGAGTTTGGTGGCGGAATCTGGGCCATCGAGCGCCCCAACGGCCTGAGCGACACCCTCAGCTACAGCGACCTGCGGGTCCTGTTCGGCACCGAACGAAAAATCGTCGGGGGAGTCTCCCATCGCTGGGAGGTCGGTTACGTCTTCGGCCGCGAGCTGGAATTCGAACGCGGCGGCGGAACCTTCGAGGTCGACTCGACGATGTTCCTGCGGACCGGCTGGACCTATTAAGAGGGGCACGATCTCGTGCCGCGAGTAGCTAGTCCTGCTTCACGTTGAAGCTGTAAAGCAGTTCCTGGTCGCGAAGGTAGAGCCGGCCATTGGAAATGACGGGGTGAACCCAAATTCCTCCGCGGGGACTCCGTTGCTCGGTCAGTGGTCCGAGCTGGAAGCGTCCCTTCTCGCTCCAACCCTCGGGGGTCGCGTCGATCAGCACGACCTCTCCCTCGCGCTCACCGAGCAAGTAGAGCATGCCATCGGCGTAGCCGATCGAGCCCTTCTCGAGCTTTGACTTCTCGCGCCACACGATTTCGCCAGTGGCCCATTCCTGACAAATCCAACCGACTCCATCGCTATAACCGTAGATATGATCCCCCACACGCACGAAGCCATCGTGCTTGTTCTTCATGTTCTTGTTGTCATACTCGGTTTCGACACTGTCCCCCTGGGCATTCATCTTCAATAGCCGGCAACCGACCCCGTAGCCCGAGGTGACGAAGATGTCGTCGTCGTGGATCAGGGGCGTGGGAATCACGGCGGTCTGCCCCGGCCAGTGCGACTCCCATAACACGGTGCCGTCGGTCGCGTTGACCCCGACGACACGTGACGGAAGGAGTTGCACGTAGACGTCGTAGCTGTCGCGCTTCGATTTGACGATCGATGAGTAATGGGCCTTGTCGACGACCTCTGCCGTCTGCCAAAGGAGCTTGCCGGTCAGCTTATCGAACGCGGCAATCGCCCCTTCGTCCCCCCCGGGAGTGCAGAGGACCTTGTCCCCGTCGACCAATGGCGACTCGGCATAACCCCAAGTCGGGATCTGACCACCAAGGTCTTCCATCTCGACCTCCCACACCTTGGTCCCATCGGAAGTCTTGCAGCAAACGAGGACACCCCGCGCCCCCATCGCCCAGACGTGGTCTCCTTCGACCGTGGGAGTGCTGCGGGGGCCGTCGCCCCAATCGTTATCGTAGTCTTCGCCAATCGAAGTCGCCCAAACTCGCTTGCCACTATGGACGTCGAACGCCATCAGATGGCTCTCCCCCTCGAGCGAACCGAGCATGTAGAGCCGGTCCCCCACGATCGCTGGGCCGGCGTACCCGAGCCCCGCTTCGCGACTGATCCAGACTTGCTCCGGTCCTTCGCTCGGCCACTCTTTCAGCAGACCCGTTTCCGTTGTCAATCCGTTGCGGTCGATTCCGCGCCATTGAGGCCAGTCCTCGGCTGACGACAAGCTGCCGGGAGACACGAACGCCAACAGCGTCAGTGTTACGATCGCGATTTGGACTCCACGCGGCATGGATAGACCTCACACACAGAATGCAGAAATGCTGAAAGGGAACCGGCACGAGGCGATCGGACGAATCGCAGCCGAACGACCAATTGTAGCCGATTGGCAAGTGGAGGCGAACTCTTGTGCGACCAGACGATTTTGAGGACGCATGTGCTACGGGTTGCCGAGTCCGACACGTGGGGGGGTGGTGGTCGCTGGAACTTGCGGTTCCGGCGAAGCCGGCTCCTCCTGCTTGGGAAGGACCGGCGAGAGCACGACCCGTACGGGGGTGCCGAGTGGGGGAATGCGTTCGGTGAAGGCCTCGAAGAACAGCCCGTCATTGACATTCGTGCTTTCGGCAGGCACGTCAAGCATGGCCGTGCTGAAATTGCTGACGCAAATGAGATCGCCCGCTTCGGCCTGGTAATACTGCTTGCCGGTTTCTTCATCGAGCCAGAAGCCGCTGCCGGCAAACACCCACGGCAGGGTCATTTGCTGCTTGGTACGTAGATCGCGCACCCACTCTTGCGCCTTGGCCTTTTGGCGTTTTCCCTCTTTGTCGAGCCAGAAGACTTCGACATTGATCTGAGTACCGTGCGGCGGCCTATACGCGGGAACAAATTGCGCGGGTCCCCCCGTCTCGGCCCCCACGGCCAATAGCGCCGCGTGGAGGACGAAGGCCTTGGCGTCGACAGCCACCACCGATTCGTGCTCCTTGGTGTTGCGAGGGCAGGCAAACATTTCGAGGACCCCCTGACGCAAGGAAACACGCCCATCGACCACCACGCGATTACGCTTGGCATCGATCCAAGCCCGGTCGGTCTTCGAAAGGCGTTCCATGCCAATCGGCTCTGGCAATTGCGGAGGCTGCTCGAGTGGCAACACCGCCTCGTCGGGCGAGGGGTAATCCTCACTCTCGCTCGCTGCGGCTTCGTCGGCAGCAGCCTCTGGGGTAGCCCCTGCCGCTGGTTGGGTCTCCGATCGCTCGGGACGCGAGGGATTGTCTTGCCGGGTCGGCACTTGGTCTTCCGCGTCGGCCTGAGCGGCCAACGTCGCCCCGCTCCCTACCCCCAATACGAGCAGTCCCAAGAGGACTCCCAGCGGAAGCCAAAACTGCACTTGCCAAAGCTGCCCATGCCAAAACCGATAGCGGCTAGGCGTTCGTCGACGAGCCGAGTATGATGCTCCCATGCGCTGATCCTCCTCACTTTGCATTCGACACCGGCGTTCGTCTCGCACGCGAGATTCCGTCACGGGTCGAAAAGGGTAGGGTCGATTGAGTTCATGACAATCCACATCAGGGATGAGATGTCGACAACCACTGCGGGCAACACTGATTTGACCTCTTCGCCGAGCGGTTTCCAAGCCCCAGCGGGAGAACATCATCTCGAGCAGCTCATTTCCGACTGGGCCCAGGGCCGGCTCTGGCACGCCGATACCCCCGCGCCGCTCAAGCGAAGTGACAAACGTCCGGATGAGGAGAAGTCCTGGCAGCGGTGGTCCGCCTATCTGGCGAAGCGCAAGCCTCCCGCCCCGTTCGTCAAGTTCCCGATGGGGACGTCGGACCCCTTGGTGTGGGGAGTCCCCAACTCGCCTGAGTGCGATGCTGGCCTGGCGTGGCGCGTCAAACTGGGAACACTGCTCGCCGCTCCCACCGAGTCCCCCTCCCCTCGTCTCGAGGAACTCCTGGAGGGGCTCCTCCGCGACCAGTTCAACGCCAGCGAGATCCGGTTGCCGGATGCCCTGCGTCTGCTCACCGTGGGGTACTGGCTCCCCCAATTGGCTGCCCATCTGCCAATTCGCAACTGGTGGCGGCTGCTGACCCACTTGATGACGGTGAGTCGCGAGTGCCAATTGGCTTCGCCCGCGACGATGCCGGCCGAAGAGTATCTGGTCGCCACACTTCTGGGAGGAGAACTCCCCTTGGTGATTAGTTCCCAAGTGGGTGAACTCAAGCCCGCGCGCGAGCTGCGCAGCGCGGCACGGATTGCACTAAGCGAGAGCCTGTGCGAGGCGACGGATGGAGAAGGGGTGATCGCGGCAAGGCTCCTCGAGCATCTGCCGGCTCTCTTTTCCAGTTGGACACGTTGCCGGGCGCTGGGCCGCGCCATCCCGAAGGGATGTTGGACAACCGACGCGGAAACCCAGTACGAATGGCTTGTCCGCCAAACGATTCTCCTCGCCCGTGCCAACGGCAGTCCGCTGTTGACGACGAGCGCCTATCGCAACTGGCCGGGGGGACCTGTCGATGCGGCCATCTCGCTGGCCGGCGACCGCGCGGATCGTCTGGCCGCTGCCGCCCGATTTGGGAAACTACTCCTCACCCCCCAAACCCTGCGGACCAGCGGCCCCCTGCCCGATCCGAGTCTCGAATCGGAGTGGTCCTGTCTGGCTGTCATGTCGACCGGAGTCGATTCGAGCGCGCATCGCTTTGCCATCGACTACAGCGGACGTGGGTCGCGCATCGAGCTGGAGATTAGCGGCAAGACTGTCATGGCGGGCGAGTGGCAGGCGGAGATCACCCTGGGGGGTCGACGACTCGAACCGACCGACGACTGGGAACAGCAGTGCTGGTTTTCCAACGAAGAATGCGACTATCTCGAACTGACGACAACACTCACCGCGGGGGCGCGGCTGGAACGGCAAATCCTGCTCGGCAAGGAAGACGAATTCCTGTTCCTGCAGGACATCCTCCATAGCGAGCAAGGCGAGCCCCAAGAGTGGGCTCACACGCATCGCCTGCCGCTCGTCCCGGGAATGACATTCCTGCCGGAGAAGGAGACTCGCGATGGCGTTCTCGCCAACGCCAAGGGACGACCCGGAGCGAGTCTGATGCCCCTGGGGCTGGGAGAATGGCGTGTCGATCTGCAGCCGGGAGAATTGGAGCAGCAAGGGGATCAGTTAGTGCTGGGCCATCGCGGGTCAGGCCGGCGTGCTAGCGCCCCCATTTGGTTCGACTTGCGATCGAAGCGAACGTCGAAGCCGCGCACGTGGCGACAACTTACAGTCGCCGCCTCGCTCGAGGTGGTGCCGCGCGATGTGGCCGTGGGCTATCGCGTGCAATGTGGCAGCAGCCAATGGCTGATCTACCGCTCGCTGGCTCCTCCCGCTAACCGGACCGTGCTGGGGCAAAACACCGCCGCGGAAACGCTGGTGGCTCGCTTCCTGCGGACCGGTGAAGCCGACGTGCTGGTGGAAGTCGACCCGGCGTAAATCCTGCTCCCACGCCTGCCGCAGGCCTCACGATGCCCCCGCTCGAGCCGATCGTTGCCCGCAACCTCGAGCGCGTGCGTGAGCGAATGGCAGCGGCGGCCGCCAAGGCGGGACGCTCGGCCGCCGACGTGCGGCTGGTGGGAATCACCAAATACGTCACCTCGCGCGAGATCGCCACCCTGGTCGAGGCCGGGTGTACCGACTTGGGTGAGAGCCGCCCACAACAACTCTGGCAACGAGCCGACGAATGCCGGTCCCTGGAGGCCGATCTCCAGTGGCATCTCGTCGGCCACCTCCAGCGCAACAAGGTCGCACGGTCGCTCGAATATCAGCCCCTCTTCCACGGAGTCGACAGCGTTCGGCTCCTGACGGCGATCGACGTTGAGGCGGGGCGTCTGGGCCGCCGGGCCGAGCTGCTGATCGAAGTCAACTGCTCGGGCGAGGAGGCAAAGCATGGCTTCTCCCCCGCGGAATTCGAGGATTTGGCCCCACGCCTGGGGGATTACTCCCATCTCGACATTCGTGGCCTGATGACAATGGCCCGCTATGAAGCAACCGGCGAGGAGGCCGCCAGGAGCTTCTCCGAGTTGCGCCAGCTTCGCGACCGATGGGCGCCCCAGTTGCCGGCTCACGTCCAGCTTAAGGAACTGTCGATGGGGATGTCGGGCGATTTTGAAATCGCCATCGCCGAGGGGGCGACCATGGTCCGGGTTGGCTCGGCGCTCTGGGAGGGGATCGTCTAACCGGGGCGGTTTCGGATAGTCTGGGACATTCCATCCCCTCCGAGCGCCGCTCCCCCAGTCTTTCCATGCGATATCAACGTGTCTCCATCGAATCGCTCGGCTACACTCTGCCGCGCGAGGTCGTCACCAGCGCCGACATCGAACATCGGCTCGCCCCGCTGTACGAGCGGCTTCGGCTCCCCGAAGGGAGGCTCGAGCTGATGACCGGCATTCGCGAGCGGCGGTTCTTTGCCCCAGGCACCCGGCCCAGCGACATGAGCCTCATCTCGGCCCGGCGGGCGATCGAGGCGAGCGGCCTTCCCACCGACATGTTCGGGGCACTGGTCCATGGCTCGGTCTGCCGCGACTTTCTCGAACCCGCCACCGCCTGCCGCGTCCATCACGAACTCGGCCTTCCGGAGTCGTGCGCTATTTTCGACGTGTCGAATGCCTGCCTCGGTCTGCTCACTGGCGTGACCCAGGTTGCGAACATGATCGAGCTTGGCCAGATCCGCGCCGGAGTGGTTGTCGGCACGGAGTGTGGCCGCAATCTGGTCGAGGGAACGATCGCGGAGCTCAATCGCCAGACCGACCTCTCGCGCAACGACGTGAAGTTCGCCGTGGCCTCGCTTACGATTGGCTCGGCGAGCGCGGCATTCGTGCTTTGTCACGAGGAACTCAGCCGCACGGGCAACCGGCTGCTGGGGGGAGCCGCTCGGGCACGAACGGCCCATCACCGGCTCTGCCAGAGCCAGGGGATGGCCGAACTAATGCAAACCGATAGCGAAACCTTGATGCGCGAAGGGGTTGCCGCGGGTGCCGGAACGTTCGACGATCTGCGGAGCCAGCTTGACCTGACCACCGACGAGATCGACCGCACCTTTTGCCATCAGGTGGGAGTCGCCCACCGGCGGCTGATGTTCGAACGGCTCGGACTCGATCCGGCAAGGGACTACGCAACACTCGAGACACTGGGGAACACCGGTTCGGCCGCATTGCCCGTGACGATGGCGCTCGGCCTCGAAGCCGAGTCCCCGCCACCCGGCGCATTGCTGGCACTCCTGGGGATCGGGTCGGGAATCAATTGCGTGATGCTGGCGGCACGGTGGCACGCGACGCGCGTCAACGGGGGACTCGAGCCTTAGACGTCTTGCGTCCCACTCATGCCACTACCATCCCACTCAAGCCACTACCGCATCGCAATCACGGCGACGATGACAATCAGCACAAGAATCGCCACGCCGGCCGCCAGAATCCAGGGCAGGGGCGATTTTTTGTAGGGGCTCGAGAATCCGGGGGGATGAAGCGGATTGTAGTCGAACTCGCCCGAGTGACGCCGCATGACCGGTTCGGTCGATTGGACGAGCACTTCCTCTTCGAAGAGCGACATCGAGGGAGGACCAGAGGCCGCGGGACTCGGCCGCAACCTGCCGCTGTCGGCGGCGAGCACGTCGGACGACTTTTTTTCTTCCCGTGGATCGTCGTCGAGGGGAGCCAGCGTGATTTCGTCGTCTCCCAGGTCGACGCCCGACGAATCATTGAGCCGGGTCGTGTCGACGTTGGCAGCGCGGTTGGAGATCGTTTCGCTGCTGGGGGGGGTCGGCGAAATCTTGCTGCTGGGGGGACGGACCTGGAACCGGCTGAGGATGCCGCTCCCCACTCCCGTCTCCTGCTCCGAAGAAATCCGCCCGCCGCGCAACGTGCGGCCGCGATCGGCCAGCCATTGGGTCAATCGGTTCGCGACCTCCTCCGCGCTGTCGTAGCGCAGCTCGGGGCGCTTGGCCATCATGCGATTGCAGACTTCCACGAGCGACACCGGCAGATCGGGACGCAGCCGGA
Organism: uncultured Planctomycetaceae bacterium; assembly: GCA_964650265.1. Lineage (GTDB taxonomy): Bacteria > Planctomycetota > Planctomycetia > Pirellulales > Lacipirellulaceae > CAZYQQ01. The sequence continues at coordinate 49,838 of CAZYQQ010000007.1, forward strand.
GCAGACTCTCGGGTTCCTCGACTTGATGTTTCAGCAGTCGCTCGGAGATGGTCCCCTCGGGGAAGGGGGGTCGCCCCGTGAGCAGGTAGTAGAGCGTGCAACCGAGACTATAAATATCACTCCGCTCGTCGGCACCATGGCTGTTGAGCGCTTGCTCGGGGGCCAGATAATCGGCGGTCCCCAGAACGTTCTCATCGTGGGCGAGCGTGAGCGACGTCTGGTCGTCCTCGGTGAGCTTGGCGAGTCCGAGGTCGAGCAACTTGACGGTTTGGTTGCGATCGACCAGCAAGTTCGCGGGCTTGATATCACGATGGATCAGATGCTTCTCATGGGCGTGGGCCAGACCAGTCGCCGCCTGGGCGATGTAGTCGGCTGCCGTGTCGGCGTCGAGTGGGCCATTTTGCGAGACGACGCGGTGGAGGTCGGGCCCCTCGACATACTCCATCACGATGTAATGCGTGTCGCCATCGTTATCGATGTCGAAGGCGCGGACGATATGAGGATCGTCCAGCTTGGCCACCGCACGGGCTTCGAGTCGAAAGCGGTCGAGATAGGAGGCATCCTTCACGCGCGCCTTTGGCAACACCTTGATGGCGACTCGTCGCCGCATGAGAATATGTTCGGCCAGATAGACGGCGCTCATGCCCCCCTTGCCGACTTCGCCCAAGAGCTTGTACTTGCCAAGACGAAAGCCACGGTACTTGCCGGCCAGCAATTTCTTGCTCTGCCATTCGGTCAGTATGCCGGCGGCGACCATCCGTTCGCCCAGCTCCTCGGGGCTGTCGGGTAAAGACCCTCCACGCTCGGCAGCCAACTTGGAGAGAAACGACTCAAGTTGGTCGTCCTCGACAAGTTCGCTCCGTTTGACGAGCTCAATCAGTTTTGTGGTGAGCGCCTCTGCCATCCGTACCAGGCTGTGGGGGTGCCGAAAAAAAGTTCACTTCCTGACATCACCGTGCAAACAAGGTGCCTCACAAGGCAATACACGGTTCGTCTCATCTCAACCCACTATTCGGCCGCTTATCGCCGCACCATACCACCCAAGGGGGGAGCCCTCCAATTGGCGGGTTGCCGGCGATTCGCTTCCGATGCCTATCTTTACGATAGCACGGCTGCCGTAAATCATCCAGTAGTTTTCACTTAGGATTTTGATGCGCAAAGGGTGGCCCCTCGCCTGGGGGCCCCAAAACTGGCCCAATCGCGATGCCGACCACGCGCCAAACGAGCCCCTCACACCCCCAGGTTCGCCCCCCGAGCGGCTCGTCGAACCCGTTACCATCCCCTTTTGCCGGGAAAATGCACACCCATTCGGCTCGACTGCCTCACGGGTCCCATCACCCCCCCTGGCCAAACCGTCGTATGATCTCGGCATCGAAGTAGTTGGTTTCCATCCCGGCATCGACCACAATCCGTTGGGCATTGATGCCGCTGGAGCGGGGGCTAAGCAGGAACGCGGCCGTGGCGGCCACCTCCTGGGTCGTCACCGCCTGATGGCGGAGGGTCGCCTGCTCGGCGAAAAGATAGGAATCGACGTAATGGGGAATCCCTGCCGAAGCGCTCGTCTTGAGCAGCCCCGCCGCGACGGCATTGAACCGCACCTGGCTCGTCGCGCTAAAGCTCTTGGCCAAGAAGGCCAGCGACGAGTCGAGCGCCGCCTTGATGGGGGCCATGAAGCCATAATTCTCGCTCGCCATGCGGGTTGTCGAAATCGAGATGGTCACCACCGACGCCTGACTGGCCAGTTGGTCGCTGAGCGCCTGCGATAGGGCGATGAGCGAGTAGCAGGAGATATCGAAGGAGCGCAGCATGGCCCTCCGCGGCGTCTCGTGAAAGGGCTTCATTCCTTCGCTGTAGTCGGCGAACGCGATCGAATGGAGCATGCCGGCCAATCCATCGGTTCGCTCGGCCACGTCGCGAGCGAGCTGGTCGATCTCGTCCTGACGCTCGACGTCGCAGACCAGGATGTCCCGGTCGGAACCGAGCAGTTGGCCGAGTTGAACCTTGCGCTCGGGGGTACGAACCGAATAAATGACGCGGCACTCGGCCGCGCGGAGCAATTGCGCGACGTGCCAGGCGACACTTTTGCGATTGGCCACACCGCAGACGAGGATCGTCTTGCCGGCAAGTTGCAGAAAATCGTCAGGCATGGGGAGCGTGTCCGAAGGCTCGCGCTTGTTCGGCTACTGGTTCTCGCCGGCGGCTTTGATCTCCTTCAGAATCTTCGTCGCCTCTTCCTCGTCGATCTTGCGAACGAGCACACGGCGAAACCGGGTTTCGCTGCCATGGGTTTGCAGGTGGATCCGTCCCTTGGCGAAAGCGGGCTCGTCGGGAGCAAAATAGTTTTCCAGCACCACGTTGTCGACCACCAGCTTGTCGTTGAGCTTCACCACGACATAGGGTCCCACCATACGGACGTACATCCGATTCCATTCACCGGTCGGTTTATCGGCGACCTCGAGCGGGAATCGCTCGTGCTTCTTATTATTCCACAGGCCACCCGATCCCTTGTCGCTGCCATGGACGTGGGCGGCCTCGTGCTTGGGATCCCACAACTGCACCTGAGGAATCTCGCGCAGATAAATGCCGCTATCCCCCTTGGGAGCAAGATTCCAGTCGACCCACATTTCGAAGTCGCCGAATTTTTCTTTGGTCACCAGGTGGGGGCCATGCCCGTCGCTCACGAGCTCTCCCTCATCGACGCTCCAGTGCTGCTTGATTTCGGCGTCCCACTTGGCCTGCTGTTCGTCGGAGATCTTCGCGGGGTTGGCGGTCGAACCCCCTTCCCACCCTTCGAGGTCCTTGCCATTGAAGATGGGCTTGAACCCCTTCGGGGCTTTGTCGGTTGCAGCGAACGAGTCGGTCGCGGCCAGCGAGTCTTCTGCCTGGGCGTGCAGGGCAACCGGATAGAGAATCAGAAATCCAAACAGGAGAGCGATGCGGTGCATATCAAGGGGCTCCGATTGTCGAAGGCGTATTTTCACTTCGCCCTATGGTACCACAGACACAGGCCCGGCGGTATCAGCATGATCGGGCGGGAGTGCCGCGAGGAGACCGGAGACGAGCCCCCCAACCTGCGAGCTGGCCCGCGCGACCGCGGCCACAACCTCGTCGCCCGAGGTCTTCGCGAGCCGGTCGGGAGCACACTCGTTCGACACGACCGAAATCCCCAGCACCTTGAGGCCTAACTGCCGCGCGACGATCGCTTCGCCGATCGTCGACATGCCGACCAGATCTCCCCCCATCCGCCGCAACATGCGGTATTCGGCCCTGGTTTCGTACGTTGGCCCCAACATCCCGACGTAGACACCCCGATGGCAAGGGAGTCCCGCGCGACGGGCCCACGTGGTCGCCAGTGCCAACAACCCCTCATCGTACGGAGCCGACATGTCGGGCCACCGCGGCCCCAAGGCGGGGTCGTTGGCCCCCACCAGCGGATTGTGGAACGACAGATTGATTTGGTCGGCAATCAGGGCGATTTGGCCAACCCGGTAGAGCGGGTTGAGGCCCCCGGCGGCGTTGGTGAGGACCAGCGTCGAAATCCCCATGGCCCGCATCACGTGGATCGGAAAACCGACGCGCGCGGGGGGATGCCCCTCGTAGCCATGGAGCCGCCCCTGGAGCACCACAACTGGGGTCCCCTGCCACGTTCCCAAATGGACTCGTCCCCGGTGCCCGGTTGCCGTTGCGCCGCCAAAATGAGGAATCGCACCAAAATCGACACGAGTCGCATCGGCAATCGACCGAACGAGCCCCCCCAAGCCCGAACCGAGCACCACACCGACGCGCGGAACAACCGGCCAGCGCGACCGCAGAAACTCGGCCGCGGACTCCACCGCGACGACATCGCTCGTCATGCGGGTGGTCCCTGCTTGGAGACGTGGCGCAGCACCCCTTCGAACAGCGCCCGCAGCTTTGGTTCGGCCCCCTGAGCGGTGGCGATGATTTTGGCGACATCGGCCACCTCGAGGGCATCGGGAAGGCACATGTCGGTGATCACCGAGACGCCGAACACCCGCAACCCGCAATGGACGGCGGTGATGACTTCGGGGACGGTCGACATGCCGACGACATCGGCACCGATCGCGCGGAGGAAGCGATACTCGGCCCGAGTTTCGAGGTTTGGCCCCGTCACGGCGACCATCACACCACGATGGGCGGCGAAGTTTTCGCGCCGCGCGACTTCGAGCCCGACTTCGATGAGTTCGAAGTCGTAAGGCTCGCTCATGTCGGGAAAGCGAGGCCCTAGGCGGTCGTCGTTCACCCCGATGAGCGGGTTGTCCCCCATCAGGTTGATATGGTCGTCGACCAGCATCACTTCGCCAGCGCGGTAAAGCGGGTTCATTCCACCAACGGCCTGCGAGACGCAAAGGACTTCGGCCCCCAGCCGCTTCATCACCCGGACCGGCAGGGTGATCTGCTTGAGGGGGTAACCTTCGTACTGATGAAATCGCCCCTCCATGGCGACGACGCGCAGGCCGCAAAGCTTGCCGCAGACGAGGCGGCCACGATGGCTGGTGGCCGTGGAGAGGGGAAAATGTGGAATCTCGCCGTAATCGAAGACCGCTTCCTCCTCGATCCGCTCGGCGAGACTCCCCAGCCCGGTCCCCAGAATGAGGCCGGCCCGAGGAGACTCTCCCCATTGGGCCTCGATGTGGGCCGCGGCCTCTTCGACCTTGTCGTGGATGTCGAGCATCGGGGATTCCTATTTGACAGGCTTGAGAATGGTTAGTTGAGCGGTGCTAGTTAGTAGTTGCTGGAAGTTGGTGCGCCGGTCGCGATCGCCTGGGTAGAACTGGTGCCCAAACGCACGGCCCCCAAGGCAACCATCCGGGCCGCGTCGGCATAGGTCCGAATGCCACCCGACGCCTTTACACCGATGTGCGGCGAGACGTTGGCCACCATCAGTCGCACGTCCTGTTCGGTGGCCCCCGTGGCGACAAGCTGACCCGTGGCGTCTTTCCTGTAGCCGAAGCCAGTCGACGTCTTCACCATGGCCGCCCCAGCCCGTTCGCTGAGCCGGCAAAGTTGGACTTTCCAGTCGTCGTGGGGCAGGAGCCCCGTTTCGAAAATCACCTTGACCAGGGCATCCCACTCGCGAGCCGCGTCGACGACAGCGGCGATGTCGGCTTCGACATCGGCCCAATCCTGGGAGAAGACCTTGCCAAGGTTGACCACCATGTCGATCTCCACGGCACCGTCGCGGCAGGCAGCGGCGGTCTCCGCCACTTTCGCCTGGGTGCTGGTTCCCCCGTGGGGAAAACCGACAACCGTGCTGACGCCGACTGGGGAATCGGTAAGCAACAAGACGGCCAGGGGAACATGCGAGGGTTTGACGCAAACCGTGGCCACGCGAAGTGTGGCACAAAGGTCGCACGCCTGGCGGACGTCGTCGTCCCCCTGGGTCGGCTGGAGCACGGCGTGATCGATCTTGGCGAGTAGCTCCTCCACGTCCATCACTTACTTCGCCCCGCGCTCACAAAAGGCTACCGTACCAGGCAGTCATCAGCCGCGATTATAAGAGCCGCCAGAAAGGGCCGAAAGTGCCCCGGCCACTGACTTGCTGGATGGCGAAATCAACGAGCCATGTCGACGATCTCGCTGCCGCGGATCGTGAACAGGGCGACCAGCAATCGGGGTTCGATATCTTCGAGATGAAACGCCACGGAACCATCGGCAAAGGCAATATTGCAACCGGTGCCATGAAAACCATAGATGCGGTCGCGGTTGGAGCAGTTGAGAATCTGCGAATCACCACAATAGAATTGCAGTTCCATCACGGTGTCGCCACTCGCCCAACGAAACTCGTTGTTGGCGCTGGCATCCTCGCCGCGCGACTCCCCGTAGGCATAGATCCACGGCTTCCCACCCGACTCGAGGAAGAGCAGCGTGTGCGACAGACCGTCGGTCACCTGCGCGGCGCGGACCTTGCGGCGATCGCTCACGGTGACGCCCCCACTGGCGTTGACGACAACCGAGTCGACCTGCAGGATCCCATCCCACACGGGGTCGAAGTTGCCAGCGCCGCCGTGCGATTCGATCAGGCCGCGCGCGACGAGGTCCTTGATCGATCCCCCTGGCGGATCGTAGGTGAGATTAGGCGACTTGTTGGCGATTTCGACCCGGTTCATCGGGACATAGTCGGTCACATGATACCGTTGACGTCCCCCGGGAGCGGAAGGACAGATGAGAATCCCCGCGAGGTCCTGCTTGGTATGGAGTTCATTCTCCGAATGGGTGGTGTCGTTCCAGTCCCAGGCGTAATCGATGGCTGCGAACGTCGCGGAATTCTCAAAATAGGGGAGCAGCAACGAGAGGCCCCCATGTCGTGAAACGGGGGGAGGCGTGTTGTGAGTCCAAGGACTCCCGCCCCGGTCCTGAGCGGCGGGGGGAAATCGCCGCTGGCTCGACTCGAAATTGAGGATCGCGAGACCAATCTGCTTGAGATGGTTTGCACATTCGGTTCGCCTCGCCGCCTCGCGCGCGGCTTGCACCGCGGGCAGCAGCAAAGCGACAAGCACCCCGATGATGGCGACCACGACCAAGAGTTCGACCAGCGTAAAGGCCCGCGGCCATCCTGCCCGACGCTGCCGTGCCAACGGGCTCAGGCCGACAATCGCGAGTCCCACCAGGTGACCCACTGCCGGTTCGGGTACCTGCTGCCTCGTGGCGAAAGCAGAGCCGGCAGTGGAAACACCGAAGTTGGCCTTCCACAAGTGGTAATCGAGGTGATCGACCGTGCCATTGCCATCGGCATCACCTGGGGAATAGGGGGAAAGGCCGGTCTTTCCCAAGGCATTTCGCCACACGGTGTAATCGGCCGCGTCGACGCGGCCATCGCCATTGAAGTCCGCCTCGACATGCAATTCGGGCAACACGCTGAGCGCATCGATATTGACCGACGTCCCGAACGTGGCCGAGGCGTCGAAGTAGATCGAACTCGCCTCGCGCGGGTCGAAACTCTCGGGGCTCGCGGGGTCGAACCGATAGACGACCCCACCATCCCGGGTCACGTAGTCCCGCGTATTATTGGGATTTCCACCTTCGCGCAGGAAGCTGTAGCTGCCGGTCGTCGAAAAGAGCATCTCACCCGTGGCGGTCATCGCAAAGGCGTCGATGTCGGTGGCGGTGATTCCCTGAGCGCCAATTCCGAGCAACAGCAGATGCGAGTCGAGCACTGCCGTGGCGGTGCTGGTCGCCAAATCGGTCCCGCTCAAGGTGAAGACCGTATCGTCTGTCACGGCGAGCAGGTTGGCGCCCACAACGGCATCGGTTGTGAAGGAGAGATAGGGCTGGCCTCCCCAGATTGCAAAGGCATCGACATTTGGCCCGCCATCGGCAATGAAGCGATGGAACGAACCGGAATCGGGGCGGTAGAGAATGACGTCGCCACTTTGCATTCCCCCCGCCCCACCATCGATGCCAGTGGCGATCGTCGCACTTCCCGCCGTCGAGAAGTAGAGATTCCCCTCGTCGTCGACATGCAAGGCATCGATATCCTCGGCTTGCGTAAAAAACGTGGCCGCTGCCACATGAACCCGCAATGACACGCCGTCGAAGTAGAGAATATCCTCTTCGAGAAACACCTGCCCCCCGATCGTCTCGTCGGTGGAGAACGAGGCATAGAATCTGGCACTCCACGTTCGTTCGGCAAACAACGTGGATGCAAGGAGGCTTAGCCAGAACGCGTGGCGCGAGAGTTTCACTAGGGAGGTGGAGCGGAGTGATCGGTAATGTATTGCCAGAAAGTGGCAATAATATCGCAACGACCCCAAGGCTGGCAACCAGTTACGCCATTGCCACAAGCCATTCGATGCGGCAACGCCGCTTTTTCCCAGTGCCGTACTATCGATTTGATAATTATCAAAATGATAATTTGCAGATCGGCCCTTGTCGATCAGTACTTGAAGTGCTTGATCGTCTCCCCTTTCTCACCGATGTCGGTGAGTGCCTCGATGCCAATTCTGAGGTGGACTTCGGCCCATTCTCGCGAGACCGTGGCATCGCTTTCCGATGTCTTCACCCCTTCGGGGGTCATCGGCAAATCGGAAACCAACAAAAGAGCCCCTCGGGCGATGTGATTGCGGTGCCCGACGGCAAAGATGGTGGCCGTTTCCATATCGATGGCAATGGTCGAGTACTCGCCGAGTTGCTGCTTGAACGCCTCGTCGTGCTCCCACACACGGCGATTGGTGGTATAGACCACACCCGTGCGGTATTCGTAGCCCTGCTCGACCAACACCTGGGAGACGAATTTATGGAGTTTGAACGAGGGGAGCGCCGGGACGAGCTTGGGCAGGTAGTCGTCGGAGGTTCCTTCACCCCGAATCGCGCCAATCGGGAGAATAAAGTGACCGATCTCCGTCGATTCCTTGAGGCCACCGCATTTGCCCAGGAATAGGACCCCCTTGGGCTCACGCGCCGTGAGCAGATCCATAATGGTCGCCGCATTCGGGGAGCCAATGCCAAAATTGATGATCGACAGTCCGGCGGCATTCGTGGCGACCTGCATTGGGCGGTCCTCGCCGTGGACGTCGCAGCCAAATTGGCTGGCAAAGCGGCGCACGTAATCGCGAAAATTGGTGAGCAGGATATAGTCGCCAAACTGGTCGATCTCGAGCCCCGTGTAGCGGGGGAGCCAATTGCGGGCGATGGAAAGTTTGTCACGCATGGAGTGTTCGCCTGAAGGGATATCGATTCCAGTCGTTGGTGTTGTGCGATCCGCGGTGCTGGCTTCGTTCAATAGGGAGTTCTCAGGGGGGAAGCTAGCCACTCATCGAACAGTCGGCGGCACTCGTCCCGCAATAGTTCGCCACTCAGCCGGACCTGGCTCCCACCAAGCCGCAGGACCTCGGCGGCAGGTAGGGTCAGCTCGTTGAACCCGGCGCGTGCGGCGTCGTCGATGGTCGCCCCGTAATAGACGTGCGCGACGCGAGCCCAGTGGAGCGCAGCCATGCACATGGGGCAAGGTTCACACGTCGTGGCGACGATTGCTCCCTCGAGAAAAATGCTTCCCGTCGCGCCACAAGCTTCGCGCAAGGCGTTCATCTCGGCGTGGGCGGTAATGTCAGTCGAGGCCACCACCGTGTTGTGGGCCACGGCCACAACGCGATCCCCTTGTGCCACGGCGCATCCGAAGGGGCTCTGCCCTTTAGCAAGCCCTGCTCGGCACTTGTCGATGGCCAATTGCATCAACGCATCAGGAGTCATGAATCCGTTCACGGAGCGTCTCGCCAGAAGCCGTCACGCCGTGCAGAGTGCCTGGCGGACTCGAGGTATTATATCAGCCCTGGCAAGCAGCTTCGAGCGCCAACCCGGGATCGAGAGGGGGGCGTTCCGGCACCTTGTGGCGAGAGCACGAAGGAAGACTACGGGTAGTCTTCCTCATCGTAGTCATCAAAATTTTCTTCCCGAGGACTTTCGCTTCGCTCTTCCGCGGCACCTCCGCTCCGATTCCGATCGCGGAACGACGCACGTGGCGCGGGCCCCTTGGCTTCTACTTCGGCAGCCGTCACCACCCCGTCCCGATCGGTGTCCCACTCGTCGAACTCGCGGAGTTTGCTGGCATTCCAGGTGGTGGCGAATTCGGACATTTCGACCTGGCCATTGCCATTCTTGTCCTTGGGGACAATCCAATCGCGGGCCGCGGCCGAGAGTCGCTCTTGAGCGGGGGTAAAGCGATACGATCGGCGAGCGGGCTCTTCCTTCTCTTTTTTCGCCTGCTCGGCGTTGTTCTCTCCTCCCTCGCCGCCACCGCCACCACGTCCCCCAAAGCCACGACCGCCGCCGCGACCACCAAAGCCTTCGCCACCCGGTCCGCCAAAACCGGGTCGCTCCCCGCCAAAATCACCTCCACGTCCGCCAAAATCTCCACGTCCACCCCCAAAATCGCCGCGACCTCCAAAATCACCTCGCCCACCTTCCCCTCGCCCGCCACGTCCACCTCCCCCATTTCTTTCGCCCCGGTCGCCCCGGTCGCCGCGATCACCTCCACCACCTCGACCTCGGTCTCCTTCCCCTTCGCGGTCGCCACCACGGTTGCCCCAGCCTCCTCCCCCACCTCCGGCGCGGAAGCGGGCCATCGCGGCCTTCGACTCTTCGAGCGTTACCTTGCCATCGCCATTGGTATCCTGACCGCGCATAAACGGGTTGGAGTTGAGCTCGTCCCCGTCGATCACGCCATTCTTGTTCTGGTCGAATCGCTCGAACATCCGCTTCGCATCCTGGTCGACGCGCTCCGCTTGCTCCTTGTCGAGCTTGACCTCGCTTCCCGGCTGCGTGAGCGTCACCCCTTTGCCGATGACGCTCGGATCGGCGCTCTCGAGCAGGATTTCCCGACGGAGGTCGGGGTTGAGCATCACCAACTCCTCGGGAGTCAACGGCTGGCCGAATTGGGGGGCTTGCTGTGGCTGCAAGTCGCCTTGAAAGGCGGTTGGATTGTTGGGATTGAGCCCCTGCCGTTCGCGGCGATCCTGTTCGTTTCGCTGTTGAAGATAGCGATCGATGGGAATCGGCTTGTTCAGGTCGAATCCACTTTGCTTGGCCCGTTCCTCGAACTGCCCGCGCATCTGCTCGGGGATTTCATTCAGTTCCAGACGGCCATCGCCATTGCGATCGAGCGAACGCATCCACTGCGCGCGGCGGTCCTCTTCTCCACCGCGGTCGCCACCACCTCGTTCACCACCACCTCGTTCACCACCACCTCGTTCACCTCCACCTCGTTCACCTCCACCACGTTCACCTCCACCACGTTCACCACCGCCGCGATCGCCTCTGCCGCCCCGCTCACCGCGTTCACGATCTCCCCCACGGTCTCCCCGCTCGCCTCCCCCTCGGTCGCCACCTCGATCGCGTCCTCCCCACCCCTGGGCCGCGACCCGATCGGCAAGGGCCAGCGAGAGGGCAAACGTCGCAAGGGCGACCCATGTCAGCATCAATAAGGATTGGTATTTTCGCATACTTGATTAAACCATGCTGCTGGCTACGGGTTTCGCACAACTTCCGCCAGCCCCATTTTAGCCCGTCTGCCGGCTCGACGCGAAGGGCAACCTGCCCTATGGTAAACCCGCCATTTTAGCAGAAAAGTGGGGGGGCCGGCTCCGCCGCCCCCCAATGAAGGGGTTCCATGAAAGCTGCCATTCTCGCCATCGGCGACGAAATGACTTCCGGCCAGCGGTTGGACACGAATTCCCAGTGGCTAAGCCAGCAACTTGGGGAGCTGGGGATCGAGGTGCATCTCCACGCCACGGCGGCCGACGACCTGGCAGCGATTGTCGATTTGTTCCACTACGCCAGCAGTCGAGCGGACATCGTGGTCGCCACGGGGGGACTTGGCCCGACAGCAGACGATTTGACGCGCGATGCCCTTGCCGTCCTCCTCGGGCGCCCGCTCGAAATGGTCCCCGAGGCCTTGGCCCACATCGAACAACTGTTCGCGGCCCGCGGCCGTCCAATGCCGGAGAGGAATCGCCTGCAAGCCCTGATTCCGGCGGGAAGCCGCCTTATTGAGAATCCCCACGGAACGGCACCCGGGATCCACTCTGAAGTGCTGCGAAGCGAGGAAGAAAATTGCCATCTGTTTGCCCTCCCGGGGGTCCCCGCCGAAATGTTCGAAATGTGGCACGCCAGCGTCGCCCCTACGATCGCCGGGCTATGCCGCACGCCGGAGGTCCTGCGGCACCGGGTCGTCAAGCTCTTCGGCCCCGGCGAGAGTCAGCTTGAGGCGATGCTGCCCGAGATGATCGCCCGCGACCGCTCCCCCAAGGTCGGAATCACAGCCAGTCTGGCGACATTGTCGCTTCGTATCACGGCTCAAGCCCCTGACGAAGCGTCCTGCCAGGCCCAGATCGCCGCAACGGTCGACGAAATCTACGCCGTTGCCGGCAAATTTGTGTTCGGCGAGGGAGAAGTCGACCTCGACCACGTGCTCATGAACCTCCTCGGCGAGCGGCATGCAACGCTCGCCACTTGCGAGTCGTTCACCGGAGGACAACTTGCCGTCTGGTTCTCGGCGATCGACCCCCATCGCGCGGTTTATCGCGGCGGCACCGTGCGAGGAACAGATGAAGAATGTGCCCCACTGGAGAACGCCCAACGTATTCGCCAAGAACTTGGTGCCACCTTTGGGCTCGTGGTCGGACGCGAGACCGAGCAGGAGGTCGAGGTCGCCTGGCACGACGGAACCTCGGGGGAACTGCTCCGTGTGGGGCGGGGAGGCCACCCAGCGGTCGAAGTCGCCCGGGTGGCAAAGTCGGCCATCAATCTCTTGCGTCGGCATCTGGTGGAGGTCGATCGCCAGCGATAGCCCCACCCGGCCCCTACCGCGCGGGGCACCCGGCGGACAAACTCTAGGGAGTTTTCTCACCTTTCGCCCCTGGGACCATCCTCGTGCTCACGCTTCGTCTCGCGGCCGCCTCCGTCAATCAGGTCCCTCTCGACTGGGAGGGGAACAGCCGCCGACTGGTCGAGGCGATCAAAGTGGCACGGCAAAGTGGTGCCGAGCTGGTCTGCCTGCCCGAACTCGCGGTCACGGGTTACGGCTGCGAAGACATGTTCTTCTCGGTGGGGGTGCAACAACGAGCACTCGCTGAGCTCGAGTCGCTCCTTCCTCACACCAAGGGGATGCTCGTCGCGGTCGGACTTCCGCTGTTTTACGAGTCGTCCCTCTACAACGCGGCGGCACTGCTCGGCAATGGCAAGCTGCTGGGAATCGTCTGCAAGCAGTTCATGGCGAGCGACGGCATCCATTACGAACCGCGCTGGTTCCGCCAATGGCCCGCCGGCGTCGTCGGGCAAATGCAGTGGCGCGGGGAGTTCTACCCCGTGGGGGATCTGTTGTTCGACTGCGGCGGGGTTCGCATCGGCTTCGAGATTTGCCGCGATGCCTGGGTGGCCGAGCGCCCTGGGGCACGACTCGCGCGGCGCGGGGCCGACTTGATCCTCAACCCCAGTGCCAGTCACTTCGCCTTCGGCAAGCAGGCGACTCGCGAGCGATTCAGCCTCGAAGGGTCGCGGGCCTTTTGCGCCACGTTTGCCTACTGCAATCTGCTCGGCAACGAATCGGGACGCTCGATCTACGACGGCGGGGTGCTGGTGGCGAGTGGTGGGCAAATGCTGGCCCGCGGACGGCTCTTCTCTTACAAGGAGCACGAGGTCACCATGGTCGATGTCGACGTCGAGTCGACCCGCCGAGCCCGCGGCCAATCGTTCGACGCAGGGGTCAAAGTGGCCCCGCTGGGGGAATCGCTCGTCGTTGCCCCTTTCCAGTGGCATTCCCCCACGTCGAAATCCCCACGCGTGATCCCCCGGGTCGAGCGCGAACCGTGGGAAACGGGCGAGACGAGCAAGTTCGAGGAGTTTTCACGAGCAATTCCCCTCGCACTCTTCGACTATCTGCGGAAAAGTCGCGCGGGCGGGTTTGTCGTCTCGGCCAGTGGCGGAGCCGACTCGACGGCGGTCGCGCTGCTCGTGAGCCTGATGGTGCGACGCGGGGTCGCCGAACTAGGCGCGCAAGGGTTTGCCGAACGACTACCGGCGATCCGCCGGCTCCCCGCGCTGGTGGCCGAACTTCAGGGGGCTCCCCCCAGCGAAGTCGAGCGGCGCCTGACCGGGGCGATTCTCGCCTGTGTCTATCAAGCGACTCGCTACTCGTCGTCCCTTACCCGCGAGGCCGCGCGGCGGGTGGCCGAGGGAATCGGGGCCCGATTCTATGTTTGGGATGTCGATCGCGTGGTGGAGCATTATCTCTCGGCGGTCAGCGAGGCGACAAAGGAGCAGATCGATTGGGAGCACAACGACGCCGCCATGCAGAACATCCAGGCTCGGGCTCGCGGGCCAGGAGCGTGGCTCGTGGCGAATCTCGATGGGTCGATCCTGCTGGCCACGAGCAACCGCAGCGAGGCGGCGGTCGGTTACGCCACGATGGATGGCGACACCTGTGGAGGGCTCTCCCCCATCGCCGGAATCGACAAGACGTTTCTTCGCGAGTGGCTCCGCTGGATGGAGGTGACCGGGCCGATCGATTTGGGGCCGGTGCCGATCCTGAGCGTCGTGACGTCGCAAGCGCCAACCGCGGAACTTCGCCCCGCTGCGGCGGCCCAGACCGACGAGGGGGATCTCATGCCGTACGCCGTGCTCGACGCGATCGAGCGGGCGGCGATCCGCGACAAGCAGCTTCCCTGCGATGTGCTCGCCAGCGTCGTGCCCCGCTTTTCGCAATACGACCGACGGCAATTGGGTGAATGGGTGATTCGGTTTTTCGAACTCTGGTGTCGCAACCAGTGGAAACGGGAGCGCTACGCCCCCAGCTTCCACGTCGACGATGGGAGTCTCGACCCCAAAAGCTGGTGTCGCTTCCCGATCCTCAACAGCGGTTTCGAACAAGAACTGGCCGAACTGCGCAAATCGCTCAAGTAGCCCGTTCGCGGTACGGCCTCGGCCGCTTGGCGCCGCAGCTAGACCTCATCCACCCCCGTGTCGACCATCGCCCCCGTGTCGACCATTGGCTGCCGACGGCCTGAGACAAATTCCGCCGTCCACTGGATCAGGACGTAAAACAACGGGACGAAGAAAATCGCCAGGAACGTGGCGGCCAACATCCCGCCGATCACGCCAGTGCCAATCGAGCGGCGACCGGCCGCTCCGGCACCGGTGGCAATCGCCAGCGGAACGACCCCCAAGATGAATGCCAGCGAGGTCATCACGATCGGGCGGAAGCGCAGTTGCGCTGCCTCGATGGCCGACTCGACGATCCCCATGCCCTGACGCCGCAAGGCGACGCAGAACTCGACGATCAGAATCGCATTCTTGGCGGCCAGCCCCACCAGCGTTAAGAGGCCGATCTGAAAGTAAATGTCCTGGGTGTAGCCGCGAGCGTACACCGCCACGAGGGCCCCGAGCGCGGCAATGGGGACCGCCGCCAGCACCGCCACCGGTAAGGTCCAGCGCTCGTACTGGGCGGCGAGGACAAGGAACACCACGAGCAGCCCGAACGCCAGGACGGTGGGGGCCTGATTCCCCGCCTTGACCTCCTGGTAGGAGGCACCGCTCCACTCGATACCGTAACCGGGGGGCAGAGTTTCCGATGCGATCGCCTGCACGGCCGCGAGGGCCTGGCCGCTGCTGCGTCCCTCGGCGGGGGCCCCTGTGATCTCGATGGCAGGGAAGCCGTTATAGCGGCTGACGATGTTCGGTCCCGCCCTGAAGCTCATGTTGACCACGGCCGACAGCGGGACCATCTCGCCACGGTCGTTTCGTACGTAGATCCGTTCGATGTCGCGCGGGGAGTTGCGAAATTCGGGCGCCGCCTGGACCTGGACTCGCCAGATCCGACCGAAGCGGTTGAAATCGTTGACATAGAGCGAGCCAAAATAGGCCTGCATCGGCTCGAAGACGTCCGCCAGGCGAACCCCCATCATCCGTGTCTTTTCGCGATTGAGGTCGACAAACACCTGCGGCAGGGTGACTCGCAAAGTCGCATTGAGCCCCTGCCCGTCGATGTTGGGATTCTCGCGTGCCGCGTTGAGGAACAGGTCGGCAGCCGCACGCAGTTCTTCCGTTGAACCGCCGCCGCGCTGCTGCAATTCGACCGTGAAGCCAGCCCGCTGCCCTAGCCCTTGAATGGGGGGCGGATTGAGGACAAACACCAGTCCATCGTCGACCGAGGCGGTCAACTGGCCGGAGTCGATAATGACTTGCTGAGCCGACAGCTCGGGGCCTTTGCGGTCGTGGAAATCCTTCAGCGACACGAACAGCACCCCCGCGTTGGTACTCGCGGAGCCACCCCCCAAGAGGTCGAACCCCGCGAGGGAGACCACGTTGGCAACGGCTGGATGGTTGAGAAAGAACTCCTCTCCTTGCCGCACGACCGCTTCCGTCTTGTCGAGCGATGCCCCGTCGGGCAGCAGGACAACCGCCATCACATAGCCCTGGTCCTCCTCGGGGAGGAAGCCCCCTGGAACGATGGTGCTTAACCGCCAGACGGCGAACACAAGCACGCCGAACACGATGAGAGTCGCCACCGCATTGTGAATCGTCGCGCGGACCCCTGCCGTGTAGCCCGCGGTGATCCAACCGAAGACGCGATCGAAAGCCCGAAAGGCGATGTTCTTGCGATGGGCCCCCGGCTTGAGCAGCAGCCGGCAGAGGGCGGGGCTCAACGTGAGGGCCACCAGCCCCGAGATGGCGACCGAAATGGCGATCGTCACGGCAAACTGCTTGTACATTTGCCCGGTGAAGCCCCCCAGAAACGCCACCGGCACGAACACGGCCGACAGGACCAGCACGATGGCAATCAGGGCCCCGGTCACTTGCTCCATCGCCAGAATCGTCGCCTCGCGGGGGCCGAGCCCCTGCTCGTGCATGATCCGCTCGACATTCTCGACGACGACAATCGCGTCGTCGACCACGATGCCGATCGCCAGCACCAGCCCGAACAGAGTGAGCGTGTTGATGGAGAATCCAAGCGCCAGCATACCGGCAAAGGTGCCAATAATGGCCACCGGCACGGCGAGGAGCGGGATGAGCGTTGCCCGCCACGATTGCAAAAAGACGAAGACCACGATCAACACGAGCACCACCGCCTCGAGCAAGGTGTGAATCACTTCATCGATCGAGTCGCTGACAAAGGTGGTCGTATCGAAGGGGACGCTCCAAGTGAGACCGGCGGGAAAGTCCTGTTTGGCGGCAGCCATCTCGGCTCGCACGGCTGTCATTGTGCTCAGGGCGTTCGCCCCGGCTTGCAGGTTGATCAGGATGAGCGTCGTCGCTGTACCGTTAAGCCGTCCGACAAGGTTGTAGCTCTGGGCCCCCAGTTCGACCCGGGCGACGTCCTTCAACCGCACGATCGCCCCCTCGGGGGTCGCCCGCAGGATGATGTCCTCATAGTCCCCCACCTCACTCAGCCGCCCGCGGGTGAGGACCGGAATGGTCATCTCGACTGCATTGCCGGTGGGGCGCTGGCCGATGGTTCCCGCCGGGAAGACGGCGTTCTGATCGCGGAGGGCGACCGCCACGTCGGAGACGGTCATCCCCTTGAGCGCCAGGGCGTCGGGATCGAGCCAGATTCGCATCGAGTAATCTCGGTTGCCAAAGACCGAGGCGTCTCCCACTCCTTCGACGCGCTTGATGCGGTCGAGCACGTTGATGGTGGCGTAGTTGCTGAGGTAGAGGTCGTCGTAACGATCTTCTTCCGATTGCAAGGCCACGAGGCCCAGAATGCTACTCGATGCCTTGACGACCGTAATCCCGTTGCGGACGACCTCTTGGGGAAGCTTCGGCTCGGCGATGGCAAGCCGATTCTGTACCTCGACCGCCGCCATGTCTTGATCGGTGCCGATGTCGAACGTGACGGTGAGCTTGCAACTGCCGTCGTTGCCGTTTTGCGAGCTGAAGTAAATCAGGTTCTTCACGCCGCTGAGCTGCTGCTCGATCGGTGCCGCCACCGATTCGGCCACCGTCTGGGCGTCGGCCCCTGGGTAGACGGCGTTGATTTGGATCTGTGGAGGTGTAATCTCGGGGTAACGGGCCACCGGCAAAACGTAGATCGAAACGGCCCCCGCCAGCACAATGAGCAGCGACAGGACGATCGAGAAGACCGGCCGCTCGATGAAGAAGCGGGAGATCATTGATCCGCCCCCCCTGCCGCGGGAAGGGCTTCCTGGGGATCGGATTCCGTGGCAACGCGACTGGTCGGGGAGACGCTCTCCTGCTCGGTCACGCCCTGCTCCGTCATCTCCGGCTCGGCAGCCGCCACGGGGGCGACCGGCACTCCGGGACGAACCATCATCAACTTACTGGTGATGACCTGGTCCCCTGGCTCGAGTCCTTGCTCGATGAGCCAAAATTCGGCCCCCGACCAATCGCCAAGTTGCACGGGGCGCATCTCGGCGAACCCATTGTTGGCCACCATCACCGAGGCCCCCGAGGGTGACTGCGTGACCACCCCCTGGGGGACGCGAATCACGTTGATTCGATTGATGCCGAGCACGCTCGTGTAAATGAACTGTCCTGGTTTCAGAAGCCCCTCGGGATTCGGCACCTCCCCTCGGACAACCGAGGTACCCGTGGTCTGATCGACCTGGACATCGATGAAGTTGATCCGCCCTCGATGAGGGTAAGTCGAACCATCGGAAAGAGTGATTTCGAGCTCGAGTTGCTCCACCTCGGGCGCCACGATCTCATGGGCGTCGACCTGTCGCCGGAAACGAAGGATTTCCTGCTCGGTGACGGCGTAGCGGACATAGATCGGATCGACCTGTTGCACAACGGCCAAGAGGCCATTCTGGCCGGCATCGACGTAACTCCCCGTGTCCTTGAGGGCCTGGCCAATCACTCCTTGGATGGGGGAAGTGATCGTCGAGTATTCGAGTTGGAGCTTGGCGGCGGCGATCTCGGCCTGCCGCTGTTGCACCTGAGCGGCCGCCACCCGCTGTTGTGTTGACCACTCCTCGATTTCCGACTCGGTGACGGTCCCCTGGTTTCCAAGCTGCTCGTAGCGGCGAAGCTGGGTGGTCGCGCGCTCCAAAGTGGCACGGGCGCTGGCGAGCCCCGCCTCGGCCTGCGCAACCTCGACCTCGAACGGGCGGGGGTCGATTTGAAACAGCCTCTGTCCCACCTCAACCTGGGTTCCTTCCTCGAAAGCCCGCTCCTGCAGGTAGCCTGCCACTCGGGCGCGGATTTCGACCACCTGGGCCCCCTCGGTCTGCCCCAAGAACCGCATGGTCACGGGAACGGTCTCGCGCGCGACGACCATGGTTTCGACCGGGATCGGGTCGAGGGGGGCTTGGGCCTCGTGCGGGACCGGGGCGTGGCTCGCGGTTTCCCAGTAGTAATAGGCCCCGCCAAGGGCGCCAATGAGAATCAGCACCGGGATGCCGCGGCGGACGAGATGCCCGACGAACGAAAATCGGCGACGGCGGCTAGGTAAGCTCGACTCACTCACACTTGTGTCTCCACTCAGATCAACCGCCGGGCAGCCAACTCTCGAAACTCAGCGGCAAACGCTCGCCCCTTGGGCCGGGCGGTGAGGGCTCGCCGAATCTGGCATTCTACGCTTCGAAATCCATTTCGACTCGTTGCGACCCCTTATTTCGAGCCGCCAGGGCTCTCCCGTTTGGGTATAAACCCAATCACGAAACTCACCAGCATGAGGCCCCAAAACAGGATGAACTCCGGCCTCCGCGGGCTATGGAAGTCGAGCAGGTGGGGGACGTGGAGCGGGTCGTGATCCAGTTCGTCGATTCCCGCGGGCTCAGGCTGCACGTCGTGATGGACCTTGGGCTCGGCCATTCCCAGGGGCCAATCGTTCCGCAGCCAGTCCTCGTAGTGGCCGACGGCCGCCCGGCGCGACACTTCGAAGTCGTGAAAGGATTGCGACCAACTGCCCAGCGATCGGGCCAGCCACTTTGGCTCTTCCATGCTCCAATCGGAGTTGGCCCCCCAATCGGCCAGCAGCTTGAGACCAATCATAATGACCAGTAGGTAGGCCGAAGTCTCGAAGCGGGGGAAGCGATCGAGCAACTGGACAAACAACCGCGCCGCGACCCGCATCAAAATCAAACCGAGCATGCCTCCTAGAATGACGACCCACAGTTTGGGGTGAATCGCGTCGGGGGGAGTTCCCAGGGGGGGCGGCCCCACCATGGCAATCGCCGCGAGAATAGAATCGACGGCAAAGGCGATGTCGGTCAGCTCGATCACCAGCACGGTCGGCCAGAAGCTCGCGAGGCCGAGTTGCTTTCGCCGCTCGGGGGTCATGTAGATGGGGGTCCGGCCACGGATTTCGACTTCTTCTTGGGCGTCGGTAAGTGACTCGCCGGTCGCCTCGTCGACCAACTTCGGATGACCGTACTCATCGAGGACGATCTTTTCCTTCCCTTCTTCCTTCGATTCGAAGAAGAGGTGCCGCACGGCGATGTAGATCAGGTAGGCCCCCCCGAGCAATTTGGCCGTGGTCCACTGCAATAGCACACTCGCTAGCAAGATCGCAATCACGCGGAACACGAATGCCCCGGCGAGGCCATACCACAGGGCCTTTGCCTGCTCGTGTTTCGGCAACCGCTTGGCCAATAGCCCCAGCACCAAGGCGTTGTCGATCGACAGCAATCCTTCGAGCAGCACCAACAGGGCCACGACGGCCAGATCGGGCGGCTCGAATTGCTGCCCGAAGATATCGACCATACCCAGTAGCATACCATCCATAGGGAAAACTGCGGCCTGCGTGATGCGGAGGGGTAAGACTGCGGGGGAAAACAATGACAGTAGGGGAAACTGTCATGATATCCCTCAGGGGATTGCCTCCAAGGGTCCGCGACCTGGCGGCTGCCCGAATCCGCCTTTCAAGGCTTGGTTTTTTCGGTCATTTTCCTTGTTCCTTGGGCCCGCGCCGCGAACTAACTCGCCCCTTTTTTGACGAGCCGCCACGCGCGGTGAATTCGCGCATTGCGAAAATCCTCGGGTACGGTCTGGCGTGTGATCTCCCGACTTGTGTAGCTGGGGAGCCGCGACTCGTCGAATTTGAAGCGTCGAAAGTTGGTCGAGAAGTAGACAATCCCATCGGGGCTCATCCGCAATGCGAGTTGCTCCAGCAAGTCGGCGTAATCGTGCTGGACATCCCAGTCGTCGTCGGCCCGTTTGCTATTGGAAAAGGTCGGTGGATCGACAACGGCCAGGTCGAACTGAGGCCGCCGCGGCAAGGTATTGAGGTAGGCCCGCGCCTCGCTCGCCACGAAGCGGTGGGCGGGCGACTCCAGTCCGTTAAGCCGCAGATTGACCCTGGCCCACTCAATGTACGTTGGTGAGAGATCAACGGTTGTCGTGCTGACTGCTCCCCCGGCAGCCGCATAAACCGTGAACGCGCCGGTGTAGCCAAACAGATTGAGGAACCGCTTGCCCACCGCCTCCTCGCGGACCATTTGCCGTGTGAGGCGATGGTCGAGGAAGAGTCCCGTGTCGAGGTAGTCGCTCAGATTGAGCTGAAACCGCAGCCCCCCTTCATGGGCCTCGAGCAGCGCGCCTCGCTCGGCGAACTTGCCGTATTGAGCGGTGCCGCTTTGAGTCTCCCGCCGCTTGAGGAAGACCCGATCGGGGGCGACCTCCAGCGTCCTGGCGGCCGTGGCAACCATCAGGTCGAGCCAGTCGGCATGCTCGGCGGGAGTTCGTTCGTGGGGACGCCGATATTCGGCAATGTGGAGTGCGTCCTCCAACCGGTCGACCACCAGCGGCACATCGGGAACATCGCGATCGTAGAGCCGATAGCAGGTAATGCCACGCCGCGTTGGCCAGCGGCGCAAATGCCGTGCGCGGTTCCCAAGCCGGGCGGCGAACTCGCGACTCTGCCGCTCGGCCTCCTCGCGCAAGCCCCCGAACACCGGTTTCGGAGCCGGCTTGGGCCGACGCTCCTCGCGCGGCGTAGGCGCGTCCGCGGCGTGTGAGGGTTCGGCGGCCTCCTCGGGTTGCGCCGGGCGCGGCCGCTTGACCATGTGCGGAGGCTTCGGGCCGAGAAACTGGTAATAAGTACACTCGATCGTCCCGTTGTAGAGCTTGCGCCGTCGTGTCGCCTGCTGGCCGATCAGTTGCTCGAAGTCGCTCCGCGCCGTGAGTACGTAATGCGACCAGGTCGGAAGGCCGCGGAGGACGCGCGGCAGTGTGCGATAGAGGGCCACCGTCTCCGCTTCCGTTCCCACCTTGAGTCCATAGGGGGGATTGCAGATGACGCATCCGTAGCTCCGCGCGCTGCTGAGTTCCTCGAACGACCGCTGTTGAAAATGGATGTCTTCTTCCACTCCCGCCAGACGCGCATGGTTCCTCGCGAGCTCGAGCGACTTGGCATTGGTGTCGGTCGCCACGATCCGCTGTTCGAGTGGCGGAAAAATGGCCGCGCGCGCCTCGTCACGGGCGGATTGCCAGGCTTCGGGTGAGATCGCATCCCAATCGTCGGCGGCGAATTCCCGGTCGAGACCGGGGGCCTTGTTCCGGCCGATTAGTGCCGCCTCGATCGCGATCGTCCCGGTGCCGCAGAAGGGGTCGATGAACGGGCGGTCGCGATTCCAGACACTCAGCGCCACCATCGCCGCCGCAAGTGTCTCGCGAAGTTGCCCCGGCGCCACCGACGTACGGTAGCCGCGCTTGTGAAGCCCCGCGCCGCTGGTGTCGAGCAGCAGCGAGGCGGTGTTTTCGAACAGTTCGACTTCGATGCCATGCACTGCCCCGGTTTCGGGAAGTTCCGATACGCCATGCGCCTCGAGCAGTCGCTCGGCGACTGCCTTGTTCACCATCCGTTGACACGCGGGGACACTCGTGAGCTGCGACTTATGCGAACGTCCGCGCACGGGAAACGCCCCGTCGGGGGGAATCCAATCCTCCCAGCGAAGGGCCTTGGTCCCATCGAACAGGAGACCGAAGTCGTCCGCCGGAAAACTCCCCACGTGTACCACCACCCGCTCGGCCATCCTCAGCCACAAATTGGCCCGGCAGAGGCCCTGCTCGTCGGCTTCGAAGGCGACCCGCCCGGGTCGCACAACCCGCCCCTCGTAGCCGAGCTGACGCAGCTCGTAAACAACCAAGGACTCGACGCCAAAGGCGGTCGTCGCGATGAGGGTGCAGGGGAACATGTGGCAACGGGCGGGATCAAAAAAAGGCCCCTGCCCGGTGAGTCGGCAAGGCCCCCGTAATCAGCAAGGCCCTGTAATCGGCAAGGAATGGCTCTAATGATACATTGAGCGGTGGGTAATCCCTATCCACCCGCGAACACGGGAGCCATTCCTTGCGACCCGAACGCTACGAATTCGACCAGGACGGTTTGTCACGGTATGCCTATTTCCACCTCCCCTCCCGGCCCCAGCCCGTGGAGGGGTGGCCGCTGGTGCTGGCCCTCCATGGGGGCGGAAGCACACCGCTGGGGATGATGCATTTCAGCCAGATCCTTCGCGCCTCGGACGACTA
Source organism: uncultured Planctomycetaceae bacterium (assembly GCA_964650265.1). Taxonomy (GTDB): domain Bacteria; phylum Planctomycetota; class Planctomycetia; order Pirellulales; family Lacipirellulaceae; genus CAZYQQ01. Next base: position 72,776 of record CAZYQQ010000007.1, read on the forward strand.
CGGCTTTGCCGTCGTCCTGCCTGCGGGAACGGGACCCAGCGAAGAGTTCCTCACCTGGAACGCTGGCCGCTGTTGCGGGCATGCCGCGCGGCGGCAAGTGGACGACGTGGCGTTTCTTCGCCACGTCGTCGAGGATGCCTGCGACCGCGGGGCGATCGACTCCACGCGGGTCTACGCCACGGGCATCTCGAACGGGGGGATGATGGCCTACCGATTGGCCGCCGAACTGCCCCACCTGTTTGCGGCGATTGCCCCGGTGGCCGGCGCGCTGGTGTGCGATCCCCCCGCGCTCGTGCGCGCTATTCCCGTCATCCACTTCCACGGGACTCAGGATGAGTTCGTCCCTTACGACGGAGGGCGAGGGGCGCGAAGTCTGCGAAGGGTCGATTTCCCGTCGGTGGCCGACTCCCTCAGCCGCTGGCGGATGGCGTGTGGTCTGACGCCACTCGATTCGACAGAGACGTTGTTTCGCGGGCAACAGCCCTCGCCCGACCGATGGGTCCCCCAATCGGACCAACGAATCATGGTCACCCGGCACGTCCACGCACAGCACGAGGAACGGGATGCCATTGTCGAGATCACGATCGATGGCGGCGGGCACACGTGGCCGGGCGTTGCCCCTCCGCTTCCCTTTATGGGACCGACCGTCATGTCGGTGTCAGCCAACGAACTGATTTGGCGGTTTTTCGAGCAGTTCCGGCTGCCGTCGTGACTTGGGCAAGGGAAAGCCTAACGGCCCCGCCCCCCACCGCCACCACGTCCACCTCCGCCACGACCTCCGCGCTCTCCACCCCCGCGCTCTCCCCCACCTCGCTCTCCGCCACCGCGCTGCTGTTCGATCATCCGACGAACAGCGTCGAACCCCTGGCGGCGACGCTCCATTTCCTGCGCGTCGGGAGCCCCCCCACCTGGTTGGGCCGGGCCGGGCTGGGCCTGGCCGGTTTGAGCCTGGGCTCCTGTGATCGGGGCCAAAGCCGCCTTCAAGGTTTCGGGACTACTGTGACGGATCGTGACGATCGTCGTCGACTGCCCCCCATCCTCCTGGTCGGCGTCGAGTTGCTCGACCAGGGCCTCCACCTGAGCGAACAAACTATCGGGCGCGCGAACCACAAGGCTGTTGCTGCGTGCGTCCACCTCGACCGTCATCTTCGACGGTTCCTGAGCATCGGCCGCCCCCCCCCGCCCGCCGCCTCCCCCTCGCAATGCGCGGAGCAAGTCCTCGGGATTCGGCTGCCCTCCGGGACCTCCGTCAATGCGGTTGGAGAACGTCGATTTGACGATCTGGGCAATCGTGGAAGCCGATGTATTGTAGACCGGAATCAAGCGGGGCACGCCGTCGGCTTCGATGTCGGTAGGCCCGACGCGCTGGTCGATCACCTGGAGCAGCCGATTGACCGTTTCGATGTCGTCGGGTCGGGCGTAAATAATCAGCGCGTTCAATCGCGTGTCGGTCACGATATCAACCGAGCCCGAGGAAAACCCTCCCACGGCACCCCCTCCCCCGCCGAGCCCCAGCAGGTCGCCCATCAATCCGCCACCAATGTCGCCTAACGCGGCGTCGGCAATACCTCCCAAGAGACTCCCCCCACCGGTTCCGCCGGACGTGGCGCCAAAGATCTCGGCAAGAATCGCGGCGGCTGCGGGAGCCTTGGCATGACGCAAATAAAAGACGGCATACTCGCGTGTACTGGAGATCGACTGCTCGGCAGTCGCTTCGAGGAGTCGTTCGAAAATGTCGAGGGCATCGAGGTCTTCGGAGGCGATCATCAGACCATTGGGACCTGGGGCAACGAAAATCGGAGCTCCTGGCTTACTTTCGCGGACAACTCCTCCTGTCCCGACGCCGGCGCGGGCTGTCGGCTGGTTTGGCAGGGCGGCACCGCTCGGCTGTCCCAAGGGAACTTCGTCGGCTTGCTGGTTCGCCGCGCCAGGCTGTTGGTAGACCACCTCTTTGACCGGGACGCCACGTGGCGCCGTGTGCTGCACTTCTCCATCAGGTGCGGCGGTGGACTGCGGATCGTCGGCAGGGCGCGGCGGAAGTGGGTTCAACCCAGGCAAAACGTCGCGCCAGTCGAACGCTTCGTCTTGAACCGGCGACGAATGAGGGGCCGTCTCGGCAGGTCGGAACGCGCGGATCGCGGTGGCAGGCTTCACGAGTTGCAGCGGATTGTCCCGCAGCGTGGGCCAAATATCACCGAGCTGCTCCATGAAGGCCCGAGTTTCACTTGCCGTATAGGGAAGAAAGCGAACAGGCCCCTGCTCACTCCCCGAAAAGAGGGCCGACTCTTCCGATTCGCCCATCTTGTTCAAAAGCTCGCGAATCTGGTCGATTTGCGTTTTATTGGCTCGGATCATCAAACTGCGCGATGAGAGGTCGGCATCGATGACCGGCTGACGGGGGTTGTCCGTACCCGCCGTGATGCCAAACAACTTGGTAATCGAGAGCACCGCCAACTGGGGGTCGACGCTCCGCAGCGGAATCACCTCGACCTGCCGGACATCCTGCTGCATCTGCTGCAACGTGGCGCGGACTGTCGCGTGATTGGCCGGAGTTGCAAGGACGACAAGGTTTCCCGTCTGAGGATCGACCGTCAGCCGTGTTCCCGGCGTCTCCGACAACAGCGCCTGCATCACCAGCAGCACAGCGTTGGGGTCCGATTGACCGGTACTGTAGACTTCAAGCTGCAGCGTGTTGGCGAATCCAGAGTTCGACCCTGGTGCATCCACCAGCTTGAGTATCTCTTCCACGCGCTGTAGCATCTCTGGGGTTCCACGCGCGAGCAACCTGGCATTGGACGTTGTATCGACCGCCACTTGGAGCGTATTGTCGGGAGTATTGTTGCCATCGGCGGGGATGCCGAGCATCTGGCGCACAATCGGCAGGACTTCGGTCGCCGCGGCATGCTCCAAGTCGAACGGCGTAACTCCGCTAATCGATGTCGGCTCTGGACCTTCAACCGCTTTGATGACGTCACGAATCTTGCGGAGCCGCCCCGCTGTCTCGACAACCTGAATCATGCCCGCACGCGGCAACACGTCAATCGATCCCTGCGGTCCCACGAGACTCTTGATCTCCTCGGCTGCAACGGCGGGAGTCATGTTGCGCACTGGAAACAGCACCCGAATCAACTCGTATTCGGCACGGTCGTCAAGATCTTTAAGTTCGACGTCCGTCACCAAATTGGGCGGCACGCCATCTTCAAAATCTTCGAGGTTCACCAACACGAGCATTCGCCCACGACGGACGAGCGTGTAGCCCTTCACAAGCAGCCAGCTATTGAGCACATCGAGCGCCTCGGCAGGGGTGTAACTCCTTGAGTCATGGTAATTGAATACCCCAGGAGGAGGGCTTTCGAGCACCAGCGACAGGTCCGCCTGCTCGGCAAACCAGTCGAGTACCTCCTGATAGGGAGCCCCCTTGAAATTGAAGCGCAAGCGTCCGTCTGTATTGAATCTCTCCTCCAAATCGACATCCACCTCTCCTTCCGCGGCCAAGGCTTCATCGATTTCGGCGCGAAAGATTTCCGCAGCGCTCAATTCGCCACGTTCGGCAGGTGGTCCGCCACGGGGGACCACCTCTTCGCCTTTCACCGGTTCGGGGTCAGGCCCGGCTTGTTCGGCTGCTTCCGCCGACTCGTTAGCCTGGGGACTTGTGGCCAAGGGACTTGTGGCCAAGGGACTCGTCGCTTCCGCCTCGGCGTTGCCAACTGTTTCCTTGCCGGCGGCTCCTGTCTCGTTGGCCAATGCCTTCATGGGCTCGTACGAGGGATTCCCGTCCGCCACCCCCAACTCCGAAAGCTTTTGAAGCTGCTCATCGGTCAGCACCATCGCCATCTGCCGCTGCGATTCGATGCGGAATGGGCGGCGGGCCGCCCGGAGCGCCTCCCCCTGAAGACTGGCATGTTGCGACGATTCGGCGAGCGCCGCGTCGTCCCGCATGACGACCAACTCGCCAAGTTGCTTCTGCTGTTCTTCCGAGAGACCAAGCTCCTCGGCCACCTCGTCTTGGGTGGCCAGCGAGAGCAGCCCCATCAAATCGGGATCGGCCCCGTGCGCGGCGCCACCAAACAGGATGAGAACCAGCACGAGTCCTCGAAGAAGCTGGCCTGAAGACATTGACATAACCTTATGCTCGAAAACGACTTGCGTTAGGAGGGGGGGAGCAACGCGCGGGGAGGGGGCTGAGCCAGCTTGGGCAATGTGGCGGACTTCGCCATCAATAACCCGGGCGACTCAGCGGTGGGAATCTTTCCATCTTAGGCAGCCGCCGGACGACTCGCCACCGGTTTCCGCCTCCGACACGGTCCGTGAATTGTGAATAATCGGCTCTCTATACCCATTCCCCGAACCAAAAGCCACTTCATCACTCCTGGGTCGAGGAAAAGTGATGGCAAAAGGGACGGGAAGCATAGAGAGTCTGGGTAATTTGTGACGATACAAAAGCTACTCAGGACGGAGTCGACGGTGCGGCCAAAACCGACCGTAAGTGCCAGGAAGGTGGACGCAGCCCGCCCCCCTAGCGGTTGAACCCCGCTAAGCCCCTTCCGTTCCGCTCGATGCCCACCACACTCCCACAATACCTGTTGTTCACCGAAGTGCTCCGCCACCCCCAGGGAGGCCGTATGTGGCGGTTTCTCCTGCTGGAAATGGGCACCAACTGGTCGCTCGACGCCAATGACCTGGAAACCGATGTCTCGGCTTCGCGAGCCGAGCTACTCGCCCTCGTCCGTGGGCTCGAGGCGATCGATCGCCCGGGACGCGTGAAACTCGTTACGGGCAGCCGCTATATCCAGCGGGGGCTTGGCAAGGGGCTCTCCGCTTGGGCCGCTCAGGACTGGCAGTGGGAACGCTTTGGCCGCCGAGTCCCGGTGCGGGATGCCGATTTGTGGCAGCGCGTGAGCCGGGCTCTGGAATTCCACCAGCTCGATTGCCATTCATGCACCCTTTCGATGGGGGGCACCCCGCAAACCGCTGCCGCTCCCGTAGTCACGACCTATACCGATTCCACGGGCGAAGAACCGGCAGTGATGGTCGTGCGACAAGCGCGGGCGACTCGGGCCAGGGGCAACTCGCTGGCCGGTTCCGCCCGAAAAACGATCACGGGGGTGCGCCGCAGCCTCGAATCGATGTGGCCAGCCGAACTCGCCCCCGCGGGCTGACAGGCCGGTCGCCAACCCGACCACTGGTGAGAGGCATTTCTTAGACTTTAGCCGCTTGAAGAAGGATAGAATTCACGTGCAGACCCAAGTTCGTCTCGATGCCATTATGCCTTTGGTGAATGGCCACACGGAGAATCCTTTTTCGCTGTTGGGGCCGCACGAAGTCGAATTTCAGGGCCGCCGGGCCCTGGCGGTGCGGGCTTTCCTCCCCGACTCCAAGCAAGTCTGGGTGATCGATTCGGCCCACGGGCGGCGGCGCCCGATGCGGAAGATCCATCCTGCGGGTCTGTACGAAGCGATCTGTCCCGTGGAAGATGGGAAAGATGCGCAGCTCGTTAAGGGAGGCTATCAATTGAGCGTGACCGACAGATTTGGCAGCCACAAGACAATCCACGACCCCTATGCCTTCGATCCCCTGCTGACCGACTACGACCTCCATCTCTTAGGCGAGGGGACCCACTGGGATTCCTACTCGCGGATGGGGGCCCAGTTGCGCGAGGTCGGGGGAGTGAAAGGGGTGAACTTCGCCGTTTGGGCACCAAACGCCGAGGGGGTGAGCGTCATTGGCAATTTCAATCAGTGGTCGGGCAAGGCCCATGCCATGCGGAAGCACATTCCGGGTGGGGTGTGGGAGTTGTTCGTCCCGGGCCTCGGTGTGGGCGATCTCTACAAGTTCGCCATCAAACACCCTGGAGGACATGTCGCCGAGAAGTGCGATCCTTACGGGTTCGCCGCCGAGCTTCCTCCCCGCACGGCCAATATCGTGGCCGACCTCGATGCCTTCGAATGGTCGGACGGTCAGTGGGTCGCGCAGCGTCCCGAGCGTCAGGCGCTCGATGCCCCGATGTCAATCTACGAAGTTCACCTGGGAAGCTGGCAGCGCGACCCCCAAGAGCCCGAACGTTGGCTCAGCTATCGCGAGATTGCGCCGAACCTGGTGGAGTACTGCCTGCGGATGGGTTTCACTCACATCGAACTGATGCCCATCAGTGAGCATCCCTTTACCGGGAGCTGGGGCTATCAGCCGGTCGGCATGTTCGCGGCGACCAGCCGCTACGGATCGCCCATCGACTTGATGTACCTGATCGACCTGTGTCATCAAAACGGCATTGGCGTCTTGATCGACTGGGTCCCCGCCCACTTTCCCAAGGACGACCATGGGCTCCGCCGCTTCGACGGCACCGCGCTCTACGAACATGCCGATCCGCGGCAAGGAGAGCATCCCGATTGGGGAACGCTAATCTACAACTACGGGCGGAACGAGGTTCGCAACTTCCTGATTGCCAATGCCCTGTTCTGGCTCGACAAGTACCACATCGATGGGCTCCGAGTCGATGCCGTGGCGTCGATGCTTTATCTCGACTACAGCCGCGAATCGGGTGACTGGGTTCCTAATCGTTTCGGCGGCAGGGAAAACCTCGAGGCGATCGAGTTCTTCAAGAAGTTCAACGAGGAAGTCCACCTCCAATATCCCGGCGTGCTCACCGTGGCCGAGGAATCGACCGCCTGGCAAGGGGTCTCCCGTCCCACCTACCTGGGAGGATTAGGATTCAGTCTCAAGTGGAACATGGGCTGGATGAACGACACACTCCGTTACTTCCGCCACGAAGCGATCCACCGCAAGTATCACCACGACGAGCTGACGTTCTCGCTGATCTACGCCTTCACCGAAAACTTCGTCCTCCCCTTCTCGCACGACGAAGTGGTCCACGGCAAGGGCTCGCTGCTCGACCAGATGCCGGGGGATCTGTGGCAGCGATTCGCCAACCTGCGGCTGCTGTACGGCTACATGTGGTCGCACCCGGGCAAGAAGCTGCTCTTCATGGGGGACGAGTTCGGCCAATGGAACGAGTGGAACTGCAACGTTTCGCTCCAGTGGGACCTATTGCAGTGGGATTCCCACCAAGGGCTGCAAAACTACGTCGCCCATCTCAACCACCTCTACACCAGCGAACCGGCGCTGCACGAGGTCGAATTCGAATACACCGGGTTCGAGTGGGTCGATTGCCACAATCACGAGGAGAGCATCCTCAGCTTCATCCGTCGCGGCAAGGATCCGAACGACTACTTGATGATTTGTGCCAATTTCACGCCCGTGCCGCGAAGCGGCTACAAGCTGGGAGTCCCCGAGACGTGCTGGTTCGAGGAAGTCAGCAATAGCGACTCGGCCTACTTCGGCGGCAGCAATGTCGGCAACGACGGCGGCGTGCAAGCCATCGCCGAGTCGAGCCATGGCCGCCCGGCGTCGCTCGAACTCACCTTGCCACCCCTGGGGGTCGTCGTGTTCAAGCCGCGTCGGGGATAGGATCGCGAGTAGCTTACTCGTCTCGATCTCGCAGCTTGTGGAGTGCATCGAGGCCAGGGGCCTCGATGTCGAGTTCCTCCTCGAGCATGCGGCTAATCTCGTATTGACGATCCTGCATCGTCGCCTGACGGAATGGCAATCGCCCTTCCCAGGCATTGGCATTGGCTAAGAAGGTGCTTCTCAGGCTTTCTTCGGTCTCGATCTCGCTGGCAACCCGCACGACATAAGCGATCGTCTTGTCGTGGTTCAGGGCCGACTTGACTTCATTGCCGCGAAGATCGAACACCGTTTCCATAAAATCGCGCCCGACATTGGTCACGCCAAAGGGCTGCGACATTCGATAACCGCGTCCCTCCTCGGGAGAGGCCGCCCCGCCCTGAGTGAACCAGGAAAACGCGGGGGTCTCGGTAACCTCGATCTGCTCGTCGCCGGCAAAAAACTCCTTGAGCGATTGGCCCGCCTCGGTCGCCTTGGCGGCGAACTCTTCGGCCCGCTGCTGGGCAAGCTTCACCGCCTCGCGGTGAATCCATGCTTCGCGTACTGCACTCTTGGCCTCGTCGAACGGTGGTACCCGCCGGGGAGTGTCGGCAATCTTCATCACGATGTAACGATCGCCGGTCGACATCGACATCGGTTTGAAAGGACGGTAAAGATTGGTCGTGCTATCTTCGAACACGACTTCGTAGACAAATTTGCCCCGCTCCAATCGACCGTTTTGCATAACGGGTGAATCGAGATCCATCGCGGAGCCGATTTCGGTTTCCGAGAGCTCGAATATGTCGAGCGGTTTGGTTTCCTCGTACACCAGATTGGATTCGGCCGCCAGCGCCGACAAATTGGCTAATTCGGCGGGAGGGGCCGGTCGCGGGGCATCCTCGGGAAGCTCGAGCATCTGGCGACGGTACTCCCTGGCGGCAATTTGCATTCTTTCCATGGCCGCATCGAGAGCCGGATCTAACTTCTCCGAGGCACGCGATCGCGCGATGAAACCACGAATGTCTTCAGCCACCTCTTCCAGTGGCGAAAACTCCGCTTCTGGCTCTTGATTCCCTGGAGTCGTCCCGTCAACCGTTTCGCCAGCCGCGGGTTCCTGGCCAGCCGCGTCGGCATCCTCACCTTCAGCCGGGGCTAACTCACTCTCCATGGGAGGCTCCCCTTCCGCCGGGGTCTCACCTGCCTCGGCAGGAGCTTCCGTCTCGGCAGGCGGTTCGGCTGTTGGCTCCTCTGTTGCGGGGGACTGGCTCCCGTCTGGCTCGGTTGGTTCTCCTCCCTCGGGCTGGTAAGACACAAACCGCACCTCCCCAACAGCCCCACGCACGGCCTGTGGATCCGCAGCAGGCTCGTCGGCGGGTGGGGCCTCCCCTGCTGGTTCCCCAGTGACCGGTGGTTCAGTGACCGGTGGTTCAGCGACCGGTGGTTCGCCGGCTGGCGATTCACTACCAGGTGTCGACTCCGCGGGAGCGGGGGTCTCCGAAGCGGGCTGATCGGACTCACCCGCTGGTGCCGACTCCTCGGCGGGCGGCGTGTCCGCGGCGGGATCTGCCGGAGCAGTTCCGTCGTTCGTGGCGTCCTCCGCTCCCTCGAACTCGCCCATTCCCGGCAGCGGGCCAAAGAGATCGAGTGGGGATGCCTTGCGGAAGAGCCCCTTGTTTTCTTCGTAGTACGCCTTGACTTCCTCGTCCGTAATCTCCGCCTTGAGCTTCTCGATCGCCCCATCAAAATCGGCTTGCAGATATTGCAGGGTCACCTTGCGTGGGATGGCGAACGCGGGGTCGGGGTTGGGCAGCCGCACGCCCCCCACCTGGTGAGGAACCGGCACAACCTCCTTGAATTCGTCGTAGAGCGCTCGCAGTTGCTGCTCGGTCGGCTCAGGGACCTCGGCGGCGAAATCGTCGACTTTGAGGGCAGCCGCTTCGACCGCCACAAGATCGTGGACTTGACGCCAGGCCCGCCAGCGGTCGAGCGGCATCTCCGCCGCCAGCAACCCCGCGGAACTTGTGCCGTAGATGCCTCGCATCATGTGGGCCAAAAAGGCATCCTCGAGGGCGGCGAGGATGTAGTCGCTCGACACGGTGGCCCGAATCGACGAGAGCGCGTCGCGCAGGTCGCTCGACGAGAGTTCGGAGAAGCCTAGCTTGGCGATGTAGGTCTCGAGGGCCTCCCGGGAAACTCCCATCCCCCGCTGGCGTGCCTGATCGGCCAGAATCTTGTCGAGCAACACCTCCCTCCGCACGAGGTCGGCCGATCGCCCTTCCCGATCGTTGAGAAAGCCGATCGGCTGGACCGTGAGCGTCGGGATTTCCGCCCCGCGTGACGCCTGATTTTCCCCCATCCTATAGACATTTTGGAGGAACGCGTGGAGGATTTGCCGCTTATGGTATTCCGCTTCGAACTCGGCGTGGGTGAGTTTTCCCCCCTTCCAAGTTGCAAAAGTGGCATTGGGAGAGATCTGGTTCCCTGCGCCAGGCCCGTTCCCACCCCCCCTACCGATGTAGTCTCCCACCAGGAAGACGAACATGAGGATGACGCCGCCGACAACAATGATGGACTTTTGATAGCGGCGGAAAAACCGGAACATTGCACACTTCCCCTACAGGCGAAACCCGCCCCGTGGCAGGGGCTTGTCCCTTGACAGCCTGACCAGCCGGTCCTAAACGTTGACAGAGCGGTCTGCTGGCGAAAGCCCTGAATTCTATTAGGAATCGACGTAAATGCAATCCCAGTCAGGAGTGTCGACTGCTGGCAAGCCGCGTCGCCGCTGCTACGATATCCCTACCCCCCGTCCGATGGTGACGAATTTGGCACTCTCCCTATCAGCGAAGAGGGGACTCAGGTTGCCCCCCCAACCGATCGGATAACCTGTATCAACTGGCGATGATTCCATCCCCTGCCCGACGTGTCGCGGCAGGTTTCCCACACGCTCCCAAGCCACTGAAGTAGCCGTCACGATGGGTAAAAAGAAAGCTTCCTCCGAACCGACGGGCAACGCCCTGGTGATTGTCGAATCACCTGCCAAGGCACGCACCATCGGCAAATACCTCGGCCCCGGCTTCACGGTGGAGGCGAGTATCGGGCATGTCCGCGATCTCCCGCAGGGAGCATCGCAGATTCCAGCTCGCTACAAAGACGAGCCTTGGAAGAACTTGGGGGTCAATGTCGACAACAACTTCGAGCCGATTTACGTCGTCCCCCCTGGGAAGAGCAAGCAGATCACGCTGCTCAAAGAGAAACTGAAAAACGCCGATCGCCTCTACCTTGCGACAGACGAAGACCGCGAGGGGGAGGCCATCAGTTGGCATTTGCTCGAAATCCTCAAACCAAAGGTGCCGGTTCATCGCCTGGTGTTTCACGAAATCACCAAGTCGGCCATCGAAGCGGCGCTCGCTTCCCCGCGCTCGCTCGACGACGGGCTTGTCCGAGCCCAGGAAACGCGCCGCATTCTCGACCGCCTTTACGGCTACGAGGTCTCGCCCCTGTTGTGGAAGAAAGTCCGACCGAAGCTCTCGGCGGGTCGAGTCCAAAGTGTCGCCGTGCGGCTGATCGTCTCGCGCGAGCGCGAGCGGATGGCCTTTGTCTCCGCCACCTGGTGGGATCTGCTTGGCAAGTTTGCCACGGAAAAGCAGGAAGGACTCGAAGCAACGCTCGTCTCGGTCGACGGCAAGCGAATTCCGGTGGGCAAGGACTTCGACTCCGCCACGGGAAAGCTCAAGTCGCCCGACATGATGCTGCTCGACGAGCAAGGGGCCAAGGCGCTCGCCGCAAAGATCGCCAGCGGCAAGTTCAAGGTCTCGAAGGTGGAGGACAAACCCTATACCTCGAAGCCCTATCCCCCCTTCACCACGAGCACGCTCCAACAGGAAGCCAACCGCAAGCTCGGCTTCACGGCCCGCCGGACGATGCAGGTCGCCCAAAGCCTCTACGAAAACGGCCACATCACCTACATGCGTACCGACTCGACCAACCTGGCGTCGGTCGCGATCGAGGATGCCCGGAAGCTGATCGTCACGGAATATGGCGATAAATTCCTCCCCGCCGAGCCACGGGTCTACAAGGGCAAAGTCAAGAACGCCCAGGAAGCCCACGAGGCGATTCGCCCCGCCGGCCATCCCTTCGAACTTCCCGAAGTGGCCCGGACGCAACTCAACGCCGATGAGTTCAAGCTGTTCGACCTCATCTGGAAGCGGACGATTGCCAGCCAGATGGAAGATGCCCGCGGTCGGCGAATCGTGATCACCATCGAGGGGGAAGGTTGCACCTTCCAAGTGAGCGGCAAGACAATCGATTTCCCAGGGTATCTCCGCGCCTACGTCGAAGGCTCCGACGATCCGTCGGCCGATCTGGCCGATCAGGAGCGAATCCTCCCCCCGGTCGAAGTAGGCCAACCTTTGGTTTGCAAGGAATTGAGTGCCAAGGAGCACACCACGCAGCCCCCGGGCCGTTACAGCGAAGCCTCGCTGACCAAGGCGCTCGAAGAGCGCGGCATCGGCCGTCCCAGTACCTACGCGTCGATTATCGATACGATCCAGGCTCGCAACTACGTCTTCAAGAAGGGAGGCGCCCTAGTTCCCACCTGGATCGCCTTCTCGGTGACCAAGCTGATGGAGGACCATCTCTCGCGATTGGTCGACTACGAATTCACCGCCCAAATGGAAGACGACCTCGACGCGATCAGCCGTGGCGAGCAACGGTATGTCGACTATCTGCAACTGTTCTACTTTGGCAACGGGACGCCGGGACTCAAGAAACAACTGGAGCATAAGGCCGACGAAATCGACCCCCGCGGCATCAGCCGCATCTCCCTCGGTAAGCCCGAGGGGGGCGAAGAGATTTTTGTCCGCGTCGGTCGTTACTCTCCCTTCGTCGAACAAGGAGAGCGGACCGCATCGCTTCCCGAGGACCTTCCCCCCGACGAGGTCACGCTCACCAGGGCGCTCGAACTGCTCGACCAGGCGGCTCAAGGGGATGAACCACTCGGCACGTGCCCCGACACTGGCAAGCCGGTCTTTCTCAAGATCGGTCGGTTCGGACCCTACATCATGCGCGGGCATCCCGACGATGAGGAAAAGCCTCAAAATGCCAGCCTGCTCCGCAACATGAAGCCCGAGGATATCGACTTCGCCACGGCACTCAAGCTGCTCACCTTGCCACGCGAGTTGGGGACCTACACTCCCGACAATCCCGAGCAGAAAGCCGGAAAAGTGGTCGCCTACAACGGTCGATTCGGCCCCTACGTCAAGTGGGGCGAGGAAACCCGGTCGTTGCCGGGGGATATCTCGCCACTCGACGTGACGCTCGAGCAGGCGATCGAACTTCTGAAGCAGCCCAAGACGCGCGGCCGCACCGCCTCGAAGAAGGAGCCCCTCAAGGTGTTCCCCGAGTCGCCGGTCACCGGTCAACCGGTCCACTTGCTCGATGGCCGCTACGGGCCCTACCTCACCGACGGGGTGACCAACGCCTCGCTTCCCAAGGCGACGACTCCCGAGGAAATCGAATTCAACGACGCCCTCAATCTGCTAGCGGCTCGCGCCGCGGCAGGCCCACCAAAGAAGGCCCCGCGCAAGTCCCCCGCCAAGAAGGCGACTCCCAAAAAAACCACCAAGGCAGCCAAGAAGACCCCCACCAAGGCGGCCAAGAAAAAGAGCACCAAGGGATCGTAGCGGCCAGGCAATAGTTGCCACCAGGTTAGTCGTCCCCCTCGGCGATCGCGTAGGCGATGGCGTTGGCGCGGCTATGCGAGATGCTGATGTGCATCCGCTTGATGCCAGCCCTCTCGAAGACATCGCGTGCCCCCCCTCGCAGGCGGATCGTGGGGGCACCCCCAGGCAGATTCCTGACTTCGATGTCGCGCCAACTAATGCCCCGGCGCCAGCCGGTGCCGAGCGCCTTGAGGACCGCCTCCTTGGCCGCCCAGCGCCCCGCATAATGTTGCGTCGCCGCCTTTCGCGTGCTGCAGTAGGCAATCTCATGCTCGGTATAGACCCGGGTGATGAACAGCTCCCCATGCCGCTCGATCATCTGCGCGATCCGCAGGCACTCGGTGATGTCGGTGCCGATTCCCAAGATTTGCATTGAAGTGTCCCATCTAGGGGTCTGGCCGGGTGTGGTCCGAACCCGCTGAATACATCATCGATTGGTCCGCCGACCGGTTGGCGGCGCGCGCGGCCCACCAAACGATCATCGCTGCCGAGAGAATCACCAGGCAGGCATCGATCCCCCACAAGGCCGCGTTGGGCCATTCCGCAAGTCCCCAAACCCCCTTGTTCGGCTGACCACCGTAGTCCCACAAATAACTGAAAAAACCTTCCTGCGACCATCCCGGCTTGAAGAGCTCCACCGCAGCCTGCTGGTCGGCGGCGGCGCGCCGGGCTGCCATCACCGCCCTGTAGAGCCAAACGTGCTGCGTCACCACGATGGCCACTCCGGCCACCAAGGCCGACCACCAGGGAATCCTCCGCTGGGCGACACTGCCCACTCCGATTAGCAGCACGGCCACCACCGCCCCGACGGCCAGCGGCTGGAGGAGGAACAACGAACGCCCCGCTTGTTGAAGGGCGCCCGAAGCGTAACCCACGGCCAATCCCACGACCAGCGCGGCCGCCAGCCACGCGAGGTGTGGCTTCCACTGGCAACAGGAAGATTCCGCGCTATCCATCGTCGCCCACCCTAGCCAACTCCCACGCTCGCTTCACTCAAGTCGCCGTATCGAGCGCCTGGGTCAAATCGGCGATCAGGTCCTCGGGATCCTCGATACCACACGAGAGTCGGATCATGTTGTCGGGAATCCCGTACTGACTCCGTTGCTCGGGAGTCAGTTTGTAGTAGCTCATCACCAGCGGCTGCTCGATCAACGACTCGACCCCACCCAGGCTGGGACCAATGCGCGGAATCGTCACGGCATCGATCACGTCGGCCGTCGCCCGCCAGTCGGCATCCTTCAGCAGGAAGGTCACCAACCCGCCAAACCCTCGCATCGTCCGCCGGGCAATACCGTAGTCGCGATGCGAGGGGAGTCCGGGATAGTAGACCTTCTCCACCCGAGGATGGGCCTCGAGAAACTCCGCGACGCGCAGTCCATTCTCGTTGTGCCGCTGGATACGCAGTTCGAACGTCTTCAGCCCGCGCGACAGCAGGTAGATGTTGTGTGGGCTGTTGATCGCTCCCATGATGCCCCGCAGGTTGCGCACCTGCTCGAGCCCCTCCTTGCTTCCGGCGACGACCCCGGCGAGCAAGTCGTTGTGCCCCCCCAGATACTTCGTGGCCGAGTGGAGCACGTAGTCGATCCCCGCCTCGATGGGCCGCAGATTGTAGGGCGTGGCGAGCGTCGCATCAATCAGGGTCTCAACCCCATTGCGTCGGCCTAGTTCGGCGAATCGCTTGATGTCGACCACGCTCAAGTGGGGATTCGTGGGAGACTCGCTCACCAGCAGCTTCGTCCGCGGGGTGATCGCCGCTTCCATGGCGTCGTAGTCGCAGGCCGGCACCTGAAGCGTCTTCACGCCAAAGCGCGAGAGGTGCTTGTTGCAAAACTCGCGGCTGCGATGGTAACACTCGTCGAAAAAGATGATCTCGTCACCCGAGTTGAGCTTGGTCATCAACAGGCCGACCATCGCCGCCATGCCGCTCGAGTAAAGCAGCGCCTCCTCGGCCCCCTCGAGCGCGGCGAGCTTACGCTCGACCACCTTCTCGCCCGGGCTGCCGTAACGACCATACTCCTCGCGCGGCTGGTCGTCCTCGATGAAGTCGATCACCGCCTGGGTGTCGCGGAAGGTGTAGGTCGACGTGCAAAAGATCGGGTCGGTGATGGCATCGCCCGGCTTCTGCCGCGCCTCCCCCGCGTGGACGGCAATCGTCGACATCCGGCGCCCCTCGGTGGGACGGGTTCCGTCGGCTCCTTCGATGGCGCCCAAATTGCCCTGCTTGACGGCTTCCAGGTCGAAGCTCTTCATAGTCAAACCGTCCTTCACGGAGGGAAGTCTCTTCCGCTGGCGCTCCCGCGTGGCCCAAGAATCGCCAAGGGCACGAAAAAACCGCAGGCGCTCCAACACATGGCACCTGCGGCTTGGGTGGTCTCCTGATCACGCCGTTGCCAGCACTGGTCGCGTCTGGCGGGCGTGGGCTCTTTAGCAGTTTCCGGCTGCAAGCGGCCACAAATCCCAGTGTTAGTTCAAGGCTAATGTATCGCCGAGGGCATTGCAAGCGTCTCGAGTCGGGATTCGCTGCCACCCCAAACGCTGATTGCCGCATTTTCAGCATCGCAGCGAACTTGACTCCCCCGCCGAGAACTGCGATTTTCTCCCTCCCCACTGATCCCGCCCCGGCTGCCACGCCGATCGAGAGTTATGTCCCCGACTTACCGGAGGAACCCGCCCGTGGCGATTTTCTGCTCGAATACGCCCCATTGCCCGCCTCGACGGCACCGCCTGTCGCTCGTTTGCGCGCTCTTGGTCTTCCCCCTGCTGGCCGCTGGTTGCCGCTCTCCCTACTACGCCGACCGCGGCGCCGCCGCGGGTGGACTCGCCGGGGCTGGTATCGGCGCGATTGTCGGGAGCCAAACGGGTGACCCCCTGGCAGGCGCCGCCATCGGCGCCGGGCTTGGTGCCATCACGGGCAATGTCTTCGGTGCCCAGCTCGACGAAGTTGCCGCCCAAAACCGTGCCGAGATCGCGGCCCAGATGGGCCGCCAGGTCACCCCAGGAGCCGCAACCGTGGGCGAAGTCATCTCGATGAGCCGCGCGGGAGTCGATCCAAGGTTGATCGTCAACTATGTCAACACGTCGGGCGTCGCGGCCCCCCTGACGGCACAAGACGTGATTGATCTTTCGCAGCAAGGCGTCTCGCCCGATGTGATTAGCGCGATGCAAACCCCGCGTCCCCCGGCACAAGTCGCGGCGGCTCCTCCCCGACCCGTGATTGTCGAAGAGCATTACTACGGCCCTCCAGTCATCTACGGGCCCCCTCCACCACGGTTTCACTACTACCACCATCACCCGCGGCATTGCCATCCCCGCGTGGGATGGGGAATCTCCGTCAGCAACTAGCTAGAACAGATCCATCCGCCAGTAGGTCCCCATCCGCCGGATGGGACCTTGAACCCGATGCAAACTCTCCATGCGCTCAAGGTCCCTACTTTGCGCTGCCTGAATCCCGCGGATTCTGCCAAATCCTGAATATCTGTGTCCTATTCTTCGTGCTTATCGACTCACTCCAGGGACTAACGTCCCCGACTCTGATAAAGAATAGGACTCATCCGCCGGATGGGACCTTGAACCCGATGCAAACCCCCCATGCGCTCAAGGTCCCGCTCGGCAAGCGGGGACCTACTCACAAGACCGTTACGTGAGTCACCCCTGAAAGAAAAGAAGAAGGGGGAGGCAAGGTTTGGAGAGTTGACTTGGCGGCAACCTTGCCTCCCCGGGGCACAGCGGACACTTCGTAATTTGTGATCGGCCCTCGCGGACCGGCTGTCTCTGGGGAGAGGAGCGAGCTTGTTGGCTCGCTTGTTGAGGGGGAGTAAAGCAAGCGAAGTGCCAAACAACACCAGTGACTTGAAACAAAAAGAGAAAAGGTCGCCAAACATCTGGAATCAGCAGCGTTTCGCTCGTCGAAAAATTTCTTTCTCGGTCTCCACACCAGCTTCACGCTACGGACAGCCGGGGCTGGCACATCGGGCTTTCGCCCTGCCCCCAGGCAGTGTGTGCTCAGGAAGTTGGCACCGACGGACTTCCTCAAAATGGGATCAACCACCCCACCACAGGGGGGTATTTCGGCGATTTAACCGGCAATCTACGCACACTTCCGCGTTTCGTGCCCCTCGAATTCATGTGAAAGCGCCCAACGTCCCCGCGCATCCCTTCGGTTAAACGTAGATTTGAATTGCGTCGGTGGAGAAAATGCCATCCCGATGGCCCGCAAACTTCACCGCGACCGATCAAAGCTCCCCCTACTGCTTCACGGGCAATCACCATGCAATTCGGACTCTACCTGCACCAGCATGGACACATTACTGCCGAACAATTCATCCGCGCACTCAAGCTCCAGCAACGCGAACGGACACCGCTCGGATTGATCGCCATCGAAGAAGGGCTGCTCACCCCTCCCGATTTGCTCCGCATCCTGCAACGTCAGTCGGACCTCCACAACGATCGCATCGGCGAGGTGGCCATCGAGTTGGGGGTCCTCACGCGCCGCGACATCGCGATGCTCCTCATGATCCAGCTCGATCGGGAGCTCCCCTTCGGCGAATGCCTGGTGCGGCTCGGAATCCTCACGCCGGAGGAAGTCGGCCAGTACCTCAACGACTACCGCCAGGAGCGCGAGCGTGCCGCCCTCCCCAAGGTACAGCGTGTCGCATCGGCAATGGCCGGTTCCGACGCGGCGACGAATGGCACGCCGGCCCCCTAGAGCGGTTCCTCGGCGACGTCGTTCACAAGCTGGCCGATCGCTTCGATCTCGACCACCACCCGGTCCCCCGGCTGGAGATAGACCGGAGGATTCCGGGCGAATCCGACTCCGTGGGGAGTCCCCGTGAAGATCAGCGTCCCCGGCAGCAAGGTCGTACTGCTGCTAAGAAACTCGATCAAGTGGGGCACGCCGAAGATCATGTCGCTGGTGTTCCAGTCCTGCATGATCTCGTCGTTCAGCAGCGTGCGAATCGCGAGATTGTTGGGGTCGGGGATCTCATCCCTCGTTACCAGCACCGGCCCCAGCGGGGCGAAGGTGTCGAACGTCTTGCCCCGCACCCACTGCCCTCCCCCACCATTGCGCTGCCAGTCGCGGGCACTCACGTCGTTGCCGCAGGTGTAGCCAAGCACGTAGTCGAGCGCCTCGTCGCGCGCGACATTCTTGCATCGCTTGCCAATCACCACAACGAGCTCGCATTCGTAATCGACTTTGTCGCTGCGAAGCTTGCGCGGCAACAGGATCGTCCCGCCCGGAGCAAGCACCGAGCCGCAGGACTTCATGAAGACAACCGGATTTTCCGGGAGTGGCTGGTTCCCTTCGGCGGCGTGCTGGGCGTAGTTGAGCCCGATGCAAAAGATGTCGACCGGATCGAGCGGGGCGAGCCGCGCGCGCTCCTCGACGGGCGTTCCCGTGTCGCCGAGCGCCCCGAACAGGTCTCCCTCGAGCCGCGTGAGCCTGCCATCGGCATGTTCGGTGGCCAGGCAGATTTCTCCCTGGCTGGTTTCGATCCGTGCGATTCTCATGGGGATGCTCAACTCCTGCTTACGTTGACAACCTGCCTAACCGCCAGTATCGTGGCGCGGAACCGCGATGCCGGTCAAGGGCGCGGACGACGATCGACCT
The DNA here is from genome assembly GCA_964650265.1 of uncultured Planctomycetaceae bacterium. Taxonomy (GTDB): domain Bacteria; phylum Planctomycetota; class Planctomycetia; order Pirellulales; family Lacipirellulaceae; genus CAZYQQ01. Next base: position 91,544 of record CAZYQQ010000007.1, read on the forward strand.
CACGAGTCAGGCATGCCTTCGCTTCCTGCAAACTGCGCCGAACTTGCCTGCCGGATGATTGCGCACGACACCGTCGTCCCCTACCATTCGGGACGTCCCGCGTCGGAGCAACCTCTCAGCGACGAACTGGCTCGGTTGGCCCGCGAGTGGGGCCTTGCCGCGCGGCAACTGCCGATCGAGGGCGCGGCGACCAATCTTCTGATCGAGTGCCCCGCCACGGTGGACGGTGCCCCCTGGTATCTGTTCGATAGCCACCTCGACACGGTGGGGGTCGATGGGATGACCATCCCCCCCTTCGAACCAACGATCAGCGCCGGGCGGCTCCATGGCCGTGGCGCGTGCGACACCAAGGGAACCGGAGCCGCCATGCTCTGGGGGCTGCGCGAGTATGCCCGGCAGACAGATCGCCCCAACAACATCGCACTCCTCTTCAGCGTGGGTGAGGAGCATGTCCAACTCGGCGCGCGGGCGTTCGTCGCCGAGCATTTGCCCGCGCTCCCCTGGCGACCCGGAGGCGTCATTGTTGGCGAGCCGACGCAAATGAAGGTGCTCGCCGCCACGGGGGGCTTTGTCCGCTGGACGATCGTCACGCTCGGCACCGCCGTCCACTCCAGCCGCCCCGAACGGGGGCATAATGCCATCTACGACATGGCCCGGGTCGTGACCACGGTGGTCGACGACTATCTCCCCACGATCACGGCCGAACACCCCCTCATCGGCCGCGCGAGTGCCGCCCTCACCGTGATCCGTGGCGGTCAGCAGGTCAACGTGATCCCGCCCCGCTGCGAAGCGACCTTCGACCGGCGGCTGGTCCCCGGCGAGGACGCGATTGGCGAAGTGACCAAGGTCCGTCAACTGTTGGAAAAACTTGCCACTAAACATCCGGGGCTTGAAGTCGAGCATATTCGCTTCGAGTCGGCCCCCCCGATGGCAACACTCGACGAGGGTGTACTCGCCCGCCGCGCCGCCGACCTGATCGCAAGCGCCGGCATCCCCAGCGCGATCACAGGAGAACTCTACACCACCAACGGCAACCACTTCGCCGCCGCGGGCATCCCTACCATCGTCGCCGGCCCGGGAGACATCGCCCAAGCCCACACGCCGGACGAGTGGATCGAACTGGCTGAACTCGAAATGGGGGTCCGGGGCTATTTGGCCCTCATGAACGGACTTTAAAAGCCCACCCCTGACTCCCAAGAAAAAACTACCGCCGAGAGGAGTCGAACCTCCACGCCCTTGCGGG
>CAZYQQ010000008.1:0-30717 GCA_964650265.1 uncultured Planctomycetaceae bacterium
CCTCCTCGTAATCGCGGCCCAAGCCGATGACCTTCCGCCTCACCACTTTGCTCTATCTGTTCGCGCTCGTCGCATCGAGCATGGCGGTGTTGGGGCCATGGGGATTATTGGCGGGCCTTATCCTCTTCGCCATCTGGGCTTATGTCTATTGGCATCCACGGTCGCGCCGTGAGTGGGTCGGTATCGCACTCGTTCTATTCATGCTCGGTCTCCTTGGCATGTGTCTCTTCCCATCGATCACGGATGTTCGGACACCATCCAGACGAACCATGAGCATCAACAACTTGAAAAACATCAGCCTTGGTCTATTGCACTATCACGATAAGCATGGCCACTTTCCTCCTCCTTACGTGGCCGACAAACAGGGGAAGCCGCTCTATAGTTGGCGCGTGCTGGTGCTCCCCTACGTCGAGCAGGATGCGCTTGCGAAGCGATATCGTCACGACCAGCCGTGGGACAGCCCCCACAACCGGGCGTTGCTCGTTGATCTTGGCGTGTTCCAAAGCCCCCGGTTCTCGCCTCCCTATACCAACGACAAGCTGGTGGACGGCGAGACGCATTACTTTGCCATCGTCGGCGACGGGACGATCTGGGACCCCAACCAGACGGTTGCCGCAAGCGACGTCACCGACGGCCTGTCCAATACGATGCTGCTGATCGAAGTCCAAGGGACCGGCATCAAATGGAGCGAGCCCCGCGACTTTACCCTCGACGAAGCGATCGCGCTGCTTCAAGAGGCCAGCGACGAACAGTGGGTGAAGCCAGGCTACTTTGTCTCCACGCGCTACCAGTATCGCCCACAAGGTTATCGATGTGTCGCCTTTGCCGAAGGGCGTGTCGACGTCGTCTACAGTGGCAGCGACCCTGCCGACTTCCGGGCGATGTTGACCCGCGCCGGAGGGGAACCGCCGAAAGAGCTTCGAGATCAACTGAGGCCAGCCACGCCGAAATCCCTCGGCGCGATCATCCATTGGGGACGCATCTGGGGGCTCACGGTGTGGATTGCCATTATCGCGCTCCCGGCCAATCGCCGTCTCGCCATCTTTCCCGCCAAGAAGAAGGAACAAGAGGCTCAACTTCGTGAGCTGCATTCCCCCGAAGTTGATTTGCACGAAGAATAGGACGCGGATCGTCAGGATTTGGCAGGATTTGGCAGGATCCGGAACTGCGCACAAAAACCGAGCTGTGCGGAGTTGGACGGGACGAAATCGGCCACGGATTGAAACGGATCGAACGGGTCACCACGGATCAGAACAGAAGTCACCAGGGAGACAGCCCTCGACAAAATCATCACGCAAGCGCCCCCACTGGCGTACCAACTCAATTCAAAATCCTGAAAATCCTGCCAAATCCTGACGATCTGCGTCCCATTCTTCCCACCAACGAACTACACCCCGCAAAAAGTGCGAACTGTAGAATAGACGCATCCACCTTCTCGTAATCCCGGCCCACGCCCACATGACCTTCCGCCTCACCACACTGCTTTATCTGTTCGCCTTGCTCGCATCGAGCATGGCGGTGTTGGGGCCGTGGGGCCTGTTAGTAGGTCTGATTGTCTTTGGCCTGTGGGCTCATCGATTCAGTCCTGCGTGGCAACCACGCGAGTTCGCAAAGTCGGTGTTTGTAATCGTTGTGCTCCTTGGGCTTGCCGGTATCGTTCTCTACCCTGCGACAATATCCGTTCGGACTCCCGACGTACGAAACTCATCACTTATCAACCTCAAGCAAATCACACTCGCCATCCTCAACTACCATGACTCGACGGGTCACTACCCTCCCCCCTACGCCACCGACCAGTCGGGCCAGCCGCTCTACAGTTGGCGGGCCCTCATACTCCCCTATATTGAAGGCAACGCGTTCCACTCTTCGTTTCGTTACGATCAGCCGTGGGACAGCCTCCACAACGCCCAGTTCCTCCGCTACGAACTCGAGGAATTTCAGAGTCCCCGGTACACTTACCCCTATTCCGAAGAGGTGCCCGACATCGCCGAAACCCACTACTTCGCCATCGTCGGCGACGGCACAATCTGGGACCCCAACCAGACGGTTGCCGCAAGCGACGTCACCGACGGCCTGCTCAATACGATGCTGCTGATCGAAGTCCAAGGGACCGGCATCAAATGGAGCGAGCCCCGCGACTTTACCTTGGACGAGGCGATCGCGCTGCTACGGGGTGCCAGCGACGAGGAATGGATCGAGCGCGGCACCTTCGTCTCCTACCGCTACGATCGCCCCCCTCAAAGCTATCGCTGCGTCGCCTTTGCCGATGGGCGTGCCGACTCGGTCTACAGTGGCAACAATCCCGACGATCTGCGAGCTTTCTTGACCCGGGCCGGCGGGGAAGCCCAACCTGAACTCGACGAATCGTCCGCGCCCGATTCACAGCAGTATCTGGGTCCCATTATCCACTGGGGACGCATTTGGGGCCTCGCATTTTGGATCGCCATCATCCTCCTTCCCGTTTATCGCCGCTTGCCTATCTTCCCAGCGCGAGGAGAGGAGAGCCGAGGATGAGACGCATCGATTGGAGCATCGCCCCGCATTTCTGACCATCGAGTCGTGCCAGATGGAGGCCGGGTTAGCACCCCCCACGATCCGGAGGATCGAGATACGTTGAAAACGCCTTGTTTTTGATATTCTTAGCACTTCTTGGTGGGTATTGGGCACGACCCGGCATAGATTCGCCTATGTGTCTCGAAGTAGGTCCCGCTTGCCGAGCGGGACCTTTGGTGGAGACGTTGGCTTTACTTTAAGGTTCCATCCGGCAGATGGAACCTACCTGCCGGCAGATGGAACCTACCTGGTCTTTGGCAATTCAACCCCCACGCTGCCCGGGCAAACGAGCCCGGGCTACTGGTCCTTGCCCGACCTCTGGCCCCTGGCCCCTCCAGCACCACCAGACGACGGAGACCGTCGTCCCACACTTTCTGACCCACGCCCTCCCAAAACCGACCGGCGACCGTCTTGCCCCCATCCGCATGGCGGGCTACCTTAAACCCCATTCAAAAACCCCTTCTTTTTCCCCTTTCCCTCCGCATCAAGAAAATGCCCTATAGCGACGAATCCGAAACCCACCGGCCAGTCCGATCCGTCTCGAACCAAACGTCGCGCCCGTGGGTGGACGCCACCCGCTGGCCGATGGGGCTGGGGACTCTCCTGCTCCTGGCCCTGCTCTCGACACCCGGGCCGCTGCTAGCCCAGGAAGATGCGCCTTCCGCTCCGGAGGGGGCGGCCGAGGTGGCCCCAGTGGTCCACCATGGCGGGGAAGCGAGCCTGGTCCTCCCCGACCTCTCCAGTGTCTCCTTCATGGGGATCAACGGGCACAATCTTTTGATGTATGGCCTCGTTTTCTGCGGGCTCGGCCTGGCGTTCGGCCTGGTGATTCTCAAGCAGCTTCGCGACATGCCGGTGCATCACACGATGAGCGAGGTCTCCGAGCTGATCTACGAAACATGCAAGACCTACTTGCAGACGCAGGGCAAGTTCATCGCGATCCTGTGGATGTTTATCGCCGTCATTATCGGGCTCTACTTTGGCGTCCTTTCCCCCGTCGAAGGGAAGCCAATCCCCCTGACCGTGGGGATCATCCTTTTCTTCTCCGTCGTCGGCATCCTTGGCTCCTACGGAGTCGCCTGGTTCGGCATCCGCGTCAACACCTACGCCAACAGCCGAACGGCCTTCGCGAGCCTCCGCGGCATGCCCTTCCCGGTCCACGCCATTCCGCTGAAGGCGGGCATGAGCATCGGCATGCTGCTGATTTCGGTGGAACTCGTGATCATGTTGGTCATTCTGCTGTTCGTCCCCAACTACTACGCGGGGGCCTGCTTCATCGGGTTCGCCATTGGCGAGTCGCTGGGGGCCGCGGCGCTGCGGATCGCTGGCGGCATCTTCACCAAAATCGCCGACATCGGCGCCGACCTGATGAAGATCGTCTTCGGCATCAAGGAAGACGATGCCCGCAACCCGGGCGTGATCGCCGACTGCGTGGGAGATAACGCGGGGGACTCGGTCGGACCGTCGGCCGACGGCTTCGAGACCTACGGCGTGACGGGCGTGGCCCTGATCACCTTTATTCTGCTAGGGGTCTCCGATCCGACGGTGCAGGTCCAACTGCTCGTCTGGATCTTCGTGATGCGGATCATGATGCTCGTCGCCTCGGCGGGGGCCTACTTCCTCAACGAAGGGTTCATGGAAAGCCGCTACGGCAAAGCGGAAGAGATGAATTTCGAGCAGCCCCTCACGTCGCTCGTGTGGGTCACTTCCATCATCTCGATCCTGCTGACCTACGCTGTCAGCTACCTGATGATCCCCGAACTCGGCGGGAATACGACCCTCTGGTGGAAGCTCTCGACCATCATCAGTTGCGGCACCCTGGCGGGGGCCGTGATTCCCGAGCTGGTGAAGGTCTTCACCTCCACCGAATCGGCCCACGTGAAGGAAGTGGTCGCCTCGTCGCGTGAAGGGGGGGCCTCCCTCAACATCCTGTCGGGCCTCATCGCCGGCAACTTCTCGGGCTACTGGCTCGGCCTCACGATGGTCGGCCTGATGGGAGCCGGCTATCTGGTGAGCCTGCAAGGGCTGGGGGACTACCTCCCCGGCACCACGACTCCGCTAATGCTGGCCCCCGCCGTCTTCGCCTTCGGCCTGATCGCCTTCGGCTTCCTCGGCATGGGGCCGGTCACGATCGCCGTCGACTCCTATGGGCCGGTCACCGACAACGCCCAGTCGGTCTACGAGCTGTCCCTCATCGAAAACGCCCCCAACATCGAGTCGGAACTCAAGAACGACTTTGGTATCGACGCCAAGTTCGCGCGGGCCAAGTATTTGCTCGAGGATAACGACGGCGCGGGGAATACGTTCAAAGCGACCGCCAAACCGGTGCTCATCGGTACGGCGGTCGTCGGCTCGACGACGATGATCTTCTCGATCATCATGTCGCTCACGCACGGCCTGACGGCAAACCTCGAAAACCTCTCGCTGCTGCACGCCCCCTTCATGCTCGGCCTGATCACCGGCGGCGCGATCATCTACTGGTTCACGGGAGCCTCGATGCAGGCGGTCACCACCGGTGCCTACCGCGCCGTCGAGTTCATCAAGGCCAACATCAAACTCGAAGGGGGGGGCGACCGGGCCTCGATCTCCGACTCGAAGAAGGTCGTCGAGATTTGCACCAAATACGCTCAGTCGGGCATGTTCAATATCTTCCTGACCATCTTCTTCTCGACCCTCGCCTTCGCCTTTCTCGAGCCCTACTTCTTCATTGGCTACCTGATCTCGATCGCCATCGTCGGCCTCTACCAGGCCCTCTTCATGGCGAATGCCGGTGGATCGTGGGACAACGCGAAGAAGATCGTCGAGGTGGAGCTCAAGCAGAAGGGAACCCCGCTGCACGACGCCACGGTGGTGGGCGACACGGTGGGCGATCCCTTCAAGGATACCTCGTCGGTCGCGCTGAACCCGGTCATCAAGTTCACGACTTTGTTCGGCCTGTTGGCGGTCGAACTTGCCGTCAAATTGACGGCCGACGCGGGGCCGAACCTGACCTACACCCTGGCGGCGGTCTTCTTCGCCATCTCGGTCTACTTCGCCTGGCGGTCGTTCTACAAAATGAGGATTCGCGACAACTAAGCCGCGCCACTTGGAACGCCCCCCATGCCCCCTCGCGACCTCGACGAAACCCGCTGGCAAGGCAAGTTCATCTCGGTCAAGCAATCGGGACGCTGGGAGTATGTCACCCGCAACGGCCCCCAGTCGGCGGTCGCCATCATTGCCATCACCGACGAGGGAAAGGTCCTGCTGGTCGAGCAGTTCCGCCCGCCGGTGGGGGAGAAAATCGTCGAAATCCCCGCCGGGTTGGCGGGAGACACCGCCGGGACCGAGGGGGAGGCCCTTCAAACCGCCGCCCAGCGGGAATTGCTCGAAGAAACCGGCTACCAGGCCCGGCAGTGGACCGAACTCTGTGCCGGGTATCCCACTCCCGGGCTGACCGACGAGCGGATTGTGCTGTTTTTGGCCCAGGGGCTGGAAAAAGTGGCCACTGGCGGGGGGGAACCGGGGGAGAACATCACGGTCCACGAGGTGCCAGTCGACGAAGTCCTCCCCTGGCTCCGCCAGCGGCAGGCGCAAGTCGATTTCAAACTCCTCGCCGGCCTCTACGTAGCACAATGCCACCTGTAGGTCCGCGACTGTAGGTCCGTGTCCGCTGGACCGGACCTTGAACCCTGGACAACCCTGCCCTCGACCTCCCCCCTGGCGCCAGGTCCGGTCCAGCGGACGCGGACCTACTTGCGAGCCCCCGACCTTGCTGACTAGAATTCTAGGTTCCCGTTAACCCGCCAGTTGGCGCTTTGCCGCTGGCCTCCATAAGCACCCAGTCAATCACGAGCGGAGTAAGCGAACTTGGGCACAAAGAAATCGGGCAAAGGTCGTCGTAAACTGGGGCGTAAGAAGCGCCGCATGCGTGCGAAGATCCGCCACCGCAAGAAATAATCTCTCGCACCCCTTCGCACTCTCGCGAAGGGTGTCCGCCGCGGCGGGCCCTTGGTGACATCCCTCCGCTGGCCCCTCACACTTCCGATTGCTCACCCCCACGAGCAGTTGACACCCTTCACGCTGCGCAGTGGCAGAGATTTTTGGAAAGGAGATGGGGGGGATGGGGTCAGATTGCCCCTTTTGCCGCAATCCCCGTAACCAACGCGACGGCGGCCTGACCCACCCCCCACTAACGTGAGGGGCTCGCTCCAAATCTCCCACTAACGTGAGGGGCTCGCTCCAAGGCGCCTCAACGGTCGTATTCGCCGGCCCGTTCGGGTTGGTAAGTCACTTCCTCGACCTTCAAACGGATGACTCCCGCGGGGATCGGCCATTCGATTTCATCCCCGACGCGATAGCCCAAAAGGGCCGTCCCCACCGGCGCGAGGATCGAGATCCTATCCTCGTCGGCATCGGCGTCCTTGGGATAAACGAGCGTGCAATCGAACGTGTCCCCCGTTTCGAGGTCGCGGAGCCGGGCGGTCGAGTTCATCGTGATCACGTCGGCCAGCACCTCGTGAGAATCGACCGCTTCGGCACGCTCGAGCTCTTCGCGAAGGTCGTCGATGTAACGGCGCTCGACGTAACCGACCTTCTCCAGGTTCTGGATAAGCGTGCCGAGTCGCTGGCGATCGGTGTGGGTGATGATGATCTGGCGACGTTTGGCCATCGGTTTGCTCCGTAACTCTTGCATGGGGAACTCTTGCATGGGGGGACCTCCCATCGGCCGGATCGAGAACATGACCCGGCGCCACTCGCGAATCGTAAATGTTGCGCGTTGAGAGACCGCTGTGGATCGCGGCTGCATTGTATTCTATCCTGGGCGCCCCGAAAGTCGAGCGGAGGGGTGTTTTCCCCTTGTGTCAGGCGATTTTCGACCTCCCAGGCACTTTCGTGAGGAAAGAGTATAATTGACAAATCCCCCTTTCCGCCGCGAGGAGCCGATGGCCACCAATACCCCCACGCCGACTGACGATCAGGAAGTCTCGTTTGCCGAAACCGCCCTCACCCTGGGGGGGAAGAGCGCCGACGAGGCACGCCGGACCGGGGCGATCGATAAGGCCGACGACCAGGTCGAGGCCCTCTTCGCCCCGCAGTATCAAACCGTCAACAGCCCCGCCCACCGCGCCGTGTGGGATCGCGGAGTGCCGGTGGAGGAGTTCGTCAGTAGCCCACCGCCGAAGGATGGGGCGATTCAAAAGGTGATGGACGATTCGATCGCCGTCGTTGAGCGACACAAAGCGGCTGGCACCCTCCGCGACGAGGCCGGCAAGATCACCCCCCAGGTGATGGACGACCTCGGCAAGGTCGGCTACTGGGGCCTGCTGGTCGACAAGAAATATGGCGGCTCGGGCACCCCCTTCTCCAGCTTCGCCCCCTTCCTCACCCGGATGGCGACCGTCGACCCGACGATCGCCGGGCTCGCATCGGTCCATGGCTGCATCGGCGCGGTCGACCCGGTGAGCGCCTTCGGCTCCCCCGATCAGAAGCAGCGATTCCTGCCGGGGCTCGCCGATGGATCGCGGTTGAGTGCCTTCGCCCTCACCGAACCGGCCGCGGGGAGCGACCTCACCGCGCTGAGGACCAAGGCCGAACGGCGTGGCGACCATTACCTCGTGACGGGCGAGAAGCTGTTCATCACCAATATCACGCTCGGCCGCACCGTGGGGCTCGTCTGCCTGATCGATAATGTTCCCTCCGTCCTGATCGTCGAACTCCCCCAACATGAGAGTGAGAGCTTCCAACTCAAGAGCTACGGCCTCTATGCCCTCAAGCACACGCACAATCGGGGGATGGTCTTCAACAACTTCCCCGTCCCCGCCGAGAATCTGCTCGCGACCCCTCGGGGGGATGGACTTACGATCGCCTATCATGGTCTCAACCTGGGGCGCATTGCGCTTTGCGCGAACGCCGCCGGGACGATGCGCGGCATGATGGCGAGCATGATCCCCTGGGCCCACTATCGCGTGACCTACAGCGAACCGATCGCCCGCCGCGAACTGGTCCAGCGGCGGCTGGGCGAACTGGCCGGCTTGGTGGTCGCCTGCGATGCCCTCGTCGCGTGGTGTGCGGGGCTGATCGATCGGGGCTACCGGGGCGAAATGGAATGCGTGGTCGCCAAGATCTTTGGCTCCGAGGCACAGAAGCACGCCGCGATCGAGCTCTTCATGAAGACTCACGGCGGACGCTCGTTCCTCCATGGCCACCTGTTTGGCGACAATGTCCACGAATTCCTCGCCCCCTGCATCTACGAAGGGGAAGGGGAAATGCTCTCGATGGCCTTCTTCAAGTCGCTGGTGAAGCAGCATGGCAAAACCTACTTCGAGCCGGTCGGCAAGGCGCTCGCCGCCGCCGGCATCAAAAAACTCAACCCCATGAACCCGGCTCACGTCTGGGCCCTCCGCAAGGTGGCGATGCCCTACGTCAAGTGGCTCGTGGGCCGCAAGCTGATGCGGCGGGCGGCGTCGCAAATGCCCGATCTGCCGGCCGAGCTGCGCCGCCACGCCACGTTTGCCTGCGAGCGGCTCCAGGGAATGGCGCTCGAGATCTCCGAGACGATGAGCAAGTTTCAGCTCTCGCTGGCCGATCGCCAGTGCCGCATGACGGAACTGAGCAGCCGCTGCCAGACACTCATCACCATCCTCGCCACCAGCCTCTACGCCTCACGCCAGCCGAACGAAATCGTCCGCATGGCAGCCGACCTCTTCTGCCAGAACGAAACCCGCAAGCTCACCGGCCGCCGCCCGTCGAACGCCTACTTCCGCGGGGTAACCGATCTGGGCAATGCCATCGCCGAGGGCAGGTTCCCGGGACTGGAGCAGATCGATGCGGGTGAGATTCTCATGCCGTATGATCGGTAGAGTTGGAAGTTGGAAGTTGGGAGTTGGAAGTTGGAAGAGAGGCCGCCCGCGATGCTTCGTAGCATGGGCACATTTGCCCGTGCGAGATAGGGAATTGCCATTGACACCATACCATACGATGAGCGTGGTTTCTCCTGTGTAGTTCCACGAACAAATCGTCACCCGACGCGTCAGCGAGGCGGGAGGGCATGGTTCGCGACCTCTTCGGCCGGAGAGTATTCGTTCGGGACAAATCGTTCGTGTGGGTCGACGTCGGCGTACTGAAATCGGAAGGGGGACCGGGAGAGCCGGTAAAGCGTTGACGACCGATGCCAGAAGGTGGTTGCCTCGAAGCACAGCGCCGAGATCGCGGTCCAGAGGGCGACCCAAGCTCCCACCTGAAGCACGCTGCCAATCACCCCCGGAACTGTTCCTTCCTGGTTCGACGCGAGGAAGTAGACTGCGAACAACACGGCCACACCGAAAATGATCAGCCCCACGCCTTTCGGCACAAGTCGCAAGGCACTTGACCATGCGTCCCTCGACCATTCGACGAGCATGTCGCGATAGGCCTGCACGGTTATTCGCTCGGACTCCGGGTCGCGGGAGGCGTCGCTGGGCAACCGCAGCACCACCGTTCCCCCCCTGTAACGGATAAATGGGCACGCGTCCCGGCAGAGATAGTCGACAATCTCCTGCTCCTCCATCCGCGATCGAATTCGGCGAAAATCGTTGACCGCGTACGGCCCCCGATGACCCGGTAGCAGAATCTCGATCGTACGAAGGGGCTTCTCTTCACCGGCGTCTTGGCCGTTAGGGTTTGGCATGGTTCTTCTCGGCGGAATCTCTCTCGGCAAGGGAATGGCTAACCTTGCAGCAACGACTGGCCGCCGTCGACATAGACTACCGTACCGGTAACATGACTGGAATCGCCAGAGGTCAAAAAGGCAATCACACTCGCCACCTGGTCGGGGTCCCCCTGTTCGCCGTCGGTGAGCGGGATGTTCCCCTCGGGAAACTCGACCGGCTCCCGCGCTTCCTCCAGGTCGCGACGTACGGTCTTGTCGTGGATGGGGGTGTCGATGGCACCCGGGCAGACGGCGTTCACCCGAATCTTCTCCTTGGCGAACTCGAGCGCAAGCATCTTGGCCATCGTCACCTGGGCTGCCTTCGCGCAGGCATAGGCTGTCGCACCCGAGTTGGTAAAGACTCGGGTGCCGTTGATCGACGAGACAATGACGATTGCCCCTCCTTGAGGGTTGAGGTGGGGATGGGCAACTTTGAGTGTAATGAACGTGCCGGTGAGGTTGACGTCGATCGTCGAGCGAAAGTCGTCGACCTTGAGCTTATCGAACGCCGCCCAGACACCGTTGCTCCCCGCGTTGGCCACCACGATGTCGAGCGGCCGCCAGCTCTCCGGCAGCTCCTCGACGACTGCGCGCATCCGCGCTTCATCGGTAATGTCGGAAACAAGAATCATTGTTCTCGTCCCATCGGAATCGAGTCGGCGTGCTGCCTGCGCCAACTCCTCGCGATCGCGACCCAGCATGGCGACCCGGCATCCCTCGCGAACCAACCGCGCGGCAGTCGCCAGGCCGATACCTGAGTTGGCGCCGGTCACCAGTGCGACCTGCTCTTGAAAACGTTGCCTGGTCATCCGACTTCGACTCCTGCTGCGAGGGATATCCGCACCCGGCGAGCCAACAAGCCCCACACTCATCGAATCGCCCGCGCTCCCAATGTTCGAGTGCATTTCGCATGCCACCTCAAAGACTCGCCCCCAAACCGAGATTTGCCTCAAGTTTTGAGCCGGTATAACAACTCAAATCAAGTGAAACTCCCGCTGCCGTCCATCAATATAATGCACCCCCGCGGTCGTGATCGCCGCGTCCTGCTCCAGCATGAACCGCACACTCAGCCCCTCCCACTCGGGGACCGGCTGCTCGATGCTCAGCTCCACCGTATAAACCGTGTCGAGGTTCATCACCACGTCCCCCCGCCCGGCGATCGCCGTTTGAATCCAAGGCAAGCCCATCAGGGGCCCCGGCTCATGGAGATAGTGACCGAGCGAGTGGGAATAGATCTTTGGGTTCGCGATCCCCTCGGCACCGGCACGCTCGAGCGCCCGCGCGAGAATCTCATTCCCGGTGAGCCCGACTTCCCATGAGGACGTGAAGATGTCTTGCAGCCTCACCCCCTCGGCCATGCCCGCTTGCAGACCAGCAGGTGCCTCGGCCTCGCCCGGACGTAACACGTAGGCCAGTTCCTGGTGGTCGGTCGTGAGCCGCAGGTAATGAATTCCCACATCGCAGTGAAGCATGTCCCCCGGACGAACGACGTTGTCGCTCTCGCCCCATCGCTGCCGCTCTTGCTCGCTGCGAAACAGTCGGTAGAACGGCTTGAACGACACCACAAGCCCCAGGTCGGCCACCATCTGCCAGTAGGACCATTCCATATCGTCGGTCGTCGTCACCCCAGGAGTCACCACGTCGCGCGAAAAGGTCCGCGCGATCAGCGCATGGGCGATCGCGTTCGCCTGCTCGTAAAGCACCAGCTCCTCGGGCAACCGCGTTTCGAGCCACCGAATCGCGAGCGGTTCGGCAGAGACGCACCGCTCGCCAAGATCGCTCCCCAGCGTCTCCATCAGCTTCGCCTTGAGCGCCGCCGTGAGGCCATCGGCCCCCCAGATCACGTCCGATTGGTTGATCCCAATCCGGCGCGGATTCCGCTCCGCCACAACCCGCCGCAAGCACTCCCATTGCCCCTCTTCCCCCAGCGGACTCCAAGGGCTCGGCGGCATCAGCCCGCACATGTTGGTCCGCGAGATATTGATCCGCTCGACCTCGGTCCCCGTATCGAACAACACCACGATCTGCAAAATCGGCGTCCACGCCTGCCAAGGGATCATCGTCCGAAACACCGGGTCGTGGTTATCCTCGTGGCAGACGATCAGCCACATGTCGATCCCCGCCTCGCGCATGATCCGGGGAAGCAACGTAGCAAACCGCTTTTCAAGAATCTGATTGACAACCCGGGCCTGGTCGCGAACGGGGAGGACGGCGGGGAAGGAGGGGAACATGTGGATGGAGTTGGGAGTTGGAGGTTGGGAGTTGGGAGTTGGAAGTTGGAAGTTGGAAGTTGGAAGTTGGAGGTTGGAGGTTGGAGGTTGGAGGTTGGAGGTTGGAGGTTGGAGGTTGGAGGTTGGGAGGATCCGTTACTTCGTACTTCGTACTTTGTACTTTGTATTTCGTACTTTGTATTTCGTACTTCGTACTTTGTACTTTGTACTTCGTACTTTGTACTTCGCACTGACCTCCGACCCCTGGCACTCATTTTGATTTTTGATAGGTGTGACGCCAAGAGTGTGACATGCCGGGTTGCCGGACTCCATATACCAAGAGATTTTTGGCTGCCGGGATGTCACACGTGGCACTTTTTGGTCGCGAGCGCGCCGTTAAGTGTGACAGGGGTCGGGGGCCGGGGAATGTAGCTTGGGCACATCCCGCCCGAGCGCACAACCGTAGCCCGGGCTCGTTTGCCCGGGCAACTTGAGGAGGGTTGAATTGTCAAAGACCAGGTAGGTTCCATCTGCCGGATGGAACCTTGAAGCAAAGTCAACGTCGCCACCAAAGGTCCCGCTCGGCAAGCGGGACCTACTTCGAGGCACAACAGCGAACCTATACCGGGTGGTGCCCGAATCCCATCAAGAACTTCGCAAAAAATCGAAAATCACGCCAGACAAGGCATTTTAACGTATCTCGATCCTCCGGATCGTGGGCAGTGCTAACCCGGCCTCCACCTCACTCGACTCGATGGCAGGCCGCGTCAGCGCTGCGGACGATTTGGAAAATCGTCCCACAATCGGCACCTTCGTACCTGAATTCCAAACACGCAACATTCGCATGTTGAGAAGTTGGGTGATGTGTTCGCACACTCCCAGCGGTTGACTGCCATTCAGTTCACGTCGAACGATTCAATTCGCACATGCGGGTGGGCCTTTTTCAGCCGTTCAAATCGTTCCTTTGTCCGCTTGGGGTAGTGGTAGTAGCCAGCCTCCTTGAAGTTCAGCCGTAGGAGTTCGAGCTTCGGTATTGAGGCAAGGTCGGCGATTCCATCGTCACTTAGTTCTTCGGCGATCACATGGAGTTCCCTGAGGTTCGGCAGGTGTTTCAGGTATTGTGCGCCGGCGTCGTCGATACGACACCAAGTAAGGTCGGCGACCTCCAAGGTAGGGCAGTATTTGAGTGGCTTGAGGTCTTCATTCAGGCACGCTGGCCAGATTTCCATTTCCTCCCCTGGTACGAAACTAGGCCGTATGGCTACGAGTTCCGTGAACAACTCGTCACCAAATAGCTTTCGCATCTCCGGATGATCATTGTTGAGCCGCGTTTCAAGAGATGGTCCATCGACCTTCTCTTTCAATGCTCTCAATTGTGCTATGGCCAGTCGCTGGCTCCGGATGATGTTGACTTTCGGACGTTTTTCCTTGAACTTGGCAACAGCCAAGTCTGTTACATCGGTGGAGTCGAGAACGATGACCTTAATTGACCGTAGGTTAATTGAACTCCTGAAGTGGAAATCGAGACACAGCGGACCGGAGAGAACAAGGTGCTGCAGATTTTCCAGGCTTCCAAATGATCCTGAAGGCGGATATTGGCCGTTGCCGAAATCGGCGTTCACAACGTCTCGCTGCAATTGCGGGTTATAGACATCCTTGCGGAAGTTGTAGTAGATCTTTGGAGTTTCATTGGTCTCTTGCCCCCACGCAAACTGGCCCCATGGTATTGACATAAGAATCATCGCCATTATCTGAAATCGATTGTCCATCATGTTTCCCCTGGCAGTTTACTTCCGACCGAACGAATAACCACATTGCGATAGAATACTTTACTACCCCAATGTCCGAGTAGCCGAACGTGTTTGTCACCCTTGCCGTCCAAGCCAACAAACCCAGACACACTGCCTCCGCATCCTATCACCGCACAACTCCAGCGGTCAACGAAATCCCCCCACGGGGCTCAAGGACTCGCCTTGGCGAGCAGGCAGAAGCCCACCCGCCGGCTAGAATAGCGCAAGAACCTCAAGGCTGAGTGCAGGGTGACTTTCCAAGTCGTTCTTGATGGCGAGAGCGGTCTTCGTGGCGATGGGAAGGCTGTTTTTGTTGACCGGGGGGGGTGAGTGATGTAGGGTGGGTGGTTCTGTCGGCGCAACACAACTCCGCACTCATGGAGACGTTCTCGCCGACAGGTTCACCCACCGATTGGGCGTCGCCTTTTGGTGGGTGAACCTGCCGGAGTCGAGCGGGTTGAAATGGCAGAGTTAGCTGCCGGTAGAACCACCCACCCTACCGCCTCTGACCGGAGATCATTCGATTTCATTCCACCAACAGGTCGTTAAGAGATGAATGAAAATTTAGTCGAGTGCGTACGTTCTCACATGGTCACTCAGAATCAGGGAACCGCTTTGGGCCCTGTTTTCCCCGAAACAATTTCAAGAGCCGAGGAGACTCTCGGATTCAAGCTCCCGACGCTCTTGAAATCTCTCTATTTATCCGTTGGAAATGGAGGATTTGGTCCGGGATTTGGCTCCATTGGATTTGAAGGGGGCTCAGAATCTGATTTTGGAACAATTGTGGACACATATAACCAACTCAAGTCTGACGCACAACTTTCTGGCGATCAATGGCCGCAGCAATTGTTGCCCTTCTGTGAATGGGGTTGTAATATCTTTACCTGTGTCGATTGTTCAAGTGACGAATTCCTTATTACGACCTTTGAAGAGGGGCGACTTTACAAAGAGAAATACAACTTAGATGACTTTTTCGGAATGTGGCTAGAGAGCGTCGACATTCGTGCTTTGCCTGACGTTGAGGCAACTAAGTCAGAGACTATTAACCCGTTTACTGGGGAAGGTTTTACTATCAACAAACGAAACCGAGAATAGTGATGTAGGGTGGGTGGTTCTGTCGGCGCAACTCAACTCCGCACTCATGGAGACGTTCTCGCCGACAGGTTCACCCACCGATTGGGCGTCGCCTTTTGGTGGGTGAACCTGCCGGAGTCGAGCGGGTTGAAATGGCAGAGTCAGCTACCGGCAGAACCACCCACCCTACCGTTTTCTGACTGCGAAGACGGGCCACGGATTAAAACGGATCGTCCGGATCACCACGGATCAGAAGGTGCCCGTCGTCATCCAGTTTCCGCGAGGCACCTTCTGATCCGTGGTGATCCGCTACCCCCGTGCCGATCCGTGTCCCATCGTCGCCGCACGGCCGCTCTTTTCTTGCGGCTCACTCCCCCCCCCTGGCCCCTGACACCTGCCCCCCCCGCGAAACCCGAATTCCTTTCTCCCCCGTTTCCGTTTAAAATGGGAAGCATGGAGAATCTCACACCACGGAAGGCCCGTTATGAATTCACTGCCCATCGGGACGAAGCGGGTGTCCCCCACGTCGAGGCGGTCGACTGGCAGGCGGCCATCTATGCCCTAGGCTACCTGCATGCGATCGACCGCCCCACGCAGATTTACTTTGCCCGGGCGGTGGCGGCGGGGCGGGCGGCGGAGCGGATCGCCGCCAAGCCGGAGCTGGTCGAGATGGACCTGTTCCTCCGCCGCGCGGGGCTCGACCGCCGGATCGAAGCGGAGGCCGAGAGCCTCGACCCGCGAATCCACGAGCAACTCGTCTGGTACTGCGAAGGGGTGAACGACGGCATTGCCCATGGAGGCAAGTCGCTGCCGATGTGGGTCACCGGATTCGCCCCGGCGGAGTGGACCCCCCGGGCGGTGCTGCTGTTGGGCAACCTGCTCTCCTTCGCGGGTCTTGCGGTCGGTGAGCAAGAGGCGGAGCAGACTTTGCTCGAACTCATTCAGTTAGGGATCGACGAGAACCGGATTCGCGAACTCTTTTCTCCGTATCTCGACGGGATCGACTTCCAGCCTCTCCGCGAGATTCAGGTCGCCAGGCGGCTCTCGGACGAGGCGCTCGAGGTGCTCGCCGACCTGCCGCGACTCGCCGGCAGCAACGCCTGGGCTGTTGGTCCGCAGCGGAGCGCGACGGGCAGCGCGCTGCTCGCCTGCGATCCGCATTTGGAGGTCAATCGCCTCCCTGCCATCTGGTACGAGGTGGCCCTCAAATGGGGACGCGGGACCAACCAGCAGAGCTACGCCATGGGGGCGACCCTGCCCGGGTGTCCGTTGATGGCGGTCGGGCGGAATCCGAAACTCTCGTGGGGCGTGACCTATCTGGCGGCCGACACGAGCGACTTTTTCATCGAGGATTGTCGCCCCGGCGGAGCGACCGGTTGGCAGTATCGCCGTGGCCAGGAGTGGTTCGACTTCCGCAAGCGGTGCGAAACGATCGAACGAAAGGGGCAGAGGCCGGTCGAACTATGTGTCTACGAGAACGATCTTGGCATCCTCACGTGCGAACCGAGTCCCGAGAAACCGGGGAGCTATCTCTCGGTCACCTGGATTGGCGACCGCCCGGGGACCGGTCGGGCGATTGGCACCTGGCTCGACATCCTGAAGTGCGAGACCGCCAAGGAGGGGATGGAGTTGGTCCGCGGCTCCCCCCATCCATCGCTGGTGTGGGTGTTCGCCGATTTCGACGGGCACATCGGGCTGCAAGCGAGCGGCTGGCTTCCGCAGCGGCCGCCGCAGTCGTCGGGCATTACGCCACTGCCGGCGTGGGACGAGGCGAACCATTGGCGCGGCATCGTCGACGCCGCCGCCCTGCCGCGCGAGTACGATCCCGCGATCGGGTTCGTCGCCACGGCCAACGAGGAACAGTACCTGAAGGATGGCACGCCGCTCCATGCGAGCCACTTGCCCGACTATCGCCGCCGCCGGATTGCCGAACGACTGACGGAGCTCCCCAAGGCGACGGTCGAGGACATGCAAGCGCTGCAGTACGACGTCCTCAGCACGCAGGCCCGCGACTTGATGCCTGTGTTGCTCGCGCACGTCCCCGATTGCCCTCTCAAGGAGAAGCTGCTCGCTTGGGATTGCCGCTTCAATCCCGAGAGCACCGAGGCGACGCTGTTCCTCACGTTCTATCGCCACGTGCTGCTGGAGATCTTCGGCCACGAGTCGGGGATCGGCTGGCGGCGGATGTTCTACCTCTCCACCCGCATGGGCTACTCGCGGATGCTGCTCGCGGCGTGCGACCGCTCGCTCCGCCGGGTTACCAGCAGTTGGTGGCAAACCCGCGACAAAGGGGCCCTGATCCGCACCGCCGCCGAGCGGGCGATGAACGAGCCGATCAAGCCGTGGGGCGAGGTGAACCACTTTCACTTCGTCAACCGGTTCATCAACCTCGGCAGCGTCGGGCGACTGCTCGGCTTGCGTTCCCCCACGATGCCGATGCCCGGGTGCCACGCGACCCCGTTCCAGGGCCACCTGCTGACGACCAAAACCCGCGAGAGCACCTTCGCCCCCAGCTACCACTTCGTCAGCGACCTGGGGACCGACCTCGCCTGGACCAACCTGCCCGGCGGCCCGAGCGAAAGCGCCTTTAGCTGGTGGTATCAGTCGGACGTGCCGCTGTGGCGGGAGGGGAAGTATAAGGTGCTGGATGCGCGGTTTCGGGGGAATGGGGGATAGGTGAGTCGATGGCTATATCCATTCTTGAGATCTGTAAGGAGGTCGATGCGTTCTTCGCCAGTTCGCCATCGGTCCATCGAGCCATGGCGCGCTTGGATGGCAAGATGAAAGCGATGGGCATTCCCTTCGCAATCGCTGGGGACCTGGCACTCATGGTCCACGGCCACCGTGAGACAACCGCTCGACCCGCTATTCTGATCCGCTACGAGGACTTACAACGGTTCAAGGAGAAGTCGCTGGGCCAAGGGTACGAGGTTCAGGACGACCACTCTATGGGCTTTCGCGACACCGACTGCAACGTCGACTTCGCTGTCCACCTGGTTGGCGATTATCCCGGCGCGCAAGGGCCCAACGCCGTCCGATTTCCTGCTCCTGAGCGTGCCATCGCGGGACCAGATGGAATTCCCTACATGACGCTTGCCCAACTCCTGGAGACGAAACTGGCAAGCTGCACCGCCGTGCCCCACGCCTATAAAGCAATGGCCGATGTCATCGCCCTGATCCGTGCCAACAACCTCGCCCCTAACTATGCTCAGAATCTCGATCCCGCTGTCGCGGCAGAGTATCATCCATTTTGGAAGCTGGCACAAATCGAGGATGAGTATTAGGCTATTGAATGTGGTACTTATTTCTGGATGAAAGTGGCGACCTCGGGTTTGATCCCCGCAAACAATCGTCCAAGTTTCTCACGATCGGCGTTCTCGCGGTAAGCGACGCGGAGAGCGTAAAAGCGATACGCTGCGCTGTGAGAAATACTTTGCGTCGAAAAGTGAACAAGCCCGGAGCGAAGCGACGTCGCAACGAACTGAAAGGTGAATCGACGTCCATTGGCGTGAAGAGATACTTTTACAATCAAATCTGCAATCGCGATTTCGGCGTCTACTCCTCGACAATTGAAAAATCGCGCGTCTTGTCATCCAGCACAAATCACCCTGATGCAAAGGCGCGGCTCTATAATTATATCGCTCATCAGGTGCTTAAAGATATCCGTTTCGAATGCGTGGCAGATGGCGTTGAGTTAATCGTCGACAAGTCGAAGGGAAAGCGAGAGATCGCGGAATTCGATGCCAATTTGCTATCGCAGCTACAAGGACGGCTGGACCCCAACATAGCGCTAACGATTCGCCACCTCGATTCGCATGAAGATGGTGGCCTGAGCGCGGCCGATCTGTTCGTTTGGGGTATCGGGCGCTATTACGAGCGCGGAGATGAAGAGTGGCTGACGATCTACAAGGAGAAAGTCCGATCGAACCTCAAATACCCATAAAAAAAGAGCGTGCCTGTGGAATGTGTTGCTCCTGAGCTTAGCCAACACCAGGGGAGGGAACACTCAGGACAAGCCACCGGGCTTACCGCTCTATTGCAAGTATCGGCCACCGGGGCGAGAAAGTCAAGCTGTAATGAAGTCGCTCTGATCCGTGCCAAAAAACTCGCCCCCGACTATGCTCAAAATCTCGATCCCTCTGTTGCAGTCGAGTATCATCCATTTTGGAAGCTGGCACAAATCGAGGACGACTATTAATCGATTCCCTCCCTAAAAAAACCACCACACAGCGAGCCCCCCAGGCATGACCACTCACCCCAACTCGCCCGCCCCCCAATCCCCCAGCCGCCGCACCTGGATCAAGGGCGCCGCCGCCGCGGCCGTCGGTGCCGGAGTACTTGCCCGCACGGCCCATGCCCAGAGCCCCTCGGGGCCCAAGCGGGTCCTCCGGCTCGCCCATCTCACCGACATCCACGTCCAGCCCGAGCTCAACGCCGAGCGGGGGATGGCGGCCTGCCTCCATCATGCCCAGTCGCTCGACGACCCGCCACAGCTCATCCTCACCGGGGGGGACTCGGTGATGGATGCGATGGACCAAACCCTCGCCCGGGCGACCGAGCAGGCAAAAGTGTGGCAGCGGACCCTCAAAAGCGAATGCTCCCTCCCGGTCCATTCCTGCATCGGCAACCACGACGTGTGGGGCTGGAACAAGAACAAAAGTTCCACGGCGGGAGACGAACCGCTGTGGGGCAAGGCGTGGGGCGAGGATCTCCTGGGCCTTAAGCGCCGCTACTACCATGTCGACAAGGCCGGCTGGCGACTCGTCGTCCTCGACAGTACCTTCCCCGATGGAAGTGGCTACACGGCCAAGCTCGACGAGGAGCAGTTCGAGTGGCTCGCGGGTCTCCTGGCCGACACACCCGTCGCGACCCCCGTCTTCCTGTTGTCGCACATCCCCATCCTCTCGGTGGCCGCCTTCATGGACGGCAACAACGAAAAATCGGGCGACTGGAAAGTCCCCGGCTCCTGGATGCACATCGACGCCCGCCGCCTGAAGGACCTCTTCCTGAAGCACCCCAACGTCAAGCTCGCCCTCTCAGGCCACCTCCACCTGGTCGACCAGGCGACCTACAACGGCGTCACCTACTGCTGCAACGGCGCGGTCTGCGGAGGCTGGTGGAAGGGGAACTACCACGAGTGCGAGCCGGGTTACGGCGTGGTGGACTTGTTTGATGATGGGTCGTTTCGGAATGAGTATGTGGGGTTTGGGTGGGAGGCGGGTTGAGCAGGTAATAAAAAACCCCATGTTTCGAGCGATGCGCGATGTTCGCCCCTCCAGTGAGGCAAAAACAAGCTACACTTCAGAAGAGGGCTGCGGAGTTCCATTATGCAATCAAGAAAACTCTCCAGGCGAATGATTGCGAGCGCAAACTTGGTAGCGGTCGGGATGACGTGTGCCGCGATTGCGTTTCTGCTGCCGCCCATGCGTTTTGATATCGTATTTCCGCTGTTCTTCCTCGGCATCATGTTCATCGGCGCCGGGGTGCTCTGTCCCTTTCGCCGCACAATTTATGGGACTGTAGCAGGCTTTCTGTTAGCGGCATACCTGACCACCCCCGTTGTTCGCTCAACAGGCGACGCCAGCGAAACCTTCAAGAACGTTGCTGCGGAATTGGGTGTACATAACTGAGTTGGGCGTGCGTTGCTGCCAGAAGGTGCCTCTGCGACGGGAACGACACGATTTCGCAGACGGCGTCTGCGATTTCTCCAACGCTAAACGCTGCTGCTCAGAGAACATTCGGACCGTCTGCCGATTTCGCCAATCCTCGCATTGCCGGCCCACTGCCGACGAACGTACAATAGGGGAGTTCAATCGTCCCGGCCCGATGGGATGACATCATGCAAACCATCAAACTTGTCGTTTGGGAAGCCGACGGCGCGCGGCGAGTCGAGGATCTGGTTGTGTGATGACACACCACTTCAAACTTCTCCAGAGGGACCACGAAAGCACGAGAACACGAAAGTCTCGCGGCGATGCATGTTGGTGCTGGTCGCACGCTACCGAACTCGCGGACGCTGCCATCGTACCTTTCGTGCTTTCGTGATCTCCTGATCCTGGTCGATTCTCCATTAGAGCGACAAGAGAATCAGCGCTCGCGACCAGCGGCCCGGTGTCAACGAGAATCTTTTCCACGGCCCCTGCCAAATCCTTCCATGTGCTTCGGGTTGGTTGCAAGGTCCGTCGGACCGTCAAAACAACCAAGAATGCCGCGTTTGGCGAGTTCGTTATAGAGGCTCGGCTGCTCCGTGAAGTCGTCCTCCACATGCCCATTCGCCGTCTGGGTCACCTCCATTACCGCCGGACCGAACAACAATTCGTCCACGAGGTCACGGTAGTCGCACCCCCTCGCTTCGGCGAGATCGGCAAGCCGCGCTCGTTGCCGCTCTGTCAGTTCAATCTGGGCAGGGTCGATAGCCATCGGTGAGATTCTCCTCGTTACGCCATTTTAGCTCGCCAATCGAAGCCGCAGCGCAGTCACATCGAGCTTGTTCGCCGCGTGTTGCTGATCGCTCATCGCGGTCCCGCAGCCGGTGATGTAGGCATCGACTTCCTCCTGATTATCCAAGTAAAAGGCGATGACCTTATGCACCAGCGCGAGCGGCAGCGTTGGATAACGGCTGGCCAGCATCTCCGCCGAGTCGCCGTCGTTATAGTGCTCGACGACGTGAAAGAGCCCGATGCGATGACCGGTGAGGCGGATCTCGCCATCAGGCGCTTCGGTAAGAAAGTCGGAAAGTTGCATGTTTAAGCCGCCGTTGGAACAGAGTACCCCTTCCATTATACATTACACCCCTCGCCGCGGCCAAGAGACGCGGAAGGGGACACTCCACATTCTTCTCCGCATGGATCACGAAAGCTCGAAAACGCGAAAGTCCAGAGTGCGATTCACTTTTCACCTTCCTGTTGAGATGCTAAATCCCAAACGATCACATTGCCATACATCGCCCGTAGATGTCCGCTGTACGCTCCACCTCCCGCCATCGCAAGGTACCGGCCGCCTGGCGAGAAGTCGATGCTCCAAGTTGCGAGCATGCTTGGGGGCACATCGAAATACTCGACCTTGTCGGCCTCGAATTCCCATAGGATCAGGCTTTTGTCCTGCCGACCCATCGCCAATCGCGTTCCGTCAGGGGAAAAAACCGCTTGCATCACATTGTCGTCTTTGTCCAAGGGGAGCACCCATTCGCGAGTCTGCTCTTTGGCGGTGCGAGATATCACCTTGACCCCCTGACCATCTCTAACAGCGAGTGAGGCCGCATCGCGCGACAGAGCGAGCACGTCGGCCGGGGTCATGGCAAGCAGGGGAGGCGCCGGCATCATCTGTCCCGTCGCAAGGTCGATCTCGAGGAAGGCACCGTCGCGCGCTGCAAAAGCGAGCGGAGACTTACTCCCCAAGAGCACCGGAGGGTGTAAATCCTCAATTTCGAATGCCTTCGTCATTTTCTCTCCACGCGCGGCAAAGTTCCACACGACCAGGGAATTGCAAAAGGAGATGACCTGCTTGTCGTCTGGAGAAAAGCGGACGGCGAGATTCATCGGTAAGCGCGGAATACCAAGCCGGCGTCCATACTGGTGTAATCGCTGTTCTCCGTCTTCGGTGAGAACCGTCACGAGCGCCTCGGACATTTCGTCCTCGACCCCACGCTGCATGTTGTCGAGTATCACCGAGATCGTTGCGAGCCGCTTCCCGTCGGAAGAGACATCAAAGTCGAAGATCGACGCTCGTTCCATCGTGACGATCCGAGGCCCTGCCTCTGGCTCGCGAAGGTTCCACTCCCTCACACCTCCGTGACTGGCAACAAAGATACGCTCGTCATCCACGAATCGCACCTTGTAAGACGTGCTGGCGTCTTTCATCAGGACGAACGATTTGTAGGGAGCGTCTTGTCCCTGGGCGACCGTCCCTTTGAGGACGAAGAGAAGCAGCAAGGCAATCGTGCTTAGTCGCATGAGGCGCTTCCGTGAGAAGATCGGGAGTGCATGGTTAAGTCGCCGTTAGTACGACGCTTCTTTTCATCATACGATACGCTCATGGCCGCGACCATGCCGCGCTTACATCCTCCGCATGGACCACGAAAACACGAAACTCTCGCGGCGATGCATGTTGGTACTGGTCGCACGCTACCGAACTCGCGGACGCTGCCATAGTGCCTTTCGTGCTTTCGTGTTTTCGTGATCTCCTAATCCTGGTCGATCCCGTCACATCAGAGCGGCAAGGGAATCAGCGCTCGCGACCAGCGGCCCGGGTGTCAACGAGAATCTTTTCACATTCCATCGCGCCTCCGCTCGCCGATTTTGTGCGTGGCGAGGTCGCCGATAACTCATGGCGTCAGCAGACGGCGAAATCCGGCTTGATCAAAGTGCCGATCGGTGGTCAACGCATCCGTCATGCCGCGATATTGCATCAGGATAAAACTCACCGCATCGCACAGCGAATAGGTCTTGTCCGCTTGCGATTGCAACAAGTGCATGGCTTCGGCATGGGTCAGCGGATCAATCCATACGACTTCCACATCGGAATCCACCAGCACATCGGCTGCGAAGGCCAGTGCCTCCTTACGCGGCAGGCGGCGTGCCTGAGCAAGCGCGACAAACTCCGCCAGCACGTAGCTATGCGTCAGGCGCAAATTGGCGCCGTCGTAGAATCGCACGGCATCGCCATGCCGCGCCTCGTCGGCGTCGAAACAACAGAGCAGCCCTGAAGTGTCGAGCAGCATCCTCCGCCTCATTCCCCAGAGGCTTCGTAGCTGCGAGCCAAATCGGCATCGATTCGCTCGTTGTCGGCCAGACGCGGGTCGCCACTGTGGACGTTGCCGAAGCGTTGTCGCAAACGGCCCTTGGACGAGGGATCACCCGCTGGCGCAACGGTTACGACCAAATCAGCTTTGCCGAGCGGCGTGTCGGGGGGCAAACTCAACACGATCTGGCGGTCCGCGGTGATTTCGGTGGAAGTACGAATGGTGAACATGGAATCGCACGTTGCTTTCGACGATGTCTCCAACTGGGCGTTACAGAATCTCAACCGATACCTGCTGCTTATAGTATAGCAGGTCGGGGGAGCCGAATCTCTGGCCAGTTCAGAACGATAGCGCAGATTGTGGCGCGCAAATTCTTGAATCACAACGCCTTTGCCACAAAAAACCGCTTGTTTAGTGCGATTTCCGACTTTTTCAGAACTTTCCGCTCGGAATTGGGCATCGAGCCCCATAGACTCGGAGGCAGCTAAAGGGGACCATGCGCGCAGTAGGTCCCGCTTGCCAAGCGGGACCTTGAGCGAGCGGAGAGTCTGAACCCACTGCCGGGTCCCATCCGGCAGATGGGACCTACTGGCAAAGGAACGTTATCACCACGAAGAGGGGAAGAAAATGGCCTTTAAATCACCATAATCCCAAGCCCTCGGCGACAAGAAATCCCTATAATCACAGGCTAAACGAAAACACCAGCACGAATTGTTTGGCAAATATCGACTTTTCCAAAATGCCAAAATATTGGGAGAGCTGAACCCCGAGTTTCCCGCTCACCGAGCGGATCTGATCCGTGCAAATCCGGTTCGATCAGTGGTAATCCGTGTTCTATAGAAACGTAACGTCTACCAGCACCGCTCACGACGGAGACCGTCGTGCTACAATGGAACTCCCATGACGCCAATTCACCGATGCTTGTTCCCGCTCCTATTCCTCCTGGCCGCGCCCACGCTTGCTCAATCGCAGCCCGACCCCACCAAGCTGCTTCTCCCGGGCAAAGCGTTCGAACTCGAAGGGCGGCCGGCGTTCATCTACCTTCCACCGGAGGAGAAGCGGTCCGAGCCGCAGCCGTGGATTATGTACGGCCCGACCCTCTTGCCGCAGTATCCCGACAAGCATGAGAAGTGGATGCATCAAAAGTTTACCGACGCGGGGATCGCCGTCGCGGGCATCGACGCCGGCGAAGCCTATGGCAGTCCTTACGGTCAGAAGCTGATGTCGGCCCTCTACAAGCATCTCGTGACCGAGCGGAAGTTTGCCGAGCGGCCTTGCCTGCTCGGGCGTAGTCGTGGGGGCCTATGGGCCAGCAGTTGGGCGATTGCCAATCCCGATAAAGTCGCTGGCATCGCGGGCATCTACCCGGTGTTCGATTTACGGACGTATCCAGGTCTCGAAAAGGCCGCCCCAGCGTACAAGCTGACGCCCGAGGAACTCGAAAGCGGGCTCGACAAATACAACCCGATTGCGAAGGCCAACGTGCTAGCCAAGGCGAAGATTCCTGTGTTCATTATCCATGGCGACGACGACAAGTTGGTCCCGCTCGAGCCCAACTCGCGGACCTTGGCCGAGACGTACAAAGCCCACGACGCGGCCGACCAGATCGAACTGGTGGTGGCCGAGGGACAGGGGCACAACATGTGGGAAGGCTTCTTCCGCTGTCAGGAACTGGTCGACTTCGCCATCGCGCGTGCCAAGGCCGGCGCCAAGCCTCAAGCCGACGAAGAGCAGTAGCGAACTACTTTTGGGCCACGGTGCGAGCCATCATCTCGGCCATGTGGGTGAGTGCCCGGCTGGCGTCGGTCTGGCTGAGGTGGACATGCAGGATGCTCGGCCCGGAGGTGTCGGCCCAGGCGGCGTTGAGGGCCTGGTCGAATTCTCCCTCGGTGCGGATTTCGTAACCGGTGCCACCACCGAGCACTTCGGGCAACTTG
Organism: uncultured Planctomycetaceae bacterium; assembly: GCA_964650265.1. Classification (GTDB taxonomy): domain Bacteria; phylum Planctomycetota; class Planctomycetia; order Pirellulales; family Lacipirellulaceae; genus CAZYQQ01. The sequence continues at coordinate 25,971 of CAZYQQ010000008.1, forward strand.
TGATACTGCCACGAATGGATGTCGTTGAATTTATAATCCCCCGGGTGGAGCAGCCGCTCGGTGCCGTACCCGCCGTTGTTGAGCACGATCACCACGACCGGCGTTTTGCGGGCGACGAGGTTCGAGAGTTCCATCCCCGTCATTTGAAACGCCCCATCCCCGACGATCGCCACGACGCGGGCCTCGGGCCGGGCGACACTCGCCCCGAGCGCGGCCGGGACGGCAAAGCCCATCGAGGTGTAGTAGGCGGGACTCAAGAAGCGAGTGCGACCGCGCGTCGTCAACTCGGTCGAACCGAACAGGGCATCGCCGATGTCGGCAATCACGGTCGTGTCGTCGACCAGTTGCTCGTCGAGCCGGTCGATCAGCCGCGTGATGGTGATTTTTTCATCGGCTGCCAGGACAAACGGCTCCTTGCGCCATTCGGTCGGAGCAGGCGGGGGTGCCTGGGCAAGCTTCGGCTGGCGAGCGGCAAGGCCGGCGATGAAGTCCTCGAGCCCCACATCGTGGTAGTGATGATGGCGGATGCGAAGCTGCTCGCTGGTGGCGTAGATACAGTCGGCGATATCGAGTTCGGCCGTGTAGATTCCCAGATTGATGTCGGTCATGAACGTCCCGAGCAGGAGCACACAGTCGCTCGCTTCGACGTATTTGGTCACTTCCTCGCGGCCAAGGGCCCCCTCGTAAAGGCCCATGTACTGGGGATGCCACTCATTCACGACCCCCTTGCCGAGCATGGTGGCCGCCATGGGTATGCCCGTTTGCTCAGCCAGCTTGAGGACCAGGTCCTGCAATCCGAAGCGATGCAGCTCCACTCCAAGCACGATCACCGGTTGGCGGGCCCCCTCGATCCGCCGGGCAGCCTCCTCGACCGCCTCGTTGAGGGCCCGCTGATCGCTGGCGAGCACCGATTGCTGATAGGCCGGTCGGACTTCGGGCCGCACGTGGACCATGTCGCGCGGGATCTCGATGTAAACCGGTCGGCTGTAGCGCTTGCAGGTCGCGAGCACCCGGTCGATTTCGTGGAACGCGGTCACGGGGTCATTGAGTTCGGTGCCGGCGATGCAGATTTTTTCGAACACGTCGTACTGCGTGCGGAAGTTGCGGACCATGTGGTGGAGCAACGGATTGTGAACCCGCTCGCGCAGGCCCGGCGAGCCGGTGATCATCACCACGGGCGATTTTTCGGCGTAGGCCCCGGCGACCGAATTGCAGACGCTGAGGCCCCCCACGCAGTAGGTGACGCAGAGCGCCCCCATCCCATTGACCCGGGCGTAGGCATCGGCGGCAAACCCCGCGCAATCCTCGCGCGTGCAGCCAATGGCGTTGATCGGGCCTTCCTCGAGGAGCGTGTAGAAGGAGAGGATGTAGTCGCCGGGGATACCGAACACATCGTTGATGCCGTAGTCGAGCAGCCGCTGGATCAGATACTCGCCGATCGAAGGATGATCGCCAGAAGCTCGCTGAGGCTTGACTTGCATGAAATCGCTCCGTCGTGAAGAGAAAGTCGGCACAGTGCAAGCTGTGACGCGGTTGAGAGAATTGTACCAAAGCTCGCTCGCTTGGGTATGGAGTGTGGGGGGGGCGTGGGCACGTCGGTAGCCAATGCCACGTCGCGAAGGTAGGCTGGAATCATGAATCTTGCGACACCCAGACCAGGAGTAGCGAATGGCTAGCACGGACGACGCCTCCCCGAGCGACCGGCTGGGGGCGATCGACATTGGCTCGAACAGCGTGCGACTGGTGATCGCCCAGGCCATTCCCTCCGGTGGCTATCGGCTGATCGACGAGGAACGAGAGAACACACGCCTCGCCACCGACCTCGCTCGCACCGGACGGCTCAACTCCGAAGCGGTCGCAGCGACCTTGAATGCACTCGCCCGGTTTGCCCAGATCGCCGCAGGGCAGGCGACACAGCGGATCAGGGCCATCGCCACGAGCGCCGTCCGCGACGCCGAGAATGGGCCCGAATTCTGCCGCCAGGCCGAAGAGGTTCTCGGCTTGCCGGTCGAGGTCATCTCGGCCCAAGAGGAAGGCCGGCTCGCTTTCCTCAGCGTCTCCCGCGCCTTCGATGTCACCGGGCGTCAGTTGGCCGTGGTCGACATCGGCGGGGGGAGCACCGAAATCGTCCTCGCCTCGAGCGGCCTCATCGACCAGGTCTACGCCACGCGGCTCGGGGCCGTGCGACTCGCCGAACGGTGCGGGCTCACCGAACGGGTCGCCGAGCTCGAGCTCGAAGCGGCCGAGCGGTATGTCGACAAGCAGCTCAAGAAGCATGCCCGCAACCCGTCGCTCGTTCCCGAGATTCTCTACGGCACGGGGGGGACCTTCACCGCGATGGCCAACATGCTGGCGGCACGCGAGGGGAATGCCGAACTCCCACTGCGGGGCTACCGGGTGAAACGTGCCGAGGTCCACCATCTGCTTCGCGACCTGGCTGCCATGTCGCTCGCCGACCGCACGAAAGTCGCGGGACTCAACCCCCGCCGCGCCGACATCATTGTCGCCGGGCTGCTTATCGTCGAACGGGTGCTCCGCCATCTGGGCGCCAACGTCGTGCAGGTCCACACGCGTGGCATCCGTGACGGTCTGTTGCTCGACATGATCGCGGAAGGGGAACTTCGCAACGTGACGTCGGACGAGCGCCAGGCGGCGATCGACCAGTTCGCCCACAACTGCGGCATCGACGCCGTGCATGCCCAGCAGACCGCGCGGCTGGCCGGGCAATTGTTCGATGCCCTTGCCGCTCCGCTCGGCATCGACCTCAAGAGTCGCGAATTGCTGACCGCCGCGGCGCAGCTCGCGAATGTCGGCTACCTGATCAACTACGACGGTCACCACAAACATAGTTACCAGCTCATTCTCCATAGTGACCTGCCGGGCTTCGAGCGGCGCGAGCTGCAGCTCCTCGCCTGTATCGCCCGCTACCATCGTGGCAAGGTCCCCAAGAAAACGCATCCGGGATATGGCGATCTGGCGGAGGGCGATCAGCGGCTCGTCGCCCAGCTTGCCGGCCTGTTGCGACTGGCGCTTGCGCTCGATCGCGCCCACCAGCAACGGGTTCAGGACCTCGATTGCAGCGTGGCCTCCGACAAGGTGATCCTCCGCGTGGCGGCCAAGGAGAGCGCCGATGTCGACATCTGGGCCGCGCGGCGGAAGGCCGATCTCTTCGAGCGGACTTTCGGTCGGCAGGTGGTCATCGAATCGTGGGGGTAATCGCGCGCCGCGCCTGTCGACCACTTATCGACACATTCTCCCCAGCCTCCCGCGCCCCACCTTAGCAACTCCTTCCGTCAAAAGATTCGGAGTTTAGCGGTTGAATCGCGCGCGGCTCGCCGCGCGGGCCCGAATCGCGCTCTCTTCGCCCCTTCATCGGCTGGAACCGCCGTGCGACGGCGTGCTAGAATCGCCCCCCCTGACCAGTTCAGAAGTCCGTTCGCTAGTGTGTCCACTCTGCATGGAGGATGTTGATGAACCCCAGTTCGATGGCCCCCGAGTCCGATACCTCGAGCGAAGCCCAAGCCCCCGTGGTCGAGGCAAGCGTCGACGACGCCTCGCTTCCCTATGTCGGCACCTGGCACAAACTGGTGAGTTCCACCAATTGGGAGAAGGGACGCATCATCGCCACTTGGCGCGAAGCGCAGATCGCAGCGGGTGCCGAAGCCTCGGCTTACTCCGACGAAGCCTGGGCTCAGATGGTGGGAGACGTCACCAGCCAGCATGTCGGTCGACTGCGGCGGGTGTTCGATCGCTTCGGGGTCGCCCAGTCGGAGTACCCGGGACTCTACTGGAGCCACTTCCACGCCGCGCTCGACTGGGAGGATGCCGAGATCTGGCTCGAAGGAGCGGTCCAGCAGAAGTGGTCGATCGCCGCCATGCGCCGCCAGCGCGACCAGGCCCATGGCCGCGCGGGGGCCAATGCGGCGGATGCCGATGTCATTTCGCAACGTGTCGCTCGCGAGAGCGGTGACGGTGATCGCGAGACGATCGAAGGGGAACTGGTCGCCGTCCAACCGACCAGCGGTGAGGAGATTCACGACGACGATTTCGCCGCGCGCGATCAGGAGGACTCGTTCGAGACAATCGAGGATGATGCCCCGTTGAGCAAGAGCGCGGCTCCCAAGGCGCGCCCCTTCGCCAATCTGCCGCAGCTTCCCGACGATTTGGCCGACGCATTCGAGAGCTACAAACTGGCGATCCTCCACCACAAGCTCACCGGCTGGCAAGCCATCAAGCTCGCCGACGTGCTGGCATCGCTCGACGCCCTCAAGCAGCTTGCCGAAGCCCCGTCCGAGTAAGGGCATTGTGGAGCGATTTTCCAAATCGCTCGAAGTGCTAACACGCTTCGCAGTGGCAAGCCGCGTCCGCGCTGCCGGCGATTCAGAGAATCGCCCCACAATGGTCGGTTCTTCAGTGTGGTGCGGTTTTCCAAATCGCTCGAAGTGCCAACACCCTTCGCGGTGGCAGGCCGCGTCCGCGCTGCCGGCGATTCAGAGAATCGCCCCACAATGGTCGGTTCTTCAGTGTGGTGCGGTTTTCCAAATCGCTCGAAGTGCCAACACCCTTCGCGGTGGCAGGCCGCGTCCGCGCTGCCGGCGATTCAGAGAATCGCCCCACAATGGTCGGTTCTTCAGTGTGGAGCGGTTTTCCAAACCGCTCGAAGTGCCAACACCCTTCGCAGTGGCAAGCCGTGTCCGCGCTGCCGGCGATTCAGAGAATCGCCCCACAATGGTCGGTTCTTCAGTGT
>CAZYQQ010000008.1:30817-82416 GCA_964650265.1 uncultured Planctomycetaceae bacterium
TCGCAGTGGCAAGCCGTGTCCGCGCTGCCGGCGATTCAGAGAATCGCCCCACAATAGGGGCTCCCGCAGCTAATCCCGCTCCCCCCCTGCCCCGCCGGCGGTATACTGGCAGGTGAGGCAACATCGCCCCTGTTCGCGAAATCGCTGCGAGAACGTCGGAGCGCCCTCGATCTTATTGAGGGGCAACGACCTCGTCGGTCGCACCAGGAAACGCAGTCGACCGCACCTGCGATTGCCCGGTGGGCGGCCGAACAAACCACCAACCATCGCGAATGCGTATGTTGAGATCATTTGTCGATCCTCCCGGGTTCGTCCCTCGTTGGTACGCCGGCGAGGGATGGGCAAACGAGCCGTGGCTCGGTTGGACCCTCATCGGGGCTGATCTGGCAATCTGGGCGGCCTTCACCGGCATCGCTATCATCCTGCTCTCCTCCGTGCGTCGTTCGCTCCCCCTCAAGCAAAAGCGAATGCTCTGGCTGTTTGCCACGTTCATCCTTGCCTGCGGGATGGTCCATCTGCTCGACGCCATCACCTTCTGGCAACCCCTCTACCACCTTTCGGCGGTGGCCCTGCTGGTGACGGCATTCGTCTCGTGGGGCACGGTCATCACCCTGATTCCGTTCCTCCCCAAGATCCTCTCCTACCGCAGCCCGGAGGAACTCGAGCGGAAGGTCGCCGAACGGACCAAGGAACTCGAGGAGGCCGCCACTCGGCTCGCCCTCGAGGCCCGACTCCGCGCCAAGGCGGCCCGTTCGCTACGCATCAGCGAGGAGCGTTTGCGGCTCGCACTGCTCGCCGGACGAATGGGAACCTGGGATTGGAATCTCGATACGAATGAAGTCGTGTTCGACGACGCGGAGAAAGACATCATTGGACTCGAGAGCCAGCAGTCGGTCTTTCCGATCGAAACCTTCTTCGAACTGGTCCATCCCGACGATCGCGACGAGCTGAACTCCGTCGTCCGCGCGGCGATCCTCGGCCATCGGAATTACGACCACACCTTCCGCATCATCACCCCCCAGCAAGAGCTTAAGTGGATCGCCGGACGGGGCATCGTGGTAAGCGAGCCGGGCGAGCCGCGGCGGTTTGTCGGCGTGAACTACGACGTCACCCAAACCAAGCAAACCGAAATCGATCTGGCCGAGGCGCGCAAGAAGGCCGATTCGGCCAACGAGGCCAAAAGCCGCTTTCTGGCGAACACCAGCCACGAAATCCGTACCCCTCTGACGGCAATTCTCGGTTGCGCCGAGTCGCTGGTCCGCGAGAATGTCGCCGGGCCTGCCGGCGAAACGGCCCGCATGGTGAAGAACCAGGGGGAACTGCTGATGCGGATCCTCAACGATGTGCTCGACTTGTCGAAGATCGAGGCGGGTCGGCTCGAGGTCCATCTCCAGCCTTGCTCCCCCGCGGCGATTCTCAATGATGTCCAGTCGACCCTCGAACCGATGGCCACCGCCAAGGGGCTTCAGCTCAACGTGGCGCTCGCCAGCCCGATCCCACGGTCGATGACCACCGACGCCGTGCGGATCCGGCAGATGCTGCTCAACCTCGCCTCGAACGGCATCAAATTCACGTCGCAGGGTTCCGTCGAGATCGTGGCCGAGGTGGTTTACGACGCCGAGAATCTGCCGCGGCTACAAATCGAAGTTCGCGACACGGGAATCGGCATTCCGACCGAACAACTCGATTCGGTCTTCGAGCCGTTCCACCAACTCAACGACAACGCGGCGGGCAAGCAACAAGGGACCGGCCTGGGGCTCACCATCTCGAGCCGGCTGGCAAGAATGCTTGGCGGCTCCCTCTCCGCCGAAAGCGAAGTCGACCAGGGAAGCACCTTCCGACTCCTGCTCCCCATCACCGATACCAACCTCAGCTTCAGTTCCAAGGACAGCATCCGCCCCGAGGAACTGCTGGTCATGAAACTGGCGACCCCCAGGCCCGAGTTCACCCCCAACGTCCGAGGCCGCATTCTCATTGCCGAAGATACCCTGAGCGTGCAGTTTCTGCTCAAGCGAATATTTGCCCAGTTCGCCGGCGAAATCACTTTCGTCGAGGATGGAGAGGCCGCCATCCAGTGCGTCACCGAGGCCCGCCGCGACGGACGCCCCTACGACCTGGTCCTGATGGACATGCAAATGCCCATTCTCACCGGCTACGAGGCAACCCAAAAACTGCGCGAACTACGCATCGACACACCCGTGATCGCCCTCACCGCCAGCGCGATGGCCGGCGACCGCGAACGCTGCCTCGCCTCGGGTTGCAACGCCTATCTCCCCAAACCGATCGATTGGGACAACATGGTGACCGAGGTATTGCGGTGGCTCGCCCCGCCCCACCACGATCTCGGCGGGCAACGGAACGGAAACAACCTGAAGGAGGAACATGTGGCGACCGAATGACACTAATGCTTCATCCCCGATCTTCGCGATCAAGTTAGTGACAATCCCAACAGGAATCTGCTATGCTATAGCCCGCTATCACTCGTCGTAGGGTAGGCTTCCAGCCTGCCACTGTTGAACAACCTGGCAGGCTGGAAGCCTACCCTACGTGTAACTGGCAGGCTGGAAGCCTACCCTACGGACAATTACTCTCATCCAACACGACTCGTCCATGTCGATCCCCAGCCAACCCCTCTCGAGTCAGCCCCTCTCCCACAACGCAGGGGAGCGTCCCGATTCCGCTCTCCGCGATCCTGAACCCTGGCATCTCCGCTTCCAGGCGATGGCCGACGAATTCACCGAGAGCGAGCGGCGCGTCGCGGTCTACTTTCGCAACCATCCCGAAGCGGCCCAACGCTCGATCAGCGAGGTGGTCGACCACTCCGGCCTCGGCTACGGCACCGTCGTCCGCTTCTGCCAAAAGCTGGGCTGCCGCGGGTTTCAGGAGTTCAAGATCTTGATGGCCCGCGACGCCGTCGACCGCACTCCCACTCCCCCCGCCAGCAATCACGGCCTGTTTGGGGCTGTCGTCGAGCGGCTCACCGCCGACATCTGCCGGACCTGCGAAAACCTCGACTCCGACGAGGTCCAACGCGCCGCCAAGGCACTTTTTGCCGCCACCCGGGTCGTCTCGATTGGCGTGGCCAGCTCCGCCCCCCTGGCTCTGGCCCTCGACTGGCGGCTCAAGCGGTTTGGCATCGTAAGTTCAACTCTCTCCGATGGTTACGTCATGGCGGTCGAGGCCTCGTTGCTCGGTCCCGGAGGGGTCCTGTTCGCCGTCAGCTCGTCGGGCACCACCAAGGATGTCGTCGCCGCTGCCCGGATTGCCCACGAGGCGGGAGCCACGGTGATCGCGATGACCAACTTCACCAAGGCCCCGCTGACCGAGGTGGCCGACATCCATCTCATCACATCCGCCGCCCGCGACCCCCTCTCGGCGGAACTCCCGTCGCTCACGGCAGGGGAAGCTGTCTACGAGGTGCTGGTCGACGCGATCCGCCGGCTCCACCCCGAGGTCGATCAGAAGGTCTTCGACACCTTCGGTGCGATTGCCGATCGGAAGCTCTAGCCTGCATGCAGCAACCCCCAGCGGGTCGGCGAGGCAATCGCCTGGATAGGATATCCGGATGGTTGCCTCCTGGCGGCAAGCCTGGGCCGCCGTGGCCGAGCACGGCGATCGGGTCTGGCAAGATAAATCCGGCCTTTCCGAAAAAATCCGCAAAAGTCTGTTGCGACTCCCGACGCTGTGGATATACTATCCAGTGGTCGGGGGAAGCCCTTCTTCCCGTTCGACTCGATTGCTTCCAGGCGGATGGCAAGGTCATTGGCTTGAGCCGTGCTCCGTCCAGATACTTATCTTTTGTTTGCCTTGTCGGTACTTTCCTCGGCTAGTGCTGGAAAGTGAATTACTCTCATTCCAATTCGAGATCGCATCAAACGTTGCCCGCAGGCTCGTCGGGGCGACGAGCCTGTGCCTACGTACCAACGTGCTGTTCGGCATCGCACACTGTGGCATTGCACACTGTGGTATTGCACACTGCGATCACGCAAAGTTGGACGCCACCCAGATGTCTCCGTCGTCCCCGTGCCGTGGGACGGATCGGGTCGGCTGGCGTGTTCACGACACGACATGCTGGCGTGTTCACAACACGACACAACGTGTGGGTCGCGGTGCCGGCGGATAGGGCAGCTTCCGCCGGTGCCTGCGGCTCGCGCGAATCACCACACACCCACTAACACCAAGAAACCGGAGCCTCTTCATCAAACGCTAACATGGATCGTGTCTACTGAATGGCATGGAGACTCACCTCCCCCGCTTTCGCCGATCACTTTAGTTGTAAGAGTTTATCAGCCACTGTCATAAGCGACCTCATTCGATCTAAAATTGTTCCCTACCGAAGGAAGGACTCGACTCGATGCCCACAACACTTCTCCGGCCAGGCCGACCGCGCGGCTTCACGCTGGTCGAACTCTTGGTGGTAATCGCCATTATCGGAGTGCTCGTGGCGCTGCTCTTGCCGGCCGTCCAAGCCGCCCGCGAGGCCGCCCGCCGCATCCACTGCCAGAATAATTTCAAACAGGTGATGCTGGCGCTGCTCAACTTCCACGAAGTCCATAAGGAGTTTCCCGCGGCACAGGAGAATGCCTACACGCCTGGTTTCGGGCAAAACACGGTCCAAAATCAGAACCATTCGCATGTGCCCTACATTCTGCCGCAGCTCGAACTCCAGGCGATCTACGATCAATACGACTTCAGTGTCCCCTGGAACGCCCGCCCCAACGGGACGTTTACGACCGGTGCCAATGCGATTGATATCCCGGCGCTTCTTTGCCCCACGACACATCATGAAGAGCGCGGGGTCAGCGACATTGCCGCGAACGTGGGGGCGGATTCCGCCACCTACAACACCTATCCGGAGAAAGGCGAAGTCCTGATTCCAGGCTGCTTCTGCCGGGGGGGCGACTACGCCTCGGGAGTGTTGATCCCCGTCCCAGGGGAGAAGCAGAAGTCGGGCCCTAACGCCGGAATGTGGCTGCGAACCTACCGAACCAAGATTTCGAAAATCACCGATGGCACGTCGACAACCATGGTCTTGGGTGAATCGGCGGGCCGCACTGACGGCAATCGCTGGTGGGGCGATGGCGACCACTCCTTCACCCACCATGGGGTGATCAACACCAGCCGCAACAACGAATTCTGTTCCGACCATCCCAGCGGCATCAATATCGCCATGGCTGACGGCAGCGTTCGCTTCCTCTTGGAATACACCTCCAAGAAGGTGGTCGACTTTCTTTCGACTCGCGCCGGGAACGAACTCCTGCCCGACGACTTCTGATCGCGACGACCTCTTGGGTTTTTTCACTTTAATTTAAATTGACACTGGCTCATTTTGGCTCTGGCTCGATTACCTATCATGGAGAACTCGGTGAGACACATCCCCCTCCGCTGCACCGGCTTGTTGCTCCTCGCCGCGCTACTCGCCAACACCGGGTGCGCCGACAAGGATTGGGGCTACGTCACGGGCACGGTCACCGTCGACGGCCAGCCCGTCGGTCCCGGCTCGATCATGTTCGAGCCGGAAAACCCCGTTTCGGTCACCACCCCGTCGGCGATTGCCCATTTCCGCGAGGATGGCAAATACGAGCTCAAAAGCGCCGGCAATAAGAAAGGTGCCCCCGTGGGCAAGTATCTGGTAATGATCCACGGCCGCAGCGAGGAGCAATTTGGGGACGAGACAATCGACCCCAACCACAAGAGCGCCATCCCGGCAAAGTACCTCAATCACCGCCTGTCGGGTCTCACGGCCGAGGTAAAACCTGGCTCGCAAACTATCGACTTCCCCCTGCCCAAGTAGTATCCTGGGGGGATACCAAACTCATTGACTTACTCGCACGATCGGGAACGAACAAGGGAATCATCCATGTCTGCTACAGCTTTCGGTCCTAAACTCACGTCCGCCCTCCTGCTGCTTCCACTCTTCGTCTTGTCGACCACCTCGGCGGTTGGACAAACGCTGGTGGGGAATGTTTTTTCCCACAGTTTCGAAAACTGGGTCGACGTCAATGGCGATGCCACGACAACCAACGGCATCGGCCCGGCCGGCTGGGGCGTGCTGCTGACTGACGACAAGCCACTGCTGGAGGGGTCGGATGGTCGCCCTGGTGACGGAGCTATCGTCGATGGTGCCGCCAACGGCAATTGGAAACCCTATATCCTCATCAACAATGCCGATGTCACGCCCGCTAACTACACCATCAACGCGACGATGGCGACCACCGACAACGACGGCATGGGGATCGTCTTCGGCTACCAGAACGAGGACAACTACTTCCGCCTCAGTTTGCGTCGCGAGGCCGGTAGCAACTTCGGCTATTCCACCGGAACCTCAATCCAAAAGGTCGTCAACGGCGTCACCACACAAATCTATTTCGATAACATCGTCGACCACCCCAACAATCCTTTTGACGTCACTCTCCAGGTAGCAGGCTCGGACATTTCGGTCGTCTTCCCCGACTTCACCCACAACGTCTCCGACAGCGACCTTCAGCCGGGCAAGTATGGCATCCACTCCTGGGGCCAAAAGCAGACGGGTGCCACCGACCGTCAGTATGGCACGATGGTTCATCAGCTTTCGGTGACCTCGGCGTCGCTCAACAGGGTCCACGACTTCGACAATGCCGTCGTCGCCGATTGGCGCCGGCTTGACATGGTCAATCGCAACGGTGCGACCAGCACCGTGGGTGAGTTCTTTGGCAATTTCCGCCAGGACTTCCGCAATGGCACGATTGTCGACGACACCAACGGCAATCTGCCCGGACCCGCCTTGGATCCCAACAATCCCAATGACACCTACAACCGCGCCGACTTCATTGGTCCGGCCGTTGTGATCGACGAGCCCGGCAACGGCAGTTGGAGCAATTACGTCTTTTCCACTCGGCTATTCACCAACGACAACGACGGCATCGGCGTCGTGTTCCGCGTGGCGAGCGACAACAACAGCTTCTATCGCGTCAACTTCATCAACGAAGGGGGCACCGCCACGTCGGGTCGCCCACCGCGCGGGATGTCGATGCAAAAGTTCGCCAACGGCACGTGGACGGAACTTTATAACGAGAACGACAACCCGAGCTTCGTCTTCACCCCCGGGGTGCCGTTCGATGTCTCGGTGATCGCCGAGGGGAACACGTTCAAGGTTGGCGTGGTGAGCGATCCCGATGGTGCCGTCACGGCCATCAATTACGACCCGATTGTCGATTCGAGTAGCCCACTGCTGACCGGATCGGTCGGTTTCGCCAACTGGGGTAATGGCGACACGAACCTTGGTTCGGTCTACTCGGCTTACGGCAATGGGTCGGCCCCGCTCCTCTCGGCAACGCTCCCGAAGCTCGACCTCGTCATCAATCGCGCGACGGGCGAAGTCACGATGGAGAACAACGGCGGGGCACTCGCCATCGACTACTACGAACTGCTGAGCCCCGGCGGTTCGCTGAATTCCACGATCGGCACTGGGCCGAACCAGTGGACCGCGCTCGATCTTGCCGAATCGGATCCGGTGGGCCAGGGCTGGGACCCGGCAGGTGGGGCCTCGGCCACGGCGATCGCCGAAGGGCGCCTATTGGACACGGCGACTATTGCCGCCGGGGCCGATATCAGCTTGGGCGCGGCGTACAATGGCTCCGTCAATGCCGAGGACATCCGTTTCCGCTATCGATTGGACAATGGCATGTTCGTCCTTGGCGACGTGAGCTACATCGGCGTCGCCCCGGAAGGGCTTGAGGGCGACTTCAACGCCGATGGGATTGTCGACGCGGCCGACTACGTCCTATGGCGGAACAATCTCGGACAGCCCGAAGGGGTACTTTCGGGCAATGGCGATGGATCCGGCACCGTCGACGTTGGGGATTACACGTTATGGAAGGGGAAATACGGCCAGACATCGCCAGGAGCCCTTGCGGTCGCCCAGCAAGTCCCCGAGCCCGGCACCTGGCTGCTCCTGGGGATCGGAGCCGCCGTGGCGGGAATGGCTCGCCGCCGCCTGCGATCAAATCCAACTCGACAGGAAAGAACCGCCATGCGTACTCCGTTGCTTTCGGCTCTTCTGGTCGCCATTGTGGCGATCGCGATGGCTCAACCGAGCCAGGCCGTGCTTGTCGCCCACTATGCCTTCGACGGCAACGCAAACGATTCGAGTGGCAACGGGCATCACGGTGTGTTCGTCGGCGACTCGGGCATCGTCGACGACCCGGTCCGTGGCCAGGTGCTCAATGTTCCGAGTACGGGAGATCAGGGTGTCAATATCAACACGGTCGTCCCGATTCCCGCTTTTGAGCCGAATACGTCGATCACCCTGATGGCGTGGTACAAGCGTGTAAGTCCCACGGCACCAGGGGGTGATTTCCGGTATGTCATCGATCTCGGCCAGAACGGAAACTGGCCCATTGCCTCGCTCGGAGTTCGCGCCAATGGCAACATTGCAAGTTATATCGAGACCGACGAGCCGGTGAGCAATGGCGACCAGGTGAATGTCTTCGGCACAACCGTCATCGAAGGGAATGCGCCAACCTGGACGTCATGGCACCATTTGGCGATTGTTCACGATCGCTCCGACGATATTGCTCGCGTCTATCTTGACGGAGTTCTCGATGGGACAACCAGCATCGCCCTGGTACGAGACGATTACGCACAGACATGGCCACACGCTAACATCGGTCGTGGCCCGGAAGCGGCTAGTTCGACAGCCCACGGCCTGATCGACGATGCCCGCATCTACAGTCACGCACTATCCGTCGAGGAAATTCGGGCAATTGCCCAGATCCCCACGCTGCAAGCGACTGTCAACCGTGCGACGGGGGAACTTACGCTAGAAAACGTTGGCACGATCCCGGCTATTATCCGCAACTATTCGTTGATCTCGGCGGGTGGTGCTCTCGCCCCGGCAAACTGGGCCAGTGTCACCGACAATTGGGACACGGGTGGAGCAGGTTCGATCGACACCGATCCTTGGGCTGTCGACTCGGCAACTCCGCAGTTGCTAAAGGAATCCGAGACTCCTCAGGTCAACGGTGCAACCATCGCTCCCGGACAGATCGTGAATTTAGGCACGCCGTGGGTCAAGACGATTGATGAGCAAATGACATTGGAATTCGCCCTCGCGAATGGCCTAACTCTCCGTTCCCCAGTGGTCTACGAGGGAGGGATAGGCGGAAATCCCTACATGCGAAGCGACTTGACCTTCGATGGAGAGATCACCCTTGCCGACTATGAAGCTCTGCTTGGCAACCTCGGGGCCGATTTGAGCAGTTTGCCAGGTGCCCTACGGTACCAGGCGGGTGATCTCAACATCGACGGACGAGTCGATGGTTCCGACTTCGCCACTTTCAAGAACGATTACGACGCCGCCAACGGTGCCGGCGCCTTCGCCGCCGCGATCGGGGCCCAGGTTCCCGAACCGGCGACGGTCGCGATTTGTTTGTTTGCCGGCGTTGCGGCGGTACTGTTCCGCCGCCGTGCCGTCGGTTGCTGCGTGAAGTGAATCTAAGATGTTTCACACTTTGAGTCTTCGGCGGGCGGTTTTGAACGGGCGGTCACAGGTCTACTTTTCCTTGATGTTTGCACCAATTGATTGAAAGAGGCTAATGATGAGATGCCCGGTTGTTGCCACGATACTCGTGGCACTTTGCACCTGTGCGGCTTTGCCGTCGACTCAGGCTGCCTTGCTCGGCTACTACCAGTTCGAAGGCAACTTCGACGATTCCAGTGGCAATGGCCATCATGGCGTTGCCTCCGGAACACCGACTATCGAGGTCGACCCGGTCCGCGGCAACGTCCTGCGAATCCCCAATACAGGGGACCATGGGGTGAATATCGACTCGATCGTCCCCTACCCCGACCTTCCTGCAGGCACCTCTTTCACGGTCATGGCGTGGTATAAGCGTTCCGTGGCTGTAACCGGAAACTTCCGCTACATCGTGAACTTGGGCCAGAATGCGGACAACCCCATCCTCACACTCGGCGTTCGCGAAAACCGGCTGGTCAGCTATATCGAATCCGACCAACCGGGGGGCAACTTAGACCAGGTCGATGTCTATGGAGATACAGTCATCGAAGGTGGCGCTGGAGCATGGCAAGATTGGCACCATCTTGCGGTTGTCTACGATCGCACTACTGATTGGGCCCATACTTACCTCGACGGGGTCTACGATGGTTCGACCGATATCAGCTTGGTGAGCGATACTCATGGATTCAGTTGGCCAGCCGCGTTTATCGGGCGGGGCCCAGCAACCAGCTCTTCGGCTGTTGGTTGGATTGATGAGGCCCGAATTTACGATGAGGTCCTTACCTGGCAGCAGATACGCTTGGCGGCTGGTATCGCAATACCCGAACCGTCGACCGTCGGCCTTGGCCTGCTGGCCACTGCCATGTTGGTGGGAATCCGCTTCCGACGCCGTTGCGCCTGACACGCTCCGGCACAAACAATCAACTCGAAAAAACACAAACCCGCGGGCGCATCCGTTGCTCGCGGGTTTGTCTTCTGTCAATATGGAAGCAGGCTGAAGTAGGCACCTTTGATCGAATGGCGGACATTGATGCGTGATCGTTGGAAGTTGTTGTTACTTGGGGTGATTGGTTTGGCGCTGGTCGTCTCCGCGCCCGCCAAGGCGATCCTGCTGGCAAGCTACGAGTTTGAGAACAATCTCAACGACTCCAGTGGCAACGGCCATCATGGCATCTTCATGGGGAACGCCTCGATCGTTTCCGATCCGACACGCGGAAACGTCCTCAACATCCCCAGCACGGGTGGCGATCATGGCGTCAACATCGACGTCATCAAGCAAATCCCCAACTTTCCGGCCCAAACGTCGATCACGTTGACTGCCTGGTACAAGCGATCGGCCGACCCTGGTGGCGAATATCGTTACGTCGTCAATCTCGGCGAGAATGGCGACAATCCCATCGCCACGTTGGGGGTCCGCCAGGCCGATACCATCACCGGTTACATCGAATCCAATCTGCCGGGTGCGAATACCGACCAGGTGAACGTGTACGGCACAACGGCGATCGAAGAGGGAGCCGCCGCGTGGCAATCGTGGCACCACCTGGCGATCGTGTACGACCGCGCGACCGACATGGCCCATACCTATCTCGACGGGGTCCACGACGGGTCGACGAGCCTCAGTTCGGTGAGCGATGCCGAAGCCTTTAATTGGACCGCCGCCATGATTGGCCGCGGCCCCGCGGGTGGGTCGTCCGCTGTCGGCCTGATCGACGACGTCCGCATCTTCACTCATGCCCTCACTCCATTCGAGGTGGCCGATCTGGCGGGTGTCGGCTACCAGGCGCTCCGCGCGGTGGTCGATCGCACCACCGGCGAGATCACGATCGAAAGCTTCGGCACCGATCCGGCCACGTTCGACTATTACCAACTCTCCAGCGTTTCCCACTCGCTAACCACCGACGACTGGAACAGCCTGGCCGACCAGGGATTCCAGCGGATTGGAAACGCCGCGCATCAACGATGGCAAGAGATGGGGGGCTCCAGCGAACAGGAACTCGCCGAAGTCTTCCTCGCATCCTCCTCGACGCTCGCTCCCGACACCGCGCAGTCGATCGGAATGGCCTACAACAACGCCATCAATGGCCAGGACCTGGTGTTCGAGTACCGCGCTCCCGGCGGCGTGGTGACACAGGGCTCGGTCTCGTATATCGGCGAGGCCCCACCCGACCTCCTGGGGGACTTCAACAACGATGGCGTCGTCGACGCGGGGGACTACCTCGTGTGGCGAAAGCATCTCGGCAGTTCCGAGTGGCGTCTCAATGGCAATGGCAATGGATCGGGCACCATCGATGTGGCCGATTACGAGCTTTGGAAGTTCCATTACGGCAATCGGGCAACCGGGGGACTCGCGCTCGCGCCGCAATCGATTCCCGAGCCGGCCACCTGCCTGGCGTGCGTCCTGGCCGGAATCGTCCTTCTCTCAGCGCGGCGGCTTCGCTGATGGTTTTCCGTTCCCTCCCCTCGTTGTGGCGGTCGTGGCGAACGACTTGCTGGCCGTCTCTCCTGCTGGGGGGGCTGGTGCTCGTTGTCGTGTCGCCGGCGGGAGCGGTCCCTTTCGACTTCACCACCTTCTCCACCGACCGCTTCCCACGCGCCGAGAACCCGTCCTTCGTTCCCGCGGTCTGGAACACGACACCGACGACGGCCACCCACCAGTCGAACGCCGACGCGTCGGTCCTCTACAGCCCCACGAGCGTCCTCAACAAGAAAATCACCGGCACGCTCACCCCCGGTAGCGACGACGACGTGGTCGGCTTCGTCCTCGGCTACCAGCCGGGTGATGCCGTCACCGGTTCGACCACCAAATACTTGCTGATCGACTGGAAGGGACTCAACCAAAACTTCGATTTCGTCGACCCCTCGGGGGTGCCTGCCTTTCACAATGCAACGCCGGGGGGCCTGATGCCGGTGGGGCTCGCCCTGTCGGAGGTCCGCGGGCTCCCCACGGCGGACGAACTCTGGCAGCACACCAACTACACCACCCCCGACCCCGTGGGGGGAGTGACGCAACTGGCGCGCGGAGCCACGCTTGGTTCCGCCAGCTATATCGGCGGGACGTGGAATTTCGAGATCACCTACTCCGCGACCAACGTCACCGTGCTGGTCAATGGAGTGCAGCAGTTCAATGTCAACGGCACCTTCCCCGATGGCCGCTTCGGGCTCTACACGGCCTGGCAGGGACCGGCCCCCTTGTTCTCCAATTTCGAAGTGGTCGACATCGGTGCGGAAAATCTTCGGGCCGTGGTCGACCGTGCGACCGGCGAGGTGACGATCGAAAATCCCGGCACGGTCCCCGTCGACTTCGACTTTTATCAGTTCTCCAGTCCCGCCCATTCGCTCACAATCGGTTCCTGGGACAGCCTGAGCGATCAGAACTTTCAGCCGAGCGGACCAGGGGCCAACCAGCAGTGGCAGGAAATGGGTGGTTCGAGTTCGCTCCAGCTTGGAGAGGTCCGGCTCAGTTCGTTTTCGACACTCGCCGCCAGCGGAACTCATTCCCTCGGCCTCGCCTACAATAGCGCGATCGGTGGGGAAGACCTGGTGTTCGAGTACAAAGAACCTGGGGGCGCGGTGAAGCAAGCCCAAGTCCTCTACGTCGGCACGGCCCCTCCCAATCTTGACGGTGACTTCAACAACGACGGCATCGTCGATGCCGCCGACTACCTCGTCTGGCGCAACAACCTCGGTGCGGGAGAGTGGCTGCTGAACGGCAACGGCGATGGGTCGGGCACAATCGACGTGGCCGATTACGATCTCTGGAAAGTCAATTTCGGCAACACGGCCCCCGCCGCGCTGACTCCCTCCGCGCTGACTCCCACCGCTCTGGCCCTCACCCCGCAGTCGATTCCCGAACCGGCCACGGTCGCCCTCGCACTGCTAGCGGGGCTCGGACTCGTGATCTTCTACCGCGGCCACCGCGCGTAGACACCACTCTCGAGCCGCTTGCCACTCTGGGAGACGAGCGCGAGTTCCCCCGTCGCCGGAGGCTGGCCGCAGTGGCCGAAGAGCCCCTCGCTCAAGTACGCCGACAGCTCCGCCGGCCCCACCCCTGGCGTGTGGCACGTCGCCAGCACAAACAGCCGCCGCGACTCGGTGAGTTGCCGGCAAAGGTCCAATAGCTGGGGCAAGTCGCGCGTGAGCTGCCACGGCTGCCCCTTGGGACCATGCCCGTAGGTAGGGGGATCGAGAATCACCCCATGGTATTGTTGGCCACGAGTCACTTCACGCCGGCAGTAGGCGAGCACATCCTCGACAATCCAGCGAATCGGGTGGTCCTTCAGGCCCGAGAGCCGCGCATTCGCCCGAGCCGTGGCAACCGCCGGCTTTGAAGCATCGACATGGGTCACCTCGGCCCCGGCCACCGCCGCCGCCAACGTGCTCCCCCCGGTGTAGCCAAACAGGTTGAGCACTCGCACCGGCTCTTGGGCGCGCTTCACCTGCCGGGCGATCCAATCCCAGTTGGCAAACTGTTCGGGAAACAAGCCGACTTGCCCCGTGCTGGTCGGCTCGACCTCCATGCGGAAGCTCAATCCGTCGCCGAGCGGACACGCGATGAGCGACGTCGAGAGCCCCCCTTCGACGCGCGCGCGCCACTTCCCCTCACCCACCTTGTCGCCGGTGTAAATCGCGTCGGCCGCTTTCCAACGCTCGGAGAGCGTTGGCTTCGCATGCGCAGCCTGCGGCGCGGGGCGGTCGAACACCCGGCCACCAAACCGCTCGAGCTTGCGACCACCTCCTAGATCGACGAGTTCGTAATCTGGCCACGCATCTGCCATTGGCGTCGCTACTCCCCCTCTCCTTCGGCCCCCTCCATGGCGATCTTGTACTGCCGCTCGACGACCGGGCGTACCTTTTTCGTCCATAGCCGGTACCCCTCGTCGCTCAGATGGAGCCCGTCGTCGACAAACCATTCCGCGCGCGGCTCGCCATCCTCGCCGAGCATCGGCTCCCACAGATCGACAAACACGCTCCTTTCGCTCTGCTCGCAAAGCTCGCGGACCTGGGCGTTGACCTCGCTCATCGGTTCGGCGAGTTTCCAGCGGGCCCGGCTCGGCTTGATGCTGATGATGACGATCCGCGCCTCGGGGAGCGCGGCATGGATGTTGTGCATCAGCTTCTTGTAATCGGCCACCACTTCCTTCACCTCCTTGCCGGCCGCCACGTCGTTGTCTCCCGAGTAGACGACCACCACCCGCGGCTTGTGGACCAGCACGGCCCGCTCCAGATGCTGCACGAGATCGCTCACCTGCGAGCCCCCAAACCCGCGGTTCACCGGCTTCGGTTCCAGCCCCTCCATTGTCTTGGCGAGGTCCCACCGCACGATGCTCGAACTCCCCGCGAAGACGATCCCGCCCGGGCGGGGTGGATGCTTTTCGTCGGCCGCGGCGAACTTCTCCATCTCCTTGGCCCAAGGAATGGGTTTCGGGGCCTCGCCCGAGTCCTGAGCTAGCAACGGAGCGGACAGGCAGAACATGGCCGCGATTGCGGCCAATCGATAGCGCGTGGGGGATCTCATGGGGGTCTCCAGTTGAATTTCAGAATCTTCCCGCTGGGGGGGGAGTTTCCTACAATGGGTGGTTTGCGCAATGAAGTCTACCCCTGCCCGACCGAGCAAGGACGCAGTATGCCCCCTTCGGATATCGTCATCAAAGGTGCCCGCGAGCACAACCTTCGCAATGTCGATGTCGTGCTCCCCCGCAACAAGCTGATCTGCCTGACCGGGGTCAGCGGGTCGGGGAAAAGCTCGCTGGCGTTCGACACCCTCTACGCCGAGGGGCAGCGGCGGTATGTCGAGAGCCTGTCGACCTTCGCCCGGCACTTTCTGGGGCAGATGCCCAAGCCCGACGTCGATCACCTCAGCGGCCTGAGTCCCTCGATCTCGATTTCGCAGAAGTCGTCCGGGTCGAACCCCCGCAGCACCGTCGGCACGATCACCGAAATCTACGACTTCCTGCGGGTCCTCTACGCCCGGGTGGGCCAGGGGCACTGCCCCGAGTGCGAGCAGCCGATCACTGCCCAAACCCGCGAGCAGATTTTGGGGCACATCCTCTCGCTGCCGGAGAAGACACGGTTCGCCATCCTCGCCCCGATCGCCCGGCAGCAGAAGGGGGAGCATCGCGACCTGTTGGAAGACTTGCAGAAGCAAGGCTTCGTCCGCGCCCGGGTCGACGGGCGGATGATCAATCTTGGGGACGACCTCTCGCTCGATCGCCAGATGCGGCATGACATCGAAGTCGTGGTCGACCGGCTGGTGGCTGGTCCCAACCTACGGGGGCGACTGGGAGAAGCGGTCGACACGGCGCTCAAGTTTGGCCATGGGAATGTGATTGTCGCCACCGACTCGGGAGATGGCGACAGCGAAGAGGCGACTAACGGAGCCAAACGGCCCAAGCGCGCCGCCCGCCGCGCAGGAGATATCCACCTATCGAGCCAGTTTGCCTGCACCCACTGCGGCCTGAGCTTCGAAGCCCCGACGCCGCAGATGTTCAGCTTCAACAGCCCGCAGGGGATGTGTGAAACGTGCGACGGGCTTGGCGAATACTACAGCTTCGATCCGGATCTCCTGGTCCCCAACCCGGCCTTGTCGTTCGCGCAGGGCGCGATCGAGTTGGTGGGGAAGTGGAAGGACCTCGGCCGCTGGATTCGCCACATCTATCAGGGGGTCGCCGACACGATCGAGCGGAAACAGGGCCTTGAACCTGGCAGGATGCTCGAGACCCCGTGGGGCGAACTCACCGACGAGGAGCGCGCGGTCTGGCTCCATGGCACCGGCGACCTCCACATCACCTTCACCTGGCGGGCGGGAAAGTCGAGCCAGAAACATGGGGGCACCTTCGAAGGGATCGTCCCCGCACTGCTCGAAAAGTACCGCAACTCGGGAAGTTCCAGCCAGATCCGCAAGCTCGAGGCCTACATGCGGACCCTCGACTGCACCGCTTGCCACGGGGAACGGCTCAATTCTCAGGCCCGCTTCGTGCGGCTCACGACGACCTCCCCTCGCTTCGCGGAAGCTCCGTCGCTCAGCTTGCCCCAGGTCTCCGGTCTGCCGGTCTCCGACGCGGCGGAGTTCTTTGGCGAATTGGTGCTCGACGGCCCGGGCCAATTGATTGCCGCGGAGGTCCTCAAGGAGATTCGCGGCCGGCTCGGCTTTCTCATCAACGTCGGGCTCGAATACCTCTCGCTCGCCCGCACCGCACCGACCCTGTCGGGTGGCGAGTCGCAACGCATCCGTCTCGCCGGTCAAATCGGCTGCGGGCTGGTGGGTGTGCTCTACATCCTCGACGAACCGTCGATCGGCCTCCATCCGCGCGACAACGAAAGATTGCTCGCCACGATGGAGCGGCTGCGCGACCAGGGAAATACGGTCGTGGTCGTCGAGCACGACGAGGACACCATGCGCGCCGCCGACCACATCATCGACTTTGGCCCCGGACCTGGGGTGAAGGGGGGCTACGTCGTCGCCAGCGGCGACGCCGACGCCGTGGCCAAATCGAAAAAGAGTGTCACCGGGGCGTTCCTCTCGGGAAAGCGAAAGATCGAAATCCCCGCCACGCGCCGGGTTCCGCCCGAAGGGCTCGACCTCGAGAACGTCCCCACGCTGACGATCGTCAATGCACGGCACAACAACCTGAAGAACGTCGACTTCACGGTCCCCCTCGGCAAATTCGTCTGCGTCACGGGGGTGAGCGGCTCGGGGAAAAGCTCGCTGGTGAGCGACATTCTGATGGAGGCTCTCCGCCGTGACCTGATGAAGGGAGAAGGAGAACCGGGCACCCACGACCGGATCGAGGGGCTTGAACATCTCGACAAGGTGATCTCGATCGACCAGTCCCCCATCGGCCGCACCCCGCGTTCGAACCCCGCCACCTACATCAAGGTGTTCGACGAAATCCGCAAGCTTTACGCGCTCCTTCCCGAGTCCAAGAAACGAGGCTTCAAACCGGGGCGGTTCAGCTTCAACGTGGCGGGCGGCAGGTGCGAAGCCTGCGACGGCAACGGTTCGAACAAACTCGAAATGGACTTCCTGGCCGACATCTGGGTCACCTGCCCGGTCTGCGAGGGGCATCGTTTCAATCGCGAGACGCTCTCGGTTCTCTACAAGGGGAAGAGCATTTCCGACGTGCTCGAAATGGACATCCAGCAGGCGCTCGAGCACTTCGAGGCCATTCCCACCATCCACCATCGCCTCGGCACCCTGCACGCCGTGGGGCTCGACTATCTGCAACTCGGCCAGCCCTCCCCCACGCTCAGTGGGGGCGAGGCGCAGCGTGTCAAGCTCGCCCGCGAACTCGTGAAGAAGTCGACCGGCAAGACCCTCTACGTCCTCGATGAACCGACCACCGGTCTCCACTTCGCCGACATCCAACTCCTGCTCAAGGTGCTCCACGACTTTGTCGACGCGGGCAACACCGTGTTGGTCGTGGAGCACAACCTCGACGTCATCAAAACGGCCGATTGGCTGATCGACATCGGCCCCGAGGGGGGGCACGCCGGAGGGCGTGTCGTCGCCGCCGGCACCCCCGAGCAACTGGTGGCCTACACAGCCACGAAATCCAAGACCGATGCCCGCAGCTATACCGCCGAGGCCCTGCTGCCGATCCTCAACGGGACGTCGCACACGGCCCGCCCTCCCAAACAGGCCTCGACCGTCCCGCAGACCACCCACATCGAAGTCCGCGGCGCGCGGCAGCACAATCTCCGCGGAGTCGATGTCCGCATTCCCCGCGAGCAGTTCACCGTCTGCTGCGGACCGAGCGGCTCCGGCAAGACCTCGCTGGCGATGGACACCATCTACGCCGAGGGACAGCGGCGCTACGTCGAGAGCCTCAGTTCCTACGCGCGGCAGTTTGTCGGGCAGATGCAAAAGCCGGCGCTCGACCATATCGAGGGGCTCTCCCCCGCGATTGCCATCGAACAGCGCAACACGGGCCACACCCCGCGCTCGACCGTCGGCACGGTGACCGAAATCTACGACTACTTCCGCGTCCTCATGGCCCGCCTCGGCCAGACCTATTGCCCCGAGTGCGACATCCCCGTCGGCACGCAAACGAGCGATCAGATCGTCGACAAGATTCTCGCCGAGCCCGAAGGGACAAAGCTCTACCTGCTCGCCCCGGTTGAAGCCGAGGTCGGCACCCAGTACCCGGCGCTTTGGAAGGGACTGGCCGACCAGGGCTACGTGCGGGTACGCATCGATGGCGAGACCCACTCGCTCGAGAATCCCCCCACCATCGATCGCCGCCGCAAGCACGATGTCGACGTTGTGATCGACCGGGTCACGGTCCGCGCGAGTGGCCGCGGGCGGCTGGCCGAAAGTGTCGAACAGGCGCTGGCTGTCGGCAAGGGAGTGATGGGGGTCGTCTATGTCGAGGAGGATGTCCCCGAGCCTCGCTGGCGCAAGAAAACCCACAGTCAGCACCTCGCCTGCGAGTCGTGCGGCCGCAGCTTTACGGCCCTCACGCCTCACAACTTCTCGTTCAACAACTCCCTCGGCTGGTGCCCCTCGTGCGAGGGACTCGGCGTCCAGGTCGGAGCGAACCCGGCGGCCCTGTTCCGCGATGGCGAGTTGAGCCTGGCCCAAGGGGCTGTGCTGCTGTGGCCCGATTCGTCGATCCCGATGTCGCAGGCAATGCTCTCGGCCCTATCGCGCCACACGGGTCTCCCGCTCGATGTCCCCTACCAGCGGCTCAGTGCCCGCCAGCGGCGGTTGATGCTCTACGGCACGCGCGATCAGTGGATCGAGGTCACCCCTGCCGACTGGCCCGCTGCGAAGCGGGGACCGACCCCGTTTGCCTTCAAGTACCAATTCAAGGGGCTCTATCCCGCGCTCGAAGAGGCCTCGCGGCTCTCGATGCGGATGCGGATGGCGCTGGAGCATCTGGTCGACGAGATCGAATGCACCGAATGCGGCGGCAGCCGCCTGCGCGACGACGCCTCGGCCGTCCGTTTTCGTGGTGAGACGATGGAGACCTTCACCCGGATGCCCCTCGGCGAACTGGTGGCGAGCATCAAGAAATGGAAGCTCACCTCCACCGAGAAGAAGATCGCCGGCGAACTGGTCCGCGAAATCACCAACCGCATGACCTTCCTGGTCGATGTGGGGCTCGAGTACCTCACACTCGGCCGCAGCGCGCCCACGCTCTCGGGGGGCGAGTCGCAGCGCATCCGTCTGGCGAGCCAGGTCGGCAGTGGCCTGGTCGGTGTCCTTTACGTCCTCGACGAACCAACCATCGGCCTCCACCCGCGCGACAACACCCGGCTGATTGCCGCGCTCCATAAGCTGCGCGATCTGGGGAACACCCTGCTGGTGGTCGAGCACGACCGCGAGGTGCTCGAAAGCGCCGACGGACTGCTCGACTTCGGACCCGGTGCCGGCAAGCTGGGGGGGGAGATCGTCGCCCAGGGAAAGCCGACCGACGTGACCAAGGCGAAGGGGAGCGTCACCGGCCCCTACCTCGACGGCACGAAGGGAATCCCGATCTTCACGCCGCGGCGGCTCCCCGTGGCCGACGATCCGCTCGATGGAGCCGCCACCTTGCGCGTCGTGGGGGCCCGGCACAACAACCTCAAACACATCACCGTCGACATCCCGCTGGGAACCCTCACCGCGGTGACCGGTGTCTCGGGGAGCGGCAAAAGCTCGCTGGTGGAGGATGTCCTCTACAACACGCTCGCCCGCAGCCTCCACCGCGCTGCGACCGTCCCAGGGGCTCACGAGGCGATTCAAGGGATCGAGCGGATCAACAAGGTGATCCGCGTCGACCAGCAGTCGCTCGGCAACACACCCGCGTCGAACCCGGCGACCTACACCGGCGTCTTCGATCTCATCCGTCAGCTTTTCGCTCAGTTGCCCTCGGCCAAGCTCCGTGGCTACACGGCGCGGCAGTTCAGCTTCAATGTTCCCGGCGGACGGTGTGATGCCTGCGAGGGGGCGGGCGAGTTGCGGGTCGAAATGCACTTTCTGCCCGACGTCTGGATCACGTGCGACACCTGCCAGGGGAAGCGCTACAACCCCGACACGCTATCGGTCGAGTACCGTGGCAAATCGATCGCCGATGTCCTGGCGATGAGCTGCCACGAGGCGCTCGATCTGTTCGAGAACATCCCCAAGATCAGGCGGACCTTGCAAACCTTGTGCGACGTGGGGCTCGACTACCTCACCCTCGGCCAAAGCGCGCCGACCCTCTCGGGGGGCGAGGCCCAGAGAGTCAAGCTCGCCGCCGAACTTGCCCGGCCCGACACGGGGCAGACCCTCTATCTGCTCGACGAGCCGACCACCGGGCTCCACTTCGACGACATCATCAAACTGCTCGACGTGCTCCATCGGCTGGTCGATTTGGGGAACACGGTCGTCGTCATCGAGCACAACCTCGATGTCATCAAGACAGCCGACTGGATCATCGACATCGGCCCCGAGGCGGGGCGCGACGGGGGACAGGTGGTCGCCACCGGCACCCCGGAAATGATCGTGGGCCTCCCCCCGCTGGCCGCGACTGGCAAACGAAAATCGGCGAAGCGTCCGGCCGCCAAGGGGAAAAATGGCACCGCGAAGATCATGTCGCACACCGCCAAGGCCCTCGCCCCCGTGCTAGCCGCGGGGCCCTACGTCTCCCGGACCTTCCACGATCCTCAAGCGATGGACGAAATCCGCACAGGGGACCTCGATCTCGAGGATGTCGGCCGCGACACCAAAATGCCGTGGGACGTCGACGGGCGGCGGTGGCATGTCGAGGAGCGCGTGGCGCGCGACGGCAAAGCGGTCAAGTGGGATGGTGCCCTCGTCGACAAGATCGAACGCCGCATCCAGGAACTGGGAGACTTCGGCCCCACCAACTGGAACCATCGCTCGATTGTCGAAATCACCGGCCCCAAGAAGTCGGACGGCTGGTTCTTCCACGCCCTCACCGGCGAGCGGTGGCTGGTGAAGCTCAAGTTCCGCACCGCCAAACGGACCTTCGCGCGCGACACCCTGGTCGAACAGCTCGGCCTCAAACCGCTCAACGAAATGGACGACATCCACGCCTACAGCAACGACCCGCGGGTGAAGTGCAAAAACCTGGTCGGCCCCTGGCAGGAAATCCAAGTGGCCGCCCACTCGCTCGACGAGCTCGATACGCCCGAATTCTGGCAGTTCCTCGAAAAGGCCGTCGAGGGCTTCGATGCGCTCAACAATCGCAAGCAGCAGAATCCCGAGGACCTGATGCCGTGGAAGGTGCTCGGCCAAAAGTGGCACCTCGCC
Organism: uncultured Planctomycetaceae bacterium; assembly: GCA_964650265.1. Taxonomy (GTDB): domain Bacteria; phylum Planctomycetota; class Planctomycetia; order Pirellulales; family Lacipirellulaceae; genus CAZYQQ01. Next base: position 52,552 of record CAZYQQ010000008.1, read on the forward strand.
CGCAAGGGATTCGCCCCCGGCAAGCGCGTCGCCTGGCCCCAGGAACTGCTGGAGGAACTCCTCGAACTGCTGGGGGAAGTCGCCAGCGACGGGCAGTTCCTCTGGAACAACAAGGTGCTCGTCCATCTGATGGCCGCCGGCAAACCCGACCCCTGGGCCACGGTCGTGACCAAGCGGCTCGAGAATGTGGAACTCGTGCTTAACGGACCGAAGGGGGCGTTCCAGCTCGGTCGTGTCACCGAACTGGGTGTCGAGCAGCAGGTCGACACCGATGGGGAGGATCGCGACCGCGTGCGATTGCGATTCACCTCGCTCGACGATTTGCATCGGGGGGACCTGGAAGGCTTCCTGCGCGAGCACCTCGATGCGGCTCTCGCGGCGGGAGTGGGGAATTAAAGCATGTCATTCAAAACAATCGAATGGATTGGTGACGCGCGTGGCCATTTGAGATTACTCGACCAGACAAAGCTCCCCACCGCCACCACCTACCTCGACTGCGAGCGAGTCGATGACGTCTGGTGGGCCATCAAGCGATTGGCGGTCCGCGGCGCGCCGGCCATCGGCATCGCCGCTGCCTATGGTGTCGTGCTCGCGGCGCGTGACGAGCGCGACGACATCCTCCGCGCGTGCGACCACCTCGCCACGAGCCGCCCCACGGCGGTCAATCTCTTCTGGGCCCTCGACCGCATGCGCGAGGTTGCCCGCGACACCGGACGCGACCTCCCCCAGCGTCTGCTCGCCGAGGCCCGTGCGATTCACCAGGAGGATCGCGAGCAATGCGCCGCGATCGGTCGCCACGGGGCCGACCTCCTCGGCCAGTTGCCCCACGGTTCAGGGATCCTTACCCATTGCAACACCGGTGCGCTGGCCACGGGGGGTGAGGGGACGGCGTTTGCCGTACTCGTGGAGCTTCACCGCCGCGGCTTCGCTCCCCACGTGTGGGCCGACGAAACGCGGCCACTGCTCCAAGGAAGTCGCCTCACCATGTGGGAACTCGCCCAGCAGCAGATCCGCGCGACGCTCATCACCGACTCGATGGCGGCCCACGTGATGCGCTCGGGCAAAGTCGCCGCGGCCATCGTCGGAGCCGACCGCATCGCGGCCAATGGCGACGCGGCCAACAAGATCGGCACCTACAGCGTGGCGACCCTCTGCCGCGCCCACGGCCTCCCCTTCTATGTCGCCGCCCCCACGACGACGTTCGACTTGTCGATCGCCAGCGGCGCCCAGATTCCCATCGAGGAGCGCTCGCGCGACGAGATTGTCGCCCCCTGGGGGACCCAGCTCGCCCCCGAAGGGGCCCTAGTCTACAACCCGGCGTTCGACGTGACCCCCGCCGAACTGATTGCCGGCCTCATCACCGAACGGGGCGTGATCGCGCCGGTCACCACCGACAACGTCCAGCGGATGGTTGGCTAAAAATCCCGTAACTCTTCAGCCAACTGACGCCGAACAGACCATTCTAACACGGAGACGCAGGAGGCACGGAGATCAACGAGCGAGTTTTCCATCGAATCATATTCTTCTCTTGGTTATTGAAATGATTCAACTTCAAGTCACGCTCCGCCCCGCCAATAACATCTCTGTGTCTCCGCGTCTCTGTGTTTCTTATCCACTTCAGCCAACTGCAGTCGAAGCAGGCGCGTCATTCCTTTCGTGCTTTCGTGTTTTCGTGATCCCTACCAAGAAAAGACGTCATGTGAGACGTTTGGGAGCGCAAATTTATTGGGATCACGAAAGCACGAGAACACGAAAGTACGTCGCCAAGTACCGCGAGTGGTGCAATGCCCCGCGCCGGCGAGAATTCGCGTTAGCGTCTCGAACTCAAACCGGCTCGGCTGGCGGGATTGCTCGTTCGTCGGAGAGGAACTCGCATCCCTTGTGGGCCCCGTCGCAGAAGGGACGCCTGGCCGACTGCCCGCAGCGGCAGAGCGCAGTCGCTGGCTTGTCGGCGGGGATGTTAAAGGTGTTCCCTTCGGAATCGACCAATTGAAACGGGCCTTCGACCAAAAAGGGGCCATTGGGTCGCATACGGATACGGACGTCGGGCATGTCACAACACTCGCTGTGTGAAGAGTCCTATTGATAGCACGTCGAGAGGCATCTCGCCTCGCACAAACTCTGCCCAATGTAGAACGATTCCCCCTGGTTGGCAAACGCGGCCAACTCCAAGTAAACTTCCGCCAGTATTCCCCCCTCTTCGTCACAAGGAGCGACTTCCATGGGAGACTGGATCGAACCGGGCAAGAAAGCACCAGCCTTCACCATGACGTCCGACACGGGGGAGAAAGTGCGGCTATCCGATTTTGCCGGGTCGCCGGTCGTCCTCTATTTTTATCCCGCCGACGACACACCCGGCTGCACGCGCGAAGCTTGTGCGTTCCGCGATCGCAAACGTGAGCTTCAAAAACTCGGCGCGGTGGTCCTAGGGGTCAGTCCCAACACCGAGGAGAGCCACGCCAAGTTTCGCGACAAATACGAGCTCAACTTCCCGCTGCTGGTCGACGCCGACCACAAGGTGGCCGAGAAATACGGCGCCTGGCGCGAGAAGAACATGTACGGCAAGAAGTCGATGGGGGTCCAACGGAGCACCTACCTCATCGACCCCGCTGGCAAGGTCGCCAAGGTCTGGAAACGGGTCCAGGTCGACGGCCACGACCAGCAGGTACTGGACGCCCTCAAGGCACTGGAAGCGTAACCGCGAGGGGTCCACTTTTTCCGTATTTCGCCGGAAAAGGGTCCAAACTCGTATGGCACGTCGAGTCCCCTTCAGGCTACACTTGGTGCCGTTCCGACGAGCATCTGGGATTCGACAGCATTGCCATCGCGACCGAGCCGAGGGGATAGGACGGAGATTCCGAGTCCCCCCACCCACCCCGTTCCCCCCTCGTTTGGTGGGACGGACTGGGCCCCCTTTTCACTTTCCCAACTCGCAGCGGACAAATCGGAGGGATTCCGATGGATTGCGATCGCGTCTTTATGGAACTCACCCGCGGCCCCTTCCCCACGGGTGCGGCGACCGATGTCCTGGTCGAAGCGCACTTGGAGCGGTGTACCGACTGTTGGCGATTTGCCGAGGCCCTCCGCCCGCCGGAGGATCGCCTCGACGAGGAAATCCCTCCCTACGAGGTGAACGACCTGCCCGGCTATTGGGGAGAAATCGCCACGTCGCGGCAGACGTACCATCAGGTGCGCACTCTCGCGGTGGGGAGCATCGCGACGCGACGCGCTCCGAGCCCCAGAGCCCCATTGCCGCGCGAACTTGCCGATCTCCAGCTTCAAGTCGGCTGGTCCGACGTGGCACGAGTCGGCCTGTTCGGCGTCGCGCTGGTGGTTTCCGCGCTGGCCTTCGCCTGGCTATGGCAGCCCAACTGACCGGCCGCGAACCTCGTCGAGCGCCGCGACCAGGCGTTCGAGATGTTCCTCGGTGTGCGCAGCCGTGAGGCTCACGCGCAGCCGCGAGGTCCCGGGGGGCACCGTCGGGGGCCGAATGCCCGGCACCCAGAGTCCTCGCTCGCGTAGCCGCTGCGAGAGGTCCATCGCCGCGGTGGGTTCTCCCACGATAATGGGAATGATCTGACTGGCCGAGTTCCCTACATTCCATCCTCGCGCGACGAGTTGCTCCCGCAGTTGCGTGGCATTCGCGAGCAATCGCACGCGCCGCTGGGGCTCGTCGCAGACGATCCTTAGCGCCGCCCGGCCCGCCGCGGCAACCGCGGCCGGTGCGGCGGTCGAAAACATGTGGGCCCGACCCATGTGAGCGAGCCACTCGGTGAGATCGCGGCTTCCGGCCACGAATCCCCCGAGGCTGCCAAGCCCCTTGCTCAAGGTCCCGACGCGAATCGCCACCTGCTGATTGAGTGCCGGCGCGGTTTGAGCGAAATGCTCGACGACACCGCGCCCACGCGCACCCCAGACTCCGGTGGCATGGGCTTCGTCGACCATCAACATGGCGTTGAACTTTTGAGCGACCTCGCCGATCGCCACCAGCGGCGCGAGATCGCCATCCATGCTGAAGAGGGACTCGGTGACCACGAGCCGCCGGCGAAAACTCGCCCCCCGCGCGAGCTGCCGCTCGAGATCTTCCGCATCGCCATGCCGATAGATGTGCCGCGTGGCTTTCGAGAGCCGGCTCCCATCGATCAGGCTCGCGTGGTTCGCGGCATCCGAATAGATCGCGTCCCCCTCCCCTCCCATCGCCGCCACGGTTGCCATGTTGGCCGCGAACCCCGTGGGAAACAGCAGCACACTCTCCTGCCCCTCGAACTCCGCCAGCTCGCGCTCCAGCCGCTCGTGCTCGCTCGTCGTGCCACTCACCAAGGGGCTCGCCCCGCTCCCCCACCCCTGCCGGGCGAGCACCTCGCGCACCGCGCCAATCACGGCCGGGTCGTTGGCGAGCGCGAGATAATCGTTCGAGGCAAAGTTCACCAGCCACTCTCCCTCGACCTCTACCTCCCCCCCCTGCGGGGATGTCCTGGTGCGACGTGTGCGGCGCAGCCCCGCGGCCTCGAGTTGCGACAAGGCCTGAAAAAGCCAATCGAGCGCGCGGGTCGTCATGCGGGGAGAACCGTCGAGGGGAGAAACAGCGGACCCGGTTTAGTGTAGGGCAAAGACTCGAACCCCTCGACACTCCACCCCGCTAGCGACGGGGGATGGTTTGACAATTTCGCCCGTCCAGGGGGAAAATACGCGGCAAGAGAGACTTTTCTCGCACCTTTTGGTGCCAAAACCCGTACTAGGGTGAGGGAACTCTCGGCCTCCTCCTGGCGTCCAATCAAGTGAAACAGGCTCACCTTCAGCAAGACGACGAGTGCATCGCCGCGGTCCGGGGAGGGGACCAAGCGGCGTTTGGTGCCCTGGTGGTAAAATACCAGGATCGCTTGTTCAATAGCCTCACCCAGCTTATGGGCTCCGCCGAGGATGCCCAGGACATAACCCAAGAAGCCTTGATTCAGGCCTACCTCAAACTCGACACCTTTCAAGGAAACTCCGCCTTTTACACCTGGCTCTATCGCATCGCCTTCAACCTGGCGATGAGCCATGCCCGCAAACGTCGCCCGATTGCCATGGGCGAGAGCGATTCGTCCCCCAGCCACCCCGAACCAGTCGACCACCAACCCTCGCCGCACGAGCAAATGGTCACGCAAGAACAAATCGATTCGGTCCAGTCGGCCATCGACTCGCTGGCGAGCGAACACCGCGAGATCGTGGTCCTCCGCGAGATCGAAGGGTTCGACTACGAACAAATCGCCTCGGTGCTCGAAATTCCGATCGGCACGGTCCGCAGCCGCTTGTTCCGCGCCCGCATGCAACTCAAATCGATGCTCGCCACCGCCACCGACCACGACATGTAACTCCCCCGACTTCAACCCTGTATTTCGAACCCCAGCTACCTCCCGATGTCCGAATCCCTGCCACGTACCGATGAACTCCTCAGCGCCTACATCGATGGCGAACTGACGGAAGCGGAGCGTACACAGGTCGAGGCGTGGCTGGCCGACGACCCGCGCGCTCGGTCGTTGCTCGAAGAGTTGCAGGGGGTCTCCGCGGCGGTGAAGTCGCTCCCCAAGTCGAAGCTTCCCGCCGACCTCAGCTCGGCCATCCTTTCCAAGGTCGCCGACAGCACCAGCTCCCACGACAGCACCAGCTCGCACGACGGGCAACTCACCCACGACGGGGGGCCCACCCACGACTCCGCTGCCTCGCTCCCCCTGCGCGACTCCAACCGCCGCTTCACGGGTCGCGGCCTCTGGTGGTCGGCGGCGGCCATTGCGGCCGCGATTGCGATCGCTCTCTATGTCCCCCAGCAGGGGGGGCAAGATCAGCGACCCATCGCCCAGCATGGCGAGCGCAACAGGGGAGCCACGGAGTTTTCGGCTCCCACTGCCGATCCTCTTCCCCGTGAGCCCCTTTCCCGTGAGGATGTGGAGAAATCAGGGGCCAACCAGCTCGATTTCGGAGCCTCCGACGGCCCCGACTCGGCAACCACTCGTGAGAGTCCCCCTCTGCTAGCGCGCAGCCTCCCCTCACCTCCCGCTCCGACGAGCCAACAGCCGGTGGGAGAACCGAGTGCGGAAGGGGTTTTAAGCCTTAGCCTATCTGGCGCCGACAACGAACTGCCAGACGACTCGACCCCCACGCAATATCTGGTCGTCTGGGTCGATGTCCCTGCCCAAACGCTCGAGCGTCGGACCATCGACCGGGTCTTCGCCAGCAACAACATTGCTGTCGACACCGAAAGTGAAAACTGGCAGGTCGCGGCCAAGCCGGTCCGGCAACATATCGCCAGCCGGGTCGCCTCGTCCGCTGCGGAACTCTCCGGCGTGCAACCTGCACAGACCTCGCCGGAGACAACTGGCGACACTCCGTTCGTCGCGGCGCGGCGAATTGCCGAACAAGGGGAGGCGATCCTGGTCGAGGCGACCTGGGAACAGGTGACCAAGACCCTGCAGCAGTTGCAAGCCGATCCCCAAAACTTCGAAAACGTGACGATCGAAACCGTGGCCGAGCCGCTTTCCGACAAGAGCAGCCAGCTTGCCGAAGGGGAACCGCTCGACCAGGCAACCACCGACGACGCCCCCCCCACCCGCGAGCAAATCACCCCCAGACCACCGCTGGCCGAAGAGCGTGCCACCGATCCAGAGCCGACGGCCGAGCCCCTACAGTCACCTGGGCCGAATACTGGCCCGACGATCCGCGCGGTCCCACCACGCGAGTCGCCATCGGGATCCGCCCCGCAGGGCAGATACTCCATCAGGCAAGATCGCCGTGACGAAGGGGCTTCCCCCGAAGTTTCCCAGCGAAGTCTCGGTCGGGCTCGTCGATTGCAGATTATGACCCGTGCCAGCGCGCAAGCAGGGGAGCCTTCCGCCGAGGGAGAGGTTCCCCCCAACTCCTACAGTGCAAGGGGGAGTGGTGGTGGCGAACGCAGAGGCACCCGCGAAAAGGAGGAGCGCACGGAGCTTAGTGCCCCTCATTCAGGCCTTCGGGGGGGAGACCCGAGTCAGCCGCCGGAGGAGGCACGGGCGGAACCTCGCCCCACGCCGGTCCAGGTCCTCTTTGTGCTGCGAACCCGGCCTCCCGAGATCGCCGCCGAGGCCGCGCCAATGCCGGCCCCCGCCGCGGACCCTGAATAGTCGCGGGGGCTTCCCACCCCTCCCATGGCGAACTTTCGCCCGCTGGGCCGTGTCGCTCTAGCCTGCGCGCCACTGGCGACACTCCCTATTCAGGCAGTCCTTGCGGAATCCACTCGCGGTCTACCCCAGGTCCTAAGGCGAGAGATTTACTTTACTTCCACCGCCGGCAGCCAACAATTCCTTCCGCGAGCCCCTGTGGTACTCGAACATCCCCTTCAACGTGATTAGAATGAGAGTTAGTCCGCAGATGGATCTCCTTAGCACGTCCACCATTCCGAGCACCTTGGCCGAATCCCTTTCCGAAATTCGCACCCCATCGGCCGAGCGCAGTCTTGCCTTGGCGTTGGCCGCCGCCCGTACTGCCCACGAGAATCGCGGGCAGGAGGTCGTGCTGCTCGATATGCGGGGCATTACGCCCGAATTCGATTACTTCGTCATCGTCACGGGCAACAGCCGCCGGCAGCTTCACGCCATCAGCGAGGAGATCGACCGCGAGTTGGAGCAGGAGCTGGGAGACAAGCGACTCGGCATCGAAGGCTACAGCGAAAGCCGCTGGATCCTGCTCGACTACGGCTCGGTGGTCATGCATCTGTTCGACGAGGAGACCCGGGAGTACTACGCCCTCGAGGATCTCTGGGATGGGGCGGTCCGGGTCCCGTTGCCGTGGGACCAGCCAGCCCACGAATCCCCATCGTAGGGCGTTCCGGGTCATCGTAGGGCGACCCTCCGGGGCATCGTAGGGCGACCCTCCGGGTCGCTTGAAGTGCTAGTAGACGTCGCCTCCGACAGACTCCAATGTAACGCGACTCTCCGAGCCGCGAGTCACACTAGCTCCCCTTCGCCACGCGGCGACTCGGAGAGTCGCCCCCCATTGCACCCAGGTGGCCAGACTCCGCCTGTTTGTGGTAGCGTAGCGAGCAACTTGCCCCCTTTGGCTGGGGACAACTCTCTATCCTGTCTCGCCCCTCCCCTTTCATGAACTTCCTCGCCGAATTCCGTCGCCAGTTTGCTACCTCGCTCGGAGTCCTGAACCCCGAGATCGATATCCCTGCGACAGTCGAACTGATCCGCCCCACCCAGGACCCAAAATTCGGCGACTACCAGGCCAACTGCGCCATGCCCCTCGGCAAACAGTTGGGTAAACCCCCGCGCGAAGTCGCCCAGCAACTGGTCGACTCCCTCCAACTCGGCGACCTCTGCGACAAGGTCGAAATCGCCGGCCCCGGGTTCATCAACCTCCGCCTCTCCGACGAGGCGATTCGCCGGGGTCTCGCCGGGGCAGCGTCCGACCCCGAACGGCTCGGCATCGCGCCGGTCGACCCGGCGAAGACGATCGTCATCGACTACTCGGCCCCCAACGTCGCCAAGCCGATGCACGTCGGGCATATCCGTTCGACCGTCATCGGCGCCGCGCTCGCCAGCGTGCTCCGCTTCCTCGGCCACCGGGTGATCACCGACAACCACATCGGCGACTGGGGCACCCAGTTCGGGATGATCATTTATGGCTATAAGCACTTTGTCGATCAAGAATCGCTCGACAGTGCCCCCGTCGCCGAATTGAGCCGCCTCTACCGTTTGGTCAATCAACTGGTGGAGTATCACGACACGCGCGAACATGCCCTCCCGGCACTCGACGTGAAGATCGCTGCCGCTCGCAACGAGCTTGCCCGGGCCGAGGTCACGGCTCCCTTAGAGGAGGTAAAGCAAATCGCCCGCGAGTTGGCCACGGCGGCGACCTCTTCCCCCAAGGAGGAGCAGGGAAAAGCCAAGCAGCAGGCAAAACGTCTCGCCCAGCTCAAAAATCAATTGCGTGAACTCGAGGAAGAACGAGCCACCCTCGTTGCAAAGATCGAACGGGTAGAGAACGATCCCCTCCTCGCTCCGCTCACGAAGCAGCATCCCCGCATCGGCACCGCCGTGCTCCAGGAGACCGCCAAGCTCCACGCCGGCGACCCCGAAAACCTGGAACTTTGGCGGCAATTCCTCCCCCCCTGCCTCGCAGAGATCAGCGCCACCTATCGCCGCCTCGGGGTCACCTTCGACCACACCCTGGGCGAAAGCTACTATCACGACCAGCTTCAAGGCGTGGTCGACGACCTCGTGGCCAAGGGACTCGCCGAGGAGAGTCATGGCGCCATCTGCGTCTTTAACGAGGGGCAGGACGCCCCCTTCATCGTCCGCAAACAGGATGGCGCGTTCCTCTACGCGACCACCGACCTGGCGACTATCGACTACCGCCTGAAGACCTGGAATCCCCACGTCATTCTCTATGTGGTCGACCACCGGCAGTCGTTCCACTTCGAGCAGCTTTTCGCCACGGCGCGCAAGTGGGGCATCGACAACATCGAACTCCACCACGTGAGCTTCGGCACCGTGCTGGGCGAGGATGGCAAGCCCTACAAAACTCGTAGCGGGTCGACCGTCGGACTCATGGGACTGCTCGACGAAGCGGTCGAACGTGCCCGGGCGATCGCCGACGAGAGCAAGGTCCTCACGAGCGACGAGGAACGCCAGCAAGTGGCCGAACGGATCGGCATCGGGGCGATCAAGTACGCCGACCTCGCCCACAACCGCACTAGCGACTATGTCTTCAGCTACGACAAAATGCTTGCCATGAACGGCAACACCGCCGCCTATCAGCAGTACAGCTACGCCCGGGTTCGCGGCATCTTCGAGAAGGCGGGTGTCACCGCCGCCGAGGCTTTGATTGGGGCCGAATCGATCACCCTCCCGACCCCCTACGAGCGGGCCCTCGCCCTGGCAATCCTCCAGTTCTCCGAGGCCCTCGACCGGGTGGCCGAAGACTACCGCCCCAACCACCTGACTGCCTACCTCTTTGAGCTCGCCAGCCGCTACGCCGAGTTCTTCCAAAATTGCCCGGTCATCAAGGCGGAGACCCCCGAGTTGCGGGCCAGCCGGCTGGCCCTCTGTGCCCTGACGGCCCGGACCCTGGAAATCGGCCTGGGGCTGTTGGGAATCGAATGCGTCGAGCGGATGTAACCCGCACTGCTTTTCCCCACTGGCTCCTCCCGCTGGGGACGGGTTGCGGGGGTTATTCGGTCTGTTACGCCCTAAAGGTCGTCGGTATTTGGGGTTACGTCGCCTGGGCGGAGGCAACTTTGTGTTGACCGGTCGCCCCCGCCTATTTATGATCAAAGGACAGGTTTACCCAGCTTCGCTCCTCCCCCCGTTTCCGCTTTCGGCAAGGGCCTAGGCCGTGGTTTTGATCGTTCTTGCCGTTCTCATCCTCGCCTCGTTCGTGGTGTGCTACTTCTCGTCGAAGTTTTGGCACTGGTCCCACGTGCTGATCGTCGAGCTCCTGTTCTTGTCGGCGGTCGGTTATTTCTTCAGTGCGGCCGAATACGCCCGCATCCGTCGGATCTACGGCAACCAGTTGGCCGCGGCCCAGAAGCAACTCGACGACACCCTTCCCGCCCTGCAAGCCTTGCAGCGCGGGACCCGCGACGAAGCGGTGATCGCCAAACTCGAAGCGATGGACGTCAAGGTGGTTTTCGACGACGCGATCGAAGGCCGCATGCTGAGCACTCACGAACTGACCCGCGAACTCGCGATGATCACTCGCACCCGCGGTCGCGTGTGGCGCGACGTGCAAACACAAAATCTCGATCAGGCGACGATGACGGTCACTTTGGGAGTTCCATTCCCCAAACCTCACGGGATTGTCAAGGACTCGATCGTTTACGCCTTCGAGCAAGGTCCGGCTCCAGCGGCCGGGCAGGCCGGTCCGCAATTTCTGGGCGAAATGCGGGTGATCAATGTTGCCGGCGAATCGATTCAGGTCGTCCCCACGTCGTCGCTCGACGACCGTGCCCGGGCGCGAATCGCCGGAACCCGGTTCCCATGGGTCCTCCACGAGAACATGCCCCGCGATCAGTACCCCGACGGGCCGATGGAACTGTTTGCCGGCATGACCGAGCAGCAGCTTCGTCAAATTCTGCCTGAGCAATCGGTCGAGGAGTACATTCGCCACGGCACCCCTAGTCAGCCCGACGACGACGAAGCCAACATTGCCGGCTTTGATGCCACTGGCAAGCCACTTAAACCCGAAGAGTGGAACAACAACACCGTTCGTCGCTTCAGGCGCCAGCTTCGCGACTACGCCTACTTGTTCGACGAGCTCGACAAGCGACTGGTGGGGATGATTGCCGATCGCAACGCCCTGAGCGAGGACAACCGACAACTCGAGCAGGCCAACAAGAGCGCCCAGCAGGTGCAAGCCGCCTACGCCCTGATGCAGAAAAAGCTGAAGTTCGACCTCGAGGGGGTCACCCGCGATCGCCAGGCCATCCAGTCGCATTCGTCCCAGGTCGCGACCCAGCTTACCAATGCCCAACAACTGCTGGCCGCCACGCGCGAAGAAAACCAGCAGTTGACTCAGGAGATCTTGTCCCAGTAAGGTTCGCCCGGCGGGCCCCACCTCGCCACACGTGGGTGGCCAATTGAGCCGAGCATCCCGGGGAGCATCCAGGGACCCCCCACCACACAAAACACCCCGCGACGGAATGCCATGGGTTTCTACGACCGCGACTACGAGCGCAGCGACTACGGAGGATACCGCGGTTCCTACGGCGAACCCGGGTTTCGTCTCCGCATGCCGCAGTCGATCACGATACGGCTGATTTTGATCAATGTGATCGTTTATTTGATCCAGGTCTTCACACCTGGCTTCACTGAATTGTTTGCCCTTTACGCCCGATGGTGGGTCGAGCCGTGGCGCGTTGTCGGGCTGCTGACGTCTGGATTTCTTCACGACATCGGCAGTCTCAATCACTTGCTGTTCAACATGTTGGGGCTCTACATTTTTGGCACCTCAGTTGAGGAGCGACTGCGGAAATCAGAGTACACCGCTTTCTACATCGCCGCCCTCCTGTTTGCTTCAATCGCCTGGTCAGTGTGGGAAGCAATTACCTATCCTGAAAAGGGGTTGGGCCCCTCTGCCGTGGGAGCCTCGGGTGCGATCTCAGGTGTGCTGATCCTGTTTGTCCTACACAACCCTCGTGCCACGATCCTGCTCTTCTTTGTCGTTCCCGTCGAGGCGTGGGTCGCTGGACTGATTTGGGTGGGGGCCGACCTACTGGGGGCCTTTCGGCCTCAAAACATCGACCACGTCGCCTATACGGCACACTTGGGGGGAATACTGTTCGGAGCACTCTACTACAAACTCGGCTGGCGACTCACCAACTTCTTGCCGCGCGACTTCAAGCTCCCCAGCTTCAAACGCCGCCCCAAACTCAAGGTCCACCGCGGCGACGCCGACGACGACAGAGACCCGCTCGAAGCCGAAATCGATCGCATCTTGAAGAAAATCAACGACAACGAAAAAGGGCAAGCCAGCCTCACGGCCGCCGAGAAGCGGACACTCCAAAAAGCCAGCGCCGCGTACCGCAACAAGCGCCAACAGTAAACCAGCCACGCCGGATGCGTGCCGCATGACCAAATCGACTCAATCGGCCAATTTCGAACGCTGGGGGATCGCGCTGGTCCTCCTCCTGCTGTTGCCCCTTCCGTTTGGGGCCTGGGCTTTCGGCGACCTCGTCTGGCGTTGGACCCGCGGGCCGGTGGCACAAGTCGCCGCTCCCCCCGAAGTCGTCGAACCGCTGCCGGTGAAACTCTCCCGAGGCATGGTCTGGATTCCACGCGGCGAATTCGTCATGGGGGATCGCCACCTCCCCGCCGCCGACTGCCGCCCCCCACGCACAATCGAACTCGACGGCTTTTGGATCGACCAGCAACCGGTCACCAACGCCCAGTTCCGCCAGTTCGTCGAGGCGACCGGGCACGTGACGACCGCCGAAGAGGCTGGCTGGTCGCTGGTCTTCGACACGAATGCTCGCCGCTGGCAACAACTGGCCGGGACGACCTGGCAACACCCCCTCGGGCCGCGGAGCACGCTCGTGGCCGCCGACGACCATCCCGTGGTCCACGTGAGCTGGCACGACGCTGCCCGCTACGCCCAATGGGCCGGCAAGCGACTCCTCACCGAAGCCGAATACGAACGGGCCGCCCGCGGAGGCCTGCTCGAGGCCTGTTATGCCTGGGGCGATGAGCATCCCACGCGCGACCGCCCGCTGGCTAACTTCTGGCAGGGAAAGTTCCCCGAGTCCGACCGGGTGCTCGATGGCTTCGCGAACCTCGCCCCGGTCGCCCAGTTCCCTCCCAACCGTTTTGGACTGTTCGACATGGCGGGCAACGCCTGGTGCTGGTGCGGCGACTGGTACGACCCGCAGCATTACCTGGCTAGTCCATCGCAAAATCCCACGGGCCCCGAGAGCGGAACCGACCGGGTGCTCCGCGGTGGCTCGTGGCTCAGCACGCTCGACCATTCCAACGAGTTGGCCGCCGCCGCGCGGCACCACGCCCCCCCCGAGACGACCGCGTGCCACATTGGCTTTCGCTGCGCATCGACAGCGCACCCACGTAGCCGGCTCCTAGAGGCCACGCCCCAGCAAACCACTCCTTGACTCTTGCCCCAAGCCACATGAATCACCCTGCTCAAGTCATCGTCGTCGCCGGCGCCTCGGGCCTGGTTGGCACCGCGCTCGTCGAGGCCCTCACGCGCGACGGCCACGCTGTCCGCCGGCTTGTCCGCCGCGCGGTGCGCGACTCCGACGAAGAGATCGAATGGGATCCCGCCAGCGGCAACATCGACGCCCAGGAACTCAACGGGGTCGACGTCGTGATCAACCTCAGTGGCGAGAACATCGCTGGCGGACGCTGGACCGAAGCCTTCAAGCAGAAGCTCCGCGCCAGCCGCATCGACTCGACCTCGCTGCTGGCCCGCACCGTCGCCGACCTCCCTCACCCGCCGCGGGTGCTCTGCAGCGCCTCGGCGATTGGCTTCTATGGCGTGCGAGGGGATGAGCCGCTCGACGATTCGTCGCCCCGTGGCACTGGCTTCCTGGCCGACCTCTGCGAGCAATGGGAAGCAGCCAACCAGCCCGCGTCGCAGCGGGATATTCGCACGGTTCAATGCCGCATCGGCGTCGTGCTCAGCACGAAAGGAGGCGCGCTGGGAAAAATGCTCGGCCCCTTCCGCGCGGGAATTGGGGGTGTCCTGGGAAGCGGCAAGCAGTACATCAGTTGGGTCGCTCTGGCCGATCTGGTCGACGCGATCCGCTTTGTGATCGACGACGATGCGATCCAGGGTGCGGTCAACATGACCGCTCCCAACCCGGTGACCAATCGCGAGTTCACGCAGGCTCTGGGGAAAGCGGTCGGTCGGCCAACCGTGATCCCGATGCCGGCCTTCGCCCTCCGCACCATGGTGGGCCGCGAAATGGCCGACGAAATGCTCCTGGGGGGGGCGAAAATCTACCCTCGCAAGCTCGAGCAGGCCGGATTCGCGTTCGCGCATCCCACCATCGACTCGGCAATCGCCAAGGCGCTTGCGGAATAGTTCCTCCCACCCGGACTCTCTCTATTAGCCGTTTGGGCGCTAGCCCCGGTTTTCTTAGCCGTTTGGGCGCTAGCCCCGGTTTTCTTCACGCGAACCGGGGCTAGCGCCCAAACGGCTAATCTCTTTCGCCTGTTTGCCCCTCTCTGCCTGCGGGAGACCACCCCCTCATATCGACGCGAGGCATGTCGACGCGAGTGGAGCGTAAGTGATTGCCGATAAAAGGGTTAATGCGGAGGCTCTCGGCCAGTCCACGCCCCATTCAACTCGGCACCTTTGTCCCATGCTTCCCAGGCGTTAAACTAGGGGGCTACCATGCGCTAACCTCTTTCACGCCAAGGGGTTTGCGCCCCCTTGGGGCCCACGCCCGCGGACGCCCACCTTTCACCCTCCACTCCCTGTCGGACCGCATGCACTCGCAAATCGTTGTTCTTGGTGGGGGGCCTGGCGGCTATGCCGCTGCCTTTCTGGCCGCCGACCTTGGCCTTGAAGTGACAATCGTCGAAGCCGATCCCCGCCTGGGGGGGACCTGCCTGCTGCGTGGCTGCATCCCCTCGAAGGCCCTGCTCCACGTCGCCAAGGTCCTGTCGGAAGCCGAGGAGCTCACCGAGTGGGGCATCGAATACAAAAAACCCAAGATCAGCATCGATCGCCTTCGCGCCCGCAAGGAGCAGGTCATCGAGACCCTCTCGGGGGGACTCGCCGCCCTGGCCAAGCGGCGCAATGTCAAGGTGATCCACGCCCGGGGGGTGTTCGTCGACTCGACCACGCTCCAACTCGAGGGGGGAAACCGCGAGACGTACGAGGGGGAGCGCATCACCTTCGACCACTGCATCCTCGCCACCGGCTCGGTCCCCGCGATGCCCGCGGCCTTCGCCATCGATTCACCGCGGGTGATCGACTCGACCGGGGCGCTGGCCCTCGAGGATATCCCCGGAAAGTTGCTCGTCGTTGGTGGCGGCTACATCGGGCTTGAAATGGGGACGGTCTATGCCGAACTCGGCTCGAAAGTCTCGGTGGTCGAACTCACCGAGGGACTCCTCCCGGGGGCCGACCGCGATCTGGTGAAGCCGCTCGAAAAACGCATCCGCGAGCGGTTCGCCCACGTCCATCTCGGCACCAAGGTCGTCAGTCTCAAAGACACGGGCAAAGCCGTCGAGGTCACGATGGAAGGCCCCGAGATCGATAAGCCTCAAACCTACGACCGCGTGCTGATCTCCATCGGCCGCCGCCCCGTCTCCAGCGGGTTCGGTCTCGAAAACACGAAGGTGACGATCGACAAGCGAGGATTCGTCGAAGTCGACCGCCAGCAACGGACCAGCGATCCCCACATCCTGGCCATCGGCGACGTGGCGGGCGACCCGATGTTGGCCCACAAAGCCTCCGCCGAAGGCAAAGTGGCCGCCGAGGTCCTCGCCGGCGAGCCGGCCGAGTTCGACCCCGCGGCTATTCCCGCAGTCGTCTTCACCGATCCCGAGATCGCGTGGGCGGGACTGACGGCGGGCGAGGCGAAGGCCGCCGACCGCCCAGTCGAAATCGCCCAATACCCTTGGCAAGCTAGCGGCCGCGCCACCGCCAATGGCCGCACCGACGGCCTGACCAAGTGGATCATCGACCCCGAAACCCAGCGGGTCCTTGGCTGTGGAATTGTGGGGTCCGGAGCGGGAGAATTAATCGCCGAGGCGGTCCTGGCGATCGAAATGGGTTGCCACATCCGCGACGTGGCCGAGAGCATCCACCCGCATCCCACCCTGAGCGAGACGGTGGCTTTCGCGGGGGAGGTCCACTTGGGGACCGCGACGGAGGTTTATCGTCCGAAGCGCAAGACCCCCTCCACCAGCGAAGCATGAGGTCGTGGCTGTTTCCTGCATGACTGACGAAGAACTTAGCCTACTGGTTTCGGAATTAGAATCGGATCGCGTTGAACGGAAATCGTCCATTTCCGACGGCGAGAAGATTCGCGAGGCCGTCTGCGCATTCGCCAACGACATGCCCAATCATCAACTGCCGGGAGTGGTGATTGTCGGGGTCGACGATCAAGGGAACTGCGCAAATTTAGTGATCGACGATCGGTTGCTGCTGACTCTCGCGGCAATCCGTGACGACGGAAACATTCTGCCCATTCCACGAATGCAAGTGGAAAAGCGCGTGCTTAACGGTTGCGCCGTGGCGGTTGTGCTGGTTCATCCGTCCCCTTCCCCCCCAGTCCGTTACAAGGGGAACATTTGGATCCGTGTCGGCCCGCGACGCGCCAAGGCGTCGGAGGACGAAGAGCGAACTCTTCGCGAGCGTCGCCGAGCTCGCGACCTGCCTTACGACATGCAGGGGGTTTCCACTGCGTCGCTCGACGACCTTGATCTTCAGTTTTTCTCCCAAGCCTACCTTCCGGCTGCCGTGTCGCGCGAGGCGCTGGAGGCCAATAACCGTACGGTCGAACAACAACTTCAGTCGCTCCGGTTCATGACGGCTGCGCCTCCTGAAATCCCCACGGTGGCGGCGGTTCTTGTGCTGGGAAAATCGCCAGCCGATTACATTCCTGGGGCGTATGTTCAGTTTTTGCGTATCGATGGAAGCGATCTCTCCGATCCGATCATCGATGAAAAGGAGCTTCATGGGCCTCTTCCGCAAATACTGAGGCAACTCGATGAATTACTGCATCTCCACGTCCATACCTCGGTCGACTTGACGACCGACGCCGTCGAACGGCGATCGCCCGACTATCCGGTCGTGGCGCTTCAGCAGTACGTGCGAAACGCCGCGATGCACCGCAATTACGAAAGCTCGAACGCGCCGATCCGCATCACGTGGTTTCGCGACCGAGTGGAGATTCACAGCCCAGGTGGACCATTCGGTCAGGTGCGGGAAGAGACGTTCGGGCAACCAGGGATCACCGACTATCGCAATCCGAATCTGGCCGAGTCGATGAAGGTCCTGGGGTATGTCCAGCGATTCGGAGTGGGCTTGGCGGTCGCACGTGAGGCGTTGCGGAAAAATGGAAACCCGTCGCCCAAATTCCAGACGTCGGTAAGTTTCGTTTCCGTTACCGTTGCTGCAAGGGAGGCCGCATGAGCACTCCCGTCATCGCATTCTTTAACAATAAAGGAGGGGTTGGCAAGACATCGCTGGTGTACCATGTCTCCTGGATGCTTGCCGACCTGGGTTATCGTGTTCTTGCAGTCGATTTGGACCCTCAAGGGAACCTTTCGGCGGCATTCTTGGATGAAGACGGGCTCGCGGAGATTTGGCAAACGCCCGCGGACGATTCCCCATCCACTATCTACGATGCGGTCGTTCCCTTGAGGGAAGGGACGGGCGATGTGTCATGGCCCGGCCTTGTTTCCATCGACGAACGACTTGCATTGCTAGTGGGTGACGTGAGGCTTTCGCGATTTGAGGACGATCTTTCGGAAGAATGGCATAAATGCGCCCGGGACAACCCTCGTGCCTATCGCGTCATCTCCTCTTTGTCACGGATCATCCAACATGGAGCCACCTCGCATCAGGCGGATGTCGTCTTGGCTGATTTGGGCCCCAACCTCGGAGCTATCAATCGGGCTGCGCTCATCAGTGCCGATTTTGTAGTCATCCCCCTTGGTCCCGATTTGTTTTCCCTGCAAGGACTTCAAAACCTGGGGCCCACCATGCGATCGTGGCGCAATGGCTGGAAGGAGCGACTTGAGAAAAATCCCTTGCACGACGTCGAATTGCCCCAAGGAAACATGCAACCTTTGGGGTATGTCGTGATGCAGCACGCCATGCGCCGCGACCGTCCCGTCAAGGCGTACGATAAGTGGATTGCCAGAATCCCCCGCACTTATCACGACGCGGTAGGTACCACGCCCGAGGAGGAGGCCCCCGTTGGGGTCGCTAACGACAAGAATTGTATCGCCATGATGAAACACTACCGCAGCCTGATGCCGCTTGCACAGGATGCCAGAAAGCCGATGTTTCATCTAAAAGTCGCCGATGGTGCTCTGGGAGCCCACGTGGCGGCGGTGAGGGATGCCTATAATGACTTTAGGCAACTCGCAACCGAAATCGTGAAACGAGCCGGTATCCAACCAAACACCGACTTGAAAACCTGAACATCCAATACCCCGGCATCCCGCTGGAGACAAACTCATGTCGAGTACCCAAATGCTTCATAGTTCTCCCATCCCCGACGATCCCGATCCGCAGGAAACTTCCGAATGGCTCGAGTCGCTTGGCTACGTCCTTGAGAGCAAGGGACCCGAGCGCGTGAAGCAGTTGCTGCAGGCGCTCGAGGAAGCGGCCCATCGCCAGGATGTCGAACTCCCCTTCACCGCCACCACTCCCTACCTCAACACGATCCCCCGCTCGCAGCAGCCCCCCTTCCCCGGCGACCGCGAGCTCGAACGACGCATCAAGAGCTACGTCCGCTGGAACGCGATGGCGATGGTCACTCGGGCCAATCGCGATCCCGCCTCTCCCGGCGGTCACATCTCCACCTTCGCGTCGTCGGCCACGCTGTTCGAGATCGGCCAGAACCACTTCTTTCGCGGTCGTGGCGAAGATGGTTTTAGCGGCGACCAGATCTACTTCCAGGGGCATGCCGCTCCCGGTATGTACTCCAGGGCGTTCCTCGAAGGGCGGCTCACCGAGCAGAACCTGATTAACTTCCGCCGCGAGTTATCATCCGGCGGAGGACTTAGTTCGTATCCCCATCCGTGGCTGATGCCCGAGTTCTGGGAATTTCCCACCGTGTCGATGGGCCTTGGCCCAATCATGGCAATCTACCAGGCTCGCTTCAACGAGTACCTGACCGACCGAGGGATCGCCGACCTGTCGCACAAGCATGTCTGGGCGTTCCTCGGCGACGGCGAGTGCGACGAGCCGGAAACCCTCGGCGCCATTACCCTCGCCTCGCGCGAGCAGTTGCAGAACCTGATCTTCGTGATCAACTGCAACCTGCAGCGGCTCGATGGCCCGGTCCGCGGCAATGGCAAGATCATTCAGGAACTTGAAGGGACCTTCCGCGGTGCCGGCTGGAACGTGATCAAGGTCGTATGGGGAAGCGACTGGGATCCGCTGGTCGAGCGCGACCACGATGGCGTCCTCGCCGCGCGGATGATGGAGATCGTCGACGGCCAGTACCAAAAGTATGTCGTCTCGCCTGGCAGCTACATTCGCGAGCACTTCTTTGGCAAGGACCCCCGGCTGATGGAGATGGTCAAGGGCTATTCCGATGATCGGCTGACGAAAATGCGCCGCGGCGGGCACGATCCCGAAAAGGTCTATGCCGCCTACGACCGAGCGGTCAACGTGAAGAATGGCAAGCCGACCGTCATTCTCGCCAAGACGATCAAGGGCTACGGCCTGGGTGAGTCGGGCGAAGGGCGCAATGTGACCCATAACAGCAAGAAGCTCAACGAGCTCGAACTCCGCGAGTTCCGCACACGATTCGGCATTCCCATTTCCGACGAACGAGTCGCCGAGGCCCCCTTCTACCGGCCGCCGGAGGACAGCCCCGAGATGGAGTACATGCGCGAGCGCCGGGCTGCACTCGGTGGTTACGTCCCGAGCCGGTCGACCAAGCCGATCACGCTCACCGTCCCCGACATGTCGGAGTTCAAGACAACCTTCGAGAAGAAGCTCACCGGGTCGGCGATGTCTACAACCATGGGCTTCGTCCATTTGCTCACCGACTTGCTTCGCAACAAGAAGGTTGGCAAACACATTGTTCCCATCGTCCCCGACGAATCGCGGACCTTTGGAATGGAACCGTTATTCCGACAGGTCGGCATCTATGCCCATGCCGGTCAGCTTTACGAACCTGTGGATGCGGACCAACTTGCCTACTATAAAGAAGCCAAGGATGGCCAACTCCTCGAGGAAGGGATCACCGAGGCAGGCAGCATGAGCAGCTTCAATGCCGCCGGGACCGCCTACTCGTCGCATGGCGTGGCGATGATCCCGATGTTCATCTACTACTCGATGTTCGGCTTCCAGCGAATCGGCGACCTCATTTGGGCCGCCGCCGATATGCGGGCCAAGGGCTTTTTGCTTGGTGGCACCGCCGGCCGCACCACGCTCAACGGCGAGGGGCTCCAGCACCAGGATGGTCACAGCCTGGTCAATGCGATCGCCTTCCCCACCGTGCGGGCCTACGACCCGGCGTACGCCTACGAGACGGCCGTCATCGTGTTCGAGGGAATGAAGCGGATGTACGTCGATAACGAAACGTGCATCTACTACCTGATGGTCGGCAACGAAAACTACGAAATGCCCCCCATGCCCGAAGGGTGCCGGGAGGGGATCATCAAGGGGATGTACAAGGTTTCGCCGGCTGAGAAGAAGCTGGGGCACCACGTGCAACTCTTCGGCAGCGGCCCCATCCTGCGGATGGTGCTCGCCGCCCAGAAGGTGCTCGCCGAGAAGTACGACGTGTCGAGCGATGTCTGGAGCGTCACCAGCTACACCGAGCTTCGCCGCGAGGCACAGGAGTGCCGCCGCTGGAACATGCTCCATCCCGACGAAACGCCCCGCAAGAGTTACCTGGAGCAGCAAATCGAGGGACTCGAAGGGCCCTTTATCGCGGCGAGCGATTACCTGCGGTGCCTGGCCGAACAAATCGATCCGTGGATTCCCGGCGGCCTGTTCGCCCTGGGAACCGACGGCATGGGGCGGAGCGAGAGCCGCGAGGCACTGCGTCGTCACTTCGAGGTCGACGCCGAGTTCGTTACCCTGGCGACCCTCGACCAGCTTACGCAGCGTGGCGCCAAGGGGCTACCCAAGTTGGCCGATGTGATTCGCGACCTGGGTATCGATCCCGACAAACAATCGGCGCTCTATGCATAACCATCACCGGCTGCTGAAAATTACACCGACTGAATCGGGCAAGGCAATTATGGCAACTCAAATCAAGCTTCCCAACCTGGGCGAAAATATCGAATCGGGCGACATCCTCACGATCCTGGTGAGCGAAGGAGATGAGATCACCAAGGATCAGGACCTGCTCGAAATCGAAACCGACAAGGCCACCATGCCGGTCCCCAGCCCCGAGGCGGGCAAGATCGTCAAAATCCTGGTTGGCGAGGGGGACACCGTGAACGTCGGCGCCCCGCTCTTCGAGATCGAAGCCGGTGCCAAGGGCGCACCCGCGGCGTCCGAAGAGAAACCCGAGCCAAAGGCCAAAGCCGAGCCGAAGCAGGAAGCTCCCAAGCAGGCCGAAACCAAGGCCCCGGCCAAGGCGAAGCCCGCCCCCGAGCCGGAACCAGCAGAGGAGGAAGAGGTCGCCGAGGAGCCCGCACCGGCCAAACCCGCCAAAAAGGCCCCCGCTCGTGAGCAGGCCGCCGAAGCGAGCGAAGGGGGAACCCCCGCCGCCGCGGGTCCCGCTGTTCGTCGCCTCGCCAGGGAACTCGGGGTCGATCTGCGTCGCGTTCGCCCCAGCGGCAATGGAGGCCGGATCACCGAGGAGGATGTCCGCGCCTACGTCCGCAGTTCGCAGGCCCGGCAGGCCGACTCGAGCACCTCGATGGGTGTCACCCCACCCGGCACCCTCCAGAGCGACAGCCAGGGGGCGGTGCGGGTCGAAAAGATGAGCCGCATGCGGAAGACAATCGCGGCCAACATGACCGCCAGCTACACGACCATCCCGCAGCTCACCAACTTCGACGACGTCGACGTGACGGAACTCGAGGAAATGCGGCAGCAGAGCAAGGAGGACTACGCCAAGCGGGGTCTCAAACTCTCGCAGATGCCCTTCCTCATCAAGGCGATCGCTGCCAGCCTCAAGATGCACCCGGTCGCGAACGCCTCGGTCGATATCGACGAGGGGACGGTGATCTACAAGGAGTATGTCAACATCGGCGTAGCGGTCGACACCGACCGGGGCCTGGTGGTGCCGGTGCTCCGCGATGCCGACCGACTGAGCATCTCGCAAATCGCCCGCGAACTCGATCGGCTGATCGCCGCCGCGCGGGAAGGGACCCTATCGATCGAGGAGATGCGCGGCGGGACCTTCACCATCAGCAACATGGGGGCGGTCGGGGGGACCTACTCGACCCCCATCATCAACGCCCCCGAAGTGGCGATCCTGCTGATCGGCCGCAGCCGGATGCTCCCGACGGTGGTCGGCAAGTCAATCGAGCCGCGGCTAATCATGCCACTGTCGCTGACCTACGACCACCGGGTGGTCGACGGGGCCGACGCGGCGCGGTTCCTCAACGAGGTGAAGGGGTTTTTGGCGGCGCCGGGGCGGCTGCTCTTGGCGCCGTAAACGATTCCGTGGAGTGAAATAATGCCGCCCACTTCGTTGGAGTATGAAACGTTCGAGGGTGCCACTCCCCACATGACGAATGGGCGATATACGGCCGATGACTACTTCGAATTGCCTGAGGGAGAACCGGTCGAACTCTTGCGAGGGCGCCTGATTTCGACGACGCCAACTCCGACGCCGCGGCATCAGATTGTTGTCATGCGAGTTTGCGTTCTACTGGATCAGTGTGCGAGGCAAGAGAGGGGAATCGCGATCCATCGCTGCGACGTGGTGCTCGATGCTCACACCGTCGCCCAGCCGGACGTGCTCTACTTGCGGGCCGACCGTCTCGATCAAATTGGCGACTGGATCAACGGCCCCCCAAACTTGCTCGTCGAAATCCTCTCCCCTTCGAGTGCTGCCCGCGACCGCGTCGAAAAGCTCGATCTTTATGCAGCGGCGGGGGTCCCCGAGTACTGGATTGTCGACCCCGAGACCCATATCTTCGAGTTCCATATTCTCGATGGGGCCACTTACCGGGTGACGGCGAAGGACTCAGGCGTCTACAAGTCGCGGCTCTTCCCCGAAGTCGAGCTCGATCTGACCGCGTTCTGGCAATCCATCGAGAAGCGGCTGCCGAAATCATAAGTCCTTGAGAGGATTGGCAAATTGGTCGACCTGCTCATCCGAGTTGCCGTCGTCGTCGCCATCGGGGTACTCGGCTACCTTCTGAAGCAGATACCGTATTTCAAACCAGCCCCTGGGCGCTTCACTGAAGACGACCTGCCCGCGCTTCGGCAGGAGTTCGCCCGTTGGGAAGCTTTCGCCGCGGTGCCCATCATTTTGGCAGTGGCACCGGCCGTTTGGTTGTGGTACTTGGGGTTCATTGCGCTTTCCGACTACTATTACTCCGTGGGCAAGCAACCAGTCTACCTCTTGACGCTGCCTCGATTGGTCTGGTGGATTCCGGCGTTTTTCTTAGGGCTATTAAGCGCAATTCCCATGCTTACCTTGCTCTATCGTGCGATGCTTAAGGATCGATATGCGGATTACCTTGATTACTGTGATTTGAACCATGGGGTGAATGGGTGGAGATTCTTAAAGCTAACAGTCTGGTTCATTCTGATCGCTGGCATCCTATTCTTGCCTCAGATGCTCAAGACCCATGCTGCGTTTCACGAGAAATGGTTTGAATTGCGAGGCTTTCTCTCACTTTCCGACCAGCAATTCAAATACGAAGACATTGCTACTCTAATCCGCGCCGACGAATCCAGGGCGCCCAATGGCAAGTGGGTACACCGCCCACACTACGCGATCCAATTCGACGACGGGACAGCCTGGAATACCAAAACCTTTGATCCGATCGATCGGGTTAACTTAGCTGATTTGTTCGAATTCCTTGCCAACAAGACCAAGCTTCCCGTGCAGCATGTGCAGCGAATTGAGTAACCGCTCACGAGAAATATGTCCCGCAATCGCCCCTCCGCCTAGAATAACGGCATGACCACCCTCCCCCCGCCCCAAGCCACCCCCCTCCCTGGCCCCCGACCCCCCACCCCTCCCGACCTCGTCGTCCTCACCCACGGCATCGCCTCCAGCCGCTACTTCATGTGGCCCCTGGCCCGGCATTTGCGCCAGATCGGCCATGAGACCCGGCTCTACGGCTACCCCTCCCTCTGGAAGTCGAACGAGCGGCTGGGGGAAGACTTCGCCTGCTACCTGCACCGTCTCGCCGAACAGCACCCCGGGCGCAAACTTCACGTCGTCGCCCACAGCATGGGGAGCATCGTGACCCGCTGCGCCCTGATGGCGGGAGTACCGACCAATGTCGCCCGGGTGGTGATGATCGGGCCCCCCAACCGCGGCTCTCACGTCGCGACACGGCTCGCCCCGGCGCTGGGATGGATCGCACCGACCCTGCGCGAGCTCTGCGACCACGAGCAAAGTTTCGTCAACAGCTTGCCGCGCCGACTCGACGTCGAAGTCGGCATCATCACGGCCCAGTACGACCGGATGGTCCGGCCCGAATCGACCCTGCTCGACGAGGGCTTCGCCCACCTCGTCCTGCCGAATCACCATACGCCGATCTTGTGGTACCGCCGGACGGCGGATCACATCCATCGGTTCCTGCAGCAGGGAGAGTTCGAATAACGGGCTACGACCCCGTGGTACTGTTTTCTCCACCCACGACGGGGACCGTCGTGCTACTATATTCAACCGCCGCGTGCGATCCGAGCCACCGCCAGCCCCACTGGATCATCCCGCTCCGTGAGCAGTTGCTCATAGAGATCCCACTCGCCCGACTTCATCACCAGATCAAGCATCCGTGGCGCGTAGGGGCTGAGCCGCGTTCCCGCCGGCACCAAGTCTGCATAAGCGCGTAGCGCTGCTCCTGGCTGGCCTACGCGGTCGAGCAGGATCAACCAGGTCTCCACCGCGCCAGTCCCCTCGTGATAGACGTCGCTCGCCTTCGCCAGTTGGCGAAAGTAATCGACCGCTTCCTCCACCTCCCGGCCAAGTGTCGCCGCGAAGAACAGCCGATGGGCCACGTAGGTATCGACAAACGGGGGATCGCCCGGGTAGTGCAACTCGGGATCGAGCCCGGCCCCATACTCGGCGAGTTGCAAGGCCCGATCGACATCTTCCGGATCGGTCAGCACGCGGGCGAATCGTACGGCGGCCGCCAGATGGGAGGCGTCGACATGGACCCCTCCCCCTTCGCGAAGCCACGGGTGGCTGGCCAAGAGCTCGCGGAGCGAGCCCGCCGGCTCGGGCCCATCGGGCACCTGCCGGCGGATGTGAGCTTTCACGTTGGTCGTCACCTCGTCGAGCAGATGCCCCACCAGCACCGACACGCACCGCGCCAGCTCACCGGGCGGAACCTGTGGCGCGAAGCCCTCGAGGGTCGAGATGGCATTGCAGGTGCCGAAGTGCTCGATCACCCAGCCGTACCCGCGCGGCGGGTCGACCCCTTCGTAGAGGGCCACCTCGATCAGCTCTTCGAGATTCCCCCGGTCGCTCAAGTCGTCGCCACTGCCACGTGTCGGGGTCACCCCGGCCAGATGCTCCTTGAGCCACTCCTTTTCGCCCGCGGCACGCAGATAGTGCCAAGCCTCGCGATAGCGCCCCGCGTCGGCCAGATGCCCGCCGATTTCGCGGCAGGCTTCGATATAGGCCCGCTCGAGTTCCGTCCGGGCGGGCTCGGCCAGTTCGTCGAGGGGGGGCGGGTCGACGACCGGCACCCCCAGCCGCACCCTGGCCGCCAACAGCCGGGCTTCGAATAGCTCGTGCCAGCGCTGCTGCGCGACGAGGTCGGTCGTCAATTGCTCCAGTTCGTTCACGCGATTCACGTCCTGCTCGAAAGTCGTCTGTGTTGGGGGGGATGAAAACAGCAACGCCCTCCGCGGCACGTGGCCGGCGGAGGGCGCTACTTTTCACCAAATCATGCATACGCCCTACTCAAGCGCGAGGGGCGATTGTGCTTAAATCAATTCGTAGCCGTTCTGATAATCGGGCTTGACGATCTTCACTAGCTCGGCGTCGTTGAGCGGAGTCATCGTCTTGGCGTCCCACTCGACGCGGCCCTGCTTCCACACGGCCAGATTGCCGAGCAGGATCGTTTCGGTGAGCGGGCCCGAGTAGGTGATGAAGTTCGACATCGGCACTTTTTCGGGATTGCGAATGCCGTCGTAAAACTCCTCTTCGTGGCCGCGCGACCGCTGGTAATCGACCTTGATCTCGTCGGCGCCGATCACCTCGATGCCATCCTGGGCGTAGTCGCCGGCGGCGTACATCTTCCCCTTGTCGCCGATAATCACGCAGCCCGACGACGACGGGGCTCCCTGCATCTTGACGTCGCTAAACAGCTTCGGATCAGGGAGCTTGCCACCGTCGTACCAGTAGAGCTTGAACGCGGCGCGGCCGTCGAGCTCGGGGAAGTCGAATGAAATCTGCGACCACACCGGGTAGCTGTCCCCGTTGTGGCCAGCCGTTTCGGCTTCCACCGCCACCGGATCTCGCATGTTGAGTGCATTGAACGGCAGATTGCAGGTGTGGCAGGCCATGTCGCCCAAGGCGCCAGTGCCGAAGTCCCACCAGCCGCGCCACTTGAAGGGATGATACCCTTCGCCGAACGGACGCATCGGCGCGGGGCCAATCCACTGGGCCCAGTCGAGCGACTCGGGGGCCTTCGCCTCGGTCGGTCGCGCTTCGCCCTGCGGCCACACGGGGCGATTCGTCCAAACGTGGACCTCGCTTACCGTGCCGAGCATCCCTTCCTTGATCTGCTGCGCCGCCTTCCGCATCGGGTTGTAGGCCGTGTACTGATTGCCCATCTGCGTGACGCAGTTGTTCTCCTTGGCAATCTCGCCCAGCCGGCGGGCTTCCCAAATGGTCCGCGTCAGCGGCTTCTGGCAGTAGACATGCTTGCCCATCTTCATCGCCGCCGCGGAAATCACGGCATGCGTGTGATCGGGGGTCGAAACCGTCACGGCGTCGAACTTGTCTCCCATCGCGTCGAACATCTCGCGATAGTCGACGTATTTATTGTCGACCTTCATCAGCGAGGCGAGGCCATCGAGAAACTTCGAATCGACGTCGCACAGCCCGACCACTTTGCCAAGCCGGTTGGCCGCTTCCGCATCGCTGCGACCCTTGCCACCGATGCCGATGCAGGCGACTTGCACTTTCTCGTTCGGAGATCGCGACTCCTGGGCCAGTGTGCTGCCCGACACCCAGAACCCGGCACCAACCGCAGCCGTGGTCTGCAAGAACTCTCGACGGTTTGCGTTTCGACGCATGATCACTCCCTATTCATTTCAACTTAAAAGTGGGTCGCCCGAGATCCGCCAACCGCCGGACGAAAGAAACATGGGGTACAAAATCAAATTTGTCCGGGCCGCCACCCAACCGCCCATCCTACCCGAAATCGCCGCGACTTTCAAAAAAAATCCCCTATTCCACCAGGGGCGTTTCAGCCATCCCACAAGGCGAGTACCATAGGGTGAGACGCCGCCCCCTCAATCTTCACCCAAACTTCCCAGAACCATGTCCCGCTCCGTGCGATTCTCGCTCAAATATCCCCTGCTGGCTATCCTCCTCGGCACCTTGGTCGCCGCACCCGCCCCCCCCTGCCAGGCCGATGCGGCCACCGACAATTCCGCCGCCGACAACATCGCCGCCGAACGGGCCGAAAAGCTCCTCGGCAAGGTCACACGGGGCGAAAATGGGGAACTCGTGGCGATCGACCTCGACAATCGACCCGCCACCGACGACGACCTCAAGGTCCTCACCCAGGCCGCGGGCCTCAAGCGGGTTGCCGTCTGGGGGGCCGGCATCACCGATGCGGGGATCGAGCATCTGCTGAAGCTCAACGACCTGGAGGAACTGGGCCTGCGCAATTCCGGGGTCAGCGACGAAGGGCTCGCCCGGCTCAAGCAGCTTCCGAAACTCAAGACACTCAACCTGGAACGCTGCACAAACGTCACCGACCAGGGGCTCGTCCATCTGGCCGAGATGCCGCAGCTCACCTATCTCCACCTGCTGTTCACGCGGCTTGGCGATGCGGGGCTGGCCAACCTCGAGACCGCGCCGAAGTTGCGGCTGATCGACCTTCGCGGCTGCACCGTCACCGACCAGGGGCTCGCCAGTCTGGCGAAGATCAAATCGCTGGCGGCGATCAAGCTCCGTAGTTCGGCCATCACCGACAAGGGGCTCGAGCATCTTGGCAAGCTCACGAAGCTCAAGGGGCTGATGGTCCAGGACGCGGCCATTTCCGACGAGGGGATCGCCCACATCGCCCACCTCACCGAGATGGACGACCTCGACTTGATGCGTGCCCCCCTCACCGACAAGGCGATCGAGCACCTGGCGGGGATGACCAAGCTCCGCATCCTCACCCTCCGCGGCACCTTCATCCAGGGGGAGGGACTCAAGCACCTGGCCAATTGCAAAATCCTGCGCAAGCTCGATCTCAGCGAGACGGGCACCAACGACGAGGGACTCCAGCACCTCGCCGACAAGCAGGACCTCGTCTACCTCAATCTCTGGAACACGATGGTCAGCAACGAAGGGCTCGCGGCGATCAAGGATCTCAACCTGCTCTACCTCAATCTCGACAAAACCCGCATCGACAACGAGGCAATGCCCCACATCGCCAACTTCCCCAAGCTCACCACGCTGAGCATCGAGGGGACCAACGTCGACGACGAGGGGATCGTCGCCCTGGCCAAAAGCAAGACCCTCGACAAGGTCTACGCCCGGCTGACCTTGATCAGCGAGGATGGGGTCGACGAACTCAAGGGGGCGAATCCCAAGATTTCTATCGAATGGGACGAATAGGGCCTGTACGCCAGGCACCCTGTACGTCAGGCACCCTGTACTCCACACACACAGTGCGGGTGTGGGCCACTTGTTTGCGGGCTGGCGTGCGAGTGATTAGGCTGGCAGATATGCCCGCCCCCATTCTGCTCGCCGACATTGAACCGCTCCCTCGCGTCGACGCCTGGCGCGTCCTGCAAGTCGCGGCGGTGGTCACGTTCTTCGCCGCATGGCTCTTCGTCATCGCCCATGCCGGGTTGCTGCTGGCGGCCGAATGGCGCCTTGCCGGTATCCTTCGCGAGACGAACGAATTTGCCCGGCTCCCGAAGGTCAACTCGCGCGAACTCGCCGACGTCGTCCGCCAGGAGGTCCAAGCGGCCGGGTTAGGAACGCCCCGCCTGCTTATCGCGCCCGGGGAACAACCCGGGGGACCGCCGCACGTGGCGGCCATCGAAGTCTCCGCCGACCAGGCACTGCCCGCGTGGATAAGACACATCGCCCCGCGAGTCACACGCCCCCTCCGTGCCGTCGAATAGTAGGTCCGGCCATCGTGGGTCCGGTCGTCTCGACCGGACTTCGGAAAAGTAGGTCCTCGTCTGCCGGACGGGACCTCGAACTGGGTTCAAACTCTCCTGCTACTCAAGGTCCCGCTCGGCAAGCGGGACCTACCAAAACTACTCCGCTGCTTCCAAAAGTAGGTCCTCGTCTGCCGGACGGGACCTCAAACTGGGTTCAAACTCTCCTGCTACTCAAGGTCCCGCTCGGCAAGCGGGACCTAC
>CAZYQQ010000008.1:82516-91582 GCA_964650265.1 uncultured Planctomycetaceae bacterium
AACTGGGTTCAAACTCTCCTGCTACTCAAGGTCCCGCTCGGCAAGCGGGACCTACCAAAACCACTCCGCTGCTTCCAAAAGTTAGGTCCTCGTCTGCCGGACGGGACCTCGAATTAGGGTTCAAACTCTCCTGCTCCTCAAGGTCCCGCTCGGCAAGCGGGACCTACCAAAACCACTTCGCTGCTTCCAAAAGTAGGTCCTCGTCTGCCGGACGGGACCTCGAAACTGGGTTCAAACTCTCCCAGTACGCTCGTCCGGTCGAGACGACCGGACCCACTATCAGCCCACTATCGGCCCACTATAGGGGGATGAACCTTACCTGGCGGATGCCCAGGCCGTCGATTGGTGGGTCGACGAAGAACTTTTTTGCCACTCCGACGAGCCGCGCGCGGAGGGCTTTGAGGTTCGGGTCGGCCATTTCGGCGGCGGTCGTCTGGCGGATCGCGGCGAGCATCTCCTGACGCAACCGGCACGACTCATGCCGCAATTGCCGCTGGACCCCAGGGATGCGGTACCGCTTGGTGGTGACGAACAGATCGAGCTCCACCTCGATCGGTGCCCCGGCATTCACCTCGCGCGGCAAGTTCGTGCGGAAATACCCCAGCGGCACCTCCTCCAGCCGGGCCCGCATGGCCGCATTGCGGGCGCGCTCGATGAGCAGGTCCGAGTTGTAACAGCCACAGGGCGCCGCCAGCAGCGTCGCCGCGAAGAGCAGCAGTGCGAGTCGGTTGGTGAATTTCATCCCCCAGGTCCCACGGGTGGGCGACAATTCAGGGTAAACGACAGACCCGGCATAATCGCGCCAAACATCCCGGGTCAGAGGTGAGGCCAGCTCACAAGTCTAGGTCATCAATCGCGGTCGGCGCCGCGCGACGTAAGCTTGAGATGGAAACGATCCCCCTCGCTGTTCTCTTCTCTCCTCGACAGACGAACACCATGACGCCTACTCCCACGTCCGATCAACAACCAAGTTACGCCGGGTGGGTCCTTCCCGGGGCCCTCTGCGTCGGAGTCTTCTGCCTTTCGCTCACCGGGTGCGGTGGGGCAAAGGAATCGCCCCTCGCGCGGTTCGAGCATCTTCCCACGGCCGAGCAGCTCGACACGGTCTCGCTCGGGCAGTACGTCGTCTGCGTCCCGCTTCCGAGTTCCGAGTCGCGGAAGTGCGATCAGGTGCAGGTCGAGTTCGAACTCTACGCCGCCGTCCTGCCGCGCTACACGGGGCACGTGAAGCTCGAAATGGAGCGACTCGAGGGACGACTCCGCGACGCGGTGATCCAGGCCTGCCGCCACACCCCCGTCGACGACCTGCTCGCCCCGCTGATGACCACCTTCAAGGCCCACCTCGAAGAGACCATCCGCCCCTATTTCGCCAACGCCTCGATCGAACGTGTCCACGTCGCCGATATCCAAATCCGCCAGCTATGACCACACTGACGCCACCCCCTGGCCCCCTGCCCTCGCCCCCTACGAATTCCCGCAGCCGCTGGCTGCGCCGGGGGGTGTGGCTCACGTTGGCCCTCGGCCTCTGGCTGATCGCCGCGGCGCCGGCCGTGGCCTCCCCCAGCCACGGCAACGGTCACGGGCATGGCGACACGGCAGCCGAGGAGGAGGAGCCCTCCAACCGCCCGCCGACCTACGATCTCGAGAAGATCATCATCAAGAATTACCGCCCGATCGAGCATGAGCAGCTCACCATCAAGCTGATGCTCCATATCGAGGTCGCCAAGGAAAATCAGGCCGCGTTCGAGGCCCTCTGGCCCCAATACCAGCACCGGATCCGGTCGCAAGTAATCACCGCAACCCGGCTGGTCCCCCCCCACGAATTCGACGACCCGGAACTCCACTTGTTGCGGCGTCTGATCTACCTGCGTCTGCGGCGGGTGCTGCCGGAATTGCCGGTGTCGCAGGTTTATGTGAGTGAGTTTGGGTATATGGTCGAGTAAGGGAGTTGTCGCTCCGACCAGCCATCATCGAGCTGTGTTACTCTTCGAGCGACGTTGACCGTAGAATTCTCGCGGTTTAGGATGCCCAGTTCGGTCGTCCGCCGACATCCCCCCGGGTGGCGTCGGCTGCGTCGTTCTGAAGCTTAAAGAATTGACCTTTTTGGGGAGCTTCTTCCCCATTCGCCCTGCGCCATGGACAAACTGATGCGTCGAGCACTTCCCCAAGTGTCCCAAATTGCCCTTCTGCTACTCGTCGGACTCGGTCTGTTGACGGAAGTCGGCTGCCGCCCCAGAACCCAACGCCAAAAGGAAGAATTCAAGCTGGGGGATCTCATCGAACCGTTCGACGTCCCTACGTGGGAAGAGCTGGAGCAGGTCGAGTGGGTCGATCAGCCGGTGTTGTCGGGGATGGACCTCTTGCGGGAGGAACTAGCGAAAGAGGTCGAGGAACTCGGCGCGCCGATTCCCGCCCAGGAGGCCCTCGCGCTGAGGAACGACTCGCCAGAAGCCAACACAAAAATCTTGCGATCGCTCGGGCAGCTTCCGCCAGCAGATGGCAGCGGCGTCGATTTCGACGATCGTCTGTTACGTCATGTTTCGGGTGATCTCAAGAGTTCCAATCCCATCAAGTCTTCGAGCGTCACCGAAGCAGAGTATCTTTCTCACACGGCATTCGGATACATCAGTTTCGATCGTCATTTCAAATACTTCGCCCCCAAGGAAACGGTCGTTAGCTGGCAGAAGAGCAAGGACAACATGATGGATAAAATTGTCCTTCGCGATGACCTCACGTGGTCGGATGGTAAGCCGATCACGGCCCACGACATCGAGTTCTCTTTCAAAGTGATCATGTCGAGTCAGGTGATTGTCCCCGCGGTGCGGAGTGGCACCGACGAATTGGCCGCGGTCAAGGCGTACGACGATCACACGGTGGTCTTTTTTCATAAAGAGCCGCTCGTCACGAACACGCAGAACGTGCTGATCGTTCCGGTTCCGAAGCACATCTACGAGAAGTCGATCTTCGAGGATCCGACGATGGAACGTTCCGAGCATCACCGGAAATTTGAGGAGACCCCCGTCGTTGGTGGTCCCTACGAAATGGTGAAGCGGATTCGCAACCAGGAGTTCATCCTTCGCCGCCGCGAAGGGTACTACATGCACGAAGGAAAACAGGTTCGCGCCAAACCCCACTTCGCGGAAATTCGGGTTAAGAATGTGGAAGATGTCAACGTCGCGCTGGTCGCTCTCAAAAAGGGGGACCTCGAGGAGATGGTCCTCAGCCCCGAACAATGGATCGATCAGACCAATGGCGATGACTTCTACGCCCGCAACACCAAGGTCACTGACTTGGAGTGGGTCGCGTTCCATTTTATCTGGAACCAACAGACCCCCTTCTTCTCCGATCGGAAGGTGCGGTCGGCAATGTCACATGCCATGGACTACGAAGAACTCATGAACACCATCTGCTATGGCCTCTACCAGCCGAGCCAGGGGCCGTATCATCCCACAAGCTGGATGTTCCCCAAGGAGGGTCCTCAGCCAATGAAGCAGGACCTCGAAAAGGCAAGGCGGTTACTCGATGAAGCGGGATGGACCGATAGTGACAACGATGGCATCCGCGACAAGACGATCAACGGAAAGAAGGTAAAGTTCGAGTTCACCCTCCTCAGCAACCAGACAGACACATCGGACAAGGCGTGTACACTGATGAGAGAGTGCCTCAACAAAATTGGCGTCGTCTGCAATGTGTCGAAGACGGAATTCACGGCGCTCGTCGAGAAGTTACAGACCCATAAATTTCAGGCATCGTTCGGCGGGTGGGGCACCGGCACCGATCCGGATACGAGCAAGAATATCTTCGCCACCGGCGAGCAACGCAACTATGGCTCCCACTCCGACAAACGCGTTGACGAACTCTTCGAAGCGGGCAAGCGGGAGTCGGATCCCGAAAAACGCGCCGCCATTTACGCCGAAATCCACACCCGGTTGTGGGACGAGCAACCATACACCTGGCTCTACTACCGCAATTCCTTTTACGCATTCAACAAGAAACTGCGTGGATACAACTTCAGCCCCCGCGGTCCCTACAGCTTTAGCCCTGGCTTCGAAAGCATTCACGTTCCCGCGGCGGCGGAATGAAAGAGCACGTTTGCGACAGTAGGCACCTCACCGAGGGAATCGACTAGCGAATGATCAACTACGTTATCCGTCGTTTGGGAGTCGCGCTCTTAACGCTGGTTATTATCACGTTTCTGGTGTACGCCCTTATCCGGCATATGCCAGGAACCCCCCTCACGCTCGACCAGGCCAATCTCGATCCCAGTAAACAGATGAGCGAGGAGGAAATCCAACGGCTCAACGAGCAGTATGGACTCGACCTCCCCTGGTACGAGGCTTACTTCGTCTGGCTTGGCAACGTCTTCCGAGGGGACCTCGGAATTTCCATCGCCCGCAACGGCCGTCCCGTCACCGAGCTGATTGCCGAACGTATCCCCTACACACTCATGCTCTCCGGCACGTCGCTCATCCTCACCTATCTGCTCTCGATCCCGATCGGTCTCTGGGCCACCGTTCGCGCTGACACGCTCGCCGAACGTGCCGTAAGCATGCTGCTCTACATGCTCTACTCTCTTCCCGCTTTCGTGGCGGCCCTTTACTTGCAACTCATCTTCTATACCGAGCTTGGCTGGCTCCCGCTCTATGGCGTCGTCTCCGACAATCATGACCAGATGTCGACACTCGAGCAGTGGTGGGACATCTTCCTCCATTCGATCCTCCCGGTCACCTGCTTCACCTACGGCAGCCTCGCCTACTACGCCCGCTTCATCCGGGCCAACATGCAAGAGGTAGTCCGCCAGGACTACATCCGTACCGCCAAGGCCAAGGGAGTGAGTCCCGCGCGGATCGTCTACCACCACGCCTTCCGCAATACGCTGATTCCGCTGGTAACGATGATCGGTCTCACCCTGCCGACCCTGCTCAGCGGGGCGGTAATCCTCGAACAAATTTTTGTCTGGCCCGGCATGGGACGACTCTTCTTCGAGGCAATCAGTCAGCGCGACTATAGCCCGATCATGGGGCTGGTGCTGGTCTTCAGCGTCCTGACCCTTCTCGGCCAACTCCTCGCCGACCTGCTGTACGCCGCCGTTGATCCCCGAGTTACGCTTACCTGAACCACATGTCCACCACCGAAGTCCCTCCCCCGAGTCCCACCTCCTCGGCTCCCCAATCGTCGGGACCCTCGGTTGGGTTCTGGACTGAAGCCTGGCGACGCTATCGGAAGCGCCCTGCGGCGATGCTCGCCTTGCTCTACGTCCTCTTCCTGTGCCTGGTCGCCCTCTTCGCCCCCGCCATCGCCGGCACCAAACCGGTGGTCTGCAAATATAAGGGGGAGATCCACTTTCCCGCTTTAGGCTACTTTAAGCGATCGTGGGAAGCCCCCATCTTTAGCACAGATGGTGTCATCGACAACTACCCCAAGGCCCTCAAGGCGAACGATTCCGAGAGCTGGGCCATCTGGCCCCTCGTCTATCAGGACCCCTTTCGCCGCGTTCGCAACAACGAGTGGGGCGATCGGCCAGGCAACCCCTTCGGCTCGGCCGCCAAACCCAGCCGCCTCAACTGGTTCGGCGCCAATGACCAAGGCTTCGACGTCTTTGCGCAGATGGTCCATGGCACGCAGATCGCACTGAGCGTCGGATTTGTCTCCATGGGCATTGCCACCGTCATCGGCCTGATCCTCGGAGCCGCCGCGGGTTACTACGGGGGATGGGTCGACATGATTGTTAGCCGGCTTGTCGAGGTGGTCCTCTGTATCCCCACTCTAGTCCTCATTCTCGCAGTTATCGCGATCCTTGAGTCGGTCAACACTTGGCATCTGATGGCCGTGATTGGTGTTACCCGTTGGCCTACCATCGCCCGCCTCGCGCGCGCCGAGTTCCTCAAGCTCAAGCAGGTCGACTTCGTCACCGCCGCCCGCGCCCTCGGGGCGGGTCAGACGCGGATTATGGTCCTCCACATCCTCCGCAATTCACTCGCCCCGATCCTTGTTCCCATTACTTTCGGTATTGCCTCGGCCATTCTTCTTGAGGCGGGACTTAGCTATCTCGGTTTTGGCGCCGATCCTCCCAACCCGAGTTGGGGAACCTTGCTCAACGCCGGACGCAAGAACATTCAAGAAATGTGGTGGCTGATCGTCTTCCCCGGCACCGCAATCTTCCTCACAGTACTTGCCTACAATGTCATCGGCGAGGGAATCCAGGAAGTCACCGACCCACGTCTCCGCAAAGCCGATTGAGCCATGCCCCAACCCGTCGTCGAAGTCACCAACCTCAAAACCTACTTCCACACCGAGGAAGGGACCGTCCGCGCCGTCGACGATATTTCCTTCCGCGTCGAACGGGGGCATACCCTTGGCATTGTCGGCGAGAGTGGCTCGGGCAAGAGTGTCACCTCGCTGTCGATCATGCAGCTTCTCACCTCGACCGCCCGGATCGAGTCGGGGCAGATTTCCTTCCTGGGCAAGGACCTCGTGAAGCTCCCCGAGCCGGAGATGCGCTCGATTCGCGGCAAGGAGATCAGCATGATCTTCCAGGAGCCGATGACCAGCCTCAACCCGGTCTTCACCGTGGGAGACCAGGTGGCCGAGGCGATTGTCCTTCACCAGAAGGTCTCGAAGCAAGCGGCTCGCCAGAAGACGATCGAACTGTTCCGTGAGGTCGGCATCCCCGAGCCCGAGGTCCGCGTCGACTCCTATCCCCATCAAATGTCGGGGGGGCAGAAGCAGCGGGTGATGATCGCGATGGCCCTTTCCTGCAATCCTCAATTGCTCATTGCCGACGAGCCGACCACCGCCCTCGACGTGACGATCCAGGCGCAGATTCTCGACATCCTCCGCCGTCTGCGCGACTCGCGCGGGATGGCGATTCTGTTCATCACCCACGACCTGGGCGTGATCGCCGAGATCGCCGACGACGTGATGGTGATGTACCGCGGCAAGATGGTCGAATACGGCAGCGTGCTCCAGATCTTCGAAAACCCCCAACACCCCTACACCAAGGGGCTCTTGGCCTGCCGCCCCCGGCTCGACACGCCCTATCGACTCCTCCCCACGGTGAGCGACTTCATGTCGGTTCGCGAAGTCGCCGCGCCCGACGGCACAATCGATGTCGAGATTATCGAGAAACAGCTCGACGAACCACGCCTTCAACAATTGATGCACCACGGCCGCGGGCGGCTCCTCCATCCCCAGAGCGAGCTGGCCGCGATGGGCCACCCGTGGGAGGAGGGGCACCATTCCCCCGACTCGACGATGGTCCCTGAGGGAACGCGGCCCCTCTTGGAAGTCAAAGACCTCAAGGTCCACTTTCCCATCCGCCGCGGCGTCTTCTCCCGCGTCGTCGGCCACGTCAAAGCAGTCGACGGCGTAGGCTTCAAGGTCTACAAGGGGCAGACCCTTGGCCTCGTCGGAGAAAGTGGCTGCGGCAAGACGACCACCGGCCGGGCGATCCTCCGTCTGGTCGACGCGACCGGCGGCGATGTCCTCTTCGAGGGGCGCAACGTCCTCGACTTGGGCGCGCGCGAACTCCGCGCGATGCGGCGACGGATGCAAATCATCTTTCAGGACCCCTACGGCTCGCTCAACCCGCGGATGACGATCGAGAGCACGCTCACCGAGCCGATGGTGATCCACGGTCTGGCGAAAAATGGGGCCGAGCGGCGCGACAAGGCGGCCGCCCTCTTGGAAGAAGTCGACATGAAACCCGACTTCCTCCGCCGCTATCCCCACGAGTTCTCCGGCGGCCAGCGGCAGCGGATCTCCATTGCCCGGGCACTCGCCGTCGAGCCGGAATTCATCATCTGCGACGAATCGGTCTCGGCCCTCGACGTCTCGGTCCAGGCCCAGGTCCTCAACCTGCTCAAGCGACTCCAGGAAGACCGTGGGCTGACCTACATCTTCATCAGCCACGACCTCTCCGTCGTCAAATTCATGGCCGACATGATGGCGGTGATGAACGAGGGGCTGATCGTCGAGTTCGGCCCCAGCGACAATATCTACGCCCTCCCCAAGGAGGAGTACACCCGGAAACTGATCAATGCGACCCCCCGCGACAGCGTCGAACATATCCGCCAGCGGCTGGCCGAACAGCAGGCGCGGCGGGCAGAGGCCGCCACGGAGTGAGCCCGTCCGGCGGCCCGGCCAGCGCGTTTTCGGAAAATCGGCGCCGATTCTGGGGATTTGATGTCCAAATCGGCCCCCTCCCGGGAGTGGACTCGTGGCCAAGATATCGAAGGAGGATGCCACGGGCGAAGCGGTCCGGGTTACACTACACTGGGATGCGGCCCTCTCGATTCCCTGTGAACACATTTCAAAAAATAGGTGGAGACATGAATCACGTTTGCTGGCGGACTATGAGCCTGGTGTTGGCGGCATGGTTGGGCATCGTCGGCTGGGGCGTGGTCGCTCAGGGGCAAACCCTCCCGGTGTTGTTGGAGCCGGATAGCCTCAAGGGATGGAAGGTCCCCGAGAACAACATCTGGTGGACGGTCGAAGAGGGAGTCCTGTTCGGCAAGAGCGACCCGGACCAGAAGGGCTCCGACCTGTGGACCACCAAGAAATATGGCGACTTCATCCTGCAACTCGAGTTCCGCATGGGGGAAGGAGTCGTCGACTCGGGCGTCTTCGTGCGGAATGGCAACAACCAGATTCAGATCGGCGAATCAGGATCACTCAAGCGCGACATGACCTGCTCGCCCTATATTTCGGGCAAGGGCTACCCAGTCGAAGCCGAAGGGATCGACGAACTCCTCAAGCCCAAGGACTGGAACTCGATGATCGTCGTCGCGGTCGGCAAGCATTACAGCGTGTGGCTCAATGGCAAGCACGTGATGCAATACGAATCGGATTCCGCCAGCAAACGGGGCCCGATCGGCCTGCAGATCCACCCGAATCGCGAGATGGCGATTGAGTTTCGGGAGATTCGGATTGGGGAATTGTTGAACAAGCAAAGTCGCGGAGATCAACCAGAAGGGTAACGACCGATAGCCATCGTAACCCGACACGTAAGTGAGGCGCCTCTCGCTCACGCGTCGGGTTACGATATCTCCTCGCCATGGCCGAAAG
>CAZYQQ010000009.1:0-41950 GCA_964650265.1 uncultured Planctomycetaceae bacterium
ACCAATGGAGGAGTCGTAGCACTTTTTCGAAACTCACGCTATCGGGACAAGTTCTTAGTTATGTGGAGGAAGGCCTGAAATGGCCGATGACGGTTCCGACATCGCGCGCGGGGGCCCCCTCGATTCGTCAGCCATTCACTATAACCCACGGAACAAACCAGAGCTTCCATCGAAGACACACAACATTCAGGCCATCAAAAGGATACACACAGCTTTCGTAACCTGTCGGGTTACGATGGAACGGCAAACACACCCTGCGTTACTACGGATCGCGAAAGATCGTTAGCAGGACGATCATGGCGATCATCGCCACCAGGCCGATTGCGATAAGCCAGCGAACCTCCCTGCGTGAGTGACTTGGAGTATTCTCCTCCGCCAACAGTCGCTGGGTGAGATTGGGAGGGGCCGCCAATTCGACTGACTGCCGGAGATCGTCTCCTTCTTCGCGCTCCAAGTCCTCCATCGGGGGCGCCGTCGTGAACATCTCGGGGATCGGGCGGCCCTCGATAATCCCTCGCAGTGCCTCCTCGACTTCCCTGGCGCTGGCCGGGCGTTCCGATGGCTCCTTGGTCAGTAGCCGCGTAACCAGGTCGTCGAGTTCGGGTGGGCAGTCTCGAACAAACCGCCGCATCGAGGGGATGTCGGAGAACAGGTGCTTTTCGAACACCTCGATCACCGTCTGCCCATCGTAGGGGACCTGACCGGTGACCATGCGAAAGAGGAGGCAACCCAAGGCGTAGAGATCGACCGCGCCGGTCAGATGGGCCGCGCCCCGCACCTGCTCGGGGGCCATGTAGCGGCAGGTCCCCACGGTGTTTCCCGCGTCGGTTAGCCGGTGGAGGTTGGCGTCGCGGGCGAGGCCGAAGTCGCCGATCTTCAGCCGCCCATCGGAGGCGAGAAACAAGTTGGCCGGCTTGAGATCGCGATGAATGATCCCTCGCAGGTGGGCGTGCGAGAGCCCCACGCACGTTTCGATGGCGCACTCGACCGCCTCGCGCCAGGGAAGGCGGTGGCGCTTATGAAGCACCTGCTCGAGCGTCCCGAATTCGACCCACTCCATGGCGAAATAGAGCCGCCCGTCGTCGAGCCCGCAGTCGAGGTGGCGAACGATGTTGGGGTGGTCGAGCTTTTCGAGCACCGAGACCTCGCGGACAAACCGCTTTTGGACATCGGGATCGCCGGCGAGCCGCTCGTGCATCAGCTTGAGCGCCACCAGGGTCCCACTACGGAGGTGCCGCGCATGATAGGCCGTCCCAACGGCCCCCGACCCTAAGGTGTCGAGGACGACGTAGTCGCCAATGACCTCTGCATGTTCTGCCATACTGCCCACAGTACTAAGAATCATCGCCTGGGAGCCTGTCCACAAGTGCGACGATAACATTGCGGGCTGGCCAGTGCAACGTCGCGAGCCCCGCGCTCATGGGAGTCGATGGGAGCTATGTCAATAATTCGACAAACTCGAACCGTTCTCCATCGAACAGCCCCAAGTCGCTGAGCTTGAGCGAGGGAATCACGAGCAGGGCCATGAACGAAAGGGTCATGTAGGGAGCCCGAAGCGGGGTTCCCCATCCCTTGGCGAGCTGGTCGAGCCGGGCATAGGCCGCGGCGACATCCTGGCAGGTCCCCGTGGCCATCAGTCCCGCCACTGGCAAGGGGAGGACTTCTTGGGCCCCATCCTCCAGGGACGCGGCACTGAGCCCCCCTCCCGCCTCCATCACGAGATTGATGGCCAGCGCCAAATTGTCGTCGTTGGCCCCCACGGCGATCACATTGTGCGAATCGTGGGCCACGCTCGAGGCGAGCGCCCCACGCGTGAGGCCAAAGTTTTTGATGAAGGCGATTGCCGGCGGCGCCTCGCGATATCGGTTGACGACCACCAGTTTGAGGAGGTCGCGATCGACATCGGCCACGACCCGCCCCGCGTTGACCAGTGCCGGCAATTGGAGCGATCCCGTCACGAGTTGCCCATCGACCGCCTCGATCACCCGCACCGTCGGTTCACCGCTCGCCACGATCGTCAGGTCGCCTCCCGTCACGCGGGACGAGCGGAATTGATTCACGACTTCCGGCTCGATGCGGGGGAGGGTGGTTGCGCCATTCTCCGCGACCAGTTCCCCGTTGATCCACGTCCGCAGGACCTCGAACTCCTCGAGCGAAGCGACCTCGATAAAGTCGGCTGGGTCCCCCACGCGAAGCTGCCCGACGTCGAGTTTGTAATGTTCCACCGGGGTCACGCAGGCGGATCGCAGCACATCGAATAAGTCGATCCCGCGCGCGACGGCGCGGGCCACCAGCCGATCGACATGCCCCAGGGCGAGCTCGTCGGGGTGCTTGTCGTCGCTGCAAAGCATCGTCTCGCCGGGATACTCGCCGATCAGCGAGACCAGGGCATCGAAATTCCGTGCGGCCGAGCCTTCGCGGATCGAAATTTTGCACCCCGCCGCCAGCTTGTCGATCGCCTCTTCCTTGGTGAAGCATTCATGGTCGGTCGTCATCCCCGCCGCGACATACCGGGCGGCAAGCTCGCCTCGCAGGCCGGGGGCGTGGCCATCGACCGGCTTGCCGCGCTTTTTTGCCGCGTCGATCTTCGCCAGGCAGTCGAGGTCGCCATTGAGTACCCCCGGGAAGTTCATCATCTCGCTGAGGTAGGGAATCCGCGGGTCGTCGAGCAGCCGCTCGACTTCGGCCACGCTGATGGTGGCCCCGGCCGTTTCGAACGTCGTCGCCGGGACGCACGAGGGAGCCCCAAAATAGAACTTGAAGGGGGTCTGTGCGGCATTTGCCAGCATGAATTCGACCCCCGCCACCCCGAGCACATTACCGATTTCGTGCGGGTCGCTCACGGTGGCCACCGTGCCGTGGACCACCGCCGCCCGGGCAAACTCGGTCGGCACCAACATCGAGCTTTCGATGTGGACGTGGGCGTCGACAAACCCTGGTAGTAAATAGGTCGTCGGACGGGCGTCCGATGGCTCGATTCGCGTGATGCGTCCCCCTTCGACCGTGACGGTGGCAGGAGTGATGCGGCGGGCCTTGATATCGACAACTTGAGTAGTGATTTGCATGACAACCGGCGGGCCGATGGAGTGAAGGGATTTGCCTGGGAAGGGACCCCAGGTTACCCGCTTTGCCCGTCGCCCTCCAGCGATGCTATCAGCGGCTGGAAAACTTTAACGATTAAGAAGATTTTTCCGAAAGTGCGGAGAGTGGGGAGCCGATAGATGTTCTGAGCAGTGAATCCAGGGGGGCCCTGGGCACTCGCTATGCTCGGTTGGCCGCAGTTGGCCACCAGCTAGCAGTACCAGGAATCCTGAAGCCCCTCATAGGATTTTCTGAGATGTGCCCCCTCCCGAACTCGATCCGATCGCTCCTGTTGTTGCTCGGTTGCTGCCCGCTCGTCGCCGTGCCAGCCTCCGCCGAGACTCTTCAATGGCAACATGCCTCCAGCCGGCCAACGAGCACGGTTGTGAGTGCGCCGGCGGTGGCAAGTGAGGCCGTGCCTCACACGACGGCCCGCACGACAACACCCCCGGTTGCGAAGCGTCCGACCAGCCAGCTTCCCGCGCCGTTGCCCGACATGGCGGATGCCCAGCCCGTCGAGCGGACTCAAGCGACCGAGGTCTATCGAGGCCCCAACGCCACGAGCCAGGTGGCACCGGCCGTTCAGATTCAGCGTCCGGCCGAAGGGCCGCGCACATTCGCCAAACCGGCCCGCGGTGCGAGCAACCAACTGACTCGTGCCGTCAAGCAGAGCGAGTGGGAGGAAATCG
Source organism: uncultured Planctomycetaceae bacterium (assembly GCA_964650265.1). GTDB lineage: Bacteria > Planctomycetota > Planctomycetia > Pirellulales > Lacipirellulaceae > CAZYQQ01. The sequence goes on from CAZYQQ010000009.1 coordinate 3,771, forward strand.
CGACCCCAGGTGGCGTCCCTTACGCCGAGCCCGCGGATGGGTTCGCCTCTCACGGGGCTCAAGGAGGAGTTTACGGACCTGGCGAATACATCGACGGGGGCTACGGTCCCGCCTGTGGCGATGGGTTTGGCTGGGGCGAGCCAGGTTGTGCCTGCGATCCAACCTGCGCCTGGGAGCCTGGCTGTGGCTTCGACGAACCGGGCTGTGCCTGTGGTGATGTGGCTTGCGGCGATTGCTGCGACACATGCACTCGGCCTCGCGGTTGCGTGCCGATCTACATCTATGTCCCGCCGATCAACGAGTTCAATGCCTTCTTTGGGGTCCAGGGCTTCAAGAGTCCGTTCGACTCGCCAGGCGACCGGGGCAACTTTGGCTTCCACCAGGGGTTTAACCTTGGAGGTGAGATGTCGTGGCTGGCCTGGCCGGGGCTCGCTTATCAGGTGGGCTTTCGTGCGACTCAAAATCAGCTTAACGACACCGAGTCGCACTCGCAGCGGTTCCTCACGACCGGCTTGTTCCGACGGGCCAAGCGCGGCTTGCAGTATGGCGTGGTCTACGACCTGATGCACGACGAGCGTCAGGGAGGAGACGACTTCAACCAGGTTCGCGGTGAAATCAGCTACGCCATCGGCTGCGGCCGCGACTTTGGCTTCTTGTTCGCCGCCCAAACCAACTCGCGTGACAACGGTAACGATCTCTACCAGGCCACCGATCAGTTTCTGCTCTTCTACCGCCTTTGCGGTCGCCAGGGGGGCGAGTTCCGCGTGTTCGCCGGATTCGACGACGACTCGAATGGCATTTTGGGAAGCGATGTTTCCATTCCGCTCAATAATCGCTGGTCTCTCGATGGCGGTTGGACCTACCTCCACGGCGACAACGTGGGGGATGGGGCCTCGGCCAACGAAGGCTGGAATATCAGCATGGCGCTAGTGTGGCATTGGGGATGCAGGGCCAAGGCGAGCCACCACAGCCCCTATCGCCCCTTGTTCAACGTGGCCGATAATGGCTCGATGATCATCGTCGATCGCTAGTCGCATCCGTCCAATGGGGTCGGGCCAATGGGGTCGGGGCTCGATTGGGGGAAGGCGATGGCGCCTTCCCCCAATCCGTTTTGATGCTTCGCAAAATCCTTACCTGTCGTCATTGCTCCTGGCGCACCGTCGGTGGCCGCGACGATCTCGTCGCCCGCCTGCGATTGCTCGGCTGGCTTCGTCGCGACAAAGAGCCCGACGACGCCATGGTCGAAGCCCTGATTGTCGAATCGGCCCCGCGGATGACCTGCCCTGGATGCCGCGGTATTGGTCTGGCAGTCCGCGAAGCGGAGGACGAGGAGGACGACTTCGACGCCTGGCAAGCGGCCACCCTCTGCGAGGTCTGCCGTCAGCCGATCGACCCCGAGCGGCTCGAGTTCCTGCCCGAGGCGAAGCGGTGCGCGGCCTGCCAGCACCTGGCGGAGACGGATGCACTCCCCGACGACGATCTGGAATTCTGCCCTAAATGTGGAGCGCTCGTCGAACTGCGGGTGAGTCGCGGGAGTGGAATCACCCGGTACAAGCGGTTCTGCACCGGGGATCCCCCATGCCGCTTGTCGTGAGTGACGGCTTAGGCGGCCAGAGGCCTGGCGTCTGGCTGGGACGCGGCTTGCAAGGATTCCTCAATCGACATCGCGTCGAGGAAGGCGAATTGGCTTAGATACCGCCACGCCTTGCGAAGGTGTCTGCGGGCGACTTGCGGAGACTTGTGAAAATGGATGCCGTCGCCGTCGATTACTACCACCTTGGCTGCGGGAGTAATGATAAAATTTCCCGTGCTGGCATCGCCAGGGCTGATGCAATGGGCTCCGAACACCTCCCACATTCGGCCAAGTTGCCCCCAGATATGCTCCAGGAAGTCAAACTTCGCCAATATCCTCGTTCCACAGTTCGGGGTGAGTGGCGATGAACTCCTCCATCAGCTTGCGGCACTCAGGGTCGTCGACCACCTCGACGGCAACGCCACGCGAACGAACATACTCCTCGGGCCCCTGAAACGTCCGGTTCTCCCCCACGACAATCCTGGGAATCTTGTAGAGCAATGCCGCCCCGCTGCACATGTCGCACGGCGACAGGGTGGAATAAAGCGTTGCCCGGCGATAGGTGGCGGGTGGGAGACGCCCGGCATTTTCCAAACAGTCCATCTCGGCATGCAACACGACACTCCCGCGCTGCTCGCGTCGGTTGTGGCCGCGGCCAACGATCCTGCCGTCGACCACCAGCACCGATCCGATGGGGATGCCTCCCTCGGCGAGGCCGAGACGGGCTTCGGCAATAGCGGCTTCCATAAACGAGTCGTTCGTCATGTTCTTGTTTCCTGTTTCCAAGTGGCGGCCTCTTCGCCATCAAGCCTTAAAGTCAGGCACTTCGCGCTTCCGCCCGCCTTGACGAATTCGCCCAGCGGCGTGGCCAGGGGAACAAATCCACGGGCGGCGAGCGCCTCGTGCAGTCTTGGGCAACCGGTGTTGGTCACGACGTGGCGGCCCACCACCACTGCGTTGCAGGCGAATCGCGTTGCCTCGTCGGGGGCAACTTCGATCAGGTGGGGCATGGCCCCTGCGAGCGCGCGGCGGCCGTAGTCGTCGAACGCCCCAGGGAACCAAATCGCCTCCTCGGGTCCGAGGGGACAAAAGCAGGTGTCGATGTGATAGTAGCGCGAGTCGATCAGCTCGACCGGAATCACCCGCACTCCCAGCATTTCGCCAATGGCCTGCATTCCCGTCGCATCGCTCCGCATCCGGTAGCCGGCGAACAGGGTGTCGCCGCAAAACAGCGCGTCGCCCGCTCCCTCGAAGCTCCAGTTGCTGGGTAAGTCGAGCACCTCGAATCCATGCTCTTCAAACCACTTGCGGAACCACGGTTCCTCTCCCTGACGCTGGCGATAGCGGAACTTCGAGAGGATGACCTGCCGGTGATAGACGAGCCCCGCATTGGCCGTGAAGACCAGATCGGGGAGCCCCGCGACCGGTTGCACCAACTCGATGGTCACCCCCAGATCGCTCAGATGGTCGCGCAGCCGATGCCACTGCGAGGTCGCCTCGCCATGGTTGGCGTTGATCTCGAGATTCATCCACGGATTGATCTCGTATTCGATGCCGTAGTGGTCGGGTGGGCACATCAGGATGCGTGGCATGGCAAACATTCCCCGGGAAGCGACCTGCAATGGAGAACCGGACTTCAGTGAGTCGCTTCGAGCAGGTCGATTTCGGCAATCAGCGATCGCAGGAAGGGTTCCACGTCGGTCACCAGCCCTACGGTCTGAAAGCTTCCCCGATCGGCCAGCTTGATGACCGTCGAAGGATTGATGTCGACACACACGACCTTTACCCAGGCTGGCAGCAGATTTCCCACCGCCACCGAGTGGAGCGTGGTGGCGATCATCAGGCAGAAGCCGACGTCGCGAATCGCTTCGCGCATTTGGGCCTGGCACTTGAGGACATCGGTTTCCACGTCCGGGAGGGGGCCATCGTCGCGAATGCTCCCCGAGAGATGAAAGGCGACATCATGCTTGACGCAGTCGTGCATAATGCCGCTGGTGAGCACTCCCGACTCGACCGCCGCGCGAATCGACCCCGCCCGGCGGATGCGATTGATGGCCCGCAAATGATGTTCGTGTCCCGCTTCGGCCAGTTGGGCGTCGTCGAGATGGACTCCCAGGCTGGTACCGAACAGCGACTGTTCGATGTCGTGCGTGGCAAGCGCGTTGCCCGCGAATAGTCTGTGGAGGAGCCCGCGGCGGATGAGTTGGCTCACCAGTGGGCCGCTCCCCGTGTGGACAATCGCGGGGCCTCCTACGAGCAGGCTCTTCCGTTGACCTTGGCGGCACGCCAGCAGTTCGCGGGCCACTTGCTGGACGACGACTCGTTTCGGCTTCTCCGTCGACACCGGACTGCTCATGAAGGCAAACCCGTGGGCGGTTTCTGTCCGCTGGGCGGGAAAGACCCTCACTCCCGCGTGCCCTACGACCAGCAGATCCCCCCGCCGCACCTCGACCATGGGGACACACCTGGCTTTGCGCGCCTGGCGATCGATCGCGATCCCACAGTCCATCTCCTGCAAGTCGACTTCGACCCACTCCCCATCCAAACGGACCTCGGTCCGCTGATTGGTCGTGCTGTAGAATCCCTCGGGAAAGGTCCCGGCAATGTCGGCTGGTTCGAGCTGGCAGTCGATGGCCGCGGTTGCCACCGCCCCATGGTCGTGAATCAGGGCGAGTATCTCGTCGAGTTCGGCCCTGGTTGGGGCGGCTACCTCGATCAGGGCGTAGCTAGGGTCGCTCCGCCCCTGGCCGATCGTCACCTGTTGGATCTGAAAGACCCCACCCCCGGCCGTAATGGTGTCGAGCACTTTGGGGAGGAGCAGGCTATCGATAATGTGTCCGCGAAGCTCCACTTGCTCCACGAATTGGGCCGTATCTTCCGCATCCATGGGAAAACCTGGGGTCGAGGGGGATGTGCCTTTTGCGGGGAAACTTCAACCCTTATACTGTCGACTAAACGCGTCTTGATGAACAGTGAGGGCACTCGCGCCGCGAGATCGCTGTCGGCACGCAGGGCACAAGTCGATCACTAGCGATCCAGCAACTCCTCAAGGCAGTGCTCTCGAATCCTTGACAGCACCGCCACCACGCACACCTCCCCAGCCAGCGAAACACTTTATGGACCCTGAAAAGACTTCCGATCCTTGGGCCAGCCTGGCGGCTGACCTAGGTGTCCAGCCGGTCGATCCGACTCCACCCCCTCCACCTCCAACAGCGTCAGCACCTCCAACAGCGTCAGCCCCCGCTTCGCGCCCGGCCCCTTCCCGACCCCAGTCGGGGTGGAGCGGTCTGGCCAGCGAGTTCGGGTTGCCGGATGTCGTCGAGGAGCCAGTCGCCCGACCCGAGAGGTCGGCCCCTGCGGCCTCCTCGCCAGCAGTCGAGCCGCCAGCACGAGCGTCGCGCTCCGAGCGTTCATCGGAGCGGCCCCCGCGTCGGCGTAGCGAGCGCCAGGAGGTTGACGTGACCGACGAGACGCCCTCCCCCGATGCCGAGGGGGACGAAGTCCAAGAGTCCACCGCGCAGCGGCCGCCGCGCGAGCAAAGCGAGGGACGTGAAGGGGAGCGGAAGCGATCGCGTCGTGGCGGACGAGGTCGGCGAGGTGGCTCGCGCGAGGGAAGTCGCCGTGAAGAAAATCGCGACGAGAGCCCCACCGAGTCAGCTTCACCCCCCCTGCGGTCACGCGACTACGAGCCGACTGACGAAGGGGAGGTCGCCGAAACCACTCCCATGGCAGAGCCAGCCGCTCTCCCCGAGCCCGAGCGACCCGCCGGGTTTGCGATGGGGAATCTCACCTTGCCCGATTGGTTCCCGTTTGGGGGCCGTAAGAAGAAGACCGAACCCGAGGCCCCCGCGGCCGCAGAGCCCGCTTACGACGACGATGTCGAAGGAGAATCCACCGACCGCCTCGAAGGTGAGGATGACACCGAGGTCGATGAAGAAGGTGCCGGCGAAGGGTCCGAGGAGAAGCCTCGTGGCCGGCGCCGACGTTCTCGCCGGCGTGGACGAGGGTCGCGAGACAAGTCGGATGCGAACTCCCAACCAGAGGAGGGAGAGGCCGAAGCAACCGACGACCAAGAAACGTCCGCTCCGAAGCCCCGCAAGCGGCGGCGCGATCAAACCGTGGTCGTCACGCTCAGCGGCGACGAGGCGATCCTCGAAGACGACGATGACGAGGAATTCGACCACTCCGACTCCGACGACGAGGGGGAGGAGGGGCGTCGCAGCCCCCTCCACAAGAATATTCCCTCCTGGTCGGATGCCGTTTCGTGCGTGGTCGATGCCAATATTGCGGCCAGGGGGGAGCGGAAGCGTGCTTCCCGCCCCTCGGGGCGTGGTGGTTCGCCGCGGGGAGGCCGTCCGCGCGGTCGCCGCAAAAAAAGCGACGAATAGCGTCCCCAGATCGTGCTCGTCCGACTATTTCCCCAGTGTTTTCCCCAGTGGCGGGACACCTCCGTATTCTGCATACACCTGCGGCCTGCGCCGGGGTGCGACTTGCGTACAGTGCCCAAGTCTCCCCGTCGCAACGGCTTATCGCACTGTAGCGGACCTGTGGATTGAGCCGATTGGCGACGATTTCGCAAGAACGATGTTGCCCGTTCCCCATCTGCGAGTGATACTAACGATAGACAAGAGGTGCGAATTGCTTGTGGAGGAGCCTTTTCCCCTGCAAGCCGTTCGCGGCGAGGCATGACCGCTTCGCCGACACGCCGCCACCTGCCCGCTTGCCGCTCTTTGCCAACCTCGCCAGGCAGGCGAATTCGCAAGAACCTGTAGCCGGTTTTCGGGGTCCTATGACCCGGGGCCGGTTGCCAGCGAAGTCGCTCCTGTGGTTCTACACGCCACCGCTCGCTCCCCTTCGAGCATTCTCGCCGGGTTGAAAGTCTCTCCCCAGCCGCGGTCGCCAGCCGTAGTGCCGCCTCACTCGCGACGGGTTTTGTCATCCCGCGCGTCACGTGGGCCGTCATGACGACAACACAGTGCCGAAGCGAGGGTCGATTGGCGAGTGGCAAAGGGAATGCGACGGCCGACTCTTGCTGCAAGGACCGCTACGATCTTGAGGGATCAGAGTGATTGGCAATTCTTCCACCCCCGCGATGCGGTGCATCTGGCTTCGTGCCGCCAAATGCACGAATTGACATAGAAACCGAGGACGACGTGATGAGCGAAGGACGTAACATCATCGATCTGGTGGCCCAGCGCCAAGACCGCGAACAATTTCGCCGCAAGAACTGGATCGGTACGTTCGATGAGTATCTCGAATTGGTGCAAGCCGAGCCGCGCGTGACCCGCACGGCCTACCAGCGGCTGTACGATATGATTTTATCGTATGGTGTCGACACGGTGGACGTCGGTCGTGATCGGAGACCGCATTATCGGTTCTTCGACGATCCCGACAACGACGGCAAGGACGCGGTCTATGGTCTTGGGGAGTCGCTTGCCAGCCTGGTCAACGCGCTCGAGAGCGCGGCCAATGGCTATGGCATCGAGCGGCGTGTCCTGTTGCTCCACGGCCCGGTGGGGAGCAGCAAGAGCACCATCGTTCGCCTGCTGAAGAAGGGGCTGGAACGCTACAGCGCCACCGACGAGGGAGCCCTCTACACCCTTGGCTGGGCGAGCGAGACCGAACCCGATAACGTGGCCGAAATCGACTGGTGCCCGATGAACGAGGACCCGCTGCACCTCATTCCCCGGCGATTCCGCGAGGATGTCGAGGAACGACTCAACCGCGGCCGTGGCCCCGACGACTACAAGGTGTCTATCCAGGGGGAACTCGATCCCTTCTGCCGCTTCATCTACCAGGAGCGGCTCAAGCAGTACGACGGCGACTGGACCCGGCTGGTGCAGGATATCCGCGTGAAGCGGGTCATCCTGAGCGAAAAAGACCGGGTTGGCATCGGCACCTTCCAGCCGAAGGACGAGAAAAACCAGGACGCCACCGAACTCACCGGCGATATTAACTACCGCAAAATCGCCCAGTACGGTAGCGACAGCGACCCTCGGGCGTTCAACTTCGACGGCGAGTTCAACATCGCCAACCGCGGGATTATCGAGTTTGTCGAAGTGCTGAAACTCGACGTGGCGTTTCTGTACGATTTGCTGGGGGCGAGCCAGGAGCATCGCATCAAGCCCAAGAAGTTCGCCCAGACCGACATCGACGAGGTGATTATCGGCCACACCAACGAGCCGGAGTACAAGCGTCTGCAGAACAACGAGTTCATGGAAGCGCTTCGCGACCGGACGGTGAAGATCGACATTCCCTACGTCACGACCCTTAAAGACGAAATCCAGATTTACGAAAAGGACTACAACAACCGGACCGTGCGGGGCAAGCACATCGCCCCCCACACGATTGAGATGGCCGCCATGTGGGCCCTGCTTACACGGCTCGAGGAGCCGAAGCACGCCGGGCTCACGCGCTTGCAAAAGCTCAAGCTCTACAACGGCAAGACCTTGGCCGGGTTTACCGAGGAAAACATCAACGAACTCCGCGAAGAGGCGGTGAACGAAGGGATGCTCGGCATTTCGCCCCGCTACGTGCAGGACAAAATCTCGAACGCCCTGGTGGCCCACCCCGAGTCGAAGAGCATCAACCCCTTTATGGTGCTCAACGAGCTCGAGGCGGGGCTCAAGCACCATAGCCTCATCAACAGCGAGGAGACCAAGCACGAGTACCGTGAACTCCTGGCCGTGGTGAAGGAGGAGTACGAAAACATCGTGAAAAACGAAGTCCAGCGGGCCATCGCCGCCGACGAGGACGCTTTGGCGCGGCTCTGCGGCAACTACATCGACAACGTGAAGGCCTACACCCAGAAGGAAAAAGTGAAAAACGCCTTCACCGGCAAGCACGAGGAGCCGGACGAGCGGTTGATGCGCAGCATCGAGGAGAAGATCGATATCCCCGATGCGCGCAAGGACGACTTCCGCCGCGAGATCATGAACTACATCGCCGCCCTGATGATCGACGGCAAGAAGTTCGACTACAAGGCGAACGAGCGGCTCTACAAGGCGCTGGAACTCAAGCTGTTCGAGGACCAGAAGGACTCGATCAAGCTCACCAGCCTCGTCTCGAACGTCGTCGACGCCGACACCCAGCGAAAGATCGACGTGGTGAAGGACCGCCTCATCCGCAACTACGGCTACGACGACGAAAGCGCGACCGACGTGCTCAACTACGTAGCCAGCATTTTTGCTCGCGGAGATTCCAAGCGGGAGTAATTGCAAATTGCAAATTGAAGAATGTACCCCAACCTCCGACCTCCCACACCTGACCCCTGACCCCCGACCCCTCCCCCCCCATGTCCCTCAAAATTGAACGTGACCAGCGTAGGTTCAAGCAGATCGTGCATGGGAAGGTGCGCGAGAACCTGCGTAAGTACATCTCCCATGGGGAGATGATCGGTCGGCAGAAGAAGGACCTGGTGAGTATTCCTCTCCCGCAACTCGACGTGCCGCGGTTTCGCTTTGGTGACAACGGCAATGGCGGAGTGGGGCAGGGAGATGGCGAGGAGGGGACCCCCGTCGGCAAGGGGGGGCAGCAACGCCCCGGCGGGACCGGCGAGGCGGGGAGCGACCCGGGTGACGGGCACCTGATGGAAGTCGAAATGTCGCTCGAGGAGCTGGCCGACATTCTGGGGGCGGAACTCGAACTCCCCCGCATCGAGCCGAAGGGAAATTCCACGATCGTCCAGGAGAAGTCGAAGTACAACAGCGTCCGTTCGACCGGCCCCGAGTCGCTACGGCACAAGAAGCGGACTTACCTGAAGGCGCTCAAGCGGCAGATATCGACCGGCAATTACGAGCCGGAGGAGCCCAACGTCGTCCCGATTCGGCACGACAAGCAGTACCGGTCGTGGAACACCATCACCAAGCCGGAGGTCAACGCGGCGGTGATCTACATGATGGACGTCTCCGGCTCGATGACCGACGAGCAGAAGCAAATCGTCCGGACCACCGCCTTTTGGATCGATGCCTGGCTGTCGCGGCAGTATGGCGGGATCGAAAAACGGTACATCATTCACGACGCCGTGGCAAAAGCGGTCGACGAGCATACGTTTTACCACACTCGTGAGAGTGGCGGGACGCGGATCAGCTCCGCCTACAAGGTCTGCGCTGGGTTGTTCGACGATGAGCTTCCCCCGAGTGAGTGGAATCTCTACTGTTTCCAGTTTTCCGATGGTGATAACTGGGGGGAGGACAACCGCCAGGCGCTCGAACTTTTGAAGGAGCGGATACTCCCTCACGTCAACCTGTTTTGTTACGGGCAGGTCGAAAGCCCCTACGGCAGTGGCGAGTACCTTGGGCACCTCGTCGGTGCGGTTGGAGAAAACAACGAGGCCCTCATCACTGCCGAAATCGAAGACCGCGACGCGATTTACGACACGATTAAACAGTTCCTCGGCACCGGCCGCTAACCGTCTATGTCCACCAAGTCGCTAGCCCCGCTCCCTCCCGAACTCGCCGCCATCCAAGCGGAGATGGAAGGGCACGCGCGCAACTACGGTCTCGATTTTTTCCCCACCATCTTCGAACTGATCGACGCCGACGAGCTCAACGCGATCGCCTCCCGTGGCGGCTTCCCCGTCCGCTATCCCCACTGGCGATTCGGCATGGAGTACGAGCAGCTTTCGAAGGGATACCATTACGGCTTGCAGAAGATCTACGAGCTGGTGATCAACAACGATCCCTGCTACGCCTACCTGATGCGGTCGAATGGGATGGTCGATCAGAAGCTGGTGATGGCCCACGTCTACGGCCACTGCGACTTCTTCAAGAACAACTACTACTTCAGCAAGACCAGCCGCAAGATGATGGACGAGATGGCCAACCATGGCAATCGCATCCGTCGCTACATGGACGAGGTGGGGGTCGACGAGGTGGAGGAGTTCATCGACGCCTGTCTTAGCATCGACGACTTGATTGACATTCATTCTCCCTTCATCAAACGGCGTGACGACATCGAACGTTACGGGTTCGGCGAGGAAAAACCCTCCAATGAACCCGTGGGGAAGGCCCGCTTTCCCGCCAAGGGATACATGGAGTCGTTCATCAATCCCCGCCACACGGCCCAGGAGGAGGACGAGGACCAGCCCCAACCCCTTCGCCGCATCCCCGCCGAGCCGGAGCGCGACGTGATGCTCTTTTTGCTCGAGCACGCCCCCCTGAACACGTGGCAGGCCGACGTGATGGCGATCCTTCGCGACGAGGCCTATTACTTCGCTCCGCAGGGGCAAACCAAAATCATGAACGAAGGGTGGGCCAGCTACTGGCATTCCACCATCATGACCCGGCAGGGGCTCACGCCAGGAGATGTCGTCAACTACTGCGACCACCACAGCGGGACCCTCGCCTCGAGCCCCACCCGGCTCAACCCTTACAAGGTGGGGATCGAACTGTTCCGCGACATCGAAAATCGTTGGAATCGGGGGGCCTTCGGCAAGGAGTTCGACGACTGCGACGACTACAGCATGCGGCAAAGGTGGGACCGCCAGGCGGGTTTGGGGCGAGAAAAGATTTTCGAAGTTCGCAAGATCCATAACGATCTGACGTTTATCGACGAGTTTTTGACCCTCGATTTCGTCCGCGAGCATAAGCTGTTCAAATTTGGCTACAACACCGACAGTGAATATTATGAAATTGAGAGCCGCGCCTTCCCCAAGGTCAAGCAGCAGCTTCTCACCAGCCTCACCAACATGGGGCGACCGATGATCGTGGTGAAGGATGGCAACTATCGCAATCGGGGCGAGTTGTTCCTCGAGCACCACTTCAGCGGGGTCGAACTCGACGTGAACTACGCCCGCGACACCCTGGTCAACCTCGAGCGGATTTGGAACCGCCCGGTCCATATCGAGACGGTGCTCGACGAAAAGCAGGCGATGCTGTCGTTCGATGGCGACGAGCATGACCTCGACTGGGGCGAGGACTGGGAATTCGACCCCGAACAGCAAGACTGAAGCCGTAACAATCATGTCTCTCAGCACACAACTCGAACAGAAGCTGGCCGCCGCTGGGTTTGGTCCCGCCTCGATTGTGCTTGCCGAAGGGACCGATGTGCTCCGTTGCGAACTGCTGTCGATCGATAGCCTGGGGGTCTCGGTCGAGCGGCTTGAGCTCGCCTCGACCCACCTGCACGGCGTTTCGACCGAGCGGCTTAAAGCGATCGCCGACGCCCTCGCCAAAAAAGTGAGCTATCTGCTGGAGCCCCTCGCCCCGATCGAGATCGACGAGGCGGCGTGCAGCATCCAAATGCGGAGCGTCCCTCCCTATCGCCGCGAGAACAGGACGAGTTACTACGAAGTCCTCGTCACGGCGGGGGTGATCTCTCTCCGCCGATACACCAAGGGCCCTCGTGAAGCCCGTCGGACAGAGCCCTACTCGATCACCCGCGAGGTGCTAGGGCGGCTGGTGGATGATTTTGCCTCGGCGGCGGCTGGGGCGTAGCGAAAAACGCTTGCGTCGAAAGCGTGGAATGCCCTAAACTGGCGGGCAGTCGCCCCTTTTTCTCTTTGCAATCGCATGAGCCTCTTCGATGGACAGTGAAGAGATCTTTGCCGAGATTTTGCGCAAGAGTCCGCCGAATCCGTTCGCCGTTCGGCATACACGGCCGCGTCGGCCGACGCGAGCTCGTCCTCACCCAGCAGTAAAGCAAGTGCGAGGCGATGTATGGGCGTTAGTGATTGCTATTTTGTTCCTCGCGGTTGGCGTCTTTAGTTTTGTACAACTCGGGTCAGGCGTCGTTTCGTACATGGGGATTATGTTGTCTGTAATGCTCTTCGGGCTCTTTGGCTTAGGCCTGTGGTGCGCTTGCGCCATCAGAAGGTGTCCGCGTTGCCATTTCCACTTGCTTGAAGACAAGCCGATAGAGTGGTGTCGATTCTGTGGCCACCTGGTACAGGGTGAGCAACTCACCAAGGAACTAGAGCCGTGGATGCGTTCACATCACACCGAGGACCTGGCGTCGAGTGAGGGCAGAGGAGTAAAATCTGTCGGGCTCCTGCTTTGGCGGATGATCATCGACGAGGTGGATGAACTTGCTCTCTTGCCAGGGGAGGACGACTATCGCATGGTCGCGCTAGTCGATGGCCAAGAAGTCGAGCTCGAGCCACCCCCTTCCTCCTTGTATCGCCCTATTGTCTCCACAGTACGCGCGATATGGGGCAACTCCCAGGCGAATTCGCCTCTCAACGCCGTTATCCAAGTGCATACTGACGAGCGTCTGGCTACAGTTGAAGCCACCATCACACCCACACCCGCCGGGGATTCGATCCGCTTCCAATTCTCCTACCCCGACGACATTTCCACCGATTCTCCGACACCCCAGCCCGCCGCCATGGTATAAACAGAAGCCATCCCCCCATCCCCCATCATCCCCACCTCCCCCTTAAAAACCTCCGCCACGGGAATAACACGATGAGACTCCCACATTACCTCCTAGCCACGCTCGTCTTCTCCTCCGCCTCCATCTCCGCGGCCGGCAACTGGCCCCACTGGCGGGGCGATGATGGCAACGGCGTCGCCAGCGACGCGACTCCTCCCACCGAGTGGTCGGAAACCAAAAACATCAAGTGGAAGGTCGCCATCCCCGGTCGCGGGTCGAGCTCGCCGGTCGTCTGGGAGGACAAGGTCTTCGTGACCGCGGCCGTTCCCAAGGGGGGCCAGCAGCCGACGGCACAGCAGCCGTACGACTTCGTCCTCTACTGCATTGACCGGGCCACCGGCGACATCAAGTGGCAGCGGACCGCCACCACCGCTACCCCTCCCGAGGGGACTCACGTCACCAACAGCTTCGCCTCGGCTTCGCCCACCACCGACGGCGAGCGCGTCTACGCCCACTTCGGCTCCCAGGGGCTCTACTGCTATACGATGGCTGGCGAGCCGGTGTGGGACCGCGACTTCGGCGACATGCGAACCCGCAACGAGTTTGGCGAGGGGAGCTCCCCCACGATCGCGGGCGACGTGATCCTCGTGCCGTGGGATCACGAAGGTCCCTCCCATCTCTATGCCCTCAATAAGCTCACCGGCAATATCATCTGGCAGACACCCCGCGACGAACCGACCAACTGGTCGACTCCGCTGGTTGTGAGCCATGACGGCAAGCAGCAGATCGTGATGAACGGCCAGAACTACGCCCGGGCGTACGACCTGGCCAGCGGCAAGGAACTGTGGCGCTGCGGCGGGCAAACCCAACGGCCGGCCGCTTCGGCCGTGGCGATGGGGGACACCGTCTATGTCGCCAGCGGCTTCCGCGGCTCCTTCATCGGGGCCTTCAAGCTCGGCGGCGAGGGGGACATCGAGGGGACCGACCATGTCGTCTGGACAATGAACCGCAACACCCCCGACGTCGCTTCGCCGCTCCTCTCCGGTGGGCGGCTCTATTTCTACAAGGAGAAAACCGGCATCCTCACCTGCGTCGACGCGAAGACCGGCAAGGTCCACTACACCAACCAGCGCACCGGCCTCCGCACCACCTACGCCTCCCCGGTCGCCGCCGGAGGTCACGTCTACCTCACCGACCGCGACGGCACGACAGTCGTCATCCGCGATTCGGACAAATACGAGGTGGTGGCCACGAACTCAGTCGGCGAAACGGTCGACGGGACGCCGGCGCCGGTGGATGGGCAGATGTTTTTGCGGGGGGAGGAGCATTTGTTTTGCGTGGGGGAGTGAGGCTGTAAAGTGGGGAAGGGTGGCTGGGGTCAGGTTGCCAAGTTGACTTCGGCCAGATTGATAGGCGTGACGGCAACCTGCCCCCAGCGGCGGCGTATTCTTGCGCGATGTGAGGCACGGGGTGGTTTGCATTGGTACAAGCGAGGCCAGCAAAGGATGATCGAACGCACTGGAAGTTTCGTCTATCTGCCCGAGCAGCTAGAATACTTGATCGAGCCCGCTCTGAAATATGGGCGGTATCAGTTCGATAACGAGGTTGCCGATTTTCTCGACCGTGCCACGGAAGATGATTTGGAAAGCCTCGCAAGAGTGGCGGCACGCATTACCAAGGAAGACGGCGAGTTGATCGGCCGATTCCTCGACGAGTACGAGATCACTGATTATGAGGAGTCGGCGAAGTTGCACTTCTTGTTTGGTCTTATCGACGCGGCCGACGTGGCCCCCGAAGTGCCTGAAGAGACGTGGAACAACGTGGAGTCCCACATCGAGTCATTGCAGAAGTTCGGTTCTTACCGTCTGGCATCTGAGCGGATGTGGGCCGCAAGGTGGCTGGCCGATTTTGAGGGAGAAGCATGGCCCGCCGTACCGTACCTTCAAGAGGCGCTCAATGACGAAGATCTTCGCGTAAGAGTGTGGGCTCACTACGCACTGGCGATCATTGTCGGTAATCGCCACGAACACGAGGAGGCGATTCGTGCGATTCTGGCGGCCCACGACGAGCGCGATGAGTTTGGGCCTGTGACTGATATTGGCATGGAAGCCGAAGCGGCCCTCGAGCAATTTGATGAATTGAACGAGTAGCAATGGCGTGGAGGAGTGGCTTCCTCAAGAACTCACTCCTTCGCCGGCTCCACTTTCTTCGGCGGACGCGTGACAACCTCTATGCCCATCGCCCTGGCGCGATCATGCAAATCCTTGCAGATAGCTCGTAGATCGTAGTTGAACCGAGCCGCGTACTCTTCGCGTGCCTTGCGTATTTCCTCGACGACAGGATCATTCATAGGTCGGCACCTCTATTAGCTCGGGCGGTGTGCAAATCACCGGGGGGGCATATCCCGCATTGTCACAGACTTCTTCAATTGTAGTTCGCATCGCCGGATTGGCAATATGTTTGCAATTCCAGGTCACCAGGTAGTCCAGTCCATTAACGGCTGATACGGCTATGTGTACCGAGTCGACCCTAGCCCGGTGGGGCAGCGAGAGAGCCTCTGCCAGCGAGTCGGCTACTTCGTAGACTTGATCATTGACGTCAAGTACCGCAACGCCCCGCAAGAATTGATCTCGCTCTTTCGCAGCCTCCTTGTCCCCTCCCGCGCACTCGTCGATGACGGCGAGTGAAACGAATAAATCAAAACGCGAGCGGTGATTATGCCAAAAGTCGTGTGTGATTTGTTGATTGGCCGCAGTTACGAGATGACCCGATGGTCTCATCGCCAGATAGCTGATCACGGAAGTTTCGATGTAAACGGTCGGCTTCATGGATGTTTCTGTTTTTCAGAGTAGGGTGTCGGCTTGAAAAGTCTCGCCTCAGACACGCGGCCGAAGTGGTCAGCTACACTAGGTAGGAATTTAGAACTTGCGTAGTTTCCACGTCTCGAGTGAGAATGACGCGCGAAGACCTGAAGACAAGCACCTTGCCATTTTGTCCAATCGCGACTTCTTCGGGTTCTTCATAGAGAGCGAAGTCAGGCCAACGCTCATCGCCCCGGCTGTAGGAAATCCAAATCGACGGCCTTTTCACGGTTGGTCTGGGAAAACGCAACTCGAGAATAAATTCGCCGCAGGGAGCCGAAATCCGCGGATTGCCGGTTGAGAGTGTACCGAGCGTGCCCTGCTTCAGTGCTTGAATTGCTTCGATCCGCGTCATCAACAAAGGTCGAAAATCAACCGTCACTTCTCCTGCCTTAATGGCGTCAGAAATTGTATCGTTATAGCCACGAACAATTGCCTCGTTGGTATTAGATAGCTCCGCCGGACCGCTTAGTCCAAATAGCGGCAATCCCGTATCTGGATCAATCATTTGGCCGAACGGGCGACTATCGGTATGCATCCACCGGGGAAAGCCCTCCGCAATCGCGTCTAAGGCCGCAATTGCACCAGATCGGTATGAATCATCGAGATTCGCCATTCAAACACTCTACACTGTATGCTGCCCAAACCCCCGCTTGTTCCCTAACTTTCGTGGCGGTTATGCACGAAATATAACCGCCACCGAGCAGGGACGCCAACCCCACGAATACAATAGGGACGCTTCGAATTGCCCTGTTGGACCTGATTCACATCAACACTAGGGCGTGAACAAGCCAACCAAATGCCAAAAACAACGCCACGTTCAGCATCGCGACTAGCCAGTGATACCGCTGCCATTCCACACCCTGCTTGCGGCCAGTGGATGGGCAGCTATTTTTGCGGGGGGAGGAGCATTTGTTTTGCGTGGGGGAAGTGATCACCACCGTTGAAAGTGTGGCTATCACGTACGTTCGATTCGGTAGTTCCGCAGCAACTCGTTGAACGGCTTCTGACAGCTTGCGCCCATCTCCTCACATCTCTCACCGAGAAGCGGCAGTGCATGTTCGAGTTCGGTAGGTAACTCCGTCGTATGGCTGCATCGCGCCAGCTCAAGAAGAAGCCAGAGCGCACACTCGTAGTCAGGCCGAGCGGTCTGCTCTAGGGCCAATCTGACTGCAAAGGGAATGAGCGTTTTGAAGGCGACTTCAGACTTAATCTTGGTCGCGAAATCAGCGAACAGGAGCGAAGTGGGAAACGCGTCAGTGCATGATTGCCGTTCACCCACACGACCAGCGAACACGCTACGGAGTGATTCGGTATCACCTTTGCAAGCGGCGTCAAAATACCTGCGCTGGGCTTTATAAATCTTATGCACAACTGACCTTTCGCCTTATTGTCCCCAAATCCCCCACCGCCGTCCATTCACCACCTCCAGCCGCTCCATCCGCGCCCCATACACCTCTTCCATCGCCCCCTTGGTCACCACCTCCTCCGTCCGTCCCGCGGCGTGGACTCGGCCACCTGAAAGCATCAGCGTGCCCGCAATCCCCGGCACGATCTCTTCGACATGGTGAGTCACCAGCACCACCGTTGGTGTCCCCTCGTGGGTGAGCGACTCGGCCAGCCACCCGAGGAATCGCTCACGGACCCCAGGGTCCATCCCGGCGCACGGTTCGTCGAGCACCAGCAGCAGCGGCTCCGCCATTCGTGCCCGGGCGACCAGCACCTGCTGCCGCTCGCCTTGGGAGAGCACTCCGAATGGTTTGTCGGCCAGGTGACCGCAGCCCAGCGAGTCGAGTCTGTCGCGGGCAGTGGCAAAATCGGTTTCGGTGGGGGTTGTCCCCTGAAAATACTTGAACCCCACTTGGGCGATGCGGCCGGTGACGACCGTTTCGAGCGCCGTGTCGCGGGGCGGGACCGCCGCGGGAAGGTCGTGAGCGATCCAGCCGATCTGCCGGCGTAGTGTGCGGAGGTCGACCAGTTCCTCGCCCAGTCGCAGCACCCGGCCGCTGGTGGGCCAGAGGTATCCGTAGGCGATGCGGAGCAAAGTCGACTTCCCCGACCCGTTAGGTCCGAGGACCGCCCAGTGCTCGCCGCGGCGGAGCTTCCAATCGATCCCCTCGAGGATTTGAGTTTCCCCCTGCCGGTAGCCAATCCGCTCGAGTTCGATGATCGTTTCGATATCCATCGCCTCTATTCTAACGGATCGCGTTGTTGTGACCCCGGGGGGGAGAGGTCATTGGAACGAAGAATGGGACTCGGATTGTTGGGATTTGGGAAAAGGACCCTCTGAAAGACTTCAACACAGAGGCGCAGAGAGACGGAGATCAACGAGCGGGGTTGGAATCGAATCGGACCCCGTGGTTATTGGAATATCACAATTTCAAGGGACGTGCTGCCCCGTCAATGACATCTCCGTGCCTCCGTGTTTTTTATCCGCTTCAGCCAACTTCAGATGGCTGAAGCATTACAACTTGTGAATTGCGTACTCACGAAGACTGAGGCCACCTCCAAAATCTTTATCCCAATGTCGCACCCATGACCCCCGAGTCCTCGGCCGACTGCGACTCGCTGTGGGGCGGGTTCACGGGGAGCTCGAGGATGAACTTGCTCCCTTCGCCCGGCGTGCTTTCGACCCGGATCACCCCGCCATGTTCCTGCAAGATTTTTTGGCTGACAGATAGCCCCAGGCCAGTGCCTCGGCCCCCTTTTTTGGAGACGAAGACCGTGAAAATCTTTTCCATGTCGTCTGGGGCAATCCCGACCCCTGAGTCGGTGACTTCGACCAGCGCATTGCGCCCTTCGTCGTCGAGCCGAGTGACCACCTCGACGTGGCGCACCTCACAGCCATCGCAGGCGTCGATGGCGTTGGTCACCACGTTGAGGACAGCGCGGTGAATGGCTTCGGGATCGAACATCAAGATCGGGAGATCTTCGCTAGGGGAAAATGTCAGCGTGGTTTCGAGCTCCGCTGCCCGCACCTGCATCAGTTCGACGACATCGGCCACGGTCTCGTTGAGTTGGGCCGCCACCGGCTCGGGTTCGCGCTCCTTGCTGAAGGTCAGCATGTCGAGTACGAGGGCCGAGATCCGCTCCTGGTTGCGCTCGACGATGCCCCACCCCTTTTGCATCGTCTCGATGGCTCGTGTCGCGGCAGGAACGTCGACCTCGGGGGCTTCGAGCGCTTTGGCCTGGTCTTGCAGGCCCATTTCGATCAGGTAGCTCCCCCCGCGCACCCCCTGGAGGATGTTCTTGATGTGATGCGACAGGGAGGCGATCGTCTGCCCCACGGCGGCGAGCCGTTCCGCCTGGACCATCGCCTTGTAGTAGCTGGTGTCCTCGACGGCGAGGGCTGCCTGATGGCCGATGGCGATCATCAGCTTGAGGTGTTCTTGCGAGAACTTGGTGCTTGTTCGCTCTTGAATCATCCGCTGGGGGGTGATCGAGGTGTCGATGTAGATCACGCCGACCACATCATACCGCCCCTGCATCGGCACACAGATCGCCTCGCGCACACCCAGTTTCAAGATACTTTGGGCCGGGTCCCAGCGCTCGTCGTCGCGGGCATTGCTGGTGAGGACCCCTTCGTTCTTCTCAACCACATAGTCGAGGATCGTCTGGCTGATCGTAATGCGATCCTCGGTTTGCACACCACGGCGATGGCGGCGGACCTTGGGGGTAAGCTTGCCGGTGAACTCGTCCTTGAGCATGATGCAGCCGCGATCGGCATCGACCCACTCGAAGATCATTTCCATGATGCGGTTGAGAAGCTGATCGATGTCGAGCGTGTGGCTCACGGCGAGCGCCGTGCGGTACATGATCTGCAGGTTGCTTCGCGCACGGGCGAGCCAGGGGCTCGAGTCGTCGTCGGGGGAGGTCTGCAGGAACTCGCTCCCCTCCTCCTGCCGCATCGCGTGGAGAATGCGCGAACCATCGTCGACGTCGGCACGCGCGGCCACGATGCTCACCTCGCCACTCAGGTCGTGCTGTTCCTGCTGGGCACCCGTGTAGAGCAGCAAGGTGCGACCGAGTTGAATCTGGTCGCCGCTGGTGAGCCGATACTCGCGAACCGCCTGGCGGTTGACGTAGCTGCCGTTCGAGCTGTCGAGATCGCGAAACCAGTAGGAGTCGTCCTCCCAGTCGAGCCGGGCATGCTCGCGCGAGATTTCGGTGTCGTGGAGCTGAATGTCGTTGGTCGGTACCCGGCCAAGGGTGATATGGGGTTCGCGGAGCTCGTAACGAGTTCCCTGATCGCGACCTTGGATAACAAACAGACTCGGCACGGCATTGAGAGACACATGGCTAGCGCGACGTCCAGCGGACGGACGTCACGAGAGCCGGATGTCAGCCAGCCCGACGCGCGTCCAGGACGTCCGCAATTTTACGGAGCAAATGGCCGTAGTGGTAGGGTTTTGCCAGGTGGTCCCCTACCTGTAGAGGAGGTTTCGAACAATTGATCCGGCCGAGTAGAACGATTGGGGTATCGGTGCGGGTGGCGGTGTCGGCGAGCAGGCGGCTTCCCTCCCCACCTGGGGAGAGGTCGCTATCGGCGTCGTACACGATCAGGGTGGGATGGACCGACTCCGCCAGGTTGGCCGCTTCGCCCGGGCCCGAAGCCTCGACGGTGGCGGTTCCGGTCCGTTCGAGCAAGGTGCGCAGCACCTCGCGCGACTCCGCGGAATGGTCGACTATCAAGACGCGCTGGCAGCTCGAATCAAGACTCACCCGATCGCTCCTTCGTTGGGCCGGGTCACACCATGGGACAAACCCCAAAACCACCGACGTGGCGGGAGGGGGACTTTATCGATCCCGCCAGCGGCTGTCAAAACCGATATTTGGGAGTCGCCCGCAGGGGCGTCAACCCGCTAAAATGAGTAACTTGAGGATTCCACGTAGTCGAATCGCCAATTCTCATGCGATCAATCAATGCCAGTCACCATTCCCAGGGACCCAAACGTGCTAGCAATTTGCCCCCCTCGCGTAGTGATGCTCTTGTGTCTCGTGGCCCTGCTTGCGGGGGGCTCAAGTCGGAGCGCCTCTGGTGAGCAAGATGTCGCCGCGGTGGCGGAACGGCTTTCGCGAGGGATTCAGTTTCTTGCTTCCGACAGCCTCGAGGGTCGCGGGCTCGGATCGGCTGGCATCGATCGTGCCGCGGAATACATTCACCAGGAGATGGCCCAGGCAGGGCTCGCGACCGACACGATCGACGGCGGACCATTCCAACCGTTCGTCTACACGCCGAGTGCGAAGCTCGGGAGCGTGAATTGGGCGAAGCTCCATCGTGCGGAGGATGTGAGGGAACTGAGACTCAATGAACACTACACACCCTTGGCGGTCGGGGGGGCTGGCAAAATCGATGTTCCGCTGGTCTTCGCTGGCTACGGCATCACGGCACCAGAACTCGACTACGACGACTATCAAGGGCTCGAGATTGCCGGCAAGGGAGTGATTGTCGTTCGGCACGAGCCGCAGCAGGGAGACGCCGATAGCCGGTTTGCTGGAACAAACGAAACGGCCCATGCCTCGTTTCGTAGCAAGATCCGCAACGCCATCGATCATGGCGCCACGGCGATTCTCTTTTGCACGAGCAAGCATGAGACCGATCGCCAATCGAAGGATATCGTACGCCGGATCGCAAGCGCCGAGCGACAACTCGAGGAACTTGATGCCGCCACCGAAGAGGGCGGAGGCGAAGAGGAAGGCACTTCGCGCGCCAACCGGCGGCGACGTCTCACCGCCCGCCTGGCCCAACTGGAACAGCAGCGAATCGACGCGGAACGGGGACTCCTCAAGTTTGCCGAGGGAGGGATCTCGAGTGACGGGACGAGAATTCCCGTGTTTGTGTGCAGTCGCCAACTGATCGATTCGATCATGTCGGATGCGAGCAACGTGTCGCTCGCCGACTGGGAAGCTAGGGTCGACCAAACGGGAGAACCTCACAGTTTTGGCTGCGAAACCTGCCGAATCGAGGCCGAAGTCGCCATCGATCGCGAGGAGGTTCCGGTAAAAAACGTCGTTGGTGTTGTCGAGGGGAGTGGTCCGTTGGCTCACGAGACGGTCGTCGTCGGCGCACACTACGATCATCTCGGTTTGGGGAACTCGGCACGCGGCGAGGGGCAGATTCACAACGGCGCCGATGATAATGCGTCGGGAACCATGGTGCTGCTCGAACTCGCGCGGCGGTTTGGGCTGCGTGGCGAGGCACCGGCACGGCGGCTGGTGTTCGTCGCGTTCTCAGCCGAGGAAAAAGGCCTGTTGGGTAGCTCCCACTACGTGGACAACCCTCCCTTCCCACTGGAATCGACAGTGGCCATGGTGAACTTCGACATGGTCGGGCGGATGAAGAACAACGAACTCTTTCTCAATGGAGTGGGAACCGCGGGGCCGTTTTCGAGTTGGCTTGCCCAGGACAATGAGCGAAGTGGCTTTTCGCTGACGGAGATTCCTGGCGGGAAGGGGCCCAGCGACCACGCCTCGTTTTGCCGGAAAAGTATTCCCGTCGTCCACTTTTTCACAGGCCTGCACGCCGAGTATCATCGGCCCAGCGACGACTTCGAACTGCTGAATGTCGACGCGATGTGCCGGCTGTGCGATCTGTCGGAAGCGTTCATCGACCGGCTGCTGCAGCACCCCGAGCGGCTTCCGTTTATCGACGCAGAAGGCCCTTCGATGCCGCCGCGGGAACGCGAACCGCGGAAGCCACGCGTTTGGTTTGGAATTCGCGTCGATAGCGAGCATGAGGGCTCGGGGTTTGCCATCGCCGAGGTGATGGCCGGCAGCCCTGCCGAACAGGGGGGAGTCCGCCAGGGGGACGTCGTCATTCGGGCCGGAGGGCGCGAGATGGCCGACCTCGACTCGTTCCAGCGGTTCCTGGCCGAAAAGTCCGTGGGCGACCGAATCGAGGTCGTCGTCCGGCGTGACGGCGAGGAACAACACCTGGGTGTCCAATTGGAAGCCCCGCAGCCTTGAATGCCTGCTGGCCGAGGGGCCAAGGAGAAATCAAAAGTTGCCTCGATTTCCGGCAGAGAATGGCCTTTACGCCGCTGGCGGTTCCAGGCACAATACCCCCCACTTTGCTTCGCCTGGCGACCACTGGATGTCCCGGGCAACTTATTCACCTGGTCATGGAAGACCGATTGCAGCAAGGAGTGCTGGCGTGAAGAACCTCACATTGGCCGTCGCGGCCGCTCTTTTTGTCGGTGCGTATGGCACCCCCACCCTGGCCAACTTCCCCGAGGCTGCCAACGTCTCGACCTATGGAGTGGCTGTCGTCGACATCGGTTACGTGTTCGACAACCACAAGGCCTTCACTGCGGCCATGGAGCAGATGAAGGGCCAGATGAAGCAGATTGAAGACCAGCTCAAGGCGGAACGGGACGGAATCGCGAAAAAGGAGCAAGAACTTCAGGACATTGCCAAGCAGTTCAACACAACGAGTCCGCAGTATCGCGAGAAGGACGAACAAGTCGCTCGTGCGAAAGCCGACTTCAATCTGAAGATGAACAGCCTCCGCAAGGACCTGATGACCAAGGAGTCGCAGGTTTACTTTCAAACTTATCGCCAGGTAAACGCCGCCGTGGCCGCCTATGCCAAGCAGCGAAAGATCGGCCTTGTGTTACGGTTCAATGGAGACGCTCCCGACGAAGCCAACCGTGGCGATATCATCAAGGCGATCAACAACCCGATTTGGTATCAGGACAACATTGATATCACTCGTGAGGTCCTCACCATCGTCAATGGGGGCGTCACTGCTCCGACCAATGTAGGGCCTACTGGCCAACCGCCGGCGGTTAGCACGAATCCAGCCGGCCAGCTTCCGAATCGCTAATAATTGCCGTCGAATCACGCCCACTCCCAAGGGGAGCGCCGCTTCATGCGGCGCGCCCTGGAGGGGGGGTGGGAGTGGAGCGGTTTGTCCAGGCTACGTCGGTCTCGGACGTCTCACTCGGTTGGGAGCTCGTTAGGATGTCCTTTCTGCGCCGTCAGCGCACACTCGGCCGCCCCGTCACTGTCGAAGGTGTAGGGTACTGGAGTGGTGAACCAATCCAGGTCGAATTCCGACCGGCTGGTCCCAACACCGGAATCGCCTTCGTCCTGCAGCGGCCGGGCCGCAGCCCGCAAATCATGCCGGCCTGCCTCGACACCCGCGTCGATGCCTCGCGCCGCACGGTGCTCCAGGTGGGGACGGCAAGGGTCGAGATGATCGAGCACATCATGGCGGCACTCGCCGGGCTTGAAATCGACAATTGCGAGGTGTGGGTCGATGCCGAGGAGATGCCGGGCTGCGATGGTTCGGCTTTAGCCTTTGTCGAGGCGATCGACTGGGCCGGGTTGATCGAGTACTCGTCGATGACCCGTCCGCTGGTGGTCACCGCACCAATTCGTTGTGGAACTCCTCAGCAATGGGTTGAAATCCTCCCCAGTGGCTCGGGTCTGATGTCGGTTGAGTATCATCTCGACTACGGCCCGGGAAACGCGATCGGCCGCCAGTCGTTCGCGGCGGAGATCACTCCCGAGGAATTCCGATACGAACTGGCCCCCGCGCGGACGTTCGTCCTCCAGGAGGAAGCCGATGCGATGATCGCCCAAGGGAAAGGCAAGCACGTCACCACCGACGACCTCTTGATCTTTGGCCCCGACGGTCCGTTTAACAACCAACTTCGCTTTCCCGACGAGTGCGTTCGGCACAAGGTGCTCGACGTCGTCGGCGACCTGGCCCTCGCGGGCCGACCGCTCGTGGGCCACGTGATCGCCTATCGCAGCGGTCATCAACTCAATGCGACACTGGTCAAAGCGATTCTCGAACAGGAAGAGCACCGCGTGGCTGCGTCTCGGCGCAAGTCCGCCTAGCACGCTCAGTGGAGCGACACGATCAGCTTAGGAGTATCCAAACGATGGCAACCAGCATCGCAACCACGGCCTGGGTTGACCCACGTGCCCAAATCGACGAGGACGTGGAAATTGGCCCCTTCTGCACAGTCGGGGCCGACGTCCGCCTTGGACGCGGCACCAGGCTCCTCGGCAGCGTGACCCTCATGGGGCACGTCGACCTGGGAGAGAACAACCTGCTCTACCCAAACTCCGTCATCGGCGGCGAACCTCAGGACATCAGTTATTCCGGCTCGCCGACAAAGGTGATTATTGGCGACCACAACATCATCCGCGAAGGGGTCACCATCAATCGGGCCACTGAAAAGGAAGAGGGTGTGACCCGGATCGGTAGCCACAACTTTCTGATGGCGAATTCCCACGTCGCCCACGACTGCAAGCTGGGCAGCCACATCATCATCGCCAATGGATCGCTCCTGGGAGGGCACGTCCACGTGGATGATCATGCCTCGATCTCGGGGGGGGTGGCAGTTCATCACTACACCACGATCGGCAGCTTCAGTTTCATCGGCGGGTTGAGCCGCGTCCTGCACGATGTGCCTCCGTTCATGCTCAACGAAGGGTCCCCCGCGCGGCCGCGATGCATCAACATCGTCGCCCTCAAGCGAAACAACTTTCCCCCGCACGTGATCGATGCCCTCGCGGAGGCCCACCGCCTGCTCTATCGGTCGAAAATCGGGCTCGATTCGGCCCGCGAGGTGCTCAGAGGAAACGACCTGCTTGTCCCACAGGTCAATCAGCTCTTGTCGTTCATCGAAGGGCAACAGGAAGGCCGTCACGGCCGCGGTCGCGAATCTCGGAGAGCAGCATGACCCCTCTGCGCACAGCCGTAATCGGAACAGGACACTTAGGTCGAATCCACGCGAAATTGGCCGCCGAGGCGCCCCACATCGACCTGGTCGCCATTGTCGACGTCGCACAGGAGGCTCGCGATCGCGTCGCCGGCGAATTCAACACGCGAGGGGTGGCCGATTACCGCGATCTGATTGGCTCGATCGAGGGAGCGATTGTCGCCACTCCGACGGTCCATCATTTCGATGTCGCGAGCGACCTGCTCCGCGCGGGGATCCATGTGCTCGTGGAAAAGCCGATTACAGCCACGGTTCAGGAAGCAATGGCCCTGGAGCGACTGGCCACCGACCGAGGACTAGTGCTCCAAGTGGGCCATGTCGAGCGATTCAATCCCGGGCTGGAATGCGTGGTCGATCATTTGCAGGATGCCCGCTACTTGCAGGCAAGCCGTACGAGTGGCTTCACCTTCCGCTCGACCGATATCGGGGTCGTGATGGACCTGATGATCCACGACATCGATGTCGTCCTGTCGATCGTCGGGTCGCCCGTTGTCGAAGTGAATGCCATGGGCCTCAGCGTGCTGAGCCCCAACGAGGATATGGCCCAAGCGCAGCTTCGGTTTGCCAATGGATGCCAGGCACAACTGACTGCGTCGCGGGTAAGCTATCTCCCTTCGCGATGGCTGCAAGTCTACACTTCTCACGGGTTCGCTCACGTCGATTACGCCAACCGCAAGGGAACCCTCGTCGAACCGGCGGACGACGTGCTCACCCGCCGTTTCGACCTCCATCGCCTCACGTCGGACCAAACGGCCCACTACCGCGATCACTTGTTCGAAGACCTGCTGGTCAAGCGCGAACTCTCCCCCCCCGCCACCAACGCGATCGCTGAAGAGCATCGCGACTTTGCCGAGAGCATTCGCCAAGGGCATCAGCCTCGCGTGTCGGGCAAGGCAGGTCGCGAGGCCCTTGAAGTGGCCGAGCGGGTGCTCGAAGCGATCGCCCACCACCATTGGGATGGCATCTCCACGGGCCGCGTCGGCTCCCAAGCCGAGCCCCAAAGGGTCGGTGGGGCCTGGAATGTCCCGCATCGCAAAGCGGGCTGACGTTCTCTCGAACCGACTCTTAGGCGAGGTCCCGCCCTTCGAAGAACAGCAGGGCCAGCAGCATTGCCGCCGTGCAGTAGAGCAGGGTATAGAGCGCTGCCACCCCCAGGTATTCGATGGGGACCGGCTGCCCTGCCGCGATGGCGGGCCCGATGTTGAAGTGGTTGAGCACCGGTAGGACCACCGCCAACAGCTTCCCCGTGAAGGAGACGACCGGGAGGTCGCCCGCCGACGATTCGACGACTTGGGGCAGCAGGTTGCCGATCACGTAGATCACGAAGCAGATGATCAGGTTGGGAAGCATCGAGAACTTGGTCGAAATGGCCACGCTGATCGCGGTGAAGATCGTCGCTTGAAAGAATCCCAGTACCAGGCCGGGAACGGCGCTCATCATGGTGCTATAGCAAAGCTGCCAGTCGGGATCCCCCTTGGAGGCCTCGCCGGCATCGTAGTCGACTTTTACCGAGATCCAAATGAGGAGCACCGCCCCCAGCACCACGAACATCACCAGCAGTGGCCACAGGATCCCCACGAACTTGCCGAGCACAAACTCGTGGCGACTGATTGGCTTCGAGAGCATGGTGAGGGCCGTTTTGCCCTCGATTTCATCGGCCACGGTGGTACTCGCCGTGAGCAGGGCGAAGATGACTCCCAGCAGCATGATGGCCGTCAGGCACGTATCGATGTAGGGCTTGATGTCCTCTCCGAACGTGTTCGCCGGAACCACCACCAGGGCCGAGATCAGGACGGTGCCAATCACGATCAGCAAGGTATAGAGGGGGCGTGTCATCGCTTCCTTCGCCGTCCCCACGGCCACCGTCATCAAATGGGGGAAGATCGCCGTGAGGAGGAAGTAGATCGCCACAATACCCAAGACCGAGAGGACGACGATCGGCAGGTGATGCACCTCCGGCATCTCGACTTCGGTGGTGTAGTCGAACTCCAATTGAGCGGGTACCGTCCCTTCGTTGGTCACGTACAATTGCGTGACGGTCTCCTGGAACACCCGCGAATACTTCTTACTGGGATCCCACTCGTAAGGAACTCCCGCCTCGATCGTGAAGTCGGGATCGGAAAAGGCGCGTCCCGTCTCCGTTGCGATCCGAATGTTCTGATCGCTTCTGAACTTGTACTTCTGAAGCTCATCGGCCCTGAAGTCGACTGCGACGGCAAAGTCCTCCTCGCCGGCAGGGATCGACATCGTCTGCGTATCTGGTCCGACGAGCGGCAAACGCTGTAGGCTTTCGAGCGTGTCCTGCCACGGCATCGTGAACAGCCCCCCAATGGCCAGCAGCACGAACGCCCCCGCGACATACGCAAGGGGAGTGAGCAAACCGTCGCCAATCGCCTGGTGGATCGTTTCGGTTCCGCGGCGCGAGACCAGAGAAATAATCCCGTAAGCAATCGCCAACAGAATGACGGCGGCCGTCACTCCCAGGGAGAGGAGCCAGGGGGACGTGAGCACCAGTTGCAGATTGCAGAGTGGCAACATGATAGGCATTGCGGATGTAGGCACAGAATGAACAAAAGAGGATTGATAGCGAGAATAGCTCTAGTAACGAATCTCGAACTCGGTGAAGTCGTCAGTCGCCGGAAGGGTGTCGACCGATCGGTCGCGAATGAACTCGCCCAGTCGCTCGAGGATTGCTTGTTCGAACTGGTCCATTTCTCTCGGAGTTCCCACCATGACAAGCTTGACCCGGCCGTCGGGCATGTTCCGAACATAGCCACTCACCGCGAACCGCTGTGCCAGCAGATGAGTGGTTTGCCGAAACCCGACTCCCTGGACATGCCCTCGAAAGTGGACGACTCGTTGTTGGGTGTTTGCGGCAGCCATCCTCATCACCTCGCACGCCGCCGATCCGCGTTGCGATAAATCCAATCCCCCCAAGAAACAATGTACTCGCCCCGCAGGCCGTTCTCCAGTGAGGGGAGCCCGGCTCGGGCTCCCTAGGACCCAGGGAAGTCGCCACAAAGCTCCGTGGAAAATTGGGCAACCAGCGGCTATTTTAGTGGAGCGGGCCATCGGCCTTTATCCCCTTGTCTCCAGGTTCTTAGTCGGTTGCCACTATGCCAATCCAAGTCACCTGCCCCGGCTGCCTCAAGCGGTTCTCGGTGGCCGATCAGCATGCGGGAAAGCAGGGGCCGTGCCCAAACTGCAAGAAAATCATCCAGATCCCGAAACTCGAGGATCAAGTCGTCATCCACGAGGCCCCACCGGAGGGGCCGGTCGACTCAAAGGGCCGGAGTCTCCTGAAGACGAAGCGGCGGACCGATGCGAAGTTTCAGCCATTGGTGGCCGCTGCCGTCGCCGGAGTCGTGCTCCTCGCCTTGCTGGCCGCCTTTTTGCTCCGGGGTCGCCTGCCGTCGGAGACCCTGCAAGCGAACCTCATTCTGGGTGCCGGTGCCGCCCTGCTGGCCCCATTCGTGGTCCGTGGTGGCTATATGGTCCTCCGCGACGACGAACTCGAACCTTACCACAGTATGCCGCTATTGCTGAGAAGCGTCGCCTGCGGCCTGGCTTTCACCCTGGCCTGGTTCTTGTTCGGGTTCATTCTCAGTCGCTTGACTTCCCCCGAGGATCTTCGCGCGGGAGTCGAAATGTGGATCTTCATCGCACCTCTGGTCGTCATGTTCCTGGTCGGCATGGGGGCAGGGATTGTGACCCTCGATCTGACACCAGGGAGCGCCGTTCTGCTGTTCGCCCTGTTTTTTCTCGCGACGGCAAGCCTGCGTGTCGTGTTGGGCCTGCAATTTCTGCCTGGATTGGGAGCAATGAGCTGATCATGCCACACCATCCCCTCCGCGGAACTCGTTTGATCCTGGCAGGGCCTTTTCGATTGTGAATGCCATTCTGTCGATCGACGAACTCGATGGCACCCGCAAGGGACTCGGATTGCTACGACTCCCTCCTGGGGTCGATGTCCCCCTGTCGGCGCGAGTTCGCCGACTCCTCGATTCGGCCTCGATGAGACGCCTGGCCCAGGTTTCTCAGCTCGGGTTAGTCCACCTCGTTTACCCGGGGGCCACTCACAGCCGCCTGGAACATTCACTCGGGGTTTACCGCACCGCGCTGGAATTTCTCCGGCGACTCGCCCTGGATCCCCGCTTTCTCGCAGCGGTGACGCGACAAGATGCCGAGTCCTTCCTGGCCGCGTCGCTACTGCACGATATCGGGCACTGGCCGTATTGCCATCCCATCGAGGACTTGCAGCTTCCTGGTGTGATGCGGCACGAGGAACTTGCCCGCCAGCGGGTGACCGAAGGGGAGCTCGGGGAGTTGCTGATCCGCGATTGGGGACTCGACCCCAGCCGCGTTGCCGATGCGATCGTCGGCAAACCGACCTCACGCGGAGAAAAAATCACCGCGAGCATGCTTTCCGGGCCAATCGATGTCGATAAGATCGATTACCTCGCCCGCGATAGCCATCATGCAGGTGTGCCGTATGGCAATCACTTTGATGCGTCCCGCTTGATGTCGAGCCTCTGCCTCAACAAGGCGGGAACGGCGGTAGCGGTGACCGACAAGGGACGGACGGCGGCGGAACTGATGGTCTTTGCCCGGTACGTCATGTTTAGCGAGGTCTACTGGCACCACACCGTGCGGGCGGCGACCGCGATGCTCCAACGGGCGATGACCATGGAGTCGCGCACGATCGACTGGCATGCTTTCTATGCAGCCACCGACCTGGAAATGCCAAACTTGCTCCGGGGCGCCATGACCGATGGACCATCGCGCGAACTGATCGAGGGGCTGGTTGGTCCCCAGCGGCGCCTCTACAAGCGGATGGCCCAATACAGCCTGACCGAGTCGCCCCAAATCTACCGAAAGATCGCTCGGCAGTCCTATCAATGGCTCATCGATCTGGGTGAGCGGATAGCGCAGGCGATTCGCGACCGTACAGGACTCGATATCGCCTCCCATGAGATTCTAGTCGACGCCCCTCCCCAGAAGCTGGAGGTTCAGGCGAATATCGAAGTTTATTACACGCGGTCGAACGAGTTTCGCCCCCTGGCCGAGGTGTCGCCGGTTGTCGAGGCGCTCGCACAGCGGCAATTCGACGATTACGTCAAACGAGTCCGCGTGTTCTGCCATCCCCGTTGGAAGGGGCCGCTGGAAGGGATTGCCGTCGATGAGATCATGGCGACCGCGCTGTCGTCCGAGTGTTGAGGTTCAGTTTATCTGTTCGAGGGGCTCGGGGCAGCGAGGCTGGAAAACCAGGGCTAAAGGGGTCTTAAAACGGGTTTTTTCGCAGCCAAGCCTAGCCGAACGCCCCTCTTCACGGCAAAATAGTTAGAGCGCTAACAATTTTGCGTTCTCGCCCCCCACCCCCTCTCCCCGCACCTCGGTCCAGGCAGGGCTCGGCATTGCCCGTGCTCTGGCGGAGACATTGGATCTCAACATGCTGGATTACGACTTCCAGGATAGCATCGGCTACTGGCTGATCACCACGCATCAGGCCTATCTCCGTGCCTTCAACGAGAAGCTGGCCCCCCAAGGGATCACGTTCCGGCAGGCGCAGGTGCTGGGATGGCTCGCTGCCGAAGGCCCCTTGACCCAAACGGAACTGGCCGCACGGATGTTGATTGAACCCCCGACGTTGGTAGGGATCCTTGATCGTGCCGAACAGGCAGGGCTGATCAAACGTCGGGTGAGCCGTACCGACCGCCGCTCGAAAGAGGTCCATCTGCTTCCCGGTGCCAAGATCCTGTGGGAAAAGATCGTCCAGTGCGGTCGAGAGATGCGAAGCCAGGCCACTGACGGGCTCAGCGCTAAAGAAGTCGATATGCTAATCCAATTGCTCGAAAAGGTGCGAAACAATGTTTCTGTGCTTCAGCCCGTTTAAGGCGACCAGCCTCTGCCTGGCCCTGCTCGTCGTCGCCATTTGCGCAACGACTAGCGGCGCCCAAGAACGTCCCCCTGCCCGGGTGGTCGCGGCACCCGTGCTCGAACAGTCCTACGGCGAATCGAGAATGTTCATCGGGTCGGTCCAGCCGGTGAAGCGAGCGATTGTGGGGAGTGCCGTCGACGGACGCGTGGTGGAATGCCCGATCGAGGAGGGAGATCGCGTGGAAGAGGGGCAAACCCTCGGGCAACTCCTCACCGAGACGATCTCCCTCGAACTGGCGACGGCCGAGGCGGAACTGGCCTACAAAGTGGCCCAACTCGACGAACTGAAAAATGGGTCCCGGCCAGAGACCATCGAGCAGACCCGGGCTCGCATGGCCGCAACCCTCGCCCACCGCGACTACCTGGCAGCCAAGCGGAATCGGTTGAAGGAAATCACCACCGGGGGTGGGGCGGTGACCCAAGACGAATACGAACAGGCCGTCGCGGCCGCTTTGGAGGCTCACGAGCTCTATCTCGAAGCGAAAGCCTCCCATGAGGAGGCAGTGACTGGCCCGCGCAAGGAGACCATCCTACAGGCGGAAGCCCAGGTCCGCATGCAACAGGCCGTGGTCGGTCGGCTCCAAGATCAACTGCAGAAGCACACGATCATCTCCCGATTCTCGGGCTATGTCGTGGCTAAGCACTCGGAGGTCGGAGTCTGGGTCAACCGGGGTGATCCGATTGCCGAGGTGGTCGCCATCGACACGGTGGAGGTCGTCGCTCAAGTTCCCGAGCAGAGTGTCGCCCGGTTGAAACCTGGCGCGATCGTGCGTGTCGAAGTCCCCTCCCTGAATAACCGCCTCTTCGAGGGAACGGTCTTCGCCTCGGTGCCCCAGGGAGATCTCCGGTCGCGGACCTTCCCGGTGAAGGTCCGGATCGAGAATGAGATCACCGAGTCGGGACCGCTACTGATGCCGGGCATGTATGCCCGGGTGGTGATGCCCTTGGGGGCGCAACAGAACGTGACACTGGTACCGAAGGACGCCGTGGTGATCGAGGGGGCCAATCAAGTGGTGTGGGTCATCAATGGGGCGACCAGCGAGGGAGGAACCGGAGTGGCCATGCCGCGTCCGGTGGAATTGGGCATTGCGACCGGTTCGTTGATCGAGGTGAAGGGAGACCTGCAACCGGGCCAGATGGTGGTGGTCGAGGGGAACGAGAACCTCTCTCCTGGCCAGAAGGTCGCGATCGCACGCGTCAACAAGCCGACCGGCGGCCCCCCCGCCCCCTCGGAAGTGCCGATCGACGCCATCCCTCCCACCGATGGCCCTCGATCCTGATTTCTCTCCAGGCCATCCGCCAACCATAGTTTTAATCGCGACGTTATTTCCATGAATCTGATCGACGCCATTATCACCAATCCAGTCAAGGTCGCCGTCGGCGTCCTGCTGGTGATGCTGTTCGGCATCATTGCGATGTTTCGCATGCCGATGCAACTGACCCCCGAGGTCGAGACGCCGACCATCACGATCACGACCAACTGGCCGGGGGCCAGCCCGCAGGAAGTCGAGCAGGAGATCGTGATCGAGCAGGAAGAGCAACTCAAGGGGGTGGAGGGAGCGCGCAAGCTCTCTTCCGAGAGCTTCGATTCCCAAGGACGCATCACGATCGAGTTCAATGTCGGCACCGATATCGACCAGGCGTTGTTGAAGGTCAACAGCCGCCTGCAGCAGGTCCGCGAGTATCCGATCGATGCCGATCAGCCGGTGCTCACGACCAGCGATCCTGGGGCTCGGGCCATTGCCTGGTTTATCCTCAGCCCTCTGCCCCCGACCGACGACACGATTCGCGCGTTCATCGCCGAGCATCCCGATTCCCAGGCCGCGCTCGAGCCGGTGCTGAGGACCGACAACGTCGGTTTGAAGCTGCTGCGCCTGAAGCAAGGGGTCGCCACCTATCCGGCGGCGAAGGTGCTGATCCCCGTGCGTACAGGCGACATACCGGAACTCAAACGATTCGTGGAAGACGAAATCGAGGCTCGTTTCGAGCGGGTGGAAGGGGTTTCCCAATCGAACGTGATGGGGGGATTGGAAGATGAGCTGCAGGTCATCGTCGACCCCGAGCAACTCGCCGCGCGCCATCTCACTCTGGGACAAGTTCGCGACGTGCTGCAAGCTCAGAACCGCGACACATCGGCTGGTCAGGTCGACGAGGATAAGCGCCGGAACGTGGTTCGCGTGCTCAACCAGTTCCGCACGCCAGAACAGGTGGAGAATCAGCTCCTCGCCATGAGTGGTGGGCGGCCCGTCTATATCCGCGACGTGGCCGAAGTCAAACTCGGCTTCAAGAAACCCGAGGGCCTGGTGCGTCGATTCGGCGAGTCCTGCATCGCGGTCAACTGCGAACGGGAGACCGGGGCCAATGTCATCGACATCATGAACGGCCTGCGCAAGGTCACCGCCGACCTCAACCGCGACATCCTCGCACCGCAGGGCCTGCTGCTGTCGCAGGTGTACGACGAAACCGAATACATCAATTCCTCGGTCAATCTGGTGCAGGAGAACATCATCGTGGGGGGTTCGCTCACGATGATCGTCCTGATGATGTTCCTGCACTTCGGTTTTCGCACGCTCGTCGCCGTTCCCATCATTCTAGTGACCGCACTGGCCGCAGTCTTCTTTTCTCCGCTCTGGTTCGCCGTGACCGTTGCGGTTGTCGTGGGATCCGGCTTCTGGTTCGCACGGGGAGCCCTGGTGATTGGCCTGGCGATTCCCGTGAGTATTATCGGCACCTTTCTGATTCTCGGGCTGTTGGGTCGATCGCTCAACGTGATCAGCCTGGCCGGGCTTGCGTTTGCCGTGGGGATGCTGGTCGACAACGCGGTCGTCGTGCTGGAGAACATTTTCCGGCACTACTCCCTCGGCAGCAGCCCCCTCCGCGCGACCTCCAAGGGAACCCAGGAAGTCTGGGGTGCGGTCCTCGCGTCGACACTGACGACGGTCGCCGTGTTCCTCCCCATCGTGTTTATCGAGGAAGAAGCGGGCCAGCTTTTCCGGGATATTGCCCTGGCCATTAGCGCGGCCGTCGGGTTGTCGCTGGTTGTTTCCATTACGGTCATTCCCACGGCCGCCGCGCGATTGTTCCGCGATCAGCGGCGGTTCGAGACGCAACATACCGGCCGGAATGGTCAGGCCACGGCCCATGCCGACATCGAGGGAATCGCGGTGGAGAATGGTTGGTTCGACAAAATCGTGACCGGCATGTTTGTCGCGATCAACGCCTGGGTGCAGCGGGGAGTTCTTCGCCAGGCGCTGACGATCGTCCTGCTCGTGGGGGGCTGTGTCGCGCTGACCGCCTTGATGTGGCCCAAGGTGGAATACC
Source organism: uncultured Planctomycetaceae bacterium (assembly GCA_964650265.1). Classification (GTDB taxonomy): domain Bacteria; phylum Planctomycetota; class Planctomycetia; order Pirellulales; family Lacipirellulaceae; genus CAZYQQ01. The sequence goes on from CAZYQQ010000009.1 coordinate 38,513, forward strand.
TGCCGAGCGGCAATCGCAATTTGATTATGGGGATCGTCATTCCGCCACCAGGCTTGAATATGGACCATTTGATGACACTCGGCGAGCAGGTGGAGGAAGACCTTCGCCCCTATTGGGATTACGATTCCAATGTCGAGGGGGGACAATTGCAGGGACCGGCTATCGATGATTTCTTCTTCGTGGTTCGCGGTCGGTCGGTCTTCATGGGAGTCCGTTCGCGCGACCCCCTGCGAAGCGCGGCCCTCGAGCCGATCTTGCAAGCGGCCTTGGACAAGCTCCCTGGGACCATCGCCATCGCCAAGCAAACCAGTTTGTTCGAACGGGGGCTCACGGCGGGGCGCACCATCGACATCGAGATTTCCGGTCCGCACGTGGAGCATCTGGTCGCTCTCGGGCGGCGCATGTACATGCCGAAGGAAATGGGGGGCTTCGACGTCATCAACCTCTATCCCGGAACCAGGGCGGTGCCCCAACCGAGCCTCAACCTGTCGAGTCCGGAGGTGCATGTCCATCCGAAGCTCGTTCAATCCGCCGACATGCAGTTCAACGCCTCCGAGCTCGGATTCACGGTCAACGCCCTGATCGACGGGGCCTATGTGGGGGACTATTTCCTGCAGGGCAAGAAGATCGACCTCACCGTGATCGGTCACCCCACGCAGACCGAGCGAACCCATATGATCGAGACCGTTTCCGTGGCGACCCCTGGAGGCGACCTCGTGCCATTGAGCGCAATTGCCGACGTCGTCCAGGCGAGCGGCCCCGAACAAATCAATCATCGCGAGCGCGTCCGGTCGATCACCCTCCAAGTGACTCCACCCGCCAACGTCGCGCTGGAAGATGCCATGGAGAAGATCACCAATGAGATTGCGATTCCATTGCGGGAAGGAAACGATCTCGACGGTGGCTATCGCGTCACCTTGTCGGGTACCGCCGACAAGCTCGCCGATACGTGGAAAGCGGTCCGATTCAATGTGTTCCTCGCGCTGACAATCACCTATCTTCTGATGGCCGCGCTATTCGAATCGTGGCTTTATCCCCTGGTGATTATTCTCACCGTCCCACTGGGAGCCGTGGGAGGAGTCGTCGCGCTCTGGATGCTCAATCTCTTCATCCTCCAGCCGCTCGACGTCCTCACCATGCTGGGGTTCGTGGTGCTGATCGGCACGGTGGTCAACAATCCGATCCTGATCGTTCACCAGTCGCTCAATCACATCCGCCTGGATGGCATGAGCACCAACGCCGCGATCATCGAGAGCGTGCGAAACCGGACGCGGCCGATCTTCATGACAACGGTCACCACGCTGCTCGGTCTGGCCCCGCTGGTGTTTTTTCCAGGGGCGGGTAGCGAGCTTTATCGTGGCCTGGGGGCGGTGGTGCTGGGGGGCCTGCTGGTCTCCACCATCTTCACCCTGATCCTGGTTCCCACCCTGTTGCGATTGACCTTCGCGGTCTTTAAGCCCGAGCGGCGGGAATCGATCTCGGAGCCCCTTGAATCCGAAATGGACGAACTGTTCCATGCCCCGCCCACTCTCCGACCCGCGGAGCAATTGGCGGGAACGAGAGGGGCCGAGAATTAGGTGGAATTGCCTAAGGCCGCCATAATGCTGCGCTCGCCAAAATAGGGATCGCGGGCATGCGCCATGCGGAGATTGTCGAGGATCATCAGATCGCCTCGCTGCCAGTCGAAACGCCGCGTATGGCGGTCGAGCACGTCCCGAACGATCTCCATGGTGCGGGTCGGAATCGGTTGACCATCTCCAAACGAAGCATCGAAGGGATAACGCCCCTCATGGCGAAGCAGGCGATGCCAGGCGACATAGCCTCGCATCAAGAAGGCCGCGATCGGCCGATTTGCCCGCAGGATGTGGCTCCAAAACGAATGATGGAAGATGTGGGCCTGATTGAACCACACCATGGCACCGGTCACGGGGTGTGGCAACACCGCGGGGCGGCAATTGCGAAGCCTGACCGAGCCGTTCGAGAGCCACGTGGCCTCAATCCCCTGTTCTCCACAGATCGCTTCGACTTGCTCGCGAGATTGAGTGTCGAACATTGCGGACCAGGTTCGCTTGCGGAATCGCCGCGCCGTCTCGGGCACGTATTGGGTGTACTGGATGCCGCGCTCCTCGAATTCGGCCCGAATGTCGACTGGCATCTCGTCGTAGACCCGTGCCATGTCGGCCACGGGCGTGGTTCCCCCGCGGGAGGCGGGGGTCTGGCAGGCAAATAAGATCATTGACGGCACCGGCCACGTGTAGGACATCTCGTTGTGCAGTGGGATCGGCAAGAATTGCGATGCATCGGTGGAGGTATAGATGTCCCGGGCAAGTCGGCTACGGGGCGTGGTTCCCCGCAGGTAGGGCATCGGCTCAACTCCTATGGCTGCTACGACCCGCGAGAAGAGATCGGAATTGTCAATCCCTAGTCCGCGGATCAAGATTCCCCCATGTTCCACAAGCGCGTGCTGAAGCCAATCGCGCTGATACCGCAATTCGTTGATGAAATCGTCACGGGACGAAGCGACCGTCAGGCTTCGGAAACTTTCACCCGAACCGAACAGAGGCTGGAGCTGGTGGGACAAGACGGTCATATCTTCAGCATTGCCGGGTGCGGAAGGAAACTCAAGCAAAAATGACATGGTTTTGCCGAAATTTGTTGGGGCAACGACACTAACCGATCCGGACGGAATCTCGGTCTCCTTGGACACTTCATCGGGTCGTCCGGCTTCCCCTCATCACCTTGGGGCCGAGGAGGCGCGATGGTAGCGACCACCCTCAAGGACCTGCACTGGTTCGTAGCGAATTTGTCGGTGGCAACGCGCCCGGCAAGGGGTTTCTGCCTGTCGACCTCGGAGTTGGGGGGAGGATCGGAGACATGCCACCTGCGCGATATAACAGGAGAAAACACCTGGGGGAGTGTCTGACCCGATGGATCAGCAGCCACTCGTCACACCACTTTGGATATCCGATGTCGCGGCAACACGAAATCACCATCGACGTTCGCTATTACGAGACCGACGCCCAAGGTGTCGTCCACCATGCGAATTTCTTCAAGTACTTCGAACTCGCCCGCGTCGAGCATCTGCGGGCAATTGGATATGAATACGCCGACCTCGAACGAGACGGCATTCTCCTGGTGGTCAACAAGATTGCTTGCGCCTATAAACAGCCCGCTCGATTTGGCGAGCGACTGCGGATCGTCATTCGCGTGGTCCGTGCCCGGGGGGCACGTATCGACCACGAGTATTCCGTCTACCGCGAGCAAGTGCTGCTGGCGGAGGGAACCAGCACCCTGGCGTGCATCAATCGCCAAGGGGAGGTTCAGCGACTACCCGACTATCTACTGACTTACGATTAGTGGCTACTGACCTACGATTAGTGGCCACTGACCTACGATTAGTGGCGCCGCGATTGGCGAGTGGGCTACTCCTCATTCGAG
>CAZYQQ010000009.1:42050-88794 GCA_964650265.1 uncultured Planctomycetaceae bacterium
ACTGACCTACGATTAGTGGCGCCGCGATTGGCGAGTGGGCTACTCCTCATTCGAGAAAGGTTGACTGTGTCGCATAGAATTCTGATGCTAGTGGGTGACTTTGTGGAGGATTACGAAGTCATGGTCCCCTTTCAGATGCTGCAAATGGTAGGGCATGCCGTCGACGCGGTTTGTCCCGACAAGCGGGCAGGAGATAGCGTTGCCACCGCGATTCACGACTTCGAGGGGCACCAAACCTACACGGAAAAACCGGGGCACGCCTTCCGGCTGAATGCGAACTTCGACGATGCCGATGCAGGAAACTACGCAGGGCTCGTGTTGCCGGGGGGGCGAGCTCCCGAGTATCTGCAGCTCAATCCCCGAGTCATCTCGCTTGTCAGGGATTTCTTCGACTCCGACAAGCCGGTGGCGGCAACATGCCATGGGTTGCTAATTCTCGCGGCCGCCGATGTCCTCGCGGGGAAACGCTGCCAGGGATACCCCAGCGTCCGTCCCGAGATCGAACGGGCTGGGGGCCAGTGGGATCCTCCGAGCGAAGGGCTCGATAGTGCCTGTACCGACGGCCGGCTTGTCACCGCTCCGGCCTGGCCCGCCAACGCCAATTGGATGAGGGCTTTTCTAAAAGCCCTCGATTCGTAGTCGATAAAAAAGTTGGCCCGGCAAGCACACTCCCTGTGCTCGCCGGGCCACGAGACCTCGTCCATCGCAGTCGGTTGGGCAGCCTAAGCCACCAGGCGGATTCCCTCGCGGTTTTCTTTGACTCCGCAGAGGAACTCTTCGAAAATTCGCATATCGAGTGCCGAAGCGGTATCGGCCTCCGGATGGAATTGCGTCCCCACGGCAAACCATTCGGGCGATCCGTACTCAAATCCTTCGATGATTCCATCGGGGCAACGTGCCGTCACGAGGAACCCAGGAGCCACGTCGTCGACCGCCATGTGATGGCGGCTATTGACTCGCAGCTCGCCATCCCCATAGACCCGATCAAGCAGCGAACCGGGGGTGATCTCCAGGGTGTGGCGATGAGCCGGATCGAGCGGGTCGCGATGCGGCAGCGCGTCGGGACGGTCTTCCGGAATATGCAGCATGAGGTTCCCCCCGGCCGTCACATTGATCAATTGCATTCCCAGGCCGATACCGAACACCGGAATCTGCCGTTGGCAAATTGCTTGGGCCAGCTTGCGATCGAAGATTTCGCGACGGGGATCGAGCAATTTGACGGTGGGATGCAACATCCAGCCATCTCGGCGAGGATCGAGATCGGCTCCTCCCACGAGCAGGACCCCGTCGACCATATCGAGCATCTGATGGATATCGGCCTCTTCCTCCATGGGAGGCATCAGCAGCGGCAATCCGCCAGCTTTGAAAACAGCGTCATAATAATTGGCGGTCAAATAGCTAACAGCGGGTGAGTCGTTCGCGGCGGACCGATGGTCCATATTAATGCCAATGATCGACTTCGACATGTTCAACACTCCCTGTGATTTGACCATCACTGCGCAACGTCACCCTGGGTCTCATCTTGAGACGGGGTTTCATGGAGGCGTGCGCCGAGATGGTTCGTCCCTGAAGCCCAAATGCAACAGGAAAGAGGGATCATCGTTACCGGTAGCGGACTCCTTGCGGAAGCGCGGCCGATCGCGAAATGCACGAGAGAAGTTGAAATTGCCGCCGGCCGCGCACGTGGCAGGTGGTGAGAAAGGGCTCCCACGATAAACTACCTGGCGCCTTCCTTGGCACGGCAAGCAAATCTTCGACTCTCGCGCTTTGGCGCCTCGTTCCCCCCCTTTGGCAGGTCAGAATGAGGCTTGCCTAAATCCCTTCAATCAGGTCAGAAATGGGCTCCTCTAGTAGTAGGCCGTGTCACAGGCTTGGGGTGTGGATGCAAGTCAAGGCGGGATGGTAAACGCGGAAAACCTGCATGCACAATCGTAGCACACGATTTTGGGGTGTCACCCTTCGTGATAGCACTAGATGCTGTGAATCCGGGGAGTCCAATTGCCGTTTTGCCCGGGCCAGCGGCTCATTGGGCCGTGAGCAGGGGCCACACCATGTGCATTCCGATGCTGAAAATCGCCGCGTCGACCAACAGATGGCTCAACCAGGGGCCGATCAGGGAGCCAGAGCGCCGGTACAGCTCCGCCCACATGGCCCCTCCGACGGCGACTCCAACGGAGAAGAGCAAGGCCACAAGGGGTGCGTGAGAGAAGTATTTCCATAAGACGACAACATGGTGCAGTGCAAACGCAAAAGCGGAGATGACAATCGCCAGCCCCACCGGGATCAGCCGCTTGAGCCGACCGAAAACGAACCACCGCCAGTAGTATTCCTCGAGGAGCGAGTGAAAGAGGGAGTAAAAGACCCCGAACGCGGCGAATCGCCACACACTTGCCAACCCCACCTCGGAGATTTTTTGCTGAATCGGAGCGATGGCTTGAGACATGACTGGTGACTCGGCGAGTGCCAGATAGAGCCCCCACATCGCCCCCCCGATCGCCAGGCCGAGCAACAGTCCGGCAACGATCCCGGGCCCTCCGAATCGAGGCAGCCGCAGGGCCCCACGTTCCACCCACGCCACCCAGGCGACCGGCAGCGAGAATTGGACCAGCTTGGCAACGGAATAGATCAGTTGTTGCGTACTCGAGGGGCTCTCCTTGGCCCACTCGAAGTAGAGGAGCGTGACAAATGTCGGCAATATGCAGGCAATTCCCAGCACGAGCCATTCGCCCGGCGTCCATTTCGCCCCGGATCCAGTTGGTGTCGGGCCGTTGTTGCTCACGGATCTCTCCTGAATGGTGGCGAATGGGGTTGGGCGGTTCGGTGGGGATGGCGGTCGGGCTTGACGAGGAGCCCGCCGCCAGGGGGACGGTGGGATGAACAACAGCCGGCAATCGGATAATATTGTAAAGAGTCAGCACCACCAATTACCAAGATTTGAGGAGAAATGTTGCACGTGGTCAACATCGAGCGGAATCCGACTCGCCAAGTGCGAATTGGCCACATTCGCATTGGGGCGGGATGCGATATTGCCGTTCAAAGCATGACGGCGACGGCGACCCAGGACATCGATGCGACCGTGGCGCAGATCCACGACCTCGAACAGGCGGCAGCCGACGTGGTCCGCATTGCGGTCGATAGCACGAAAGATGCCGAAGCCCTGGCCGAAATCCGTAAGCAGACAAGCGCCAATCTCTCGGTCGATTTGCAGGAGAACTACCGGCTGGCCGAACGTGTCGCGCCGCATGTCGACAAGTTGCGCTACAACCCGGGACATCTTTACCATCACGAACGGCAGAAGGCGTGGCCAGAGAAGGTGGCCTACCTCGCGAAGGTCGCCACCGATCACGACTGTGCGATCCGTGTCGGAGTGAACTGTGGCAGTGTCGATCCCGCCAAGCTCGAGGGTCGCGAGGAGCATGATTCGCTGGCTCCCATGATCGCAAGTGCGGTTGAGCATTGCGATGCTCTCGACGGGCTGGGGTTCACGCGCTACTGTGTTTCGCTCAAGGACTCCGATCCCCAGAAGGTGATTGCCGTCAATACCCGATTCGCGGCGATTCGCCCCGACGTTCCGCTCCATCTGGGGGTCACCGAGGCTGGTCTCCCCCCCGACGGGATCATCAAGACACGGATTGCCTTCGAGCAGTTGATCAGTCGTGGCATCGGGGACACGATTCGAGTGTCGCTCACGGTGCCCAATCACCGCAAGTCCGAAGAGATTGCCGCTGGCCGCTCGCTGCTCGACGATATTCGCCAGGGCAGGGTTCGTTCGGTCGTCGACTATGGGCTGTCGACTCTCAACATCATCAGTTGCCCTAGCTGCAGCCGAGTCGAGAACCAGGCGTTCGTGGAACTCGCCGAGCAGGTCAAGGCGATGACTCATTACGCGGCGGATCACGCGATCACAATTGCGGTGATGGGGTGCCGTGTGAACGGTCCTGGCGAAACCGATGATGCCGATCTCGGGCTCTGGTGCGGACCGAACGTCGTCAATTTCAAACGCCGTAGTGAAACAATCGGGCAATTCCCCTACGACGAAATCCTTCCCCGGCTCAAGCAGGAACTCGACGAACTGATCTCTCGCCAGGAAACTCATCCTTAGCCAGAGGGTCGCAAGCTCTCGATTGATGCCCAGCCGGATTGATGGCCAGCCGATTGATGTCCTGCGTGGCGGCGGGAATAGTTGGCGTTGCCCTACTCCGGGCATGATATTTGCTCACGATTGAGCCCTTCCATACCACGACACCAGGAGGGGGACCCAACCGATGGCGCGATCCGTCACTGCCGACGATGGCGGCCGCCCCAGGTCTTTGATTAATGGGGCGATTGTTGTCAGTGCCCTTTATTTCGGGCGGGAGATCCTGCTTCCCTTTGGCCTGGCGATTCTGCTCAGCTTTCTACTGGCCCCCTTCGTCGACCGTCTCGAGCGGTGGGGCAGGCGAAGGATCACGGCTGTCCTCTCGACTGTCACCGTGGCGTTTTTCGGAATTACAATTCTCGCCTCTGTACTCGTTCACCAGACCTATAGCTTCGCGTACGATCTTCCGGCTTACAAGGAAAACATCATTGCTAAACTCGAGCTGTTCACTGTCGGCGAGGATGGTGTCTGGTCGCGAGTTACTCGCGCGGTCGAGGATGTCAAGAAACGAATCGGTTCTAAAGTCGAGGAGCAGGACGACGTTGAAGAGACGGACTCGCGGACACCCGAGGAGAAGACTACCACGGAGGGGCTGGCCAAACGCGACGAACCGATCCCGGTCAGGTTGGTTGAAACCCCCTCGGTCGGTGAGATCGCCAAGGGCGTCATCGGACCAACCATTGCCCCGCTGGCGACGGCTGGGTTGGTTGTCATCTTTGTGATTTTCATGCTGCTCTACCGCGAGGATCTGCGAAACCGGTTGATTCAGCTAATCGGCATCGATCAGATCCACACCACCACCCAGGCGCTCGACGATGCGGCGGCGCGGGTGAGTCGGTATCTCTTGATGCAACTCATCATCAACGCGGCCTATGGATTGGTCATTTGCATCGGCCTGGCGGTGATTGGTGTTCCCAATGCCATCCTATGGGGAGTCATGACGGCTCTTTTGCGATTCATCCCCTACGTTGGCCCTTGGATCGCGGCCCTCATGCCAATTGCTGTTTCGCTGGCCGTCTTCGATGGCTGGACGCGACCCGGGCTGGTCATCATGCTGTTCGTCCTCAACGAACTGGTGAGCAACAACGTCATCGAGCCTTGGCTTTACGGTTCCAGCACCGGCATTTCGGCGATCGGAATTCTTGCCTCGGCGGTTTTTTGGGCATGGATTTGGGGGCCGGTGGGCCTGGTGATGGCGACCCCATTGACCGTTTGCCTGACAGTCATCGGTCGGTACGTGCCGCAGCTTGCGTTCCTCAACACCTTGCTGAGTGACGAAGATGCACTCCCCCCGCATTCGCGATACTATCAGCGACTGCTCGCCCGCGATCCGGAGGAGGCAATCGAGGTCGTGGAGGAATACATGGCCACCGCCTCGGCAGAGGAACTCCACCAGCAGGTATTGATTCCAGCACTCACGCTTGCCGAGCAGGATCGCCGTCGCGACACGCTCGACGACGCGGCTTACCAACTGATATTGCAGGTGACTCGCGAGTTGCTCGAGGAGTACCCCATGCTCCCCGAGCACTCCGACACGGCTGGCCAGGAGGGGGCGAGCCCGGTTTCCCTCGATGCGATCAAAATCCTCTGCGTCCCCGCTCGTACCGAAGGAGACGAGATCGCCGCCAAAATGCTCACGCAATTCCTGCAGCAGCGCGGCATCGCCATGGAGATCAGCTCACGCGATTCGCTGATCGGCGAGAACATCGAGCGGATCGTAAGTGACCAGATTGAGATCGTTTGTGTTTCGTCCCTTCCCCCGCTTGCCGTGACACACGCTCGCTACATCTGCAAGCGGCTGAGAGCGAAGTTCCCCAACTTGAAACTCGTCGCCGGAATCTGGCAGGCAGGTGGGATCACCAAGAAGTCGCAAGACCGATTGGCGGAAACGGGAGTCCAGATGGTCGCCCACAACTTGAAGGATGCGGCCGAGACTCTGGAACAGTTGGCGCGGAACGCGCGGCTTGTTCAGCAGCCCAACAACGCCTCACCTCCCGACTCCCCGGTCGATGAGTGAACGAACAAAGCCCCTCGTTGCTTTGCAACGAGGGGCTTTGGGGGTATTCCTAAACCTGGTCCCTGTGAGGGTCGCTCACTCGACGGCAACCCAGGTCACCGTCGGCTGCTGCTTGACCGGCGCGGGGGGGGCTTGGGCCGTGGAGACAGCTTGGACGGCGGGGTGCCGAGGTGCCGCGGGCTGCTCGTACACGGCTGTCCAGACGGTGGTACTCGGGCGTTTGACCTGCTTGTCGCCGGGAGCGAACAATTGGGGAGGTTGCCAATTGTTCGTGGCCTCACTGGCGGAGGTCCCACTCGCGGGGGTCGGCTCGCTACGCGGCTCGGGTTCCCGGAAGGTGGGGGGAGGGGCGATGCCGCTATGGCCACTCGCGACAGGTGCTTGATGAATCGCCTGCTCGGCATAGTTGTTGGTGGTGCAATTGGCACACCCGGCAGCCGGTGCCGCATCGTACACGGTGGTGGTCGCGACACCGCAGGTTGAGCACCCTGGGGCAAACGACGTGGCATGCTGCACGACAGGCTGCATCACGACGGGACGGAAACTGGTCTGCGTGAAGCAAGTTTGGCAACCGCAGGGATTCACGCCACACGACATGCAGGCCGTGGGGGCGAAACTAGTGGCATGGGGCACGGCGAAAGTCTGCGGGGCCGCAAACGTCACTGGATGCGCGACCACGAAACTGGTGGCCGGCTCGGGAGCCCTGCCGAAGAGTCGCTGGCCAAAACGACCAATCAGCTTACCCGGATACCATCTGTCATCCACCGGAACGGTGTTGATCACCACCGGCGAAAAGGCCACGACCTGTGTCGGGCAGGTGGCACACTGCTGCGCACTCGCACGACTGCCAAGGAGGATTGCCCCCGATGTCAAGAGCAAGGCAAACGCCCCCAGCCACACAAAATTCTTCATGCTAATATCCAAAACTAAGAGGAGTAGGAACACCCGCTTCCATCTAACTTGGTAGCCGCCGGTTTGGCAACCTACCATGTCGCACCAGCCCACAAATGGCAGCAAATTTTGCTTGCGCAAAGTTTGCCGGCTGGTGAACCCTTGCCACACGCCAATGCGTGCGGGACCGTCCCTAATCCAGTGTAGTCTAGTTAGTTAAGAGAGTGGTGGTGAGTTGCCAATTATCGACGCCCTCTCGCCGACGATGCTAAAACCCCACATTCGTAGGAGGTTAGCCGAATTCACTCGCCAGAAAGGGAGGCCGATAGCACACGACAGTTGGCGTCTGCTCCACTGGACGCGGGCTTTCGGCAACGACTAGGACGATTGTTCAGACCGGGATATTCCCTGTTTCGTGCCCAACTTGCGTAATTCGTGCAAATCGTACAACTGGAACCAGAGGTCGCGCAGGTTGCCCTTGCACGCTTCGAAGCCAGTCGCCACGTCTTCGGCAGTGACCGGCGTGGGGACCTCGGCGGTGAGTTGGCGAAAGATGGCCAGGGCCACGTCGACCTGCGGTGCAAGCTGGATCATTGTGGGGAGTGAGGTTGGGAAATGGCTCGTGACCAATAAGCCAGCACCGATTCGCCGGCAACGCCACCGGAGCAGCCAGCGTTGCCAGCAGCCGAGCTGTTCGTATCCGTCGACGACCTGTAGGACTCTCCCATGCCCCCGAGGCCTCGCGGGGACCAGATCCCCCTGTCTCCGGCTGCCATCGTGAAGTTCACTCCAATAAACCTGCCACTCCTCCTCGAGAAGACGGTCGGCCACTCGCCGCGCGAGCGTCGTCTTACCGGCCCCATGCGGCCCGACGATCGCACCAGCAGCACCCGGGTGCCGCAGCGCCGCGAGCAGGCGTTCGAGAGTTTCGAGGTCGACGGCGCAAAGAGGCGCACTCTTCGGATCGGTCCAGCAAGTGGCGAAGGGGTTTGCCTGGCGAGAAGGGATTGTCGTCACGGTGCATCCGCCTCACCTGCCTGCATGTCTTGGATCTGCCATGCCGTCGGTCGCTCGACAATGCCTAGCTGAAAGGGAGCCTCGACGACATGTTGCCGACCGCGCGCCAGGAAAATCCTCAACCGCGCACACCAGCAAACCTTGACAATGATCCCCTCGTAACTCAACGGGGCAGGAGGAAGCAGAGTGCGAAACTCCCGTCGACGCGAGAGATCGACCGCCTCCGGTCCGTCGGTGGCAAAACGCTGAAAGTAGTGGACTCCCAGGTCTTCTTCCCCTTTGCCCACGGTGTACCACATGACCGACAACTCGGCACTGCGCACCTCATTTTCCTCCACGCCGTCCACGATAAAGCTTCCCCGCAACAAATCCCCTGGATAGAAGGGGGAATCGGCGCGCTGAATATCGATCTGTCCTAGCGGCACTTGATGCACGAGGGGCGCTTTCATACCTTGGCCTCGGGAATTTCGCCTGGTCTCGGGAGACTCTCCGGCTCGCTACTCTCACCCACCCCGGCGGGGAGCACAGCGAGGGGAAATCGCCGAAGTAGCTCCTGTTGCCGCCGGGTGACGCCTGTCACCTCGAGCAGCCATCGCACCTCGTTGTGCGGAGCACGAAAGGAGTGCATCGCCGTCACCGGGACTTCCATCGTAAAATCGGCCTCGAACGGCAATCCGTACGCTACGTCCAAGCCACGCCAGCGGCGGATTTCCTTCTCGTAAACTCGCTGCACGGCCGTCTGGGAGTTCGTCCCCTGCTGGTAGCTGGCGGCCTCCTCCATCACCAAGCGGAGCACGAGGCTTTGGAGCTTCATCTGCCCTTGCTGCATCAAATAACCGGCAGTGGTTCCTCCAACGTGCAGGGGAAAGTCCGCGAGTTCCAACTGTGTCATTCCGATTCCCCGACGCTCCCACAGCTCGCGCACGAGCTGAAAGGCCAGCCACACTCCGACAATCCCCAGCACCACCACCAACCCTAGCGCCAGCCAATCGGAGTCGTCCGACAACTGGCGCAGCGATATCTCGTAGAGAAAATAAGCGAGCAAAGTATTCCAGACGGCACTCGCAAAGAATAATCCCGCCATCCGCCATGCGCCGGAGTCGGTTAGTGGCAGGCGATGGGCAAACCGGATTCCGGGGCTGTCGATTTCACTGTCATGAACAGGGAGCGTGGCCGACAGCCCCCCGTCGGCCTCCCGTGACGGGTCGAACCGCAGCGCCTTCACCGCGACCATGCTGCGTCGCTCCGCCGATGTGGAGACCTGCATGAGCGACGCCGCGATGCCCCACAGGCCGACAGCAAGCAGGGACGCGGGAATCAGCGCCACCGGCCACGGCCACCAACTGTGCCGTCGCCCCATGAGCAGCCGCTGGGGATTCTCGGGATCGTACCAGCAGGCCTGGATCGAACCGGCGGCGTATCGTCGCGAGAGCAATTCGATATCACTTCGACTAGGCGAAAAGTCACCTGCTCCTCGTTCCATCCATACCGGGGGGAGTTCCTGATTGTCGACCAGACGAGAGGCGAAGACGTCGAGCACATATTTCGGTGCGCCGATGGGAGATGTCTGGTATTCGGTTCTGGTCCGGACGATCCGGCAGCGGGCCGGCTCAAACCCCCGGATTTCCCGCGCGTATCGCAATTCGGGGATCAGCACGTTCTTCACGTGGAGGGTGAGCATCGTTCCGCCGACAATCACCAGCACAAGGCTCAGAAGGATCTCGCTCCAATGACCCACCAGGGCAACGCCAGTCCGGCGTTCCCCCCGCTTCTTCACGAGTATCGAATTCCGCCAACCCACACTCATTCGGCTTACTGAAGCCGTTCCGTATATGGTCCCGAGAAAATACCCATTTTCAATCTCCCATTCTAGTCACTCTGCTCCCCGCCTCCCAGGACTTGAAGGTTTCCCCCCCTGCGAATCGGCACCGACCCTCGACCCCAGGGATTGCCAGCGATTATGGTATAGTCTGCTCCGACATGCCTTTTTCTCGTGTTGCGTCATCCATGCCGAAAGATTTTCTCGCCAACGCCCGATCCCACTATGATGTGGTCGTCATCGGCGCCGGGCTTGCCGGCCTGACTGCCGCCAACATCCTTGCGCGCCAGGGGCGGAGTGTCCTGCTGCTCGAGCAGCACTACAAGCTGGGAGGGATGGCCACATGGTTTAAACGCCCCGGGGGGCATATTTTCGACATCTCGCTCCATGGGTTCCCCTACGGGATGGTCAAGAGCTGCCGCCGCTATTGGTCGCCGGAAATCGCCGACTCCATCGTCCAGCTCGACGGCGTGCGGTTCGACAACCCGATGTTCTCGCTCTGGACCTCCTTCACCCGCGACGACTTCACGCGGCAACTCATCGAGAAGTTCCAGGTCCCTGCCGAGCGGGTTCACGCCTTTTTCGACAAGGCGCGGGGGATGAACTTCTACGACGACCAGCAGATGACCACCCGCGAGCTGTTCGACGAGTTCTTCCCCGGCCGCGAGGACGTGATTCGCCTCTTGATGGAGCCGATCACCTACGCCAACGGGTCGACCCTCGAGGACCCGGCGATCAGCTACGGGATCGTCTTCTCGAACTTCATGTCGAAGGGGGTGTTCACCTTCCAAGGGGGGACCGACAAGCTGATCCGCCAGATGGAAGCGGAACTGCGCAAGAGTGGAGTCGACATCCGCATCAATTGCGATGCCAGGAAGATCAATATCCGCAACGGCAAGGTCGAATCGATCGAAGTCGACGGGAAGGGGGCCCTGCGAACCATCAAGTGCGACGCCATCGTCTCCAACGCCAATCTTCGCCAGACCATCTTCCGCATGGTGGGCGAAGAGAAGTTCGACCGCCAATTTCTCGACGACGCCCGCGCCGTGCGGCTCAACAACTCGAGCACCCAGGTCTACATGGCCATGGCCGAAGAGGAGCGGCTCGACGTGGGCGAGCTCGGCGACTTGCTCTTCAGTAGCACCGCTCCGGCCTTTCGTACCGAGGCGCTCCTGTCGCGCGACATCACCAGCCGCACCTATTCGTTTTACTACCCCAAGACCCGCCCCGAGGGACGGCCCCGCTGCCTGATCGTCTCGAGCACTAATGCTCACTACAAAGACTGGGCCGACTTGCCCGAGGAAGAATACCAGGCGAGCAAGCGCGACCTCTGCGAAACCACGCTCGACGCCCTCGATAAGTACGTCCCCAACATCCGCGACCGGGTCGTCCACGTCGAAGCCTCCACCCCCCGCACCTTCAAGCACTACACGGCCCATATCGCTGGGGCGAGCTTCGGCACTAAGTTCGAAGGGCTCGCGGTCAGCCGAGCCCTGCCACAGCAAATCGGGGGGCTCTACCACGCCGGCAGTGTCGGCATCATCATGTCGGGCTGGCTGGGGGCGATGAATTACGGCGTGATCGTGGCCAACGAAGTCGATAATCAGCTTATGAATCAGAGTTCCCGTTCTACCGCCGAGTCCGAAATGGAACTGGCCAGGGAGAATCTAGGCTAAAACTCTTAAAGCATGAGGTGGATCAATGGACGACGACAATCCTTACGCGTCACCACAGTCAACCGGCTCCGCATACGACCGGCAACGATTTGAGCAGCAGCAGGAGGAGGCTTCAGCGGCGGGGATTGATTTGGTTCAAATCACTTCGTTCCCGAACATTTCGGAAGCCTTGCTCTGCCAATCCGTGTTCCGTTCTCATGGCATCGAAAGCTATTTAGATAACGAGGGTGGTGCCGGCGCGGGACTTCACTGGGTGAATTCCGTTCGTGGTATCAAGGTGTTAGTCGCATCGCCCGATGCAGAGGCAGCTGCTGGCATGTTGGCTGATGTCAATGAGAAATTGCAACAGGCGGATAATTCTGCCCCGATAACCTTCTCGTGCGAAGAGTGCAACGCCGAAATCACCTTCCCAGGCAATCGGCGCGGCCATGTCGAGACCTGCCCCAAGTGCCAAGAGTACGTCGACGTCCCCGATTGACCGCGAGCGCCGATGTCCCTCGAACAAATCAAAGCGGCCATCCCCCACCGTGAGCCCTTCCTGCTCGTCGATGAGATCGTCTCTCAGAACGAGTCGCGGATCGTCTGTCGCAAGCACTTCACCGGCGAGGAGTTTTGGTACGCGGGTCATTACCCCGACTTCCCCATCACTCCCGGCATCATCCTCTGCGAAGCGGCCATGCAGGCGGGTGCGATCCTGTTGGCCCAGCGTGCCGGTGAGGAGACCGGCGGTGTTCCCGTCGCCACGCGGGCGAACAATGTCCAGTTCCGTCAGATGATCCTCCCCGGCGACACCGTCGAGATCGAGGTCGAGCTGACGGAGCGGCTGGCCGATGCTTTCTTTATGAAGGCCAAGGTGACGGCGGCAGCCACTGGCAAGCTCGCCTGCCGTTTCGAGTTTGCCTGCACCCTGGCCCCGCGCCCCACCCCTCCATGATCCCCGCGATAATCATCGCCAAGAAGCGCGACGGCCACGAGCTGACCGATGGTGAGATTGCCGACCTGGTTCGCGGGTATGTCGCGGGCAGGGTGGCCGACTACCAGATGGCCTCCTTCGCCATGGCCGTCTGCTGCCGGGGCATGACGGCCGAAGAAACCACGAGCCTCACGCGGCACATGCTCGACTCGGGGGTCACGCTGTCGTGGAACGCTGGCCCTCCGGTCGTCGACAAGCACTCCACCGGCGGCGTGGGAGACAAGGTTTCGCTCCCCCTCGCGGCGATGCTCGCCTGTTGCGGCCTTCGCGTCCCCATGATCTCTGGCCGTGGTCTCGGTTCGACCGGGGGAACGCTCGACAAGCTCGAGTCGATCGCCGGCTTCCGCACCGACCTGTCGCTACGGGAACTTCAGCAGGTGGTGGCCGATGTCGGCTGCGTCATCACGGGAGCGACCGACGAACTGGCTCCCGCCGACCGCAAGCTCTACGCCCTGCGCGATGTAACCGGCACCGTCGAGTCGATCCCCCTCATCACCGCCAGCATCATGAGCAAGAAACTCGCCGAGGGACTCGACGCCCTGGTGCTCGATGTAAAGTGGGGCTCGGGAGCCTTCATGAAAACCCTCGACAACGCCCGGGCGCTCGCCCATTCGCTGGTCGACACCGGCAAGCGGATGGGAGTCAAGACGGTGGCCCTGGTGACCGACATGAACCAGCCGCTCGGCCGGTTTGCAGGCAATGCCGTGGAAGTCGATGAGTCGGTGGCAATGCTCGAAGGGAATGGCCCTCGGGATCTGGTTGAGCTTACTGTAGCGCTGGGTAGTGAACTGTTGGTTGCCGTCGGCGTAAGTCCTTCACGCGACGAAGCATGCAACGCACTGCGCGCCTCAATCGATTCGGGTCGGGCGTACGAGCAGTTCACCCGCATGGTCCAGGCGCAATGGGGCGACTTGGCAGTGCCGCGTCCTCGCGCGGAGCCGACCGTCGTCACCGCGAACCGATCTGGCTGGGTCCAGCAAATCGACACCCAAGACCTGGGAAATCTGATTATCGAACTCGGTGGTGGTCGCCGACGCAAGGAGGACAAGATCGACCACTCCGTCGGCATCGAGATGCATGTCAAACTTGGTGAACAGGTCGAGTCGGGTCAGCCCTTGGCGACACTACTCGCTCATTCACCCACCGAACACTTCGTCGATCGCGTTCGCCGTACCATCCTGATTGGTGATTCTGTCCCCGCGGCCCCACCCCTCATTGTCGAGAGGATCGTTTAGTTTCTACACTCCGCCACGTCTATTTACATGACGCGAATAGGGAAACGCGGAGGCGCAGAGACACGGAGGCCAACGAGCAGGATTGAAATCGAATCGTAGCCCTCGCTGTTTCGAGCGCTCGCGTCGGGGCTCACTCCGCCCCGCCAACAATATCTCCGCGCCTCCGCGTTTTTTTATCCCTCTTCGCCTTGTCGTGCCGTCGCCAGCATCTCCCCATGCCGCTTCAGGTCATCCGGTTCGAGTGCGGCGAGATAGGGCAGGTTTCGATACATATCTTCGTAATCGAGGCCGTAGCCCACGACAAACTCGTCGGGGATATCGAACGCCACGAAGTCGGGGTTCGCAACGACCTCTTCCCGGCCCCGCTTGCGAAGGAGCACCGCCGAGCGGAGCGACGTCGGCCCGAACTCCTGCATCTTCTCCATCACGCGAACCAGCGTGTGCCCTGTGTCAAAAATGTCGTCGACCAACAGGACATCGCGCCCCGAAATGTCGAGCATCAGTTCGGCGTTGATGTAGAGATCTCCTCGCTCGGTCGACGCGCCACGATAGCTGCTCGCTTCGATCACGCCGACCCGCAGCGGCAGCTCGATCAGGCGAATGAGGTCGGCCACCAGCACGACACTCCCGGTGAGCACCCCCACGATGGTGAGGTGCCGGTCGCGGTAGCACTCGGCGATTTCTCCCGCCATCCGCGAGACCCCGGCGTGCAGTTCTTCCTTGGTGAGTAATGTCTTCATCCTGTTGTTTCCACTGGGGAACTTGCCTAAGTCAATCTCTAGGATCTGGATAACATTTCAGCCCAACTGAAGGCGAAAAGGCCCGTCCCTAAGTATTACAACACGGAGGCACGGAGATCAACGAGCGGGTTTTTGAATCCAATTCTTCCTCTTGGTGATAGAATGACCTCGACTTCAAGGCTCGCGCCGCCCCGCCAATAACCTCTCTGTGTCTCCGTGCCTCGGTGTTGAACATCCACTTTAGCCAAATCCAGATGGCTGAAGCGTGACGAATTTGGCATTGTACCCGATTGTAAGTCCGCCGACAGCCGATGGGCAAAGTCGTAGGCTTCCACCTGAACCACCCGTGCCGCAACTTCCTCCTGGGAAGACGATTCTTGCGGAACGACGTACAGCATGCCCGCCACGCAGGCGGTCATGAAGGCGGCGATCGAACCTCCCAGCATCGCGCGAAACGCCAGTTTGGCCAGGTCACCACGTCGTTCGGGGGCGATGCCCCCAATGCCGCCAATCTGAATCCCAATCGACGCGAAGTTGGCAAACCCGCAGAGCGCGTAGGTGATAATGACAATGCTTCGCGGCGAAAGCTCGACCCCGCTGTCGGGCTTCATCCATTGCGAGAGCCGCTCGTAGGCGACGAACTCGGTCCCGAACCATTTGATCCCCAGCAGCTCCCCCGCCGCCATACAGTCCTTCGATTCGATCCCCATGATCCAGGCGATGGGGAAAAACAGGTAGCCGAAAACGAGTTCGAGCGTCCACGCGGGTGGAGCCTCCCCGCCGACTAGCCCTACGCTGAACGCGAGCATCGCCAGCCATCCGAGGAGGGCGTTCACGACGGCGATCAGGGCGAAGAAGACGATGAGCATCGCCCCCACGTTGAGCGCCAGCTTCAAACCTCCGAGCGTCCCCCGGGCGATTGCCTCGAGGACGTTCTGGCTGTCGTCCTCCACTTCCACCTGGACCGAACCCAGTGTTTTGGGGGTCTCGGTTTCGGGGAGCATGACCTTGGCGATGAGGAGTGCCGCGGGGGCCGAAATCACCGATGCGGCCAACAGGTGGGTCACGCTGATCCCCATGCCGACGTAGGCCGCCATCACCCCTCCCGCGATAGTGGCAAACCCTCCCACCATCACGCAGTTGAGCTCCGACATGGTCATCGTCGCGATGTAGGGGCGAATCACCAGCGGCGCTTCGGTCTGGCCGACAAAGATGTTGGCGGCGGCCGACAACGTTTCGGCTCCCGAGGTTCCCAAGGTCCAGCGCATCAGCCGCGCGAGGAGGCCCACGATCCACTGCATCACGCCGTAGTAGTAAAAGATCGACATCAGTGCCGAAAAGAAAATGATCGTCGGCAATACTTTGAAGGCCAGGGAGTCGAACCGATAACTATCACCGAACAGCCGCATGGCCCCGACATCGCTACAGTCGAGTAGCGCGTTGAAGACGTCCCCCACCCGATCGAAGAACCTCGCCCCCCACTTGGTTCGCATCACGAACCAGCCGAACAGGAGTTGCAACACGAGCCCCCCTGCGATGACCCGCCAGGGGATGAGCCGCTTGTGGGGACTCATCAGCCACGCCAGCGCGATCATGACAAACAGACCGACGAAGCTGATCAATGGTTCCATCGCCGTGGTCGATGTCCTATGTGTTGAAGATGCGATCGCCGGCGTCCCCCAGCCCAGGGACGATGAACTTGTGGTCGTTCAGCTCGGGATCGATCTGGCAGACGTACACCTGCACAGCGGGGTAGGCCCCCGATACGCTGGCGATCCCCTCCCGCGAGGCGATGATCGAAAGCAGCTTCACCCGTTTCACTCCCCAGCGGCCGAGCGTGTCGAGCACCGCCAGGGCCGAGCCGCCCGTCGCCAACATCGGATCGACCACCAAGGCCACGTCCACGGGCCGACCCGGCGGCAATTTGCTGTAATATTCCACCGGCCTGGCGGTCTTCTCGTCGCGGTAGAGTCCCAGGTGCCACACCTCGGCCGTCGGGATGAGGTCGAGGATCGGGTCGACCATTCCCAGCCCTGCGCGCAGAATCGGAATCAGTCCGATCCGCTGGTCGAGCTCGCTTCCCGCGGCGACCGCCAATGGTGTCGTCACCGAGATCGGCCTGGTCGCCAGGTCCTTCGTCGCCTCGTAGGCCAGCAGCGTTGCCAGTCGCCTCACGTGCATGCGAAACTCGGCGGGGCATGTCTCCCGAGATCGCAACTGCGACAGGTGACAGCCGACGAGGGGATGGTTGACCTCGATCACTCCCCCCGTTGCAACGCTATTGTTCGCGCCGGCAGTCGACATAGCGATGGACGACATCGGTCCCCCTGGAGTCTTTCCGGTGCGATGGCCTTGGTTACAATCCGCTCCCCACGCGGCAATGGTCGAGTATCTCCTCCGCCGTCGAGACGTAGCCGACGAGGAACGGCCCAAACTCGGCATATCGGGCACTCGCCTCGTCGAATCGCATCTGATAGACGATCTGCTTGAGATAATCGGGGTTGGCCCCCCACAAGGTGACCCCCCATTCCCAGTCGTCGAGCCCCAGCCCCACCGTAATGAGCTGCGAGACCTTCCCCGCGAAGGCAATCCCGCTGCGGGCATGCTCGGCCATCAGGCGATTGCGGTCCTCTTTGGACAAGAGGAACCAATTCTCGCCAACCTTGCGCTTCTTGTTCATCGGGTAAAAGCAGGTCGCCCGGTAGGGCGGAAAATCAGGAGTCAGCCGCTGGCGGTTCATCGCCTCGATCCGCCCCTCGTAAGCTTTCACCTTAATGTTCCACGCCTCCGACCCCTTCGTCTCCCCCTCCGACACCAGCCGCTCGCCATACTGCTCCGACGTGAACACGTACTCGCTGATCTCGGTGACCGACACGAACGAGTACCCCGGCACCAGGCAGGTCCCCATCGCCGAGGCCATCAGCCGCTGATTCACCGATTCGACCACCAGCGGATCGGGGTCCATCGCCATCACCCCGAAGTCGGCCTTGTGGCCACTGGTGATGGTCGATTGCAATCGCGTCGGGGCCTCCGGCCCCGCCGGGTCGAGCACCTGATTCATATCGACGTATGCTGCGCGAATCTGTTCAGGCGACATCGCCGCGAGCGCCCGGCGGTCGAACGAGTAGTAGAGGTGGCTAACATGCCACCCGCCGCCGGCGGGGTGGAGGGGATGGACGTCTTCGGTCGGAACGCTAGGTCGAACGGCCATTGAGAGACGCGGAGTCTTGGGAAAGGAGACGCACAAACAGCCCGCCAGCCCCCAAGCGGAGGCGACGGGCACTGAGCAAGAAAAATGAGCCCGGCGGGACTCGAACCCACGACCCACGGATTAAAAGTCCGTTGCTCTACCAACTGAGCTACGGGCTCATTTGTTTCACGCTCCCCCCCAACGCTGAGCGGGTAGGCGCGAGCCGTATTTTAGCAGCAAAGTGGACATAAATAAGCCCACCCCGAGGGGGCGTGTTGGTGGGGATGTAGCGATTCCTCGGCACATTTTGCCCCTGGCACGAGGGGGCTTGCTCCCTTACGTTGGGACAGCGGTAACGGAATGACGCACCTCGAACCGGCGAGGTTCGTCCTCTGCGGTGCCTGGTGTTCATTCAATAGCGAGGCCAACAATGTCGGGTGGCGTGGTGCGCGTGGCGATGTGGTCGGGGCCGCGGAATCTGTCGACGGCCATGTTGCGGTCGTGGGGGAGCCGGGCCGATACCGTCGTGTGGGACGAGCCGTTCTATGCTTATTGGCTCAAGGCGACCGGGTGCCAGTACCACCCGGGATGGGAGGAATCGCTTGCACGGCATGAGAGCGATTGGCGGAAGGTGATCGACGGGCTCCTCGCGCCCCTGCCAGCGGGGAAGCGGGTCTTCTATCAGAAGCAGATGGCGCATCACTTGTTGCCGGAAATCGATCGGGAGTGGACGCGCGAGGTGGTGAACTGCTTTTTGATCCGCGATCCCGCGGAGATGCTCACGTCGCTGGCGGAGTTTGTGCCCGAGCCGGTGATCGAGGATACGGGGCTGCCGCAGCAGGTGGAGCTTTTCGAAGCGACTTGGGCTCGGACGGGGAAGGTGCCACCGGTAGTCGATTCGGAAGACATTGCGGCACGGCCCCGCGAGGTGCTTGGCCGATTGTGCGCGCAGATTGGTGTCCCTTTCGACGAGGCGATGCTATCGTGGGAGCCGGGGCTGCGGGAGACAGATGGGGCTTGGGCTCCTTATTGGTATAACAAGGTTGCCGAGACCACCGGTTTTACCCAGCGGCGGCCCGCCAAGCGGCCTTTGCCGTCCCAACTCGAAGGCTTGCTGGAGGAAGGCCGGCAGCTTCACGAGCGGATGGCAGAACACCGGTTGAAATAAACGCCCTACAGGCTCTTGCCTGAGGAGGAAGGAAGGATGACATGCTTCAACAGTTCGACGAGCGGAATCGCAATCTGATTGTCAACATCAATGGGCGGCTCATCCATCGCGACGAGGCGGGGGTGAGTCCGTTCGATTCGGTGGTCCAGGGAGGGGATGCCGTGTGGGAGGGGTTGCGGCTCTATGGGGGGCGCATCTTCTGCCTTGAGGAGCACCTCGCGCGGCTCGAACACTCCGCGGCCGCCCTGGCGTTTGCCGAGGTCCCTGCGAGAGAAGCTATTGTGACGGAAATCCGCCGGACCTTGGAAGCGAACCGGATGACCGACGGGGTCCACATCCGGCTCACCCTGACGCGCGGCGTGAAGATCACCAGCGGCATGGACCCGCGGCTCAATCAGTCGGGGCCGACGTTGATCGTGCTGGCCGAATTCAAACCTCCTGTTTACGACAAGCAAGGGGTGCGACTGGCGACGTCGGCCATCCGCCGACCGAGCGCCGACGTGCTCGACCAGAAAATTCACAGTAACAACCTACTCAATTCGATACTCGCCAAGATTGGGGCGACCGCGGCCGGGGCCGACGATGCGCTGATGCTCGACCAGCGTGGGTTTGTCGCCGAGACCAATGCAACGCACCTGTTTGTCGTCAGCGCTGGGACAGTCGCGACGCCGCGAACCGTCGCCTGCCCCGAAGGGATCACCAGGGCGATTGTGCTGCGGATGTGCCGCGACCTCGTGCTGCCGTGCGAGGAGCGGGATCTCACGCTGGCGGAGGTCTATCGGGCCGATGAGATGTTTTGCACGGGGACGATGGGAGAACTGGTGCCGGTGGTGGAGGTCGACGGTCGCGGGATTGGAACGCCCGCGCGGCCAGTGCTCGACCAACTGACGGCGCGGTTTGCCGAACTGACCGCCACGTCGGGGACGCAGGTGGTCGAAGTTGCGTGAATGCGTTCGCTGCGCCCTACCCAATGGGAGGTCGGCAAGCGTAATATGGGGCGTAGAGCCTCCTCCCGCGACCAACCGCAGGTACCCTTCGATGAAATCTCCCAAGCCGTTCCTTGGCCGATTCCCCTCGGTGAACGAAATCCTCGAGAATCCGCGGATCAAGTCGCTCATGGAGCGCGTGAATCAGATGGAGGTCACCAGCGGCGTGCGGCAATACGTCGAGCGGGCACGACAGGAGTTGAGTCGGCGGTCGCTCGACATGCCGATTCCGTCCATCGGCGAGATCACCGAACGGGCGGCCCGTTACATCTTGCGGAGGCGCGGTCCGCAGCCAGCCCGGGTGATCAACGCCACGGGGCAATATTGGCCGGCGGGGGTTGCCGGTCCTCCCGTGGCCGAAGAGGCGATTCTGGCCGCGGGGGAGTCGATGCAGCATTACCATGCCGCGACGACGCGCGACGTGGAGGAGGCCCTTGCCGAGGCTGCTGGAGGGAAAGCGGCGATCGTCTGCAACACGGCCTCGTCGGCGCTTTGGCTCGCCCTGGCGGCGTCGCATCAAGGAAAGGGGCTCGTGATTGCCCGGGGGGAGCTCGGGACGCTGGACGATGGGACGCGGATCAGCGAACTCGCGCTGGGGCTGGGGATCTCGATCGTGGAGGTGGGGGCCGCCGACGGGGCGACGCTGGAGGATTATCGCCAGGCGTTCACCATGCGCGAAATGGTTGTCCTGCGAGTCGAGTCGCTCGCCCAGCGTGCGTGGGAAGGGGATCGCCCATCGCTTGCGGATCTGGCGGGAGTTTGCCAGCCAAGCGGGGGGGTGCTTGTTCATTATCTGCACAATGCGCCGCTTCAGCCGCTCGCAGGAGCCTCGCCCGAGGGGATGACGCTCGCCGCGAGTTTGAAACAGGGGGCCGACGTGGCGGTCGTGCGTGGCGAAGGATATCTCGGAGGCCCGTCGTGTGGGCTTGCGGTAGGGGGGCGAAAGTGGATTGCGGCGATGCGGGCCCACCCGCTGGCGCCACTCCTGAAGTTGCACCCCTCCCTGGTGGCCGCACTCGGAATGACGCTCACACTTCATCGGACGACGAGCGGAGTGGCGGGTGGGTTGCCGATCGTTGCCTTGCGTTCGACACCACTCGAAAACCTGAGATTGCGAGCCGAACGGATCGCGGCACAGCTTGCCGCACTGACGACGATTGCCGAAGCCAAAGCGGTCGCGCTGGAGAGTGGACCATCGACGAGCGGGACGCGGGAGCTTGCCTCGTTTGGCGTCCACGTGAAGTTTAGCCCCGAGTCGATCGCGCGCGCGCGTCGCGAGATGGCTGCGGGGCGGCCCCGGATCGACGGAGTGTGGCTGGGCGATGAGTTGTTGCTCGATCTGCGGACGATGTTCCCCGGTGAGGATATCGAGGTGGTTTCTCACTTTGAATCGCATGCTCCGGTGCGAATTCCGGTCGAAGGGGAAGCTGCCACGGAATCAGAAGACGAACCCAAGGAGCCTGCCTGATATGGACCTTACGAAGTCGTTCGAAAGCTTGATTGAGATCAATCTCGCTTGCTCCTCTGGGGAGCGGCTCGCGATTGTCACGGATGATGGCCCCCTGAAGACCCCGCACGACACCTATCCCGACCGCCAAGCCTTGGCCGAGGCGATTGCCGAAGTGGCGCGCACCAAAGGGCTCGAGGTGGAAATCATCACCTATCCCGGCGGGGCGAAGGCAGGGACCGAGCCGCCGATCGAAGTCTTCGAGAGCGTCTATCCCGAAGGCTTTCGCAAGTTTCTCGACGCGCAGCGGCTGCTCGAACCGTTGCTTGAGAAGCGACTCGAGCCGGCAGAGGTCATACAACTCGAGGGATGGCTGCGGAATGCGGATTCGCGGTTTCAGGTCGGGCTGGTCCTCTCGGCTTCGAGCATCTCGCACACCAGCTTCCGGCGGCTCCTCACCGGAACCGAGCAGGCGCGAATTGCCACCATGCCAGGGGTCGAACTGCCGATGTTCGCCGGGGTGATGACGGCCGACTGGAATGAAGTCGAACGCCGCAGCATCGCCGCGGCCGAGGCCTTGTCGGCGGCTGATTCCGCCACTGTGATTAGTGGTGGTGGTCGAGAACTCCGATTCTCGCTCGAGGGACGCTCCGCCACGGCCGACACGGGAATCCTCAAGGACCGGGGGCAATTCGGCAACTTGCCGGGGGGGGAAGGGTTCATTGCGCCGCTCGAGGGGACCGCCGAAGGGGAACTCTCGGTCGGGCCGCCAGAAGACCCGGCGCGGTGGTGGTTCCGGTTTTCGAAAGGAAACCTCGTGGAGGTCCATGGCAACCCGCCGTTCGAGGAGCTGCTGGAGAAAGTCTTTGTGCAGTTTCCGTTGGCACGGAACCTTGCCGAATTGGGCGTGGGGACGAACGAGAAGGCGCAGCCGAGCGACAGCGTGCTCGAAGCGGAGAAGATTCTGGGGACGATTCACCTGGCGGTGGGGGACAACGCCGGCTTTGGCGGAAAGGTCGCCGTGCCGTACCACCAGGACTATGTCGTCTACAGTCCGACCCTGCACCTGGATGGACCTGCGGGCCGTGTGACGCTGGTGGACGCGGGTGTCCTCAAGGTGTAAGTCGATGACCCTGCTCATTCAAAACGGCCAGATCGTCACCGCCACCGATGCCTACGTGGCCGATATCCTGTGTGCCGATGGCCAGATCGCTGCCATCGGCCACGGCCTGTCGGCCGCGCCGGGGGACGAGGTGGTCGACGCGACGGGGCAATATGTGTTCCCAGGGTTTATCGATCCGCACGTCCACATTCATCTCCCCTTCATGGGGACGGCGGCCAAGGACACCTACGACTCGGCAAGCCGGGGGGCGCTCGTCGGGGGGACGACGACCCTGATCGAGATGTGCTGCCCGAGCCGCGAGGAGGATCCACTGGAGGCGTTCGAGCTCTGGAAGAGCAAGGCGGAGGGGCAATCGGCCTGTGACTATTCGTTCCACATGGGGGTGACACGATTCGACGAGTCGACGACCGACAAGTTGCGCGCGATCGTCGATCGTGGGATCGCGAGTTTCAAGGTTTTTCTCGCCTATCAGGGATTTTTTGGCATCGACGACCGGGAACTCTACGGCACTCTACGGCTGGCGCGGGAATTGGGGGTGATCGTCACCGCCCACTGCGAGAACGCCGTGCTCGTGGCCGAGCGGCAGCAACAACTGGTGAGCGAGGGGAAGACGGGGCCAGAGTGGCACGAGCCGTCGCGACCTCCGTTTGTCGAAGCGGAGGGGGTTGAACGGCTCGCCGCGTTTGCCGAAACGACCGGTGCGCACGTCTACGTGGTCCACACGAGTTGCCGCGATGCGCTCGAGGCCGCGGTGCGGGCGCGATCCCGTGGTGTGAAGCTGTGGGTCGAGACGGTGGTTCCCTACCTCACGCTCGACGATAGCTACGCCCAGCGTGAAGAGTTCGAAGGGGCCAAGTATGTGATGTCGCCGCCGATTCGCGGCAAGGAGCATCAAGACGCCTTGTGGAACGCCATCGCCTCGCGGGGCATCAGTTGCGTGGCGACCGACCACGCCCCGTTCGACTTTCGCGGGCAGAAGGAAATGGGACGTGGCGACTTCACTCAGATCCCGAACGGCATCCCCAGCATCGAAGAGCGGGTCAATCTGCTTTACACCTATGGCGTGAAACGTGGCCGGATCGACCTGCACACCCTGGTCGATGTGGCGTGTACCCAGGCGGCCAAGATCTTTGGGCTCTTCCCGCGCAAGGGGACGATCGCTCTTGGGAGCGACGCCGACCTGGTGGTTTACGATCCGACCTACCGTGGGACGATCTCCGCCGCGACCCAACACTCGTTGGCCGACTACAACGCCTTCGAGGGCTGGCCGATCGAGGGGCGGCCGAGCCTGGTCACGGTGCGAGGGGAAGTCCAGGCGCGCGACGGGGAATTCGTGGGGACGATTGGCCATGGCCAGTTTCTGGCCCGCAAACCGACCCACTTCTGATTTGCACTCAACACCAGAATCGTCAAACGATGAGGAACCTGATGGAACGTGGACTCGAACTGGCCGACTTTCAGGAACTCATCCGCACCATGTATGGCGAGAAGGATAAGGCCCGCGGGGTCGATGGGACCTTCATGTGGCTGATGGAGGAGGTGGGGGAGTTGGCCGCTGCCCTGCGCGAAGGGACGCTCGCAGAGCAGCGGGCCGAGTTTGCCGACGTGCTCGCCTGGCTCACCACCATTGCCAACGTGGCCGGGGTCGACCTCACCCTGGCGGTTCGCGAGAAGTATGGCTCCGGGTGCCCCGGTTGTGGGCAACTGACCTGCGTGTGCGACGACGCCGGAAAGCCCTAACGATCCGCCCTGACTTCCCAAGCTCCCTTCGCTAGAATACGGAAGTCCGTGTCGCGAGCCCCCTTCTCCCTGGGAAGAGCATGCCGAACTTTTTTAGCCGATTCTGCTTGCTGCGTCTGGCCCTGTTGGGGGCGATGTGCGGCGTGCTGGGGGCCGACTCGGCCGTGATGGCGCAACAGCGAATCGAGATCGTTGAAGCTCAGCTCGGATTTGGGGGCCGCTACAAGATCGGTTGTTGGACGCCGCTGGTCATCACGCTTCAGGGAGGGAGCGAGCCTCAGGTCGTTGTACCCCGTACTCAATTTCCCGATGGCGATGGTCAGATGACCGAAATCATCGCGCGGCCGGTGAATCTCACCCCCGGGCAGCAGCAAAAAGTCGCATTGCTCGTGCGGATCGGCCAGCTTGACGCGTCGCTACAAGTCGATCTGATCGACGATCAGGGACGCCGGATTACCCGGGCGAATTTCGAGTCCGGCTCGGGCAACCCGGCCCGGTTCATCGAGTCGGGAGACGCCGCCACGACTCGGCATCTGCTGTCCGTGGGGCCGAACGACCTGGGGCTCAAACTCTTGTCACAGGAAGGGCTCGCCAACAAGGAATTCGTCGACGAGCACCTGGTCCGTGTCCAGAGCGTCGAACTCCTGCCACGGCACTATTTGGCCTACGAGGGAATCGACACGGTGCTCCTCTCCACGAGCGACCGTGGCACGTGGACAGCGCTGCGGGCCGATGATCCGCGATTAAAGGCCTTGGCGACCTGGGTCGAGTTGGGAGGGCGGCTGATTCTGTTTTGCGGCAGCAATGGGGGGGCGGTCCTCGGAAGCAACGGGCCACTCGAGCAATTCGTTCCTGGGACCTTTGCAGGGATGGAGACGCTCACCGATCTGCGGCAACTCGAAATTTATTCGGGTTTGAACGAACCTTTCCCCGGTCGGGCGCAGGCGCAACTGAGCGTGCCCCATTTGTCGCGAGTCCGCGGCGACGTCGAACTTTCGGCCAATGTGGGAGAACTCAAGCTGCCGCTCGTCGTTCGGGCACGGCACGGCATGGGGCAGGTCGTCTTCGCCGGGTTCGATCCCGATGTCGCCCCATTCCGCGATTGGACGAGCCGTTCGGGGGTCGTGTCGCGGCTGGTGATCCAGCGTGACGAGTCGCTCGGCTCCGAAGAGGACAACTACTATTACGATTACGCCAGCGACCTGACCGAAACGCTGCACACCGCGATGGAGGGGCAGCTCGAAACGGCGGGAGTCACCACGCCCCCCTTTCTGCTGATCGTCGGTCTGGTGTTGCTTTACATTGCCGTCATTGGTCCGGGGGACTATCTGTTTGTTCGGTATGTCCTCAAGCGGATGGAGTGGACGTGGGTCACCTTCCCGCTGATTGTCGTCGCCACCTCGGCGGCCGCCTATTGGCTGGCCAATCGGATGAAAGGGAACGATCTCATCACGACTCAAGTCGAAGTCGTCGATGTCGATACGACACAAGGCCTGGTCCGCGGAACCTTGTGGACCCACCTCTTCAGCCCCAAACCCGACAGCTACACACTGACCCCCGCGGCGCGGTTGCCAGACGGCGCCGACTCCCCCACGCAGGACGCGGCGGTTGCCTGGTTGGGGCGACCTTCGATGGGGATCGGTGGGATGAATTCCACGGACCTCGGCTCCCTCTTGGGAGGGGCCGATTACGCGTGGGCCCCCAATCGCGAGCTACTCGACCGCGTGCCGATCGAAGTCTGGTCGACGCGGACCTTCGTCTCGCGGTGGCATGGCAGTGGAAACGTCGATGTCGATGCCACCCTCACGCGAACAACCTCCGCGGGAGTCGTTGGCACCGTCTCCAATCGGAGCGGGGTCGAGCTGTTGGACGCCGCGCTCATCTACCAGGGGTATGTCTGGAAGCTTGGCAACTTGCCCCATGCGGAGACGGCCACCATCGAGCCACCAGGGAGCCTCGCCCGGTCGAACGCGCCGCGTCGGGTGCGGACGTGGTTCGAGGAGGATTTTCAGCTTTCCAGCGGGGAGAAAGCCTATGTCCGCGCGCGGCGACTGAATGAACTGCCGCTGTATGGCCTGGTGAACGTGATGATGTTCTCCGATGCGGCAGGGGGGCGGAAACTCACCGGCGCCTGGAATCGCTATCAACACTTTGTCGACCTCAGTCATGCCCTCGACAGCCAGACGGCGATGCTTGTGGGACGGGTGGCCGAGCCGCGGAGCGAACTCTTGCGGATTGTGCCAGGGGAAGGGGGCGAGCCGGTGCCGACCTCGATGCGTGGCCCCCGCGACTATGCGATCGTGATCTACCGATTTTTGTTGCCGGTCGGTTCTACCGAAGGAGCGGAAACAGCCGAGCCCAATGCGGAGGAAAGCCCCGAAGAGCGAGGCGAATCCAGCGATCAAGAGACCAATGACGCGGCCAACGACGACCGCGGCAACGAAGAAACGGATGGGACCGATCCCGCCAGCCAAATCGAAGACTCACCTGTCGAACCAGCCTCCGAGCCACTTTCCGCGCCCTCGGCGGAAGAGGGGGATCCGGATGAGGCATCGGCATCTGAACCAACAGAAACCGCGACCAGGTGACACCGCGACCGATGTGTGATGTGAATGCCGCCTCCCCCCTCATGTTCCAACCAACCAGCACGTCATGATTGAAATCCGCGGCCTGACGAAGAAATACGGCGAGCTCTACGCCATCAAGGAGATCCACCTCGAACTGGCGAAGGGAGATGTCTTCGGGTTCATCGGTCCCAACGGCGCCGGCAAGACGACGACGATGCGCATCCTGGCGACCTTGCTCAACCCCACCTGGGGCGAGGCTTACGTCGGCGGGCACTCGATCTACACCCATCCCAAGGAAATCCGTCGCATCATCGGCTACATGCCCGACTTCTTTGGCGTGTACGACGACATGAAGGTGATCGAGTACCTCGAGTTCTTCGCCGCCGCCTATCGCATCCGAGGCCCCGAACGCCGCAAGATGTGCGACAGCGTGCTCGAACTGGTCGACCTCACCTACAAGCGCGAGGCCTTGGTCACCAGCCTCAGCCGCGGCATGACCCAGCGGCTCGGCTTGGCTCGGGTGCTGTTGCACGATCCCCAGGTCCTGTTGCTCGACGAGCCGGCGAGCGGCCTCGACCCGCGGGCCCGGATCGAAATCCGCGGCCTGCTCAAGGAACTGCGGAACATGGGGAAGACGATCATGGTTTCGAGCCATATCCTCCCCGAGCTGGCCGACATCTGCAACAAGATCGGCATCATCGAAAAAGGGGAGCTGATCGTCAACGAGGACGTCGCCAACGTCATGCGAAAAGTCCGCCAACAGATGGTCCTCAAGATCGAGGTCGGGGGGGATCAGCAGCCCGCGGCCGAACTCTTGCGGTCGCAGCCGATCGTCGAGTCGGTGGCGGTCACCGGGAGCGAAATGACGGTCACCCTCACCCCCGAGGCGGAGGACCCCAGTGAATTGGCGGTGGCCCTGGTCAACGCCGGCTACCGCCTGAAGACGCTCAAGGAGGACGAGATCAACCTCGAAACGGCCTTCATGGCCCTCACCAAGGGGATTACCTCCTAGCGAACCTCGGGGGCCGGCGAAGGCTCTTGAAATCGGGCGGGGTTGGCCGATAATACTGGCACACAACCGACCACTGATGCCCTCATCGTCTAGTGGCCTAGGACACTTGGTTCTCAGCCAAGAAACCGGGGTTCGATTCCCCGTGGGGGTACTGCGGTAAACCGCGTTTTGCGATGTTGGAGAACGGCCGCTACGCCCGCAGTCGTTCCCAGGCGTCTTCTAGCGGTGCTGCCTGCTCGGGGTTTACCATCCGCACGTAGGCGATCATCCCCCGCAAGTGCGACTCGAAATGGGGGTGATTATCGCGGTTCTGAGCCGCCAGCCCCGTCCGCTGAGCATTGTGGAGGATCGCACGGAGTTGGCGGAGTTTCTTTCGCGGGATGCCGGCCCGCTCGTTGACGACGATCCCGGTGACCGACTGCCGCGTCGACGGGCGCTGAACCCGAGTCTTTTTCTCCTGGATGGCGAATCCCTCGTCACTGGCGATGTGGCGAATCCGGGCAAGCAGGTAGCCGATTTGGGCATTGCTGTCGCTAGAGGTCGAAAAGGTCAGGTCGTCGGCGTACCGGGTGTATTGCCAGCCGAGCTTGCGAGCGAGGCCGTCGAGGCGATGGTCGAGTCCCCACGCGATGAGGTTGCTGATGCCGGGGCTGGTGATCGCCCCTTGGGGAAGGGAACGCTCGCCGATGGCGACCCACTCGGTTTGACCCCGAAAGGAGACCTTCTGGCGTGGGCATTCCGTGACGAGCAGGGCGAGAATGGTAGCCACCGCCGGAGAATAGCCCAGCCGCGCGAAGCAGCCCATGACGCGCGGGAAAGTGATCGAGGGAAAGAAATCGGCCAGGTCGGCATTGACCACCAAGGTTTGGCCGACGTGTGGCGATGCGTTGGTGACTGTCGATCGCGCGGTGACGAAGCCGTGGGCCGCGTCGTGAAGCGGAACCTTGCGAACGATCTGGTGGTCGATCCACGTCTGACAGGCACGGAGGTCGCGATGGGGGGTGGCGAGGATCCGCTGGCCGCCGCTCTTCTTCTTGACCACGAACTGGTGGTAGTGGGGGCGGGTGGTGACCTCGGTGTGGAACGCCAGCCAGCGAAGTCGCGTCACTGGCAGGCCCAGCGCGTCGGCCAACTCCTTGGGGGTCGAGAGGAGGGGCAAGCCGAACGACTCGAGTCGTGCGAGGTCCGACTCGCGATCGGCCAGTCCCCGCGAGACGCCGCGACCCAGGAAGATGATATCGGTGGCGTGGCGCTCGCGAATCGCCTCAGCCCGCTCGGCACGGCGGCGAGCGGCCTCGGCCTGCTTTGCTTCCTTGAGCCGTTTGCGATCCTCACCACCGAGCTTGACGATCATGTCGGCCTTGTCGGCCGCATGGGCCAGATCGGGGCGGATGCGATCCATCGCCAGGCCGATCTCGTGGATTTCGGCTAGCTCCTCGGGAGTCGTGAGTCCCTCGGCCACCATCAACCGGTCGATGACGAGCGTCCGCGGGTCGCGTGCCGGGGGGATCAGATCGCGGCGGCCCCACCAAGGATTGGTCCAGCGGGGACCGAGCTTTCGGGCCTCGCGCAGTGCCTGATCGTCGTCGAGCGGGGCGTACTGTGCGGCATCGAGCCCCGTGAGCCGCTTCGGCTGGCGAGTCCGCGCCGTCTCCTCCGTTTGGCGGAGCGGGGATGTGGCACGCCGGCCGAAGAGGAGCCGGAAGATGCGGGCGAGGAAACTCATCCTGTCGAGCAAGGGGCGGGGGGGTGGCAAACTCCCAACTTCGCGCTGCGGACCAAGGTCGTTCACTCAAGCCGGTGTGACTAACTGTCACGCCGGAGAGTCTCGGCTCGCCCTAGCCGGCGGGACAGTTAGTCACACCGGCATACGAACAACGGCCTTGGGAAAGCATGGAAAACCAATCGCACCCACGGCGTAGCGCCGCAGAAAGGTCTTGGAAGTCGGCTCACCCACCCCGCCTGTCTTGCTTGTCCTCCTGTCGTTAGTTGTCTTGCCAGCGGCGTAAACGGTTGTACCAGTCGGTGGTCGAGGTTTCGCGTCCCGTTCGTCTCTCGACGTGGGCCTCGACCTGGGCCCTCAAGGCGAGCAAGTGACGGCACGGCCCTCGCCGGAGTCCGCTCGTGTGATGGTGGCTGCAATTGCACTTGCCGCGCGCGATCCGCCCATCCCGATCGATCACCAATTCGACCGGATGATTGCCAACCTTGCCGATGGTGGTCGTCGCGCCGGCGGCATCCTGCTGTTGCGACTCGACCCGAATCGGGGCGTTGCGGAGAAGGTCGCGTGAGGCGACCAGTTCGGGCGACAGGGGGCCCAAGTCTTCTTCTCCCACCGCACGGGGCATGACCTGCCGCCAACGGTAGACGCCGGCCCCAAGATCGTAAATTATCTGGCCGGTGCGGGCGAGGTGGTTGAGCGAGGCGGCGACATCGGGGGTGTTGGCGGCGAGTTGCGCGACGAGGCGATCGAGCCGCATCGCCCGCTCGCGCTGGAGGAGTTGGGCCGCGCGGTCGACCAGATGCGTCTTGGCTTCCCCTGGCGGAGCAAGGAGTTCGAGACTCGCGCCACGGCTCCAGTCGTTGCTGGTCCAGCCGGAAAGACCCAGCGTCAGGCGCATGCCGCCAAGGTGGACGACCCAGAACGAGGGAAGTCCCGTCCCGAGCAAATAGACATCGCACGATTCGACCAGCGGCAACGCCCGGGCGAGCGCGACGATGCGGCGGGCGCCCCAGACTCGGATCGGCTCGCCAGCGGGGCCGTCGTAGCGTGTGCCAGTCGACTCGACTCGTGCCTCCCACGGTTCGAGCAGGACGGCGGGAGACTTGCCGGGCGTGAGCTCGAACCGCATCGCCCGGGGGCTGTGGGCCGGTTTGTGGCGTTTGTACCAGGCGACGAGCGAATAAAGCGCATCGCGGCTGAGGGTGACTTTGCGCATCGGCATCGTCATGGCGGCCTGAATTTGCATGAAACCCCGAAGCCATCCTTCGGGGAGGTCGATTTTCTCCTCGCGGTACTCGGGCGAACCCTCGGTGGCGACCTCGAAACCGCTGGGATCGACGCTCAGCCGGGTCTGCCGGTAGCTGCGGAGCGACTGGAAGTGGTCGTAGAGTTGCCACGAGTAGTCGACGTTGGTGGTCCCCAATTGGATGGCTCCACCGGGAGCGAACGTCGCGTCGCGCTCGGTCGTCAGGCAGCCGTAGCTCGACTGGTCGGCCGAAAAGCACTCGAAGAAGACGACATCATTCGCCACCGTGATCACCGGGTCGCATGGGGTGAGGAGCCGCCATAGTTCGGGGTTGCGTGTCATCAGCCGCCGCGAGAACTTCGAGCGGAGGTCCCAATAGCGATGCCGGGCACTGCGGTACTTGGCCTCGAGGTCGGCGGGAATGTCGGCGTGCTGGCTTCTCACTTGCTCGGCCAACTCGGCGTAGACCTCACGGCGTGCCTGCCGGGCGCGGAGGGCCTGCTGCTGTTTCCATTGCCGATAGGCCTCGCGATCGCGGGGGATGAATCGCAGGTCGGAGACGACAATGTCGTGCAGCGCGGAAATCGCTTCGCGAAAACGGAGCGGCTGCCGTAAGTCGGCGTCGAAGGCGACCGGCTCGCGGGCCAGGTTGGGGGAAAGGCGGAGTTGCTGGCCACCCCCCGTGGAGGTCATCCCGCTACGGCCCCAGTAGCGCAAGTCGACGTTCATCCCGCGACCTCCTCTGTTTCGAGGAGCGCCAACTCGGGGAGCTGATCCGCCAGCCGCGCGGCAAGTTCCGGCCGCTCGACCATCAGCCGCACAACGGCCGCGAGGCCGGCACGTGACTCGGGCTCGCGAATCGACCGGACCGCGGTGACGAGCACCGGCAGCAGCTCGGCGGACAAATCGGGACTATCGCGCATCGCCGCGGCGATTTGCTCGGTCGCTTTGAGTTTCTGTCGTCCTCCCCGTTCGACCCCCAAGAGGACCGAGGTCCAAAGGTGAGTCAGCCCCGAGCGGGCCTCGCCCGGGATCGACCGCCGCTGGAGCAGATCAATGATCCGAAGCCGCAGATCGGAGTAAGACGTCTCCATCAGCCGGCAAAACAAGACGGGATCGTCGCGGCCGGGGGATTCAGGGTCGTCGAGCCACTCCCAGGCGGCCTCGCGGGCATCGAGGTGGGGACTGTCGAAAAACATGGTGACCGCGTCGCGGTCGTAGCGGGGCCCGCCCCCCAGGTGGCCAAGGGCCCAGCGGCTCATGGCTCCCACGAGCGCAACGCAGCGGGCGTGAGCCAGGTCGGCCAGTCGCGCGCGCTGGTCGGCGGAGTCGATGGCTTGGGCTTGGATGAGTTGGAAGCCAAACTCGGCGACCGTGGCCGGTTCGGCGAGCGCCAGCCGCAGCGCCTCATCGAACGCAACTTGTGTCGGGTCGATGTGCCGACGCGCGAGTTCGACGAGCGTCGCCTGGGCAGTAGGGAAAGGAGTGGCAACGAGTGCGAGCCATTCGTCGACTGTTAGCTGGCCAAGTCCAGGGTGTGACTCGAGGCGTCGCGTCGCGAACTCCTCGAGGTCAGGCTCTCCCGAAGTGAGTAGCGCGAGCAAGTCGGCGAGCGCGAGCGTGGAGAGCGCCTCAGCATGGTCGCGCTCGAGGATCTGCGTCGCCCAGACGCGGACGAGCCGCGCGGGGGCCGATTTCATCAGCGCGACAAGCTGCGCGAATGCGCCGGCGGATTGCCAGAGTTGGGGAAATGCCGGCGCTGGAGCGAGTTCGGCAAGAGTGTGCCCCGCCGTGAGGCGGACACGGTCGCGGGTGAATGTAAGGGCGGGGTGATGTCGGAAGGCGACGTGCATCAACGTCCGAGAGTCGAGCAGGTATTCCCCCACCGCAAGCTGATCGTCCTCATAACGAGCGAGCAGATCGCTGGCGGCCGCAAGATAGCGTGTGCCATCGCGAAAGCCGATGTGGCGGAAGTAGCGGAACGCGCGGCGCTGTAGATAGTAGCGCGTCGCGTGCGAAAAGTAGAGGGCGCCGCGTCGAGCCCGCACGTTCGCCAGGGGCATCTCGATTTGTTGCCCAGTCCGCTTATTGGTGACGGAGCGGCTCACGAAGCCGGGGAGCTTGGGGGCCTCGCTCGCGAGGACCTCTTCTTCCCACGTTTGGCGTGACCGCCAGTCGTATTGGACGACGACCTTGCGGCGATGTCGGACGAGGCGATCGAACAGCAGGGCGAAGGCCGCGACCAGTTGATCGTCTCCTCGCTGCTCTGCCAGCTTGAAGAGCCGTTTGACGACCACCTGGTGTCCAATGCAGTCAGCCGACATCCGCAGGTAGTCGAAGAGCTGCTGGCGGGCCCAGGAACTCTGATCGCTCGCCCACCGCTCGGCGAGGGGGGCTAGCAGCCGACCGTCGGTGATTTGGCGGAAAGTCTCGAGAAAGCCCTCTTCTTGCCGGGCAAACTGCTGTTCGGCTTGTTGCAGCCAATCGCGGTTTTGAGCAGGCGTGGGCATTAGGTTCATCCGTGAGGAGCCGCACGGGGCGACGACGAGACCTAACCGATTATGCAGTTTTTGAACTATGTGTCAAAATGGGAGATGTGGCGGAGTAGAATGTGCCTTGTCATCCCCTGGGGGGCCCAGGAGAGAACCCTGTGTCACATCGAACGAAACTTTCGTTGGCTGCCGTCTGGGCTTTCGCCCTGTGGGGGTATCTGTTGCCAAATGCAAGCGAGGGGCAACAGTTGCTACCCGACTTGATTGCTTGGGACTATGGCGAAGATTTCGATCTCGAGCCTCGCTACGACATCGAAACGATCGCCAACCGTGTGCTCTATCGCTTCCACGTCGCGATTCCCAACATTGGGGATGGCCCGATGGAGGTCCGCGAGGAAACCAACGGCACGGTCAGCCAAACGGTCTTCCAGCGGATTCACACCAGTGGCGGCGGAATCGACGAGCGGGTGATCGGCACCTTCCCCGATCCGTCCAACACCTTTGGCCATCTCTGGCTGCAAGGATTGGCCCAATATAATCTCTACGAGGCCCTGCCCGACGGGGTGGGTGGGCACACGCGGGGGAATTTGGTTTCGACCCAGGACAAGACGAGCATGGGGATTGTCGATAGCGGTCCCTATGATCTCACGCTGCCGGGGGCGCCGCAGAGCCGGGTCTACAATAGCGCCAACGATCCCATCCTCGGCATTTCCATCGGTTGGGCCGATATCTACGATCGCAACCTACCCGGCCAGTGGGTCGATGTGACAGGCCTCGCCGATGGGACCTATTACCTGGAGGTGGTGATCGATCCCTACGAGAGAGTCGACGAAACAGACGACACGAACAACTCGACCGAGGTGTTGGTGAATTTGGTGATTCCCGCGCCTAAAATCCATCCTGGCGATTACAACGACGACGGGGTGGTCGACGCAAGCGATTACGTCGTCTGGCGGAATACGCTCGGGACCACTGGACTTACGCTCGGGACCGGGGCCGACGGCAATGGCAACGGCGAGATCGACGCCGGGGACCACCTGGTGTGGCGCGAGCATTTTGGCGAGTTGGCGGGAGGGTCGGTGGCGCTGGCGACTGTGCCTGAACCCCATTCCGCGATAGCGCTGGGACTTTTCGCCGGTCTGGCGGCGTGGCTTCGGCGGAACCGGGGCGTGGGGACCTGCGGCTAGTACGGCAGTGCTGGGGCGTTTACAGTGGAGACGTCGCGGGCTTGCGACCAGCAGGCCCGAGTTGATACAAGCGAAGTCGCGGCCCCTGGTCGGTCTTCCCCCCTCCCTCTCCCACCCAGCTTGCCAGCCCCATGCGTCAACTGCCGTTCGTCATTTTTTCATTCTGCGTCACCATCCTCTGTTGGGGACTTTATGGCCCCGTCCTCCACACGGGACAGCAGGGGATGACGGTCCTGCCCGAGGGGGTCGAGGCGGCGGGGGGGCAACTGGCGCGGCTGCGCCCCTTCGTCTGCGTGGGTTTGGCCTACTTTCTGATTGGGGTGATCGTCCCGGCGCTGTTGCTCTACTTCAAGGGAGAAAAGGGTCGCTGGACAGCCACCGGCATTGTGTGGAGTCTGGCCGGCGGGGCCGTGGGGGCGATTGGCGCCCTCGGGATCATCATGGCGATGTATTTCGGGGGGCGACCCTTGTATGTCATGCCCCTGGTGTTTGGGGGGGCACCGGTGGTCAATTCGTTCTTGACCATCGTGTGGGCCAAAAAACTGCGCGAAGTAGGGCCGCTGTTTTTGGCCGGTTTGGTGATGGTGCTGCTGGGTGCCGTGACCGTGCTGTGGTTTAAGCCCTCACCCGAGCATGCCGCCGCGGCATCGCACATTAGTTTCATGGATTGGATTTGGCAGCTCTTGTCGATCGCCACGGTGATCGTCTGCTGGGGGGCCTACGGGCCGGTGCTCCATAAGGGGCAAGCGGCGATGGACCATAGCCGGCTCCGCCCGCTCTTGTGCGTCGGGCTCGCCTACTTTCTGATTGCCGTCCTCGTGCCGTACGCCCTGCTGCTGAGTGGGGCCTATTCGGAGTACAGCGAGTTTTCGTGGCAAACCTCCGGTGGCATTATCTGGAGCCTGATGGCGGGGGCGGCTGGGGCCCTGGGAGCATTAGGGATCATTATGGCCTTCAACTTCGGTGGAAAGCCGGTCTTCGTGATGCCCCTCATTTTTGGCGGGGCACCGGTGGTGAATGTGCTGTTCGACGCCTACCGGCACAACCTGCTGGGCCAGCTCCATGCGTTTTTCCTGGCCGGCATGATCTTGGTAGTCGCCGGGGCGGTGATGGTGCTGGTGTTCGCCCCGCGGAGCACGCCCCCGGCCAAGGTGGCACCGCAGCCTACGTGAGTCAGCCCCCCAAGAAGGCTCAGGTCCCGCGGACCGAGCCGTACCACTCGATCTGCTTGCGCGGGCAGTAGACGTACCCATTCTTGCGGCAGAAGGGACGGAGCCACTCGGCCCGGGCATCGAGTTGGGCCGCGTCGGTCCCCTGCGGCATGAGCAGCACGCGGTCGGCTTCGACCGGACCGACCGCAGTGACGAATTCTTCCATCTCTCGAAGATCTTCGGGGCGGTCGATCACGAACTTCAGTTGGTAAACGTGCCGGGCGATGAGGCGGCGGACCACGTCGGGGCGGAAGCGGGCCGCATTGTGCCGTCGGTGCCAGCGGACCTGCTCTTCGCGTGCCGGGGCGGAACTGGCGAACTTGGGGCTGATCGACATCAGATCGCACGCCACGGGAAGATAGAGTGTGCCGGCCGTTTCGATCGTCACGTGCCGCCCGGCTTGGTGGAGGCGATCGCAGAGCGGAATCAGCTCCGACCAGAGCATCGGCTCCCCACCGGTGAGCACCACGTGCTGGCAGTCCCACTCGTCGACCTGGGCAAGGATTTCGTCGACCGACAGGTCGTTTCCCTCGGGGCGCCACGAGGCGTAGGGTGTGTCGCAATACCAGCAGCGGAGATTGCACCCGCTGGTGCGGACAAAGACGCTTGCCGCGCCGGTGAGCAGGCCCTCTCCCTGGGTCGATTTGTAGATCTCCGCGATTCTCATCCGTCGTGCTGCTGGCTTGTGGTCGCGGTGGTTCAGTGCGTGGCGTAGCGAATGGGATCAGTCAGGCCTGCCTCGGCAAATCCCTTGAGCCGGAGCTGGCAGGCGTCGCACGCCCCGCATGCCGTGCCGTCGGCGAGTGGTGCGTAGCAGGTGTGGGTCAGTGAGTAGTCGACCCCCAACCTGGTCCCGGTGGCAATGATCTCGGCCTTGGTCCATTCTACCAACGGGGCGTGGATGCGAAACCGGATGGTCCCCTCGACGCCCGCTTTTGTGGCCAGATTCGCCAGTTGCTCGAAGGCGGCGAGATACTCGGGGCGGCAGTCGGGGTAACCGCTGTAATCGACTGCGTTGACCCCCACAAAAATGTCGGCCGCGCCGAGCACCTCGGCATAGCCGAGGGCGAGCGACAGCATGATGGTGTTCCGCGCCGGGACATACGTGATGGGAATCCCCCCGGCAATCTCGTTGTCGCTGCGCCCTTTCGGTACGTCGATGGCGGCCGAGGTGAGTGCGCTTCCCCCCATTTGGGCAAGGTCGAGCGACACGGTGCGATGCTCGACGACCCCCAGGGCCTCAGCGACGCGACTTGCCGACTCGAGTTCGAATCGATGGCGCTGGCCATAATCGACACTCAAAGCGTAGAGCGAGTGGCCCCGCTCCTTGGCGATGGCTGCCGTGGTGGCCGAGTCGAGGCCTCCCGAAAGGAGGACCACGGCAGGGGAATGCTCTTGACCAGACATGGCGGTGAAGGGGATGGGGCTGACGCTGGCGGGAGCTGGCCGGTTGCGGGGCACCTTTCGCCTGTAAGCTCATCATGCCAAAATGGGCCCTCCTTCGAAAGGAGAGGGCTCCGCCACCCACCAAACCTTGCCATGTCCGCCTCACGAGAAATCCTCGAATCGTTCGACAACCAATTCCCCGATCGCGATTACAAGATCGAGATCGTCGCCCCCGAGTTCACTTCGGTCTGCCCCAAGACCGGCCAACCCGACTTTGGGACGATCACGGTCGCCTACACTCCCGACAGACTCTGCATCGAGCTGAAGAGCCTGAAACTCTACTTCCAGAGCTATCGCAACGCGGGGATCTACTACGAGCATGTCACCAATACCATCCTCGACGATCTGGTGGCCGCCTGCCGGCCGCGGTGGATGAAAGTCGAGGCGGCGTTCAACGCGCGGGGAGGAATCACCGAAACGGTGACCGCCCAATACACGGCAGCTATATAAGTTGCGATGACCGGAGGGGGACTTGGGCAGAGCCAACTGCTTTGGGTGTGCCTCGCGCTTCGCTCCGACAAATCACATCAATCGTAAAGAGCCCATCATGTCCGATCGACCTCAGGTGATTCTCTCCGGCTTTGGCGACGAGGCGTCGTATCACAAGACGGCTGCCGAGCAGTTTTCGGCCTTTGCCGCGCTGGGGCTCGAGTATTACAGCCTGCGGTTCATCGACGTGGGGAATGGCGTCAAGAACGTGATGCAGCTCACCAAGGGAGAGATCACCAAGCTGCGCCACATGGAGGACGAGTATGGCATGAATGTCGCTTCCATCGGTTCACCGATCGGCAAGGTGAAACTCGTCGACAAGGAAGACGGGACCAGTAATCGCTATGTCCCCTTCAAGAAGTACC
The DNA here is from genome assembly GCA_964650265.1 of uncultured Planctomycetaceae bacterium. GTDB lineage: Bacteria > Planctomycetota > Planctomycetia > Pirellulales > Lacipirellulaceae > CAZYQQ01. The sequence continues at coordinate 79,949 of CAZYQQ010000009.1, forward strand.
TGCAATCCGAGGTCAACAAGGCGTGCGAGATGGCCCACGCCTTCGAAACGAAGCTCATCCGCGGCTTCTCGTTCTATCACCCCAAGGGGCAGGATCCCAACGACTATCTCGCCCAGGCGGTCGACCAACTCGGGGAGATCGCCGAGGCATGCCATCGGAGCGATCTCACGTTCGGGCTCGAAATCGAGGCGAATCTCGTCGGTCAAACCGGACAACTCATGGCGGAACTCCATCGCCAGGTCAACCACCCGGCCATGGTCACCATCTTCGACGGGGGGAACGTCGTCTGCCAAGGATATTCCACCGAGGAGGCCTTCCAGCAGTACCTGGCGATGAAGCCGAGCATCGGCTGGATGCACATCAAGGACTACCGCGATCCGCAGCTCGAGGGGCCCAAGGGGCACGTCAACGAGGAGGCGCTCAAGCACTTTGTCCCCGCCGATCAGGGGGATAGCGGGCATGTCCAGATCTTCAGCGACTTCAAGGATCACCTGCCCAAGCTCGAGCGCAAGCTCAAGAAGCGCGGCATCCCAGGCGTCTTTCTCGACCTGGAGCCCCATCTCAAGGGAGGGGGGCAGTTCGGTGGCTTCAGTGGCCCCGATGGCATGGGAGTCGCCGTCCGCGCGCTACGACGAGTGCTCGACTTCGTCGGTATCGACTACGACATCCGTGGCTGGGACGATGTCGTCGCTTCCCGCGGTTTCTAGGCTTGCGTCCGTGGTCGTCGCGGCGGCTGGAGATGGGGTGACGTCGATCGGCAACAAAGTATCGGCTGGTTCGGTGGGGGCTTGAGCCTCGTTTTCCTGCTCTCCGAGCGACTCCCGACGCGCCTTGGCCAGGAAGGACAACGTTCGGCAACCCCAGAGTCCCGCCCCGGCGACACCAATCAGCCCTCCAATCATTTCGAGGCTGGTCGGACCGGGGGCGACCCATGCCAGGTATCCACCCGCCGACATCGCCACGGCGGACAGGAACAGATTGATTTGGGCCCGTTGCACAAGCCGGCGGGAATTGGCCATTCCGATGGCGTGTCGCGCCGAGTTGTTGGCCAAGTCGCGGAGTGCCGACATGTTGGTATGCCGCTCGGGGGCGGCCGCCGTCTCGAGTTCATCGAGGCTCAACAAGCGGGTTGGCTTGGGGCTGGGAGTGTCGGACTCAACCATCGACGCGGCCACGACATGCGACCGGGAAGGGGCTGGCGAAGTTGTCGCTTCGCTGACCGACTCACCCCGGAGCCTGGCCATCATCTTTGCCATGTAGGCTTCGATCGAATCATCGTCTCCCTCCGCGTGAGTCGATTGCGAGGCGGGCACAAAGGGAGTGACTGAAACTGGTTCGACGCCCACGTCAGCCCCCTTCTCCTCCTCGTCGTCAAACAGATGCCGGTATTTCTCGATAATGGAGTCGGCTTCCGTCGGCTGGGGAAGCGAAGCTTCGGAAGTTGCGAGGTCCGAATTCTCGAACGGACCATCGAGGCTGTCGTCCCGCGGGACCACATCCTGGCCATCGGTCGCGAGTGGCGCGAACTGCGAAGTTGCAGTATCTGGGTGCTCGTCGAGCGAATCCGCGATTCCCGCGTCCTGGCTGGCCTCGAGATTTCCGATTCCTGGATCGGATTCGTCGCGGCCCTCAGCTTGCTGCGATTCGCCGTGGGAAGCTTCGGGAAACGCCCGATCCGAATCAAACGGGTTTGACGGGACTTGAGCTTCTGCACCACTCGGCAGGTCATGGCCCCACAGCAGGGCACTATCCCCTGCGCTCTCATCTTGGGGGGCGAATACCTGCGAGGAATCGGAAGTCGACCACGGGGAGTTGCTTTCCGATACATCGAGGCTCTCAGGGGTCGCCTGTGGTGGCTCGGAGGCCTCGCCAGTCCACGAGTCGACGTCGACGGCATCGGGTGAATCACTCGAATCCGTGATGGTCGGGTGGGAAGCCTGATCGTCCTCAAATCCGCTGGTGTCGCATGGGGGAGTGGTCTCGGAGGACGTCTCTCCTCCCCAGAGTGGGGCTTCCCCCGAATCTGCCGAACACTTCTCAATATCCCACGCATCCTCCGCATCCTCCGCCGACTCCGCCGACTCCGCCATTGGGGAAGTGAAGGGATTCGCCGCCGACTCGGTCTCGAATCCCGTCGACGTCTCGACGCCAGCTTCGGATTCCAATGGCTCGATTCGCTGTTCGAGTGCCTGTTGAAGCAACATGAGCAGGTTATCGCGCTCGGCCAGTTCTCCTTCAAGTTCGTCGATGCGATTGGTGAATTGGGTCGCCTGATGAGCGGCTGATTCGCGGGCCTGTAGCAATTCCTCCCCCAGGGAGGTGAGGAGAGAACGGGTCTCGGCCAGCTCGTCTTCGAGTCGCTGGCAGTTCTCTGCCAGTCGCAATACCTCGCCTGCCTGTTCCAACGAAGGGGGTTCGGCGGCAGCCGGCATGAAGTTCCCCTCGAAGCCAATTCGTATGGTATCCCCGGCGGGTTCTCCTACCGGCCAGGCGACCGGCAGGGAGGGAGCGAGCGTTTGCTCGGTATCGCTATTTTCTTGATTGTCGGCCTCGACAACTTCGAAGGTGGCCTCGCCGCAGGTGATCCGGTCACCGACGGATAGCAGCGATTCGGTAAAGTGCTCGCCATTGAGCTGTGTGTTGTCGGCCCAGCGGCGGACAGAGACCCCGCCATCGGTTGCGACAAGCAAACAGTGAAGTGGGCGAGCTCCCCCAGCCGTGAGGCGGATTCGACAGGTGGGCCCAGCCCCCACAGAGATGGGAAACCGGTCGAGACGCACCATCTCGGGGCCGACACCTTGAAATGGCTCGACGCAGCGGAGCGCTAAATAGGGATGCGAGGTCTGGACTAATGCTTCTGCCGTCATGCGAGACATCTCGGGGCAACCCGTCCCAGCGGCTATCACCCGAAAAAGAGGTTCTTCGGGCGATGCTGGAACGATTGGGGTTCATGGAGATGTAGCTTGCCGCGGGGGCGGGTCAATCGCGGAGGCGGGCCAATTGTCGAGGGAATGGAAGTTCTCCTGATCGCCGCCAGAGGGATACGCCGATTGTAGAGGTGGCGCATTAGCGGCTTCGGGGAGACCAGGGGGGAGATTGCAGTTTTCCGCCATTTTTTCCCGGTGTCCCGGAGGGGGAGCCACGCGACATGACGCTCGTAGCGAGGGGCGCAAATAATCGTAAGTGCTGTCTTGGGAAGCGTTTATGCCGAATGTGAGGATTCTGGATGGGGGGAGCGTGAAATACTGGATTCTTCGCAACCTTTTGCAGACTGCATGCGTACTATAGTTACGATACGTTCACCCCAGCCTCCCGCAGGCTGCGGCACCATGTATCGAGATTGCCCAGCCAGGAGTTGAACCGCCAAATCAGCACTCCCGCCACGACCCAGGCCAAGGTGAGCGAATCGTCGGTAAGACTTGCGGCCGATGGCAGTCGAGGGGCAACTGCCGAGAAGAAATCGCCGACTCCCCAGTAGAGGAACAGACCATGTCGCGCAACGATTCGATTAGCAAAATGCAGGACGTCCTCATCCGACGCCGAGACGCCCTTCGCCGGGTGCTCGCGGGTGATTTGAGCATGCTGAAACAGATGCGCGAGCAGTCTGGTAGCGACGTGGTCGATGCGGCTCTTGACGCGGCCCAGGACGAACTGAGTTCGCAGTTGGCGGAAGTCGAAAGCCGCGAACTCATGAATATCGAACGCGCGCTCGATAGTATCCGGCAGGGCAACTATGGAGTGTGCGAGGTTTGTTCGTCGAAGATCTCGCTCGCCCGCTTGCAGGCCTTGCCTTATGCCACCATGTGCATCGAGTGCCAGAGAGCCGCCGAATCGGGGGAGCTCGAGGGGCGGGGGGAGTCTGACTGGGGGCGAGTGATCGACACCGGCTACAACGATGCAGACGTTTCGATCAATGATTTCGAGCTTCAGTAAGTCGATTTCCCCTCAGGGCGGTGCCCCACCCCAAGGACGCCCGATCGAATAACGACAGACCCATCGAGGCCGTGGAAAGCTATTTTCCGCGGCCTCGCTTTTGTTGCCCCCAATCTCCCGAGGCCTCGAGCGAACTGGTCGCATGTCCTGCGTCTCGCGGTATACTGGACTATGACCGAATCTTCCCTGGGCTGCGAGAGTTTGACGAACAAGGAGCTTCAAGTGGCGCGAATCCCGACCTTTCGCTTGGCCCCTCTGGTGGCGCTATGGCTTGGTGGCCTCGTGATGCTTGCCGATACGGCTCAGGGGCAACTCGATTTGGCAAGCCAATCGAATTCCGCCGCGCGAAGCAGTGAGTACGATGCCCTGGCACGCGACGTCGCTGCCCTCGAACAGCACCTGGGCATTTACAAACGAGTCGCCAGGTTGGTGACCCCCTCGGTCGTCCATGTCGAAGCGACTCCCGTCAAGGATGGCCGGCGCCGAGACGTTCAGGAGGCAGGATCGGGCGTGGTGATCGAACTCGAAGGTCAGCTCTTCATTCTGACCAACCGCCACGTGATCAAACATTCGGAGCCGGCCTACGTGCGCGTCCATCTGGGCGACGGCAGTGTCTACCAGCCGCGGCAGATGTGGAGCGATAGCGATACCGACGTGGCCATTATGAAGGTCGATGGCCCGGGCCTCGTTCCCGCGCGACTCGGCAATAGCGAGCGGCTCGAAATCGGCGATCAGGTGCTTGCTTTCGGTAGCCCCTTCGGACTGAGTCAGAGTGTGACCCGTGGCATTATCAGTGCCAAAGGACGCTACAACCTCGATCTGGGGGGTGGGGAAGTCAAATACCAGAACTTCCTGCAGACCGACGCGGCCATTAATCCTGGCAATAGCGGCGGACCCCTGGTCGACCTGCGAGGTGAAGTCGTGGGCCTCAACACGGCGATCGCCAGCAGTTCGGGGGGGAACGAGGGGATCGGCTTCTCGATCCCGATCAACATTGCCGTCCGCATTGCCCGCGACCTGGCCCTGAAGGGGGAAGTGACGCGTGGATTCCTGGGAGTCAAGCTCGACGGGCTGTTCGACGAGCGCCGGGCTCGGCAATTGGGGTTGCCGCGGCTCGCTGGGACTCGCGTCACGTCGGTCGACGAGCAATCGCCCGCCTATTCGGCGAACCTCCGCGTGGGTGATGTCATTCTCTCCTACGATGGCATCCGCGTGGAGGACGACGACCATCTGATCAGCCTGGTCAATCTCACCGAAGTGGGGCGAGAGGTCCAAGTGGTAGTGTTCCGCGATCGGCGGACCGAGGCGGTCAAGGTCCGAATTGGCGATCGACGGGCCGCCCAAACAACTGGAGGCTAGTCGCCACTGTCCCCTAAGCCCCGGCTCAGGGGGCAAGGTCGAGCAGGCGGTGGATGGTGGCCTCGACCGCGGCAGCGTCCATGTCGGTGGCCACATCCATATTGGGGCGCTCGGTGGTGTTCGGTCGCCGGTCGAAAATCGAAGCGCCCAAAGTGAGTTCCCCCAGCGTTTCGACATCGCCAAACAGGGCCTTCGTCGTGAAGAGCGCGGGGCGCATGGCGGCGACGACCGTCACCACGTCGTGCGCATAGATCCCTTCGACTCCGAGCCACTGGCGGCTGAGCCGATAGGCGCCAGTTAGAATCTTCTCTAGCAACGAGGCGGTTCGCGAACTGGAGCGTTTCACTTTTTCGAGGAACTCGAATCCCAGCACGAGTTGGCCCGACGCATCGAGCGGGATGAGTGTCTTGGTGACCGGGGATCGCACCACGGCACGGGCCGCCTCGGCGTCGCAGTAAAAGTTGAACTCGGCCACCGCGGTGGCATTGCCTGGTTTGGCGATCGTCCCGCCGGCGATGATCAGGTGGCCAATCTGGCTGGCGATGTCAGGCTCGGCCAGCAAGAGCGCGGCAATGTTGGTGAGTGGGCCAGTGGCGACCACCGTCACATCGTAGGGGGCCCGGCGGATTTCTTCCCCCAGCACCTTGACCGCCGCATGCTGGTTCACCAATTCGACCATATCGAGGTTTGCGCCGCAGAGGCCATCGGGGCCGTTGAGCTGGCGCGCGTCGGTGCGGAGAATTTGCTCGTCGGAGGCCTGCCCGATCCGCGGCCGCCGCGGCGGATCGAGATACTCGATAATGGCATGCACGTTCCGCGAGGCGTCGCGGGGTGGGACATTCCCGCCGGTTGCGGTGACCGCCACCACTTCGATCTCGGGTGAGGCCAGGGCGAGCGCCAAGGCGAGGGCGTCGCCGAAACCGGGATCCATGTCGAGAATGACTTTGCGCTGAAGCGACATCCTAATTGGGCTGATTCAGCCCCCCGTGGGGTTGCAATGGGCGCGTAGCGTCTTGCCGCTTATGCTTAATCGTAACGTTATGTGGTAATTGTCCCAGAATCTCAATCGGCCAGACTTTATTTTCTCAAGAAGAAACCTCGAATTTGAACACTTACACCGCTGAGATCTTAGGGACCGTTAGCTCTGGAAGCGACCTTTCGGCCGCTCAAATGGAGCTTTCCATCGGTCAGATGATGCGTGGCGAGTGGTCGGACGAAGAAATGGGCCTGCTCCTGCTAGGGCTGGCCGCCAAGGGAGAGGCGGTGAGCGAGCTGGTGGGGGCGGCAGCGGCCATGCGCAAGTGCATGGTCGGCATCCGCACCTCTCGTACCGGGTTGCTCGACACCTGTGGCACCGGCGGGGGAGGCTCGAAGACGTTCAATGTCAGCACAACTGCCGCCATTGTCGCCGCCGCCGCGGGAGTTCCCGTCGCCAAGCATGGCAATCGGAGCATCACCAGCCGGAGCGGATCGGCCGACGTCTTGGGGCAACTCGGGGTGAATCTCGACGCGACGCGCGAGCAGGTGGAGGCGTGCCTCGAGGAATTGGGCCTCTGCTTCTGTTTCGCTCCCATGGCCCACCCGGCGATGCGTCACGTGGCAGCTATCCGCAAGCAGCTTGCCCGCCCCACGCTGTTCAACCTGCTCGGCCCCCTGGTGAATCCCGCCGGTGCCGAATACCAGTTGCTGGGAGTTGTGCGGCCCGAGCTCGAGCGGGTGATTGCCGAAGCGATTCAAGAGCTTGGCACCAAACGGACCCTAGTGGTTCGCGGCGAGGAAGGTCTGGGGGATGTGAGCTGCTGTGGCCCCACCCGGGTCACCGAGGTCACCCCCGGCGCGATCGAACAGACGACCTGGCACCCGAGCGACTTCGGCCTGGAATGCGCCCCGCTCGAGGAGCTCGAAGTGTCAGGTCCCGAAGAGAGTGCTGCGGTCGTGTTGCAACTGTTGGCGGGAAAACTGGGCGCTCCCCGAACCATGGTCGTACTCAACGCCGCGGCGGGACTGATCGCCGCCCGGGTCGAAAGCGATCCGCGGCGTGCCGCCGAACGTGCCGCCGAGGCAATCGACTCTGGCGCTACCCTCGGGCTACTCGAGCGGCTGGCGGTCGTGAGCCACCGCCCAATGTTTGGCGCTGCGCCCATGTAGTTGGTTAGTTGATATTGACCGGCAACCAGCCCTCTCGTACGATTCCGCCAACCGTGCAGGACAAGACTAGAAGTGGACGTGAACGTCCGCCGTACTGCCGGGAAAAATCGTAGTGGGAGATTCACTACAATGGCTCAATCGGGTCAAAAGTCGACTGGTAAAAGCACCAAGCAGCAACCGACCAAGGGCAAGGGCGCCCCAGCCACTGCCAAGAAGCCACAGAAGAAGGGCAAGTAAGCCCCACAGGCAGTGTACGACTCTGCCGCTGTCGGGCAGTCCCGACACTCTCGAAAGCAACCCACACAGGCGTCGCGGTTTGCACCGCGACGCCTTGTTTGTGTCTGGTGGGTCAATAATGGACGTAACGGCGTCCGTCGATCCCCTCGAACCAATGGGATTCGAACCAGAGTTCCCCGGGGCGTTCGGGAAGTTCGAAGCAAAGGACCGGGTCAATCTCGGTGAGCCGGCCGAGGGCTTCGCGGAAGCGCGCGACGTCGGCCTCCCAGCCATTCTCTTCGGCCCGTTGGTGCAGCCGGGTGAGAGTGCGATGGGTTGCCCAAAAGAGAGCCGGATCGATCTCCCGCCGACTGGGGAGTTGAGCGGCCACGTCGCTTGCCAGCGACTCGAGCAGCCGAGTCGCCATGCGAAGGGCGACACGTTTGGCATGCTCGACCCCTTGCCGCCCCTTTCGCCGCCCCCATGCCGCCGCGCGAAACGCCCATCCCCATTGGCGAGCGATCCGCAGGGCCTCACGCTGGTCCCCCAGCGCTTCCTGCCGCAAATCACCCGCGCTATAAAGCCGCGGAACGGGATCGTTGACAAACACCGGTTGGAGCAGGAACGTCGTCGCCCGCGGGAACGCCATCAGCGCCTCGACGTGACGCATGAGCACCCCCTCGGGTGGGGCCTCGGGGATTTGAGCAGGATTCACTTCCACGCGGAATACGACTTCCCCTGCCGGGAGAAAGAAGCTGGGGGCGTCGAGCCGGGCCACGCGGTACGTGCGGAACCAGTGGGGGTTGGCCTCCTGGCACTGCTGCCATCGCGATTGGGGGTCGAGATGCCAGAGGCCACTGGTGGCGATCCAGCGGGCGCACTTCCCAATCGCCCCATCGCGAACGACGCGGATTTCGGGGCCCCACGTACCAAACCGGGCAAAATCCGGGGTCAGATTGGGCCGGGTCGGCAAGGGCGCTTGGGGGATTGTCGTCGCGGCCGGCAGATCGAGCAGAAGTCCTTGGGATGCCATGCTGAGTCCTCCTGAAGATGACGGGGTGGCAATTGCCACCAACAATGAAAAGACCCTCCAACTGCTGATTCGCAGCGGCATGGCCCTTTTATTCACCCCCCTTTCCGATTCCAAAAGTCAGTCGCCGCGGAGCGCCGGCAACAGCGGGCCGGCAAGG
>CAZYQQ010000010.1:0-87706 GCA_964650265.1 uncultured Planctomycetaceae bacterium
ACGCGGGGCGTCCGTTCAGGTGATTTCGAGTCTATGGCGGGGGGTGCCCAATTTCTACGACGAAGTGGTAAGAAAGTCGAAAATCGCGCCAGACAAGGCGTTTTTAACGTATCTCGATCCTCCGGATCGTGGGGAGTGCCAGCCCGGCCGCTACCTGATTCGATGGCCGGCCGCGTCCGCGCTGCGAACGATTTGGAAAATCGTTCCACAATCGTGCCTTCGAGCCGGGAGGGCATTTTTTCTTTTTTCGACAAAACACGATTTTCGTCGAAAAAGTCGCCTTGTTTTTCGACCTCTCGCTGAGCGATTCCGCTGCAAATCAGGGGATGTTGGCGACGCCATGGTGAAACAATGTTGCGCTTTTGACTTTTGCTCCCCCAGACTTTGGGGACTGAAATCGGTCAGGGGGGAGGGATCAGGTGTCAGGGGGCAGGGATGAAGGATGAGTACATTTGTCCGTGCGAGCGCGCACAACCGTTGCCCGGGCATCGTGGTGGGTTCGAGTTGCCAAGGAACAGTAGGTCCACCCTGGTCCGGTCAACGCGGGCCGAACCGGACCTCGCAGCGCAAACAAACACTCCACCGGAGAAAGCCCCCGCCGGGCCCTCCGACCTCTGGCCTCCGCTCTCCTGATAGATACATTTGTTCATGTTACTCGAAGTTTAACGGATCGGGTGCCCAATTTCGATCGCGAAGTGGGGAAAAAGTCGAAAATCGCGCCGGGCAAGGAGTTTTTGCGGTTTCAAAGTTGAGCGTCTCCTTCTGTCTCCGAACATGGCGTTGCTGGCCAGCTCGGCGCCGCTCCTACTCGGACTCCAGAAGTTGCGTGCCGGAGTTGCACAGCGCCGGTTTGTGGTTCGGTAAGAGTATCAACACAGAGCGGGGGATGTCGTGAATGGCTACCAGCCAAGCGGTTGTAGTGGCGGCATCAGAACGTGTTCATGCGTACCCAATCGGGGAATTTTTGCAAATTTGGCGACCACTTTTCGATTATACTAAATCGCTGTTGCGATGCACTCCAGCAACATCATGAATTCCTTGCGAACGAGGCGGAAAATGGTTGACTTCTCTCCCGCATATCGGTTAGGCTCCGTGGGTCCAACAAGGTATTTCATGCGACTGCTAGCGGCAATGGTGGTTTCCCTGGTGGTGGTCGACGCGGCCCGCGCTGGCGTCATCTTCCTGGGGCCCACCCCTTACCTCTCGCGGGCTGATAGCCCGTTTCCGGTCGATGGGAGCAATCCGAATTTCTATTTGGAGGATTTCGAGGATGGGGAGCTCAATACACCGGGCATCAAGCCCGGCACTCCAGCGTTCCCGGTCGCTTCTGAAATGGGCGGGATTGTGCTGACTCCAGGCAGCTCCACTGATTCAGTCGACGGAGACGACGGAGCATTAGATGGAAACGGGAACGCGGGACACTCCTTAAGGTCCGACCTGCAATTTTTCACGCCTACAAATCCGCCGCGACAACAATTGCAGATCGTTTTTGACTTCGATTCAAATGAATTGGGATTCCTTCCCAATCATTTTGGCTTTGTTTGGACCGACGGCAGAGAAAACTCGTCACTGACGTTCAGTGTGACGACGTCGTCAGGGGCGGAGATTCAGTTTCCGCTCGTGCATGGCTTGGGTGACAGCTTTCGCGACGGTGACACATTTGAGGACCGATTCGTGGGAGTTGTCTCTACAGACGGTATTGCAAGCGTTACGATATTCGGCGGATACGTAGGTGATTCTGCTGGGTTCGACTATTTCGAAATCGACCATGTGCAGTATGGCCGTGTGGCGATTCCCGAACCAGGAACTTTGTTCCATGCTATTTTTGCCATCTCGCTCATCGTTGCCATCCCTCGAGTCTTGGGACGACGTCGATCGAATGGTGCTTCATTGGTTAGCTATCTGCAGTTGATGCCGAATGACGCAACATCCATGCGACGGTTCGCTTTTTCCCTCGTCGCCTTGGCGGCATTCTCTGGCAATTTGGCGAGTGCGGTTTCCGCCAACTTGTTGTACAAGCTCACGGCGCCTGATCCGCAGCCAGGGGCGAGATTTGGCCAGGTTCTCAGCGTCATCGATGGAAGTATCCTTGTCGGAGAACCGAGTCGGTTTCACCCTGACACTGGCGTGGGTCGAGCCTATCTGTTTGACGGCATAACAGGTGATCTCAAGTTTAGCTTGAACAACCCAGCGCTGATGGACCACGATGAGTTTGCAGGGGCATTGACTGGAGGGGATGGGCAGATTTTTGTCTCTGCGCGTGGGCTTCAAGAACGGATCTACGTGTTTGACTCACAAGACGGTAACATGCTAGGAGAAATTCGTGACCCCAACGGCCCGCTCCCCGGAACTCGCGGCGGTCTGACTGGCTTTGGATCGGGTCTTGGGTATGGCGATGGCAGCTTGTTGGTCACTGCGCCCTCATTTGACTTGAGTAGTGAACTTAGGAATGTTGGGCAGGCATATTCCTTTGATGGGATGTCAGGACAGCTCAAACATACGTATGAGAACGTCGAACCCAAAGTAAATGACACTCTCGGTAGCGGAGTCTCGGTTGCAATGCTTCGAGACAAAGTCGTCATTGGTGCGATATTAGACGACCTCCCTGGCGACGATGGACCAGACGGAGACAACCCCGGTCGCGTTTGGGTGTTCGATCGCGACTCCGGCAGCGTTGCCTTTACTCTTGAAAACCCAAATCCCGAATCCAGGTTTTTCGATTGGTTCGGTTGGTCTGTCGCGGCGAATGAAGACATTGTCGTCGTTGGAGCGCGCGAAGACGGAACGAGTGGTATCGATGGTTCAGGAACAGTCTATGTCTTCGACACTCTCACAGGCGATCTTCGTCATACACTGTTCAGCCCCCAGCCTGAGGATAACGGGGAATTCGGAAATGCGGTCGCGATCACTCCTGATGGAAGCATCTTAGTTGGTGCTTGGGGAACAAGCGTGTCGGAGGTCGAAGGCGCAGGCCACGTCTACTTATTCGATGGAGTTTCGGGTGATTTGCTTCTCGATGTGCCCAACCCCGAACCGACAGAATTCGCATCCTTTGGCTGGTCTGTTACGGCACTCGACAACCGAATTGTTGTCGGGTCGCTTCAGGCTGGCATTGATGACATGCCGGCAACGGGTGCGGTTTATGTTTTCTTCACGGTTCCTGAGCCTACAACGGCAGTTTTCTCGGGAGCAGTTGTATTTCTGTTTTGGTTTTACAGTCGTATCCGCCGCTGGGCGGACCTTTGGTACTACGGTTCAAGCTCAAGGAGGCTCAAATCATGCGTTACTTCCGAAATCTAGTGGACAGCTTGTTCCGTAATAGAAGGCACTTTGTCCCGTCAGAACGCCGACCCGCACCCGCAAAACATAGGGCAATTGCCTTTGAGTACCTTGAGCAACGGAACGTCTTGTCGGCAGCAACAGCAGTTATGCTGGGGCAAGAGTTTCAGCTCCCGTCATGGCTATCTGAAGACCAGGGCAAAACCCAGCCACTCAACTTTCCCATCCTATCGCTCACACCCCACCCCAGTCAACAAAAACAGCCCTGCCACCGCCAAGAAGACCTCTCCCGCCGTCAAGAACGGGCGTGGAGAGCGCCAAAGCGGCGCGCCAGCGCGCTAGAGTTGCGCAAGAAGTTGAACTCGGCACGTGTGACACCTCCTGCGATGTTGTGTCGCACGATTATTTACTTGTTCAGCGGCTCACACGTCGACTTCACTCATTTGACAGACCCAAGTACTTCTTCGCTGCACTCCGGATCCAACCCAGCTTCTCTTTTTCAAGAATCGCGGCAACAGATCTCTCGTATCCCAATGTTTTGCCTCGGATTAGTCCCTTCAACGCGTGCCCATAAACATCCACATCACTCAGCAACTTCCCCAGGACGTCGCCATACTCACCTTTCCCAAATTCGCCTAGGATAAGTACAAAATTCTGCCGACCTTTACCAAAACGTGAGTCGCTCGCAATCCTAACTATGGCATCGAGAAAAGCATTCTTTCCACGCAGCTTCCTGTTGTTTCGAAAGAACTCGCGTAGCTCCTCGCTCAAACGCCATAGATCCGTTTCGTATCCTTTCCAGTCTGGCGCTCCTTGGACGCCATTCATCGAAATATGCATTCTAAGGCTCAACAAATCGTGTGCAAGCTCAACAAGTAAGACGCCCGCTTCTTCTAAGTCAACATCACTCGCTCTCGCGGACGAGAGATTGCAGATGAGTGACCATTTCTGCTCCGTACTAAGGGTGTTCATCGCTTCTTCTATCCGCCAGCTATGGTTCGACACGCAACTTGATGGGGCTGCCGAGGTTGAGATGTTCTCTTAACAACGGCGTCGATATCTTGGTTCGCGTATCTATGATTACCGATTTCCGGGACCGCTTCCGCCCCCAAGTCTATAATCTTACTGAGCTTGCGGTACTTGTCAGCCCTGGGACCTCTCATCGCCGCGCTGGGAAATGTTGGCTCTGGAGTCTTAGTGTGATAAATTGGGGTAGTGTTCAATGTTGAGTGTCTGGAAGTCGGATACCCTGAGTGTCTGTGAGTCTGGGAGTCGGATACCCAATTGTGATCATCACCATCCACACCCTGTTCGGCCTCGGCGCGCTATTGGCGGGTGCCTGGAATCTGCTCGCCACCAAGGGAACTCGCCGGCATCGACTCGTGGGCTGGACGTATGTCGGCGCGATGGCCGGCCTGGTGCTGACCTCATTTGCCATCTATGACAATTACGGCCGGTTCGGGGCATTTCACGTATTGTCGCTCGTGAGTGGCGCGACCTTGGCCATGGCCATGTCCTATCCACTGTTCCGGCGGAATGACCCGAGCTGGATGGAGTCGCATTACGTCTGGATCGGCTATTCCTATATTGGCCTTTGGATGGCCATCGGTTCGCACTTCTTGCAATACGTGCCGACCTGGCCGACCGCAATCCAGTTGCTGGTGTTCTGGGGCTTGCCGCTGGGAATCGGCTCGGCGCTACTGTTTGGCCAAAAGCGGCGAACACTCGCGAGATTGCAGCGACCAGACTCCAGGAAGCCGGCGCCCCCTGACGTGTGAGCATCTCGCGCGCCGAAGCGTTCAGAACCCTACGCCAGTCGACACCTTGATCGGCACCGTCACCGTTGACGTGACACGCGACCACAGGCCAGCGACGCGCGGCGGCAGGTAGCTTTCTTCTCCTCCGACCCTCGACCCGGCAAAGGTCGGTATAGTCTCCTGACGTGTCGGCGAGACCCTCAATCCTCCAATCGCGTCGGCCCCCAAATCGCTCGCAAGAGCGCGTAAGTCTCCGGTTCCGACTGTTTCAGTTCACCATGGACGAACGGGTAGAAATCGTTGGTGCCGAAATAGGCCTCGGTCATTTCGGCGAAGAACTCCTTGTGGTTCGTTGTCGCGTAGTGGGTCGTGGTCCGGCCATCGACGTGCAGCACCTGGCGGCCGTGGCCCGAGGCGACGTAGTCTTGCCAGCATTTCTTAATCGCCCGGTCGTCGGACCCTAGCACCTGATCGTGGTAGGCGTGCGCCAGTTCGTGCAACACGCACCAGGGCTGGATGTGCTGGTGCTTGGGGCTGACGAACTGGGCCGCCACCGGGATGTGGACCCCCTTGGCGAGATCGCGGCTGTAGCCGTTTTGCTCGAGCCAGTTGGCCGACGGATGATACTGCATGTTGTTCAGCTTGCCGTGGTCGAGGTCGAGCCAGATGGTGACCTTGCGGAGTTGGGCCACGCGCTCGGCGGGGACGACGGTGACGACATCGGCGAGTCGCGCCCGGAGAAGGGCGACGGCCCGCTCGCCGAGTTCGCGATGCTCGTCGGAGTGGAGTCGCTGATCGACCTCAACGGTCCAGCCTTCGAGGCGGATGGGGTCGTGGGAGATGGAGACCGGCTCGTCGGCTCGCCCGGGCGCCGGGGGAGAGACCAAGAGGAGAAAGACGAGGAAGGGCAGGTGGCGGAGGTGGGGGGATGGGTTCATTTGTTTGGAGAGGTTGGGGGGTGGGGGGAGGTCAGAGGTGAGAGAGCGGAGGTCAGAGAGCGGGTTTTCAGGAGAGGATTTTATAGATGGTCTTGAATCGCGAGCAAAGGTTGCTGGGGGGTGTGGGCGGGGGGTAGGATGGAGTGGGTGCGTGGCTAACAGGTCATTAGGGGCCGCTATTTGTCAGGCTATGAGAGTCCGATGTCCCATCTCGGTCGGTATGCCAAATATCTGGTTCCTTCGTCGGTCGGCGAAAAGAGGCTAGAGGTTCTGGAAAGCTTTTCGACCCTCGGATACTGGAAGTATGTACTTGTCGAGTGGAACCAGGCCGTCGTCGGCATTGGACTCTTTTCAACTGCATTGATCGCGCTCGGAGGCGTAAACCTGCTCCGCTTCTTTTGGGCTTTCCCCGCTCTGGTACTCGGATTCGTCTTCTATTTTTCGATAGTCTCTGCAATTCGATGCGGATGGATGTTGTTAGTGCGGCGGCGTTTGATTTACACCACTGATAGGCAATTGTACTTGACGAACTGCCTGACTTTTCAGAAATTGTCGGTTAATACTTGTCGATTGGCGAGTATGGCGGGTGACGACTTCGATCGCAGGGAACGGCTGTCCATGGGATTGCATCGCGAGCAGTGTTACTATGTGCTCGAGTTCCGGAAGGAGTGGCTGCGTCTGAAGTTCATCGAACAGAGACCGTTCGTGCTCGGAAAAGTCGGGGAGCTGGAATTTCCAGTATTGGCGTTTCTCCACGATTGCGAGCTACTCGCGGAACTCGTCGATTGGCGATCGCCGAATGAGATGGTGATGACTGCTTGAGGTGAGGGTCCGCGCGCGGAGTCCAGACAGCCAATGGCGGCACGGCGAATAGTGCAATGGGCCCGTGATCATGAACTTGTCTGACCTGCGACGTGGGATAACGATGGCATGAACACGGGGCCGCCGACAGCGCGTTTTTAAATGGAGCGTCACCCGTAGCGGTCCGGTTACGGCAGGCGTTACGACTGGAGAAAGGGGGCACCTATGGAAATGCACCACCAGCAGGTGGTACCCACTGGCCCGGTTCTGATACCCTGATGCCAGCCCCTTCCTTCGATCTGAGCTCATAATCGCGGGGGTCTCTGCGGGGCGGCTGGGAAGCCACCCGGTATCGTTTAGACCGGTTTTGACGGCTTGGCGGACTGCCGGCCACCACCGCCGGGCTGCGTGAGGCCGATCCATTTGCCGCCCCCCACGGGAGCGAATATACTGACAGACTCCCCCTAGCTTCCCTGAATTGCCTCCCCAGACGCGGTTTCTCCTCCCATGCCTGTTCCTGCTCGATACATCCTCGGCGCGCTCCTGGCCTCTTTGGCTTTGGGTGGATTCGCCGCGGCCCAGCCGATCAACAATGCCCCTATCGGCGAGTTTGCCCGGGGGGCGATGACGACGATCGCGCCTGACGTGAAGGTCGAGGAGACGTATCACCTGCACGACATGATCGAGATCACGTCGAACACCGACCTCGAGTGGCAGCCACAGACCTTTCCCCAGAGCCGCACCCTCCACGCCAGGGCCAAGGATGTCCGCTTTGGCCAGGAGGTTTGGGGGCTCGAGATTTCGTTCAAGCCGCTTCGCATGATCCGTGTCGGCGGCCGTCCGGTCTGGTACATGGTCTACCGGCTTAACAACACCGGCGTCCGGCTCCGCCCCGATCTGGGCGAGGGAGGGGAGTTCAACGCGGTGGCGGGAGATCCACAGCCGGTGACCTTCACGGGACAGTTTGTCCTCGAATCGCACGATATCGATGCGACCGGGTCGCGGATCTACAAGGCCTATCTCGACCGGATCGTCCCCGAGGCGATCGAAGTGATTCGCGAGCGCGAACTTCCCAATGGCAAGCTGCTGACCACCCCCGAGTTCGCCGCCCGACCGATCGAGGTGAGTACCGAGTCGGAGGACAACAGCGTGTGGGGTGTGGCGATGTGGGAGCAGGTCGACCCGGAGATCAACTTCATGTCGATCTACGTCGGCGGGCTCACCAACGCCTACCGGTGGATCGATCCCCCGGGGGCCTTTCAGGTGGGCGATCCGGCGGGGAAGGGGCGGCGGCTCGTTTCGAAGGCCTTGCAGCTCAATTTTTGGCGGACAGGGGACGAATTCGCCGAGGATGAGCGGGAAATGCGGTTTGGCATCCCCAAGGGACGGGCCAACCTCTACGGCGTGCCAGAGGGGGTTGCCTACCGCTGGACCTTCCGGTAGACTCTCTGGGCTCACAATCCACCTATTTCCCCGCGCCCAGTTTCGCCTCCCGGTC
Organism: uncultured Planctomycetaceae bacterium; assembly: GCA_964650265.1. Taxonomy (GTDB): domain Bacteria; phylum Planctomycetota; class Planctomycetia; order Pirellulales; family Lacipirellulaceae; genus CAZYQQ01. The sequence goes on from CAZYQQ010000010.1 coordinate 8,274, forward strand.
TAAATCCCTGGGGCAGCCTGGCGAGGGATGAAAACGCTCAGAGAGGGTCTCACTCATGGCACACAAAAAGGGTCAAGGCTCCAGCCGCAACGGACGCGATTCCAACGGCCAACGCCGGGGCGTCAAGCGGTTTGGCGGCCAGCACGTCACCGCCGGCAGCATCATCGTCCGTCAGCTTGGCAACAAGTTCCACCCGGGCAAGGGAGTCGGCCAGGGGCGCGACTACACGCTGTTCGCGCTGGTCGAAGGGCACGTGATGTTCGACCGCGAAGGGCGCCGCGTCAATGTGGTTCCCAGCCAGAACTAAATCTTCCCTGGCTCCGCAATATTCTTCACAGGGATGGCCCGGCTAGGGTCATCCCTGTTCTTTTGGTACCACGCTTATGTTTGTCGACCGTGTGGAAGTCGAAGCTCTGGCTGGCAACGGCGGCAATGGGTGTGTGAGCTTTCGCCGCGAGAAGTTCATCCCCCGTGGCGGACCCGATGGGGGGGACGGCGGGAATGGCGGAAGCGTGATTGTCGTTGCCAAATCAGGCGTCGACAGCCTCGCCATCCTCGCCCACCGCAAACACTGGCGCGCGCGGAGTGGCGTCCCCGGCTCGGGAAGCAACCGGCATGGGGCGAATGGCGAGGACCTGGTGATCGAGGTCCCCCCCGGCACCATCGTCCGCGACGCCCGCCACGATATCGTCCTCAAGGACCTGGTGAACGACGGCGAGCGGGTGGTCGCTGCCCGCGGGGGTGCCGGGGGGAAAGGGAATACGCGATTCAAGAGTGCCACGAACCAGGTTCCCCGCGAGTCGACTCCCGGTGGCGAGGGGGAGCATCGTTTTCTGGTGTTCGAACTGAAGCTGATTGCCGACGTCGGTCTGGTAGGCAAACCGAACGCCGGCAAGAGCACGCTCCTCAGCCGCGTGTCGCGGGCGCATCCCGAGATTGCCGACTACCCCTTCACCACCAAGAAGCCTCATCTGGGGATCGTGCAGATCGACGTCGACACCCAGCTCGTGATGGCCGACATCCCCGGGCTCATCGAAGGGGCCCACGCGGGAGCGGGGCTGGGGCTCGAGTTTCTGCGCCATGTCGAGCGCTGCCGGGTGCTGATTCACCTGGTCGAGCCGACCCCCATGGATCAATCCGACCCCGTCGAGAACTACCACACGATTCGGAGCGAGCTCGAGCAGTACAGTCGCGGCCTCGCCGAGCGGCCCGAGATCGTTGCCGTTTCGAAGGCCGAGCTCCCCGATGCCGAGCCGGTGGCGCAAGCGCTAGCCGAGTCGATTGGCAAGCCGGTAATGAAATTCAGCGCCGTCACCGGCGAGGGGCTCAATCAGCTACTTCGCGAAGCCCAACGGCGGCTCGAAGAGCTTCCCGCCCCATAGTCGAGAACTTGTAGTCCAGAAGTTGTAGAGGCTAACGACCGTGCATCTCGTTATCGCTCGTAGCTGGATTATCGCTCGAACGTGGCCCGATGCGTTCGACACGGCGGTGCTCGTCTATTGCATGGCCCTCTTCATCGGACTCCCGGCAGTTGGCTATTACTTCCTGGCCTGCGACGTCAGGGCACACTTGCGGCGGTTTCGCAACGCGATGGTCCTGGTAACGCGCTACGCGACCCGACTGCCGGCGTGGGTCACCAAGGAAAGATGGATCAGTGGGCAAACGCCGCGCTGCCTCGCCAGCTTGGGTTTGACCCTCCCTTTCACCGAAGCCGAACTGCTTCACGCCTACCGGCAGAGGGTCAAACAGGCCCATCCCGATCGTGGGGGCGACCCCGAGGCCTTTCTGCTGCTCCAGCGCTACTTCGAAGAAGCGAAGACATTCCTCGAACCGACTTCCGAGTCTTAACGAATGAACGCACATCGCATGCCGCGACGTACTCTCTCCGACCTGCCCCACTGGGTGTTGCGCGCGGGTTTGCTGCTGAGCTCCACCAGCTACATCGTTTGGATGGCGAAGGTCGACGAAACTCCCCTCCTCGGTTGGTTGTGGAGTCCGGGGGATGTCGGCGGCCTGGGACTGGGGGAGACGACGGCGATGGGGGTCCAGCGCGCGATCGCCCTCGCGCTCGGTCTGGCCGCGCTCCTGCTGGTGTGGCGGCCTTGGCGAGTGTTGCTCGCCGCGATCTTTCTGTTTCAGTTCGTCTGGGCCACGGCCATGAGCCAGAAGCTCGAAGGCTATCCCCTCGATCTGGTCGCATGGGACGACACCCCGCTGGCTTTCCTGGGAGCGTGGCTTCCCTCCCTCTTTCCTTACGCCACCGAGGCGGCCCGCGTGGTCGCCCCCTTGGTCCTCTGGCGGATGGTGGTGGCCCGTCAAGCCGATCCCACGGGCTGGGGGCGATCTCCCAGTGCCGAGTGGCTCGCTCGGGGAGGGGTCGCGCTGACCTTTGCTGCCCACGGCATCGAAGCACTGCTTCACTATCCCGCGTTCGTCGACATGCTCATCATATCGTTTGCCAATCTTGGCTTCCCGACACTCAGCGAAGGGGCCGCGAAAGGGGCCCTGACCGCGATCGGCACGATCGACCTCGGCCTGGCCGTGGGAGTACTTTTCACTCGTTGGCCGCCGATCGTCGCCTACATGGCCTTCTGGGGCTTTACGACGGCGATGGCGCGCGTTGTGATGCGAGGGTGGGAATTAGGCGGGATCGACGCGGCAGTCCGCACGGCCCACTTTGCACTCCCGCTCGTATTGTTGATATGGTGGTATCAGACTCGCCGGGTTCCCACGGGGGCCCCACCCGTACCTTCCTTGGATTCCGCATGAGACCTCTCCCAACGATTGCCTGCTGGTTGTTCGCCGCATCCTTCCTATTGTCGGCCCTGTCGCCGGACTGCGCGGGCCAAGAGCCCCTGCCGGCCGGGCCCCACAATATCCGGGTTGTCTGGAAAGGGGACGCGCGCCATACGGCCACCGTTTCCTGGACCACCGCCAGTGAGGGGGGGTCCCACATCCTTCGCTATCGACCGGCTGGCAGCGACGAGTGGACGTCGCTGGAGTGCCAGCGGAGCGGTCGCCATCTGGGGAGGCTGGAGGAAGGAAAGCGACTCTACTTCCATCACGCCCGCCTCGCCGATCTCGAGCCGGGAACGCGCTACGACGTGGAGTGCGAAAGCGACGGCGAGAAACAGCCGCGCAATCTGTATTTCAATACGGCACCGGCAGAGGATCTCCCGGTGGCGATTCTGTTTGGCGGCGATAGCCGATCGGGGACCGCGGCCAGGCAGTCGATAAATCGGATGATGGCCCGCATGGTCGCGGAACAGACGGCTGCCGGTCGCCCGACGATTCTGGCCCTGGCCCACGGGGGAGACTTCGTGGCCGATGGTCGCAAGCTGCTCCAGTGGTACGAGTGGCTCACCGACCACGAGTTGACCATCGGTGCCGACGGGCGTCTCTTGCCCATCATCCCGACCAGGGGGAACCACGACGTCGGCCCCTTGATCGACGAACTCTTCGACTTCCCGGTGGGGGATGGCAACTACTACACCACCGACATTGGCCCCCAAGTCCGCTTGACGACGCTCAATACCGAAATCTCCACCGCGGGCGATCAGCAGCAGTGGCTCACCGAGGAACTCGAAGCCAACCGTCGCAAGTTCCGCTGGTATCTGGCCCAGTACCACACGCCGGCCTTCCCCGCCGTCAAAGTCCCCAGCACCGCCTATGGAAGCTGGGTGCCTCTGTTTGAAAAGCATCGCCTCGACCTCGTGTGCGAGGCCGACGGTCACAACATCAAGCGGACCTCGCCGATACTCGGCAACAAGATCGATCCCGACGGGGTTGTCTACATTGGCGAAGGGGGATTGGGGGTCGGCCAGCGGACCCCCAAGACCGATCGTTGGTACCTCAAGGAGGTGGCCGATAAGAATAGCGAAGGGCACCACGTCCACTTGCTCACATTTCAACAGGATCACCTCGATGTCCGCGTGATTCGCGAGGGGGGTGAAACCTTCGACAACTTCCAAATCTCTCCACGCAAGTGGAACGACTGACGGGGGAACGCGTTGATGGCTCTCTTCGCTCGCGTAAGTCAGGCCGTGGGACGCTTCCGCCCCCGTTCGTCGTGGCGGATGTGGGCCCATGGAGCGATTGCCGCGGTGGTGGTCATCGTGCTGGTCGAGAGCTTCGTCACCTTCGGCCTGGTGGTCCCGGTGCGTGTGGCTGGGAGCTCGATGAGCCCCACCTTCGAGGGGGCCCATGCCGAGATCGACTGCCCGCGATGCAATTGGCGGTTCGACGTGGGGCTCGACCAACTTCCCCTCGACCGTCCCCTGCTCTGCCCCGATTGCCGCGCGGAGTTCCCTCTGCCAGAAGAGATCGACCACCAGCCGGGTGAGCGGTTGGTGATCGACCGCACACGGCACGCGGCGCACAACCCGCGGCGCTGGGAGGTCGTCGTGCTGCGCAGCTCCGAGCACGAAGGGGGCCTCTGCGTCAAACGGATCGTTGGGCTCCCCGGCGAGCGGCTCGCCTTTCGCGATGGCGACGTATGGGCCAACGGCCAAATGATCCGCAAGCCGCTCGACGACCAGCTCGCCCTGCGGCAACTCGTCCACCACGAGCGCGACGCGCTGCGGTGTTGGCACGCGACGGACCCCGCCTGGCGCTGGACTGATGAGGGCTGGCAGTCGGAGGGTGCCACCGCGGCCCTGCTCAGCTTTGCCCCGGCGACCGGCGCTCCGCTGACCGACGACCTCGCCACCAACCAGCGGGCGTCGCGGCGACCCCATTTGATAGCCGACCTGATGCTGACCTGCCGGGTCGCCCCCCTCGGACCCGCGTCGCTCCAGGCCCGCTGCACGTGGGACAAGCGGACTTGCGAGACGGCCCCGCTCTCCATGGCCACTGGGAAGGACGGTTTCGACCTCGTCGTCTCGTGGTTCGACCAACAATTGCTCGTGGCCATCGATGGCCAGATTGTCGAGCAACGAGTCTTCGCCGATCCCTGGCCCGGCTCTCCCGCGCTCGAACTCGCGGCAACGGGTTCGATGCGACTGTCGGATCTCCAGGTGTGGCGCGACATCCACTACCACACCAGGCCGGGAGATGCACTGCCGCGGGGCCCAATCCCGCGGGAGCATTACTTTGTCGTGGGGGACAACGTCGCCATCTCGTCCGACTCGCGCAACTGGCCGGGGGCGGGAGTGCCGCTCAAGAACCTCGTGGGGGGGATCGTCGGTTACTGAAGCGGAGAGGGGGCAGAGGTCAGGGGTCAGGTTTCAGGTGTCAGGGACAAGAACGTCGTGGGTAGGATCGTCGGTTACTGACTTGGTGAGGTCGCCGCCCACTCGGCGAGCCGCTCGCGTTGGATTTTCGCATTGTGGCGGATGTCGGTCGGCAACTTGGGATGGACCAACACACTTGTCACCTGACGACTCACGTCGTGCTCGTGCAGGAGCGCGAGGACCTGCGCCTGGATACCTGCTGCTGAGGCGTTGTCGCGTAACTCGACGACCACGATCGGGGCCCCCTCGACTCCCACCAGCGCCGATCGCTTCACTGCGGGATGCGAGTTGGCGATCCCCTCGACCTGCTCGGTGAAGAGCATCCCCGCGGATGTCACCACCCGCTGCGACTTCCGCCCGCAGTACCAGAACCTCCCTTCGGCATCGAAGTAGCCTACGTCCCCCAGCCGGTGCCACAGATGCTCGCCGTCGGCGATCTTGCTCAGGGCATTCGGATCGACTGTCATCCAGGGGCTGGTGAGATAGCGCCGCGAAACCTGCGGCCCGCGGACCACCAACTCGCCAATCTCACCCTGGGGAAGCTCTCGCGCTTCGTCGATCGTTTTGATCGCCTCGTCGGTGATTTCGATCACGCGCCAGTCGATCGACAGGGCCCGGCGCCCCACGCAGACCCCCCTCCCCTGGGCGGTCGCCTCGTCGGTCCCGCCGAGTAACTCCGCCGCTTCGATGGTCGAGACAGGGAGCGATTCGGTCGCCCCATAAGGCGTGTGCAGCCGCGCGTCAGGGGCGACACAGACGAGTGTCTGCCGAATGACCTCCGCCGGCACCGGAGCACCGCACGAAAAGACCTCTCGCAACGTGGGAATCGTCGTGCCGGTCGTCTCGCAGTAGGTACTTAGCCGGTCCCACACCGCCGGCGAGGCGAACGACTGCGTGACCCGCCACTTGTTGGCCGCCGCCACCAGCTTTGCCGGGTCGGCGCTCGCCGGGCGGCTGAAGTCCATCTCGGGGAGGACTGTCGTGATCCCCAGCGCCACGTTGAACAGCCCGAAGAGGGGAAAGCAGGCGAGGTCAATTCCCCCCGGCGCGAGGCCGTACATCCGCTCGATTTCGGTAAGCTGGGTGACGAACGTCTCGTGGCGATACTCGACCCCCTTCGGTGGGCCGGTACTCCCCGAGGTGAAGACGATCGCCGCTGGGTCGTCGCCATGGGTGACCGGCAAATCGACTCGCCCGGTCCGCTCTCCCAGTTGCCGGAGTTTGGCCAGTGTCGTTCCCCCCCAGCCCCAGCGCGAGCCGACCATCACGTTGAGCCGCGCGCGGGGGAACTCCCGCCGCTTCGCGATCCGCAGCACGTGGCCGATGCCGATCGCGACAAATCCCTCCGGCTCGGTCGCGGCGAGACAGCGGACGATGTTCTCTCGCCCGAGCGCCCCGTCGACCAGCACCATCGCGGCCCCGCTCCGCAACAGTGCGAACACAAGGGTCACGAAGTCGATCCCCGGCTTCACCAAGAGCGCCAGCCGCATACCGGGGCGCACGCCAAGCTCAATGAGCCCGCGGGCCAGGAGGTCCGCGTCGCGATCGAGCTGTGCGAGCGTGACCCGCCGTTCCCGACCCCAAGCCTCGACCAGCGCGAGCCGCTCGGGCTCGCGCCGCGCCGACTCGGCCAGCCGGTCGGCGACGTTCACTCGGATTGCCGGGAATTCATCCATGGCCCGATTCTCTCGCGAGTGACCATCAGGGGATAGGTGCCTCGCTCGACGGGGTGGCTGGGGTCAGGTTGCGCCAATTGCTTTCCACTGTTGCCGACGCCACCGCAACCTGCCCCCAGCAGGACTGAGTTTCACCTTGCAACTTGCCTGGGGGCAGATGGTTGCGAGGGAGCTGTTTTCTCAGGCCAAACCGAACATGCGCAACCATCTGACCCCAGCCACCCTTGAGTACTTAACCTCGACGACCTTTGGATCACATGACTCGGCAACTCCGAGTGAGAATATGGAATTACTCTCGGCGTGGGCGGGGGGTATCGCCGGCATCTCCTATCGGGCTGGTCGTTACGGGAACACCATTGGTAGGGGACTTCGCGATCGGCTCGTCCCGCCCGGTGCTACTCTCGCCGACCAGTTTGGCCAGGGCGTCGGGGATTTCGACTCCGCCGATGTCCTTCATCACCTGGAGCATCGGGGGGAGGGTTCCCGCCATGTTGTGCAGGAAGTCGGCGGTCGAACTGCGGCCATTCTTGCCGCCGTTTTCCCAGACGACGATCTTGTCGAACTTGATGTTCGAGATCGCCTTGGCGCTGGCGTCGGCCAGGTTGTCGAGGTGTTCGAGCATCATCAGTTGGAACGCTTCCTTGGCCCCACCGCACGCCTCGACGATCTGCTTGAGACCCTCACCCTTCTTGGCCAGGATTTCGTACTGCCCGCGGGCTTCGGCCTCCAGCTTGGCGTAGATGGCGGAGGCTTCACCCATCGCTTCGAGCCGCCGCTTCTCGGCCTCGGCTTCCGCCTCGACCACGATGCGAGCCTTTTCGGCCTTCGCGGGGGCTTCGAGTTCGGCCCGCTTCTCCGCTTCGACGCGCTCCGCCTCGGCGAGGGCCGCCTTGGCCATGGCACGGTTCTGGACTTCGATCACCGCCGCCTCGGCCTCGCGCTTCCGCGATTCCCCCTTCTCGTAGGCGTTGGCCCGTTCCATCATCAGGGTCGCCTGCGACTGGGCGATCTTGGCTTCAGACAGGTTTTCGCCGTCGACCGCCAGGGCGTTGGCCTCGGCGACACGGATCCGTTTTTCCTGCTCCGCTTGCTTCACCTGGACTTCGCGCTGGAACTCGGCCGTTCGCTCACCAACCGTTTGATCCTTGAGCATCTCGGCCACTTTGACGGCCCGGTCGCGCTCGGCCGCCTTTTCGCCGACGACCTGCTCTTTCTCCAGTTCGGCGATCCGGACCGCCTGTTCCCGCATGGCATCGCGGGTGCCGATTTCGCGAAATTTCACGGCGTTGGCGACCTCGACATCCTTCTCGCGGTCGGCATTGGCAACACGAATTTCACCCTGCTTCACCTCGTCGGCCACGTCGGCCCGGGCTTGCTGAATGGCCTGCGAGGCGGCCTTTTGGCCGATGGCGTCGATGTAGCCCGACTCGTCGGTGATGTCGGTGATGTTGACGTTGATCAGGACGAGGCCGATCTTTTTGAGTTCGGGCTCGACCGAGTTCTGAATGTGGGTCAGAAAGGAATCGCGATCACGATTGATGTCCTCGATACCCATGGAGGCGATTACTTGCCGAAGTTGGCCGAAGATGATTTCCTCGGCCTGCTTGCGGATCTGGGCGGTCGTCAACTTGAGCAATCGAATGGCGGCGTTGTTCATTACTGCCGGCTCGGTACCGATGGCTACCGTGAACACGCTGGGAACATTAACGCGAATGTTTTCGATCGAGAGTGCGCCACGCAACGGAATCTCGATTTGAATCGGTTCAAGGCTGAGGTATTCATACGACTGGATGACAGGCCAGACGAATTCACCGCCACCGTGTACCGTTTTGGCGGTGGCGCCCCCTTTGCCCGTCATCGCACCATAGATCACCAGCACCTGATTGCTGCTGCAGCGTTTGTAGAACAACTTCACAACGCTGGCGAGCAACATCAAGATCAAGCCGATTGCGAGCGCCCAGCCGATCGGCCCGACCCACTTCATGATCTCTTCAGGGATATCTTGACCCAGGAGCAGATAAGCTGACATCGTTGACCTCGATAGTTGGAGTGAGCCGGTTTGTGCTTAACTTGTGGGAAACTTGTTGTTCAAGCCGAGCCGAGAGGCCGAACTTGGACCGTGTCGGAGTTGACGACATCAACGATTTCCACATGCTCGCCAGTGGCGAGGACGCGATCCTCGTCGGAACTTGCTTGATACTCGACAATGCGTCCCTGCATTTCAAAATGGATCTTTCCCAAGCCCGCCCCATGGGGCGGGACAGGTACATAGATCTGACCACATCGTCCCACCGCATTGCGAATGTCTTCCGATCCACTCGATCGCAAACGGAACAGTTGTTTGAAGGCCCAATAAACCGAGTACATGGCCGCAAAGCCCGCGAAGAGTGCGAGCGCAAGGGTCACGTTCTCATTGAAGTTGTACGCTTGCCCGGTGAGTCCGGTCAGGCCAAAGAACATCGCAGCGGCCGCGAGTGTCCGAAGCGAAATAATCTCCAGCACCCATAAGCCGGCGTCGTGATCCGCCGCGCCGTCACCTCCCAGGTCGAGGTCGAGATCGGCATCCCCTCCCCCCTCCCCCCCATCTTCGCCCCCGACGAACATGAACAGAAGCTGGAGCAGCAGAAAGACTCCACCGATCGTGGCAGCGTAGAAGTAGATTGTTCCCAACATGGCAGTTACCCGGAACAGAAGAAAACGTTACGGAAGTGTGCGTTGCGTTGAGAGAAGTTCGCCCCCCCTGGGCGAATCTTGCCAAAAATCGCCCCGGCAGGTTCTTCCCCCTGGGGCGATTCTAACGCATTTCCGGGCAGGGGGGCTCTACCCACCCCCCTTTCTCTCTCCCCAGAGGCCCAGCCAGCCCGACGATCCCTACCCGGGCCGCTCGTCCCCGAGTTCCCCGAAAGCGAAGTCGAGGGTCGCGCTTTCCGCATCCTCCACTTCCGCGTCACTCACCGGGAAGAACATCCAGGGTGCAGGCCGGACCGCGGCATCGCGAGGAGCGGTCTCCATTTGCCACAGCCGAAGCGCCGCTGCGCGCGGATCGACCTCGACGGGGTTTGCCATCACCAGTGGCATTCGCACCGCCGGCTGCCAGGGGGAACGCGTGGGAAGGAGATATGGCGGCGCCAGCAGGTCGGATGTCGGCTCGGCGGCCACCGGTTCGGCGACTGGAGGTTCGGCAATTGGGGGTTCGGCAATTGGGGGTTCGACGGCCGCGACAAGGGCCGCCTCGGGTTCGGGGGGAGTGTAAGTCTGGCCGTAGTGGGCCTTCCAGACGGCGTAGTCGAGCCCGTCGACCACGCCATCGCCGTTGCCATCGGCGCCGGAGAACTTGGGGAGGGTCGTGCCGACAGTGTTGCGCCAGAGGGTGTAGTCGGCGGCGTCGACGCGGTGGTCTTGGTTGTAGTCGCCGGGGAGTGGGGGTGGGGTGGGGGAACTGAGATCGAATGCGAAGACTTCGACACCTTTCGTCGGGTGGCGGGCCCTGAAGAAGAGTTGTTCGCCCACGATCGCCGCCAGTTCTCCCGTTGATCCCGATGAAGAAACATGAGAAGAGACAGCCCCCGGGTTGGCATCGATGGTCGTCCAACTGAGGGAATTCACGTCGAGAATCCGAAGTTCTCGACCGTTGGCGGGATCGACGGCATCGACGAGCAGACCTTCGCCGACCACGAGCGGGCCGTAAAACTCCCAGGGATCGGAAGATATGGACCCTGGATTGATATCGACCGTCTGGAGGGAGAGATCGACCGTGTCGAACAGACGCAGCTCGTGCCCGTAGGCCTCGTCTTCGGCTGCAAACAGAAGTTTATTGCCCATGACGACCAGCCCGCCAGCCCCCGTGAGACGCATCCCCAAATCGGATTCCAGCGCGATGTTTTGAACGATCTGATTGTTTGCAGGGTCGAGTCCATAAAGGTGATGCGGTTGGGACCCCGAGGTCAAGAAATAAACAAAGTTTCCGACTTTCTTGAAACCGCTCAGATGCCCTGGATTGGACGATGCGGAACCTGGCACAACATCGACCTTCACGAAGGTATCGTTTGTCGTGTCCAGAATCCGCACTTCGTTGCCATCGGTATCTCGGGCTGAAAAATAGAGCTTGTTGTCGATAAGGGTGTAGCCGCTCCCCTGGCCGGGGTCGTCTCCGATCTCGCTCAATGTGTCGATCGCGCCGCTCAGCGAATCGTAGACATGTAATGCACGACTGGAAGTATGGCCTTTAAAGTAGGCTTTCGTTCCCACCACGGCAGGCAAGCCAATCGATGAACTTCCCGAACCCGGATTGCCATCGAAGGTGGCGATCGCGCCGCTCGCCAAGTCGAGGAATCGCCATTCTCTTCCGTATGCCGCATCAGTGGCACTAAACAGCAGCTTGCCACCGACGATCGTCAGTGAGTCGGGGTTGGATCCAGCGGTGCCGGTACGGATGTCGAATGTTGTGACGTTGCGAGTGACGAGGTTGAAAGCACGAAGCTCGGTGCCGAATTCCTCGTCTCGGGCGACGAAGTAGAGCGAGTCGCCAATCAGAGTGAGTTCTGTCGGTTGAGTGCTCGTGGCGCCAGGCATAATCAGCGAGACGTCATGGGTCGATAAATCAACAGAGTACAACCCGCGGCTCGAGTTAGGGCCGGCGGCGAAGAACAACTCGTCCTCTGTGTATGCCCAGCCACTCCTGCCTGGTGACGAAGAAGCGATGCCAGGCTCGATGTCTATTGTCTCGACTATTCCGGTCGATTGATCGAGCACGTGCAACTCGTCGCCAAGCTGATTGCGAAATCCAGAAGAGAAGAGCTTGTTGCCAATAGCGACAAAACCGCTAGTAGTTGAGTTACCCGTTGAGGTCGCGCCAACATTCAGAGGAAATGTGGCGAAGTTTCTCGTCTCACTGTCGAATTCGTGGAGGGCGAATTCGACAGTACCATTTTTTGCTGAGAAATAGAGGCTCTTGTCGACTGCAATGAGCGGTATAGGAAGTGTCGGGAGGGTTGCAACTTCCGAAACTACAAGTGTTTCCGTTTCAAGTTCAATTAACGAACGTTCATTAGTGGGACCAACGACGAAGTATAGTTTTGATTCAATTGTGGTGAAGGGGATAGACTCGAAGTGCGAACTCCAGGGCGAGGTGTCAATTGTTTCAACGGATTGCGTTGCTGAGTCGATGACGCGCAAAGCTCTTCCATGAGTGAGGTCATCGGCATCCAAGAAAAGACGGTCGCCAATGACGGCGAATCCACGCATGGGCGTGTTGCGGATCTCAAGGCCCTGCGAGGAGTTGTCGATTCGCTCGATTTCATGAGTCAGGACATTGATCGAGTGAAGGCGGAATGCCGTCGGTCCTGGACCTGTCAACGGTTTTGCAAAAAAGTAGAGCTTGTCACCCGCGGCCATGAATGGCGAATCAAACATTGGTACAGGTTCGCCGAAAGGTAATTCCACAACTTCATTCGTATGGGTGCCAATGTTGTAGACATTCAGCTTCCATCCTGGCTGAAAGCCCCAGAAGAAGATTTGGTCTTCGGCAAGCGCAAATCCGATTCGCGAACCAGGGCTCGAGCCGAGAGGTCCCGCCCTGAGATCAACGACCGTGTAGGCCTCGGTCGCGGTGTCGATGACGCAGAATTCAACCCCCGTCAGTTCCTCGCCCGCCGCAAGAAAAAGCTTGCCGTCCGCGGTTGCAAAGTGCCGCTGCGGATCGACAATCAAGGTCTCGAACGTCAACAACGAATAATCGCTCGTATCGAGCGACCGCAACCGCGATCCATGCTCCGCGTCGTACCCAACGAAGTAGACCTTCTCTCCCACCGCGGCGAACGGGCCCGCGAGTCCCGCGTTGAGGGAGCCACCCGAATTGTCGCCGTCGATCGACAGGAGCATGCCGGTCGACGTATCGAACGCCCGCAGCTTGTAACCGTTCTCCGTGTCGTACGCTGAAAAGTAAATCACCTCCCCCACCGCCACGAAGCCGCCAAGGTCCCCCGCCATCGAGTCCCCCGCCCCAGGGTTGATGTCAACGACCAGCGCGATCTCGTTGGTCGCGAGGTCGAGCGCGTGGAGTTCCGCGCCGTAGTCGGGGTGGCTCTCCAGGAAGTAGAGCTTGCCGTTGTGGACGAGGGTCTCGTCGATCAGGGGCACGGGGGCCTGGTTGATGTCGAACACCGTAAGGTCGGCCGCCAGCAGATGCCGCTGTTCGAGTTGTTCCACCCGCAGCGGGCGATGGGTGCGGGAGTGACGCACGCGATTGCTCCAGTTGACGATTGTCGATTGGGGAGTCGATGCGCAAGGGCGCAAGTCTCTAGGTTAGTCGGTCGCATGCGAGGGCGTCAACGATTTGCGACCAGATTGCAATCCTGGCTACCCGGAGAGACATCGAGATTTGCAGGAACGGAGGCTGCGGGGCGCCGCGGGTGAGGCAGGTTTTTCAGGGATGAGAGTGCTCGCCGCACACCCTTCGCAGGGTGTGGCACCCCAATGAGTTTCTCCTTCCTCCTTCATCCTTCCTCCTTCAAAAAAACCGACCCTCGGCGGCGGGTGCCAAGGGTCGGCTTCTTGGGAAACGGCGACTTGAGAGGGAAGTGCGATGCGCCGCCCCCGTCGGAAAGGTATTCTGCTCGCGGGTGCGAGGCTGATCTCAGACGTGTCCGAGACGGAGCTTAGATCGTGTCGGTGGAGGTAGCCGGGAGTAATGATCTCTTCGGCTTAGGGTCGTTGCCGATCGCGGCGCGGGGCGTCGCCTCCGCGGCCGGGGCCGCGGCCATCGCGCGGTCCACCTTCTCGCCCGAACTCACGAGGGCCACGTCCGCGACCATCGCGGGGGCGGGCCTCGTCGCCGCGGCCACCACGCTCCCGTGGAGCCGCTTCAGCCCGGTCGCGACCGCGATCGCGCGATTCGGCGCCCGGGCCACGCCCTGCGCCCCGTCCGGCGTCGCCACGCTGCCAGTTGGCCGCGCGTTGCCAGGCGTTCCGGCTTCCAGGTCCACCGCCGCGGGCCATCGAACCGCGCTGGCCCTGCTGCCACACCATCATGCCGCGGACGGCGCCGCTCATGGCTTCGAACTCACGACGGCTCAGTTGGCCATCGTTGTTGCGGTCGAACCGGTCGAACATGGCACTCGAACTGGGAGGTCCGAACGGGCGACCCTGCGGACCGCGCCACACCTGGGGACCGCGCTGCACCTGGGGACCACGCTGGGCTTGCCGACCATCACGCGGGCCGCGCTCGGCCCAACGGGGGCCACCCGGGCCGCGGCGTTCGCCATCGCGGGCCTGTCGGTCGCCGTCGCGATTTCGCTGGCGAGCTTCCGGGCGGGCGCCAGCGCGGGGGCCGCGCTCACGAGCCCCTTCGCCACGAGCCTGCTCCCTGCGTGGCCGATCCCCACGTTCGCTGCTCTCGCCACGTTGACTTCTCTCGCCACGATCGCGTCCGCCACGATCGGCACGCTCGCCACGTTCGCCGGGACCACGACTGGGCCGGGCTTCGGGCCTGGCGCCTTCACGGGGGCGCCTGGCACCCTCGCGGGGGCGGTCGCCACGATCGGCGTCGCGCTCCTCGACACGCTCGCGGCGGACTTGGCCTCGGGCTTCGCGGGCCGCGTCGCGTTCTTCGGCGCTTAATTTTCCATCGCCATCCTTATCGAACTGTTCGAGCAGGCGCGCCGACATGCCACCGCGCGGACCGCGAGTCCCTTCGCGATCTGGTCTTTCACGCGCGGGTCGATCGGCTTGACCTTGCGCCACGCTGGCGACCAACAACATAACGATTGGCGCAATGGCCACCCTGATGCTTCGCATCTCTCGAATCTCCTCTGCTGTGTCTTGCCCCGCCAGTCGCCGCCAGCCGATTGGACCCACTCCCCAATACGCCCCTCACTAAGGGGTGCTGCTAACCATGAAGAAACATGGTCGACTTGAGGTACTAAACCCCGAGTGAGTGGGCGGGTATCGACCAGGAGCAAGAAAAAAGGGGGCAACTTGCCCGGAGTGACAGCACCGGTTCCCCACGGTCCGCGGGATTTCGGTGACGAGATTGTCGTTCCTCGTCAGTTCGCGGGGACCAGATGCCAGGCAAGCGAAAGCGGCATTCGCCGCTCGATCAGTTCGTCGTGGGCGCGGTAATGGCGAACGGGCAGCGCGTAGCCAAGGACTTCGAGATCCAAACTCTCGACGGCAAAGGGCCACGGCCGCACGACCACTTGTCGCGGGGTGCCGCGCGACTGCGTCGAGGCCGGTACGAACGCGACCTCGCGCGGCGCGCCCCAAGTCGTCTCGGCCACGCATGGCTCGGCGGCCCGATCGTCGGTGGTGCCGGGGCACTCGAGGGAGAACCAGAGACTGAGCCAGTCGAACCACTGCAAACCGTGGAGGGATCGCGCGGCGACCTCATCGGCGGTTGCGGTGGTTGAGGGTCGCCACTCCTCGAGCCATCCCTGGCAGTGCGACTCCATCTCGGCCAGCCACTGCTGGGCGGCGGGGAGCGCCACGTCGTCGCTCGACTCGAGTAGCGCCATGAAGTGCCGCGCGACGCACCACGCGGCGAACGGCCCCTCGCGGCGCGCGAGATGAATCGAATCGCGCCAGAGGACCAGCGACTCCTCGCGCGGCAGGTCGAGAAACGAGTAGGGGCGCCCCTCGACCGGGTCGAGCGGCGGGTCGGCTTCCGAACTCCCCCAACCGTCGTCGTGGTGGTACACGGCGCGAAGCCACTCGTCGCGCAGGGGGTGGTCACCCGCGAGCACCGGAGGGAACTGGTCGTTGCCCCACACGCGGGCGAGATCGAAACTCAGCCGCGCGTGCTCGATCTGGGAAACGAGGAGCCACCGTTCGGGGTTGTCGGCCAGCGGCAAATGACGGCGGAGCATGACGATTCAGACCGCCGCGTAAAAGCTGGCGAACTTGTCGATCGACACCGGCTTGATCTTGTCGGCGTGCCCCGCCTGACCGAAGGCGACCATCCGGTCGATGCAAACCTGCTTCATCGCGTCGCGGGCCGGCTTCATGTAGTCGCGGGGGTCGAACTTCTCGGGGGTTTCCCACAACACCTTGCGGATGGCGCCGGTGATCGCCAGGCGATTGTCGGTGTCGACATTCACCTTGCGAACGCCATGCTTGATGCCGCGCTGAATCTCTTCCACCGGGACACCAAACGTCGGGTTAATCTTGCCGCCATACTTGTTGATGATGTCCTGCAAGTCTTGCGGCACGCTGCTCGAGCCGTGCATCACCAGGTGGCAATTCGGCAGGCGGCGATGGATCTCCTCGATGCGATCCATTGCCAGCACATCGCCGGTCGGCTTGGTGGTGAACTTGTAGGCGCCATGGCTGGTGCCGATCGCCACTGCCAAGGCGTCGACCCCCGTCTCGGCGACAAATCGCTCCGCCTCGTCGGGGTCGGTGAGCAATTGGTCGTGCGACAGCTTGCCGGTGGCGCCATGGCCATCCTCGGCCTCTCCCTCGCCACTCACCAGCGAGCCGAGGCAACCGAGTTCCCCTTCGACGCTCACTCCCTGGGAGTGTGCCGACTCGACCACCTCGCGGGTCACGCGGACGTTGTAGTCGAAGTCGGCGGGGGTCTTGCCATCATCCTTCAAACTGCCATCCATCATCACGCTCGTAAAGCCATTGTCGATGGCGCTCTGGCAGGTCGCCGGGCTGTTGCCATGATCCTGATGCATGACGATGGGGATGCTGGGATAGAGCTCCGCCGCGGCGAGCATCAAGTGACGCAGGTAGGCGTCCTGCGAGTAGCTCCGCGCGCCGCGCGAGGCCTGCACGATGACCGGGGAGTTGGTCTCCTTGGCCGCTTCCATGATCGACTGGATTTGCTCCATGTTGTTCACGTTGAAGGCGGCGAGGCCGTAGTTGTGTTCGGCGGCGTGGTCGAGCAAAAGTCGCATCGGAACGAGTGGCATGGTGGGGATCCTTAAATCAGAGTCTCAACTGGTATGTCAAGTGAAGGGATCAGCGCGATCCCTTACGTGCCTGGATGGGGGTTTGAACCACCCGCTGGGAAATACCTGCCCGCCGGATGGTCCAATCGCCGTGCAGTTTACCCCTTCGGGTTGCGCAGGGGCTAGGGCCACGGCAAACTGGGTAGGGCCCTAAGAATTGTGTTGCTGTGGTTAAGCCCACTCTGGCGGCCTTTTCAGTACTCGCCCGGACTTGGTCTGGACTTCGTCGGGGAATTGCGACTTCTTGAGAGTGCCCCGGCCAATCATGCACTCGCCAT
Organism: uncultured Planctomycetaceae bacterium; assembly: GCA_964650265.1. Lineage (GTDB taxonomy): Bacteria > Planctomycetota > Planctomycetia > Pirellulales > Lacipirellulaceae > CAZYQQ01. The sequence goes on from CAZYQQ010000010.1 coordinate 25,409, forward strand.
CGGCAACTTGGATTAAGTGGGCCGACGATCGAGATGGTGGCATTGCGACGTTAATCCGTTTAGATGACAGGTTAGCCTTAATTGCCTTAATTGGGGGCGTCAGGTCACTGTCGCCGGAGATCAAAAGAGCAACGTCGTAGCGGTTCGCAAAGGCGTCAAAAATCATCTCCGTGGCAATGTTAACGTCGGTCATTTTTTCTTCCGCCCAATTCCACGTTGCGCCACACTTGCGGCAATCTTCGGCCTTGTCTAAGTACTGCCCATAGATGATTTTTAAGTCGCCGACCGTGCCGAGTGCGTCCAAGTACAAGGACTGACGCTCTCGCCTTGAATTGCGCTTGGCCGCATAACTCGGATTGTCAGTTGGCCTGGCGCCACTGATGCGGGCGGTAAAGTACTTTGTACAGACGAGCTCTTGGTCGGGCCTGATTAACCTCTGTGCTAGAGTCCGAATGTTTATCCATAAGTATCGGCGATAATTGCTTTCGCAGAGCCCGTAATACAGGTTGAATCCGTCGACATACGCGATCACGCGTTTTTTTCGGGCTTGATCTTCCATTTGTTGTTCTATAATTTGTTCGCGGGCGGGTTGAAAAAACGCCGATACCGGTTAAGCTCTATATTAGATATACCCCTCCAGGGAGAGCATCCCTGGACCGACGCTTCGCCCCAAAAGGCGAAGCGTTTTTTTATGCGCTCGAGTCCTGTGAACTGTTCGGAAAAGGCCGGCATAGAAGCCGTTGCCAACGCAGCACGCCCGGTTAATCCCAGGGCCACGCCGTGCGCTCCTGAGCTAGCGACTTAGTACGGGGGACCTGCGAAAGCCGTACCATGAGGATTCGCTGCTGGGGGCCATCGGCCCCGTGGGTGACGTGGAACATCCCCCCCAGCTTGCTCCCCGCGTCGGGGAGGGGTGCCACCAATAGCATCTCGCCACTCACCAGCGATACTCGAGTCGCGAGGTCGTCAAACACCTCGGTCTCCCTGCCCGGGCGCTGGATCACGACGCCTGGTCCGGCGGTCGTGTATTGCATCTTCGGCAGGCCGTGTTGGACTTCGGGGGTGAGCTCCAGTTCAATGCGGTCCCCTTCCTTGCGGAGCAGTTCGAGGGTGTAGATCCCTTGGGCCGTGGTGTAGGGGCGGCCCGTGAGTTCCCCGTCGTGGCGGCGAATCACGGTGCAGTTGATGGCCGAATCGGTCGCCTGGACCTCGCCTCGCTGATGAGGGCGAAGCGGCATCAGCCGCCGAGTGACCTTCGCCTCGCCACTGAGAGCCGCCTGCGCGCGCTCTTCGGGGGACGCGCTGGGGTCGGGATTCAGCAGCCGCGCGATTGTCGTGTTAGGGTTCCCCCCGACGACACCGGCACGCAGGCCATTTTCGGCAAGCCGGCGACGCACCTCCACGGGAATGCGGTCCTCCTGCACCGACTCCCACATCGCCGTGTGCCAGTCGGGCTGCTGAGCGGCGGTGCGAGCCCAATAGATATCGAGGCTCACCGATTCCGAGGAGGCATGGGCCGTTTGCAGCAGCGACTCGGGTGTAATGTCGCCCGGGTTGCGCATCGAGCCGCAGCCCTGCGACACGAGCAGTGCAAAGACGACGGTGCCAGCCTGAACCAGCCTCCGCATGAGGTGCCATCCGATCGCGAAAAGATAACGAGAGAAGAGGGGAGTCGAAGCATCGCGCGCATGGGGTCCCTAGGGAGGTCGAGGGACCGACCGCGCGGGGGGACGTTAGGAAAAGTGGGGCGATGCGTCAATTGCATTGTGCAGGCGGGGGGGGAGGGGTGCTAGCAGGAGGTCGCGAACTGGCCGGGGATTTGGGATTTGTCATAGCAGGCCAACGCGGTCGAGAACGTGAAGCGTGAGTTTTTGGACACTCTCGTTTTCATGTCGGAGGCCCTTCCTGCGAATTCGGCTGTGCTGGAACTGGAAAATGGCGACGTCCCTCTACAGTTCGCCAGTTGCCCTGGTTTTATTACCTCGCTCGCACCCGAATCCCATCGACAATCTGATCGCTCGGATGCAAAATCACCTGATCCCCCTCTTCCACCCCTTCCCGAATTTCCGCGAACAGGCCGTTCTGACGGCCGACTTTCACCTCGGTTTCGATCGCGCGGCCGTGGCGGACGACGAAGATCGCCCACTCGTCGCCGGTGCGATAGAGCGAGCTGGCCGGCACCACCAGCACGTCGTCGGCCTCGTCGACCACGATCCGAGCCTCCACCCGGAACCCGTCACCCAGGGCCTGGCGGACCTCGATCGGGTCGGTGAGGTCGACGATCACGTAGACCCGTTGCTCCTCGACCCCCAGGGTCGAAATTTTGGTGAAACCCGAGGGTTCGACCAGCCGTACGCGGCCATGGAGCGCCTCAGGGCCTCCCCAATGTTCGAAAATCACGGACGCCCCGGGCTTTATCTTCACCGCGTCGCTCGAGAGGACGTCGATTTCGACCTCCAGGTCGTCGGGGTCTCCCAACTCGATCAGGGGGGTGCCGGGGGTGACCACGGCGGAGCTTTCTTGGAGCACGCGGAGCACACGGCCCGTGATGGGGGAGCGAATGTGGAAGGTCCAGCCGTTGCCATTTCCTGCCCCCGCGGGGGGCGGGGTCGCTTCGTCGTGCGGACGCGAGCGGAGCAGGGCGGCTTGGGCTTGCTCGAGTTCGAACTGGGCGATCTCGCCGGCATACTTCGCCGAACGCATCCGCTCGCTCGCCGCCCGGTAGCGGGCTTCGGCGTCTTCGATGTCGGTCTCGGTAAAGGCATCGGGGGCGTTGCGAATGCGCGTGAGGTATTGCTCGGCGTAGGTCTGTTCGATGCGGGCGTGCTCGAGTTCGGGGTCGGTGCGTGCCAGTATCGCCTCGGACGCGCTCACTCGGGCCTCGGCCTGGGCGATCGCCCGGGCGTCGAGGAGTTCGGGGGCACGGGGTTCGATGGTGGCGAGCAGGGTTTCGCCGGTGGTGACCGAGTCGCCCGCATCGAGCCCGATGCGGAGGAGCCGGCCCGAGAGGGGAGCCGAGACGACATACTTTTCGCGAATCCGCGTTTTGCCATCCTCGTCGACCGTGACGAGAATCTCGCCGCGGGCGACGGTCACCAGATCGACCTCCTTTGGCTTCGGCCAAAAGGAATAGCCGATCGCCCCCATGAGCGCCAGGCCGAACAGGATCAAGAAATAGGTGAGCCAGTTTTTCATACAGTGTATGGGGGTGGATATGGCGTTATTCGCGGGACTTGAGGACCGCGACGAGGTCGAGGTGGTCTAGCTTGCGGCGAACCATCAGGGCCGACGCGAGCGAGGCGGCGAGGACGACGCTTACCGCCATTCCGTAGGTCGAGGACTCGATAATCAGCGGAAAACGGAACACCTCCTGGTCGAGATAATAAACCAAGAGGGCGGCAAAGCCAGTGCCGATAGCCATCCCCAGCGGGAGGGCGAGCAGCGTGATGACCCCTAACTCGCCGAGCAGAATGGCCGAAATCTCGCCGCGCGTGAACCCAATCACCCGCAGCGTCGCCAGTTCGCGGCTCCGCTCCGAAAGGGCGATGCGGGCCCCATTGTAGACGACCCCGATGGAAATGATGACGGCGAACGTCAGATTGATCGCCCGCATCACCAGCATGTTCGCGGCGAAGGTGTTCTGGAAACTATCGAGGGCGTCCTGCTGCACGCTCACCCCCGCCAGCGCAGGGATCTCCTTGAGCTCGCGATAGACGTGATTGGCCTTGTTGGAATCGATCCGCAAGTAGGCTCCTCCCGCCCGCGGCCCTTCGCGGAGCAGCGAGTTCATCTCGTCGAGATTCGCGTAGATATTGAGCCCCGCCACATCGTCGATCAGCGAGACCACCGGCATCCGGAGCGTCGGTTGATACCCTTCGAGGACTTCGATCGTCGCCAGATCGCCAAGCTCGATCCCCATGACCCGGGCGAGCTTGGTCGACAGGATGAGCCCACCCGGGGGAGGCTGCCAACTGGCGCCGTGGCGATCCTTGAGCCTGAGGAGCGAGACGTCGGCAGGGAGGGCGAGCACATTGACGCGCCGCGACTGATGGCCGGAGCGGATCCGCGAAGGGATGTTGCGGAAGGGCTCGACATGTTGGACCCCGTCGATGCTCGCCAGATCGAAGCGGATATCCTGCGACAAGGGCTCGATGGTGGTGACCATGATGTCGTACTGCTGGATCTGGTAGTACTGCAGGTCGATTACATAGTCGATCGCATTCCGCATGAAGCTGCCGACAACGACGATCCCCACCGCCATCGCCACGGCGACGATCGAAAAGGTGGTCTTCACGCGCTGGCGGCCCACGTGGCGGATCACCATCCGGGCGACGTTGGGAAGCAGGTGCCCCACCCCCAGCCGCTCGAGGATCGTCGGGCCGTAATCGGCGGGGGGCTCGGGGCGCATCGCCTCGGCGGGGGGCAGCTTCACAGCCCGCCACACGGCCTGCGAGGCACCGAGGATGGCCGCGCACATGGCGACCGCGACCGCCGTCGCGACGATGTCCCAGTCGAGGCGGATGTAAAGCACCGGGTATTGATAGACGCGGGCGATCATCGTCGTGAAAAGCCGCGCGATGAACGCCCCCCCCATCGTGCCGGCCACCGAGCCGACCACCGTGATGAGCAACACGAACTTGAGATAATGGAACCCCACGTTGCGGTTCGTGTAGCCAAAGGCCTTGAGCGCGGCAATCTGTTCGCGCTGCAGGCTCAGCAGCCGAGTGAGGGTGACATTCAGCAGAAACGCCGCCACCGCCAGGAAAATGGTGGGGGCGACGAGGCCCATCGTCTTGAGCCCTTCGATATCGCTCTCGAGCAACAGGTGGGAGAGTTGATCCTTGCGGCCGTAGGCGCCGCGGCCACCGTAGGGCTCGAGCAACTTGTCGAGGCGAAAAATCACCTCCTCCAGGCTGGCTCGGGGCACCAGCTCGATGGCGACGTCGTTGAAGCCCCCTTCCATGTCGAACGCCATCGACAGCGCTTCGTGATTCATCCACAGGATGCCAAAGTGTTTCGCATCGGGGACGATGTCCCCCGGCTTGATCTGAAAGACAAACTCGGGCGACAACACGACCCCCACCATCCGCAGGCTCTTGCGACGACCGTTGATGATGGCCGTGATGTGATCCCCCACCGCAAGCCCGTTGGCCTCGGCGAATTTCTCGCTCGCCAGCACCTCGTCGTCGCGGCCCGGAGTGAGGAAACGGCCGCGGCGAAGGTAGAGCTTGTTGAGTAGCGGCGGGTGAGTATCGGGGACCGACAGGATCTGCCCGATCGCCGGTTTGTCGACACCGGGGATGTCGAGGTTGACCCCTTCGACGATCCGCGTCTCGACATGGGCCACGCCGGGGATTTCAGCGATGCGGGCTTTGAGCGAGTCGGGGGCACGCTTCACCGAGGCGAAAACCTCGGCAAAACGGTAGCGCTCATAAAAGGCCGCCCGGGTCGACTCGAGCGAGCGGAGCATCGTTTGCGAGTTGACGAAGGTCGCCACCCCCGAGGCAATCACCAGCGCGATCGCCAGCCCCTGGCCCCACATCGAGCGGAGGTCTCGCAGCAGCTTGCGGTCGAGGGCAGAGGTCATGATCGAACGGGCGTGGCAGAGCGGGAGGGAACCAAGGATGCGAGTCTTACCACGACAGTTCGTCGGCGCGGCGTTTGTGGGAGTTCGATTCGGTGCTTACGATGCGGCCGTCGGAAACGTGAATCACCCGATCGGCCATTTCGGCGATCACGGCGTTGTGGGTAATGACCACCGCCGTGGTGCCAAGTTCGACATTGATCCGCTGGATCGCATCGAGCACCAAAATGCCGGTGTGGACGTCGAGCGCCCCGGTCGGCTCGTCGCACAATAGCACGTCGGGCCGCTTGGCCACCGCCCGGGCAATGGCGACGCGCTGCTGCTCTCCCCCCGAAAGCTGGGCGGGAAAGTGATCCATGCGGTCGGCCAGGTCGACCATCGTCAGGGCCTCGGCGGGGTCCATCGGGTTGGTGGCGATGTCGGTAATCAGGGCGACATTTTCGCGGGCGGTGAGGCTGGGAATGAGATTATAGAACTGAAAGACGAAGCCGACGTGGCGGCGGCGATAGAGCGTGAGCGCCGTGTCGTCGAAGTCGGTGAGGGTCCGGCCCCGGTAGCGGATGGTCCCCGAGGTGGGGACATCGAGCCCCCCCAGGATATTGAGCAGGGTGCTCTTCCCACTCCCCGAGGCCCCCAGCAACACGACGAACTCGCCCGCATAGAGCGACAGGTCGACACCCCGCAGGGCATGCACGTCGACCTCCCCCATGTGGTAGACCTTGGTGATGTTGCGGGCTTCGAAGACCAGTTCGGCGTCGATTTCAGGGGGAGGCGCGGAAGTGGGGGGCATTTGTTCATTTTAGTGCGGGTGGCCGGGTGGCGGCGAGGCTCGGAGCCTTCGACTTGGGAGCATAGTCGGGGTAGAACGAAAGGGAGAGGGGAGCATCGAATCCAAGCAACCCGTCCACGCGGCCATTTTCGAGAGTATCCATCATGCCCACCGCCAGCATTCGCGTCCCGATATTCCTGGTGGCGCTCCTCGGTCTCTCGGCCCCGGCGTTGGGAGGGGGTGGGTCGGAAAACGTGCTCTTGGTGGTCAATCAGAATAGTCACGACTCGCTGACGATCGCCAACCATTACGTGAAATTCCGTAAAATTCCCCCCACGAATGTCGTCACTCTCGACTGGCGGGGGAGCGACTCGCAATGCACGGGGGAGGAATTCCGCGAGCAGATTCTCAAACCGGTGCTCAAGCAGCTCGCCGAGCGGCGAATCGCGCTGCAGATTGACTACATCGTTTACTCCGCCGGCTTCCCCTGGCGGATCGATCTTCGCGAGGACCTCAAGGAACAGGACCTGGTGAAGCAGTTCTCCCCCTACGCCAGCCTCACCGGGGCGACCTATCTGTGGCCCTATCTCTTGCAAAAGAATCCGGCGGTCGTCCTCCCCGAGGTCAACTTCTATGTCCCCCCCCCTGCCCGGGTCAATGTGGCCCGCTGCCAGCAGCTCGACGGTGTCGAGTCGCGGGCCTTTCGCTCGCGGTATGCTTGGAACCAGACCCGCGAGCAGACCGACGACGCGACCAAGGGGCAACGTTACTTTATTTCGAGCGTGCTGGGAGTGACCGTCGAGCGCGGGAATACAGTGGAGGAACTCATTCAAATGCTCCATGTCGCGTCGGAAGTCGACGGGCGACGGCCGGATGGGACCTTTTACTTGATGCGCGCGGCGCGCAACCCACGGACGACCCCGCGTCAAGATTGCTTCGAGACGGTGGCGGCCCAGATGCGGGCCGAAGGGGCGAAGGTGGAGATCGTCGATGGAGATCTTCCCAATGGGGCGACAGTGCAAGGCCTGATGGCCGGCATTGGCAAATTCGACTTGGTGGCGCGGAATATCAAGGTGGCGCGTGGCGCCTTCTGCGACGACCTCACCAGCTATGGGGGCGAGTTCAGCAACCAGCATCAAACCAAGCTCTCGGCCTTTCTGCGTGCGGGGGCGGCCGGGGCGAGCGGCACCGTGATCGAGCCATACAATATTCAGGCCAAGTTCCCCCTCCCCTCGCTCCACCTCCACTACTATCGGGGCTGCTCGCTGGGAGAAGCCTTTTATCAATCGGTGCAGGGCCCCTATCAAATCCTGCTCGCCGGCGACCCCCTCACTCAGCCGTGGGCCAGGCCCCCCACGGTCGAGATCGAGGGCTTCAAGCCGGGGAGCCAGCTTACGGGAACCACCCTGGTCCGCGCCCAGGTGACACCCGCCCCAGGGACCGAGCGAGGGCTGTGCGAACTCTACATCGACGGGCGGCTGGTGGTCCCCAAGCCCTTCCCCACGTCGCTACCGATCCCGCTCGACACGAGTCAGTTGCCTCCCGGCTACCACGAAATGCGTCTGGTCGCCGCGTCGGGAGACGAACTGGAGATGCAGGGGCGCAAAATCGCCGACTTTTGGGTAGGAGACGAGGCCTCCCGGGTCACCATCGCCATCGAGCCCAAACCAATTGTCCCCAAGGGGGACAAGCTCAAGGTGACCGTCAAGGCTCCCGAGGGGGTCAGCGGTGTCGACATCCTGCACTACCGCCGCGTGGTGGGGCATGTCGAAGGCCACCAGGGATCGATCATGCTCGATCCGCGGGATGTGGGGAGTGGCCCAGTCGGGCTGTCGGCCGAAACGACCCTGCCAGGGCAAACCGCGGCGAGCAGTTCGCAGATCTTCTGGGTGATCGTGGAGTAGTGGGGGCGAACCGGCCCCTTGTGGACCACCGCAGACGAGGGACTCGGCCAACCAGCGAGACACCTACAATCGGCATATCTAGTGGTGAGGGACCGATTTGTGCGACCCGCTGTCACAATTCCCCCAAATTGCCGAACATCTCGCGTGGTAGATTCGTAAGAACCAATCGCTGGCGAAATGGCGAACGGAGCCGTGGCCCGTGGCGCCGGGGAGTGCGAAGGAACCCCTTCGTTGACACTCATGTCGGCACGGATACCATGAAAGGATTGAGGTCTGCGGGAAACTTGGGGCGACTCGTGGCAAGGTTCCCCCAACCGCCTCCAACTGGCGCCCAGGCATCGGAATCGCGAGGTACGAATCGAATTTGGGCGGACCTTGGACCGATCCCGAAATTCCCAGGGGCTGCAACCTGTTGTGACAACTCCTCGGCAGCCCCTTTTCGTGCGGCGGCAAGCGAACCACAAGCGGCATAACTAATCGGTTCTCAACCAGGCCCCCCACTTCTTGCGGGGGCACCAGGAACTACGCAATGCAACGTTATCGCGTCAACTACAAGCTCTTTGCTGGTTTGATCGTGGGGGTGATCGTGGCCGCCGGAGCCGTCTATGCGGCGCGGCAGGTGAACAACGCTCGCAATGCCGACGACTTGCTGGCACGGGCCAACGACCTGGAGAAGAAGGGGGATCTGGCCGAGGCAACCAGGAACCTGGAGAACTACCTCGCGTTTCGCAAGGACGACGTCGATTCGCAGATTCGCTTGGGGCAAAGCTACATCAAGCTCGCTCGGGAAAATGTGATAGCGGGGGAACCAGGAAACGCGATGGCCTACCGCAAGCGGGCCTCGACCCTGCTTGCGAAATACAGCGAACATCAGGAACTGCGACGCGATCTGGTCGATCTCGATCTGAAGCAGGGATTCTTCCAGTACGAAGAATTCAACAAGGAGACGGCGGCCCACATCGGCATCCTGCTCGAATCCAATCGCGACGATGCCGAGTTGATTGAAGGCTTGGCATTTTGTTACGTGTTCCAAAAACAGCCCGAAAAGTCCGCCGCCGAGCTTAATAAGCTCGTCGGTTACGACCCCAAATCGCAAACGTTCGACCTCGAACAGGCGATCGCCCCCAATCGGCTCGAAGCTTATCAGATTTACAGCCAGGTCGCCTTTCTTCCTCAAGGGGCGCAGATTCCGAGCCTCAACGACTTCCGCCTGGCACGGGCGATGGTCGATCAAATGGTGGCGGCCAATCCCGACAAGGCCGAGGCCTATCTCCATCGCGGGATCTGGTACTCTCGCTACGACCAAGGGGCTGGCTCGCGCTACGATTTCGAATCGCTTGCCCGGCAGGACCTGCTGAAGGCGGTGGAACTCGACCCCGAAAGTGCTTTCGCCATTCATGCCGTGGCCTCGCACTTCATCAAACTGGCCCGCAACGACCTGATGGAGGCCGACAAGGCGCGAGACAGCGGCAACGCGGCCGCTTACGAGGAACACAAGGCGAAGAGCGAGGAGCTGTTGAATACGGCCCGCGACTACTACGAGCAGGGGCTGAAGGTCGATCCGACCCATGCCGAGTTCTACGTCCACCTGGCGAATCTCGAACGCCTCCGCAACGACAAGACAAAATCCGACGAGATCATCAATCAGGGACTGAGGAAACTGGAAGGGAAAGGCAAGACTCGCGTCATGCTTTCGCAGGCCGACTATTTTGTGCAGGACAACAAATTCGAGGAAGCCCGCAAGCTGATCGAACAGCTCAAAAACTCGCTCCCCCCCAGACATCCCTATCTGGCAAGTCTCCAGGGGAAATACAGTATCCAGAAGGGCGATTTCAAGACAGCACGCGACATTTTCAAGGAATTGGTGCCCCGCGTCGGGACGGACAAAGACCTCAAGGTCGATGCCCTGAATGCCCTCGGCCTCTGCCATCAGAGATTGGCGGAACCCGAACTCGCCCGCAAGTGCTACGAGCAGGTCATCGCGATAGACCCCGAGAATGGCATTGCCCGAGGGAACCTGGCCCGATTGATCATCCGGCCGGCAGTGGCGAGCAAACAGCCCGGCCCCAGCGATCCGAATGCCGACGTGAATTCGCGGAACTTCATCGATCTCATGACAAAAGAGGCGGCGAAGCCCGAAGGCGAGCAGAATTGGGCTCCGATTGAAAAATTCCTCAAGAGTCGCGCCGAAATCGAGAAGTTCTCTCCCACCCGCGAGAAGATGGCGATGGCGGAGTACTACCGATTCCGCAAGATGTACGACCAGTCGGAGCGGCTGCTCTCCGAGGCGCTCAAGGCGGCGAACCCCGACCCGGAATCGAGCGAGCAGACCGACGTGCTGTTGGCCGCCGTCAATCTGGCCGCCGTCAATCCCAAGCGCGGCCCCGACGCGGCGCTAAAAATGATGGACGATCTGATCGCCCGATTTGGCGACAATCCGATGTTCAAGATTCAGCGCGTCCGTCTGCTGGGGGCGCGGAACGACGAGCGGATGGTCGAAGACGTGCTGGCTCTCACCAAGGAAACCGAAGGTTGGGACAAGCGGCACGTCGATACCCTGTGGGCGATTATCGCCACCATGTTCGAACAGACACGACATCCCGAGGAGGCGGAGCTCGCGCTCAAGGAGGTGGCCAGGCTCCGCGAGGGGGACCTGCCGATTCGCATTCGGCTCTTCAAGTCGGCGCTCGCCCGTAATGACAACGAGGGAATGCAGGCCGCCCAGGAAGAGATTCTCGAGATCGTGGGGAGCAAGAAAGACACCAACTGGGCCTACACCGAAGCGGCACGGCTCTTTGCCACCGGCAACAGCAACGACACCGAGCGGCAAGAGGAAGTCAGCCGTCTGCTCTCCGCCATCATTCGCGAGCGCGAGGATTGGCACGAGCCCTATCTGCTGCGGGCCAAACTGAAGCTCACCAAGGGGGATGCTGCCGGCTCGCTGGCGGACTTCGAAAAAGGCCTCTCTCTTGGCCAAGGGAACCTGGTCGATTACCGGGCCTACAGCCAACTGCTGATCGCCCAAAATCGTTGGGCCGACGTGGTGGCTCTCGTCGAGCCCCTTGGCCTCGACTCGCGGATCTTCGTGCTCGGCGAAAACTACGCGAAGGGGTTGTTTCTCAACGAACGGTTCACCGACGCGATGGAAGCGGCCGAGCGCACCATTGCCTTGGCAACCCCAGCGCCGGCCGAGTTGCAGGTTTGGTATGCCCAGTTCCTCGACAGCATCATCGCCGTACCGATCGAAAAAATCCCCGCCGACGAACGAGCGCGGTTCGCCGACATGCAGAAAGACTGCCGCGCGAAACAGAGCGTGGCCATCGACGAGGCGATCAAACTGCGCCCCGACTCCCCTAACGTGTGGCTTTTCAAAGTGCGTCATCGCCTGCTGACCAACCAGTCCGACGAAGCGATTGCGACCGCGCAAGCAGCCCAACTGCTGGTCGAAGAGGATGTCGAACCGCTCCTGATGGCCGAGTGTTATACCGTCCTAGGCCGCTGGTTCGACGCCGAGAACGTCTATCTCGGCATCTTCTCGCAGAACCCCGACAACACGACGGTGGCGCGGCAACTGGGAGACTTCTATCTCAGCCAGATATATTCTCGCCCCGACAAGATCGAAAAGGCGACCCGCCTGATTAACATGATTCTCGAAAAATCGGCCAAGAAGGACGATTCCGTCCCCGAAGCCGATGCCCAGTGGGCCCGCCGTGCCGCCGCCCGGGTGCTGGCCGCCAAGCGCGATTACCAGAGCCTGCGCGACGCCGAGAAGCTGCTCGCCTCCAACAGCAAGGATGGAGTGCTGCCGGTGGCCGACAAGCTGGAGATGGCCTCGATTCTGGCTCCCCGTCCCGAGCAGGTTTCGAAGCTCAAGGCGATTCAACTGCTCGAAGAGATTCAAGGACAAATCACGCTCAACACGCAGCAGGACCTGATCCTTGCGCAGCTCTACTTCCAAACCGACAATTGGCGCAACGCGCGGGCTCTGATGGAGCGGCTCACGGCGCAACATCCGAAGTCGCCCGAAGTTCGTGCGGTCTATGTCAATATGCTGCTCACGCGCAACCAAGCGGCCGAGCGCCAGACGCTCGAAACGCAGTTGCGACAGCTTCGCACGATCGATCCCACCTCGCTCACCACACTCGAGCTGACGGCCAAGGTGGCCGACCGGCAAGGGAAAGGAAAAGAGGCCCGCGATTCGCTCCGCAAGCTCGTACCGCAGGATTTCAGCAAGCTCGACGCCAATGCCACGGTCTTGGTGGTGAAGATCGCCGAGTTGCTCAGCCAACTGGGCGACTTCGAGGGGGCCGAAGTGATCTACACGCGCCTGGCCAACCGCGAAGGGGCCCGCTCCGAGCAGAAGGGGGTACTCGCCCAATTTGTGGGGACCTATCGCGATCCGGCCGCTGGTTTCGAGATGCTCGAGAATCTGCAACACGACATCCCTCCCGTGCAGCTCATCGAAGCGGCGAGCCGGATCGTCGCCGCGCATCGCGAGACGATTGGCGAGGGGTACGACGAGCGCGTCGAGCGGTGGTTGAGCCGTGCGCTCCGCGAGGATCCCGAGTCGTATCAACTCGCCCTCAAGAAGGCCAGCTTCCGCGAACTTCAAGGAAAGTACGACGAAACCGCCGCCATCTACCGCGAAGTGCTCAAGCGCGACGACGTCGCTCCGAGCCATCGGGCGATGGTCCTCAATAACCTCGGCTACATGATCGGTCTCGGGATTGTCGAGGCGACCAGGTCGAACGAGGCGGTGGAGCTCATCAACGAGGCAGTCCGTCTGCTCGGCCCGGGGTCCGACATCCTCGACACGAGGGCGGTCATCTACATGAAGCGGCAAGATTTCAAATCGGCCGTCGAAGATCTCAAACTGGCCGTGATCGACGCCCCCACCGACTCGAAGTATTTCCATCTCGCCTTGGCCCATCTGGGGCTGGGGCAGAACGCCGAAGCCAAGGCCGCCTGGGAACAAGCGGTCAGTCTCGGGCTGACGCGCGATTCGATCGGCAAGTTCGAGCAGGAGGAATACGACCGCGCCGAGGCCAAAATCAAGGCAAACTGAGCCAGTTGGTCCCTGCTGGACGCAAATCGATCGCGGGGAATCCCGGGGTGGATTACGTTGTCGCGCCGGGGTGGCTCGATTACGATGGATGGGGGTCGCGGCGTAAGTTGCCCGGCCTCCAATCAAGAACCCCCGCGTTCACGTCCCGAGGCGCCTCGCATGCCTAAGCTTTTTGCCGTTCACCTGGTAGTCGTTGCCCTGTGGGCCTGCACGTCGGTCACGGTGGCCCAAGAGAGGCCCAGGGACCCCTATTTGGCTGGCGTGAGCGCCTACAATGCGGGCGATCACGAGACGGCCGCCGAGCAGCTCACCACCGCCATCGAGGAGTCGCCCCAAGATCCTCGGGGTTACTACTTCCGCGGGTTGGCAAAGCTGGCCCTTGGCGAGCGCGCCGAGGGGACCGACGACTTGCGCCAGGCGGCGACGCTCGAGTTGGCCGGAGGCTGGGCCTATGCGTCCATCGACCGCGCGCTGGCGACAGTCCAGGGACCGGCCCGTACGACTGTCGAGCAGGTCCGTCGCGAGGTGCGACTGGCCGCCGAAAGAATCGCACGGTCCGAGCCTGCCCGGCAGCGCCGGGCCGCGTGGGAAGCCGAGGAAAAAAAGGTGCTGCGGACGCGCACCGAATTGCCGATCGAAGCGCTGGTCAACCAGCTTACCCCCGATCAAGCGCTGGCCGCGGCCAGCAAGTCGCAAGGGGCTGTTGAAGAGTTTGTCGCTTCAGCCGAGGAGCCGGCGGCAGTCGTCGCCGGAAGCACGGCGGAGGCGAATCCCTTTGCCGACGAACCGAACCCGTTTGACCAGGATCCCGCCGCCGAGATGCCCGAGCCCGGCCCAGTGGTGGTGACCCAGCCCGACGACTCCCCCTTCACGGATGATCCGTTCTTGCAACCAGGACCATCGTTGCCGCGTGCGAATCCCCCCGCGGGGGCAGCCCCCGGAGCCGGACCAAAGCCCGAGGATCTGGTAGCAGGGGCCGCCAGAAGCTACGGGGCTTTTCAGGGACAAGGAGGATTCTTGAAGTCGTTTCTCGATGGCATAACTGGCAGGCCACCATCCCTACCTGGTGCTGGTGATGGCTTTGGTCCTCCCAATGCTGGTGGCTTCGGCCCACCAGGTGGCGGTTTTGCGGAAGACCCCGCTGGTGGTTTCCCCCCGCCCGCGGACGACGCCTTTCCCTTTGGTGAGGATCCTGGAATGGAGGAACCTGGGATGAACGAAGAGGAGCCCAGTCCCTTCGACTCCCCCGAAGCCGAGGGGGACGAGGCGAGCCCGTTCGACGCGGCCCCCGAGGACGAGGATCCGATGATGGAGGGTGGGGCGGACGCGAGTCCCTTCGACGCCCCCAACTGACGCACGCCATCGGCATTGCGTGACGCCATCTCCCCTGCCCCATCTCCCACGACGCGGCCCCTTCTATTGCGCGCCGACAATCCGCTTAATCGGCAAAGTCGTTGCGGTCGACTCTGCCGATCGGGAAATTTGCGCATCGTCGCCAGCCGGCCCAAACTGCGCCATCCGATTTGTCGAAGATAATATGCGCAGTCTGCGTGATCTCGGTGTTTCGCGGCAACTTTGCAATGGCTCGGTGCAAGAGAGTTTGAGGCGCGGCATGAATCCCGACATGAAATCGGCCCACCTGCTTCCGCTCGAGGCCTTCACAGGCCCTGCGATCGCTCCCTGGAGCGAAGGGGTCGTCCCTCGCCACGATGCCGCCAAGGTTGTCGATCGCTCGCGGCAGAGCGAGCAGGGTGAATCGTCGCGGCTCACCGGCCGCCTGGCCGCCGTCCTCCGCGCGGTGGTCGAGGGACTCGAGTGCGACGGTGCCGACTTCTACACGCTCGACGACGCGACAACGTGCCTCGAGCTGCGAGTCGCCCATCACCTGGCCCACCGTCAACCCGGCCCCCCCCAACGACCACTGGCCAAGGCGCTGGCCGACGTGGCCGCCATGGCCGGC
Organism: uncultured Planctomycetaceae bacterium; assembly: GCA_964650265.1. GTDB lineage: Bacteria > Planctomycetota > Planctomycetia > Pirellulales > Lacipirellulaceae > CAZYQQ01. Next base: position 40,691 of record CAZYQQ010000010.1, read on the forward strand.
AGCGCCATCGTGCTGGAGGACGAAGCCGCGATGGCCGACTGGCCCCTCCCCGTCTGGTGCGGAGCGGCCGTCTGTCTGCCGGTGGCAAGCGATCGCACGGTCTATGGTTCGCTGTGGCTCTACCACAGCGAGCCACGGAGTTTCTCCGACAGTCAAGTCCAAATGGCCGAAGTCGTGGCGGGCCGACTCGCCGCGGAACTCGAAATCGACACGTTGCGACAAAACTTGGGCCGCGGGCGCGGCGAAGTCCACAGCGATCCCTCCAACTCCGTGGGGACGATCAAGCTCCCCACACCTGGCAGCCGCCCCATTCTCCGCACCACCGAAGAGTGGGACGTCGCGGGCTGGCAGGCGGAATCGCATTCGCCCGGCTCGTTCCACGATTGGCACGCGCTGGGGGATGGCCGGATGCTGGTGGCGGCTGGGGCAACCTACTCGCAGCCAGAGGGAGCCCCGTCGCTGATCGAGTCGGCGCGGATCGCGCTCCGTTCGCTCGCCCCCCAGGCCTACGACGCGGGCGAACTTCTCACCAACGTCAATCGCACCTTGTGGCTGGCCTGTCCCGGCGGCGCCGGGTTGTCGCTGGCCATCGCCCTGGTCGATGGCGAGGATGCCCAAGCCAGTGTCGCCCTATCGGGTTCGGCGGCAGCCTTGTCGTGGCGGGCCTCGACCTGCGAGACCATACCGGCCACCTGCGCGCCGGTCGGCTGGTCGGAGCAATCGATTTACGTCCCCCGGCGGATGGAAGTCCTCGTTCGCCAGCGGCTGGTGCTTGCCGCCACCGGGGCCAAGCTCGCCAGCGCCGCACCGCTCGACGCCCTGGCCAAATCGCTGCGGCAGGAATCGACCGACGCGGTGCGCACAATGAGCGCCAAGCGGGCGATGCGAATCGTCGCCGGGGCGATCGACCGGCTGGGAACGCCACTCGATAGCGTGGCGCTGCTGCGACGGCCGTAGTCGTTCAGCGCGTGAGTTGGCGTTTGCGAGTTGACGAGGGGAACGTTGTGCGAATCGGGGCTACTTAATCTCCGGCGTCACGACCAGCAGCCTAGCGATGCGATTCTCTCGCTCCACGATTTTCCGCCGGCCGTACCATGTCTGCTTCTCGATCGCTTCGGTTCGCTCTTCGACCGGTCCAATCCAAATGGTTGGTTGTCCTGCCGGTTGTACGGTGTCGACTTGCCAATCCTGCTGTTCGATAGGGGCGGCTTGTTGCCAAATATCATCCGAATCACGCACCTCTGTTTGCATCACGAATTGGACGCGAAGATCGAGTGCGATCGTGCCTTCGTCTCTTTCAACAGCATAGAAGCTCATTTTGCTACCCGACTTCGTTCGCGTCTTCGTGCCAACGTCTGCCATTGTTTCCAAGCCCCCAGCGACCAACCGATTGGCTGGGCCAGTCGCCGTGGTTTGCCCAACCGAAGTCAGGGGCCGAGCGATGTTGTGATTCTTCACCACATCGAGAAACGCCTGCGCGTCGACCGGGCGCGCGGCCGCCGATGGGGAAGGATCTTTCTCTGATCGACTCAGTGCGTCGACAATGGCTTGCATGTCCTCGAGTGTGAGTTCCCCGTTGGGACCTTCGGCGAGTTGGATACCCGTCGTCTGCTCGAGCTTCGTGAGGCTGATCTCGAACAACTCCGTGGTGACCCCGATCGGCGCCGCCCCTTTTGGCACCCGCTCTGCCTCGGAAGTGACATTCCGCACGGGGAGGAGCATCTCGTCGGCCCCCCGGGCACGGAGTGTTGGAATCGCGAGCAAGACCACTGCCATTGGGATTACGACGCGGATCATCGAAGCCACCTCCTGGGGAATTCGGTCTCGCGGGAAGAGCGAAACGGCGGTGGAGCGTATCGCTGTGACCTCGAGTCAACAAGCCCAATGATTTCTGCGGCACTCCGCACCACTGATCGCTCCCCCAACTGCTGACACGAAGCCCTGTTGCCCGTATCCTGGAGAACTAATCACCCCACTCGAGGGGTCGGACCGCGCGGGCAAAGTTTGACGAGGTTTGTTGGCATGTCGAAACTCACACTCTGGTTGTTTCTGGTGGGCTGCTTGCTGCTGGCGTCCGATGCCCTAGCCGACCGCTGGCCCTCGTGGCGCGGCCCCGCTGGGAACGCGGTTGCCCCGGAAGGGGACTATCCCGTGAACTTCGGCCCTGAAGAGAACTGCGCCTGGTCGATCGACCTGGGAGGAGAGGGAGCGAGCACGCCGATCGTGTGGGGCGACGCCGTGTTTGTCACGGCTTCGGTCGATGGGCAGGACACCCTCACCTGCTACGACCTGGCGAGCGGCGACGAGCGCTGGCGGAAAAAATTCGGCAAAGCCCGCGAAGGAAAGCATCGTGCCGGCACCGGGAGCAACCCTTCGCCAGTGACCGACGGAGAGCACCTGGTAGCCTACTTCAAGAGTGGGCTGGTGACCTGCAGCGATCTCGAAGGGAATCTCTTGTGGGAAGTCAACCTGCAGGAGCAGTACGGCAAAGACACCTTGTGGTGGGATCTCGGCACCTCGCCTGTCCTGACGTCGAAGGGAGTCGCGATTGCCGTCGTCCAAGAGGGGGCGTCTTATCTGATCACGCTCGACCTCAAGTCGGGTGATGTCGTCTGGAAGCAAGACCGCCAATACAAGACGGCCCAGGAATCGGATCAAAGCTACACCACACCCGCGGTCGAAACGATCGACGGCGTGGAAACCATCGTCACCTGGGGGGCCGACCACCTCACGGGGCACGATGCCAAGACGGGCAAGCTGCTGTGGGAATGCGGCGGCTTCAACCTGCAGAACGAAGGGATGTGGCGAACCATCGCGTCGGCCACCGTGGTCGATGGCGTCGCCTATGTCCCCTTCGGTCGCGGCGCCCACTTGGCCGCGATCAAGCTGGGGGGCGAGGGAGACATCACGGCAGGGAGCGAAATCTGGAGGGAAAGTGGCCGCGCCGTCGCGGCGGATGTTCCCTGTCCCATTGTGGCCGACGGCAAGGTCTACCTGCTCACCGACAAAGGGGACGTCAGTTGCCGCGACGCGAAGACCGGGGACGAACTTTGGTCCGGCCGGCTGCCACGGGGGAGCGCCCCCTTCTTCAGCTCACCGCTGCTCGCCGGCAGCAAGCTTTACGCCGTCCGCGAAAATGGAACGGTCTACGTGTGCGACGTCACCGATGGCATGAACCTGCTTGCCGAAAACGAACTCGAGGGGCCGATTGTCGCCACCCCAGTCCCCGCGGGTGATTCGATCCTCATCCGCACGCGGACACACCTTTATCGATTCGGCAAGTAGGAAGTTCCACCGAAAAGTAGGTCCCGCTTGCCGAGCGGGACCTTGCGCGATGCAAGAGCCTCAACCTGCTCTGAGGTCCCGTCCGGCAGACCGGGACCTACTGAATGGTCCGGCAGACGGGACCTACTGAATAAGCTCACGCCTCCTCGATGATTTCCTTCACCGGTTGGACGAAGTGGGGGGACTTGCCCGAGGTGCTCAGTTCCTTGGCCTTTTTTTCGGCTTCCTTTTTCTGGTTGAAGTCGTAGAGGGCCACTCGGCGGAGCGACTGGTTGAACACCCCCCAAAAGGCCTTCAGGCGGACTTCCTTGGCGGCCTTGGCGCGACTCTTGCGCTTGGCCGGGGCCTTTTTCTTGACCTTCTTGCCCCCTTCCAGGGCGTCGAGGGCTTCGGCTGCTTCGGCTTCCGCACGTAGCTCTTTGCGGTTTACGACTTTGCGTGCCATGGGAGGCTTTCGACGGTGGGAATTTAGGGAAAATTGGGGCGCAAACTGCCCGGTCTGCCCTAGATGATACCCCCCGCGGCACAAATCGCCTACCGGGGGCGCTCCGAGTCGCCTCGCCCCATGGCTACAACTCGATCCCCAGTTTCTTCGCCCGGGCTTCCATCCCAGGCCGGAAGTAGATCATGGGATTGTTGGCCGTGTAGCGATTTCTGGAGGCTCTTTTCCGGGCCCAGAAAAAGGTCGAGTCGACCAGTTTCAGCGGGAGCTTCCCCTGCTCGACGAGTTGCACCACGCGAGCGACGAACGCGCGATCACTGCTCGACTTCGCCCGCAACCCCACCAGCAGCCGCTCGAGGAGTGCCGGGCTCCGTTCGAGCTGAGCCCGGGCTGTCGAAGCAAACGAGACGCAGGCGAGAGCCAGCGAGCCCCCCAGGCATTTCAAGATTTGACGGCGTGAAAACATGGGCTAGGGCTCGTCCGATGGGAGTCTGTCTGATAGGAATCAGCGCAGCAGGCCGCCGCGCGAGGCGAATCAGTAGCCGAAACGCGCGGACCGGGCAAGGTCAGTCGTCGAGTGGCGTATGGTACGAAGTTTGCTCTATGGCGGAGTTCCACAGAATTGAGAAAAACAGACCGAATGCGCGTAAAAACAGTGCGATTCGTCCTGTTGCGAACTACAATTTTGCTGTAGGCTTGCCCCCCTACTGGTGGCTCGCAATTTCGACTGCTGTCGCCGGTACCGCTTGCCGATAAACAACCAGCCGCTACGATTGATGTCCACAGACAACTTTCGCGTTCCCCACGATAGGGACGCGAAATCACAACTCAAACTTTCCGGTCAAAATTCCGTCGGGAGGACCTAAAAAATCGATTGGCCCGAGCCGATTCAAAGGCAGCGCGCAGCGCTGTTCGGCTTGCGTCTGTCTTCGAGTGACTCCACTCCGTCGCAATCGACCGGAAGTTTGTTATTTGCCAAGGGCCCCCTTCGATGCGTCGGAGTGGGGCCCTTCGCTTTTTGGAAGTTGGAAGTTGGAAGTTGGAAGTTGGAAGTTGGAAGTTGGAAGTTGGAAACGCGTGCCGCGTTTCCCCTGACCTCTGGCCCCTGACCCCTTTTTTGGGTGTTTTGAGAAATCGATTTCCGCCAAACAATTCGCGCTTTTCTTGCCGTCTCGCGGGGGGTGAGGCTGTCATGCGAGGGATTTGCGAGCCAGTCATTCCAAAAAACCCTTCGACTTTAATTTCTTTTCCCACTCTTCTTGGGTTCCGAAATCGATCTCGACGAAGGGGAGCATGCGGGCCAGTTCACGGGTGAAATTGCAGTAGCAGGCCATGAAGGTGTTCTTGATGCGGTGCCGTTGGTCAACATCTGGGATCTCCTCATGCAGCCGCGTCAGGAAAGCCAGGCGGAAGTCGCGCAGGGATTGCTGTTTGAACTCTGTCGACATGATCGCCTTCTTTTGATCGTCGCTCAGCCTGTTGAGCAGGAACGCCGCGGCGCGCCAGTTTGACCTTGCCTTTTGGCGAATCGAATTGATCGGCTCCATTTCGGCTTCCATCTCGGCCCGGCACAGTTTCTCGGCGAATGCGGGGTCGCGACGCTTTTCGTTGGCGATGGTTTCGTCACTACACCCCACGTACCTGCTCGCACGGGTAATGCTGGCGCCGGCAGCGACCAGGGCACAGATTTCCCGTTTTTTCGCTTCGTCGAGCACGCGGGGGCGGCCCGGTTTTTTCGACGCGGCGGTGGGTGGAGGGGGATCAGCCGCCGGCGACGCGTCAAACGTGGGAAAAGTGAGTGGGGGTCGCGGATCGTTCATCACATGCTCCTTTCTCGGGGGCAGCGTTACAGGCTGCCGGTCGGATTCTGGTGCCCGGCCACTGGCGACCGGGCATGTGGTCAACAGTATACTACTCGCACTGGAGCCTTCTTGGGCAATTTTTGGGCACGCACCGCCCCACTGGCTAAAGGTCGGCCGCCGCTCCCGGCGGACCGGGACGCGCCCCTCCGTCGGCTCCTCCTTCACCCGGACAAGTTCGGCCCCCGGGTTGGCCGCCACCAGGGCACCAGATCCGGTGGCTGTTGGTTCTGGGGCTTTGGGTTCCGGGGTTTTGCGGCGTCGACGTCGTATACGGCTCATGGCAGGGGTTCTCCGGTAGATTGGAAAGGAAAGGGAAGAACAGGGGTACCCGGCGGTAGAGATACACCGGTACACCAAAAATCCAAGCTACCGGGCGGGGTGCCCGATTTCGACAAGAAAGTGGGGAGAAAGTGGGAAATCGCGTGGGGGAAGGGGATTTCAGAGATTTTTAGTGTGGCGCGACCGTTTCGGTCGCGAAGATTGGAGTCGCATCGAAGTACCCCTTTTTGCTATCTTACCAGCTTTAGTCATGCCAGCCCGCAAGGATGCGTCTGAGTTCATGCTACACCATCGCGAACTTTCCAAGCCGCATCTTCGACTACTTCGAGTTTACCGCCGAAATCGAGAAGATTCGCGAGTCGAACATCCTCTACCTGATCGTCTCCAAGTTTGCTGACGTTGACTTGAGCCGTATGCTGACAGGTACCTAGGGCTCCAGAAGCGAAATGGCGGGTTTGCAATGCTTCCATTCACAACCAAGAACAAGTATTCGCGCTAGATTGGGTTCCGGTATCTGATTGTTCGACTGATTTGCGCATCGAACTCCTCGATTATGTCGATGCACTTCTTAAATCGCTTGTCGTCTCAAATGAAGAGTATGTCCCTGAATTAGAGCAAGCGGTGGCAAAGGCCCACCGAGTGCTTGAGAGCCTTGGAATTACCAAGGCCAAGTAGTGCTTCGAACTTCTCTCGCACTCAATTCAGTAGTCCCTCGATGGAACATTTTATTCCAGCGGTAATGACGGTCATCATGGCTATTGGGGTGTGGATTCAGTATTGGAGCTACCGCGATCAACACAAAGCTCCACCACCGCCACCCGACGAGACACGCAGTAACTGAGTCGACCGCGCCCGGCGACCCTATGTCAGGCTTCCGCAAAGTTGCTCCATCCCTAATAATGGTGCCACCTCCACGGATCAGGAGGTCAATTGCATCAATAAACGCTGAGTCGTGGGCACCGCGATATGCTGGACTTGAAAACGGCCATTGCTCGCTTTGGCGCCGACGCGAAAGCAAAACTCGCCAATCCGGCCGCAACCGGCGAGCCGGAGGATCAACTCCGCGCTCCGCTGGAAGCGCTCTTTGCCGATTTGGCCGAGCTTTGCGGATTCAAACGCGATTGGGTCACGGCAGTCGGTGAATCGTCGCTTTCCGCGCTCAAGACTCGGCCCGATTACGCGATCACCTTGCGAAACGTCCTCGTCGGTTATGTGGAGATCAAGGCACCGGGCAAGGGAGCCGACCCGCGTCGCTACAAAGGGCATGACAAGGAGCAATGGGAAAAGCTACAGTCGCTCCCGAACTTGTTGTATACCGACGGCAACGCCTTCAGCCTTTGGCAGGATGGGGAGCTCGTCGGTTCGATCGTTGAACTGGAGGGGGATGTCGAAACTTCGGGAGGCAAGCTCGCCGCTCCACTCGAGTTGGTGGCCCGGTTCGACAACTTTTTGCGCTGGGAACCGATTCCGCCGAAATCGGCAGCGGAGTTAGCCAAGGTCTCCGCCCGGCTCTGCCGTCTATTGCGCGATGAAGTGACCGAGCAACTGGCGGAGAAAGATCCCGCCCTCACCGATCTCGCGGCCGATTGGCGCCACCTCCTGTTTCCCGAAGCGAACGACGCCCAGTTTGCCGATGGCTACGCCCAGGCCGTGACCTTCGGCTTGCTGATGGCACGGTCGAGCGATATCAAACTCGCTGGCGGGCTCGACCAGGTTGGCAAGCAACTTGGCAAGACCAACTCGCTGATCGGTGCCGCCTTGCGTCTGCTTACCGACGAAGTCGGCAGCGAGTCGACGCTCAAGACTTCGCTCGGCGCCTTGGTCCGGGTGCTCGATTCAGTCAATTGGCTAGCGATCAGCAAGGGGAATCCCGATGCCTGGCTCTATTTCTACGAAGACTTCCTAGCCGTTTACGACAACCGGCTGCGAAAGCTCACGGGGTCCTACTACACGCCGCCAGAGGTAGTCGAGCCAATGATTCGGCTCGTCGACGACGTGCTCCGGAAGTATTTCGCTCGCAGTGCCGGGCTTGCCTCTGCCGACGTGACCCTTGCCGACCCCGCCGTGGGGACAGGCACGTTCATCCTGGGCGTGCTCCGCCGCATTGCCGCCGACGTCGAGGCCGACCAGGGTCCGGGTGCTGTGCCGCAGGCAATTGAGTCGGCCATCGGGCGACTGATTGCGTTTGAGATGCAACTCGGACCCTTTGCGGTGGCTCAGCTTCGTGTGTTCGCCGAGCTGAGGGAACTGATGGGCAAGCCACCCCGCGCCGTCCCCAGGATGTTTGTTACCGACACGCTCGATAACCCCTACGCCAAAGTCGAGGAGATGGGGTCACTCTACCGGACAATCTCGCAATCCCGACTGCAGGCCAACGAGATCAAGGCGAACGAGCCGATTACCGTCGTGATCGGCAATCCCCCCTACAAGGAGAAAGCGAAAGGACGTGGCGGCTGGGTTGAAGAAGAGCAGCTTAGTAAATGGATGCCGCCCGCCGCTTGGGGTGTCGGAGCCCATGCCAAGCATCTTCGCAATCTCTATGTCTATTTTTGGCGGTGGGCGACGTGGAAGGTGTTCGACCGTGACGCACCTAACGATACAGGGGTCGTCTGCTTCATCACGGTCGCTGGCTTTTTGAATGGCCCCGGCTTTCAAGGAATGCGGGCCTATTTGCGCGAGAAGGCCGACCGCATCTGGGTTGTCGACTGCACGCCAGAGGGGCACCAACCGGATGTGCCGACGCGGATCTTCCAGGGGGTGCAGCAGCCTGTTTGTATCGTGCTGGCGGCGCGATCGAAGTCAAAAGGGGTCAAAAAGCCGGCTACGGTGAAGTACACACTGCTACCCGCCGGCAAGCGGGAAGAGAAGTTTGCGTCGCTCGCGAAGCTCAAGTTGAATTCAAAGGCATGGCAAGAATGCTCGACCGACTGGCGAGCCCCGTTTCTTCCCGCCGCCACGGGCGATTGGGTAAGCTACCCTGCACTCGACGAATTATTCGCTTACAACGGCTCGGGGGTCATGCCAGGGCGCACATGGATTATAGCTCCAGATGCGGAATCGCTGCACCTGCGCTGGCGAATATTGACGAGGGCGAAACCTGACCAAAAGCAAGATCTGTTCGTACCACACCTGAACAAGGGAAAGCTGGGGGATCGCCACATCGATCGCGAAGTGAAGAAGGGTCTACCCGGTTACCCTGATAATGCAACTTCCATTGCAAATGAACGAGGTAATTCTCTGGCCCCCGTTTTATATGGATTTCGATCATTTGATCGACAGTGGATCATTCCCGACAATCGCGTTCTCAATCGCCCAAACCCCGAGTTGTGGCGCTCTCACGGCACACACCAGCTGTATTTAACGGCGCCGAGCGATCGTTCACCCACGGCCGGACCGGCGATTTCGTTCACAACGGGCATTCCCGATTTGCACCACTACAACGGCCGTGGCGGGCGTGTATTTCCCCTTTGGCGAGACTCAGAAACTACGCAGCCCAATCTGCCGCCCAAGCTCCTGGAGTTCTTGTCGGCAACCTACAAGAGACCCGTCGCACCAGAGGACGTCGTCGCCTATCTGGCGGGCGTGGCCGCCAATCCCGCCTATACCGCGAGATTTCAGGACGATCTTGCCCAACCCGGACTGCGGATTCCGTTCACGGCCGAGCCAAGTCTATTTGCAAAAGCGGTCGAACTCGGTCGGCGTGTTATCTGGCTTCACACGTTTGGTGAGCGGTTTGCCGATCGCAAGGGGGGTCGACCTCCAGGGCCACCGAGACTGCTGAAAGACCGGGCTCCGCGGATTCCGAAGGATGGGGCCATTCCGGACGACCCGGAGTCGATGCCCGACACCATGACCTACGACGAAGCGCACCGCCGCTTGAACGTTGGGGCTGGGTTTATCGAGAATGTGCCCCGCGAAGTGTGGCAATACGAAGTCTCCGGGAAGCGGGTGTTGACGCAGTGGTTCAGCTATCGTAAGAAGAATCGTGAGCGGCCAATCATCGGCGACCGGCGACCCCCGTCGAAACTCGGCGACATCCAACCCGACCATTGGCTGGCGGAGTACACGACCGAGCTGCTCAACGTGTTGAACGTTCTGGCGATGCTCGTCGAAATGGAGTCGGATCAGGCAAAACTCTTGGAGGCCATTTGCGATGGGCGGACGATTGATTTCCGTGGATGAATTGCGGGCGGCTGGGGCACTGGACGTGCCGCCAGAGTGGCGGAAGTCGCTGGGGGGCGGGAAGTCGCGTGATGACCAAGGGCAACGGAGTTTGTTCGACGATTTAGTGGACGATCCGACGGGCGAGGCGCCATCGTCCGAGTCGACTAGCGCCGTCGGCGATGAGTAACGGAGAAGTACGTTTGGTAATCCCGGATTTCAGACGGCCTCCTCACTGCTTGGCATATCAGGCTGCGGCATAAGAAGATCGGGCCAGTATCGTTTTCGCAGTCCCTCGTGTACCTTGCTGAGGCTCCAAGGGACAAGTGCAGCAGAGGAGGTGACCTCTTCTCCGCGCGTCAGTCTGACCGTCCAGTCACTTGCGTAATAGGCGTCCGAATTGAACGTAAGTTGAGGAAACACACTAACGAGACGTTCCGCGTCGTTGTCACGTTTGTTGCGGGTTGTCCACGCGAAGTGCGCAGCCACCTTGTCGCGGAAAGGCTTTACTTCTGGCAGTACGGCCTTAACGTACGCCTCATTGTCTCGCGCCGGATCGCACTTCTGAGCGATGATATTCACCGTGCGGACGTAGTTGCAAGCCGAGACCGCGTACCAATGAAACGCACACGTAAGGAGAGCTTTTGGAATATCCGCATCCATTCCGGAGTTCCCGAAATGCACCACATGCACACCCTTGGGTGTCCGAGAGGCTACGACGTTCTCAGCACGCTGTACTTGCCGGCACAAGAACTCCATCCCTTCAAACATGCAGAGAAGCGCCCAGTATTCATTCGTGGGTTCTTCAAACACGTTTCCGGGTACTCTTATGTCGTCGATGTGATCGAGCACCGTAATGTCTAACTCTTTCACGTATGCCACGTTTCAACTCCTTTCGTCGTCTATTTCCACAAAATACTTGTGATGCTCTATCACATTGGCGTACTGCGTAGAAACATTGAGCACATCGCATGCATACATCAAGAACGATGCCATGACAAACGGCTCATAGTCTAAAAGCTTCCCAGCGTCTTCTTGGAGTTCGTGGTCAGAGTGGAATATGACGCCGTTAAAGAGGATGTCGCATATCTTCTGTGGCGTGTAGGGCACTTCGGACCCAGGTGCGCCGATCGCTATCTTTAGTGGAGGGTCCTCCGCTGCCTCCTTCAACGCACTCTTAACACGTTTGAAAGTCGGCCGTACATCCTCTGGCGCATACTGGACCAGAATGTTCATCACCCTAAACAGTTGCGTCGGTTCCCGCTTCGCGACTAACTTACGAAACAATGTGGCAAACGAGCGGAAGTCGTCACGATCATACTCTGGGTACCGGCCTTCTGTACTATCACGAGTAACACGGATCGTATGGTCTTGCTCTCTGAGTTGTCTGACGAAGCGGCACGCGTGCAGTTCGCCAACAACCTTATGAAAGGCGCGAAGTATTTGTACATTGGTTTGCTTTTGCATCGTTGTCTTTCTCGCTTGGCCTTCCATTACTAGATTGTGCGATTGAGATCGAGGTTCGCATCTTGGACTGGATTATATCTCAAAATGTGGATCTCCGAAGGCGCCTACGTCGCTTTGATTGGTCGAGACAGACCTTTCCGGGTGTGGCACGCGTCCCGGTCTTCGATTAGAAAGCGGGCCGATGGAGCAAATTCCACGACCGGGACGGTCGTACCACACTCACCCCACTGGCACCACGCAAATACTCTCCAGCGCCCGCGGCTCCAACCTCAGCGGTGCCGCTCCCAGGTCGAGCGTGCGGCTGCCGTCGGCGTGGGTTTGTCTTACTTCGCCGGTGACGCCGATGCCGATGCCCGACTCGGTGAGTTCTCGCAGGAACTCGGGGGACTGTTCCAGCACCCGGACGATGCGGAACTCCTGGCCGGTGTCGCATTCGGCCAGCGGGATCGCCCCCCACTCGACGATCGCCCCGTCGGCGGTGGGGATCGGGTCGCCGTGGGGGTCGAACTTGGGAAAACCGAGGAACTGGTCGATCCGATCGACCAGCCGGTCGCTTACGGCGTGCTCCATGTGCTCGGCCTCCTCGTGGACCTCGTCCCAGGTGAGGTCGAGGGTGTGGGCCAGAAAGTGCTCGATCAGCCGGTGCCGCCTGATAACCCGCAGTGCGAGGGCCCGACCGGCGGAGGTGAGCTGCACCCCTTCGTAGGGGCGGTAGGTGGCGAGATTGCCATCGGCCAGGGTCTTGAGCATGCTGGTCACCGTGCCGGGGGAGACCCCCATCGCCTCGGCAATCCGGCCGGTCGCGATCGATTGGCCACCCGTCGCGTCGAGTTGAAAGATGGTCTTGAGATAGTTCTCGACAGTCAGACTCGCCACGCCGCTCGCCTCCAGAAAAAGGTGTCAGGAACCTTTTTCTTATGTGCATGCCTCACTGCAAAGCGATTTGCTGAAAAAAGGTTCCTGACACCTTTTTCGTTCGCCCGATGGGTTGCCTGCCTCGCTGGCGACCCTGTACCCTAGTCTAGCCGACGCCCCCACGGCTGAGAACGACACCTCCCGCAGCTCGCCCGCGATCCACACGGCATGACAACATCTGACTGGCGAGCCCTCTACCCGTTCGACTCGATTTGGCACCAGCTCCCCGCCGGGCGGATGCACTACATCGATCGGGGAGGGGTCGACCAAGGCGCCCAGCACGGCGATCGGGGGACGCTGCTGTTCGTTCACGGCAATCCGACCTGGTCGTTTCATTGGCGGCGACTCGTCGCCGCGTTCGAGGGTCGCTATCGCTGCGTGGCCGTCGACCATCTCGGTTGCGGGCTCAGCGACAAGCCGCCGCAAGCGTTCCGCCTGGCCGACCACATCGCGCACCTCGTCTCGCTGGTCGATGCCCTGAAGCTCGACCGGGTCACCTTGGTAGCCCAGGACTGGGGTGGAGCAATCGGCCTGGGGGCGCTGCTCCAGCGGCCGGAGCGATTCGAACGGATCGTCCTGTTCAACACCGGGGCATTTCCCCCTTGGTTCATCCCCTGGCGAATCGCCCTCTGCCGGGTGCCCGTCGTGGGACGCATCGCCGTGCAGGGGGGGAATGCCTTCGCCCGGGCGGCCCTGCGGATGACCTTGAACCGCCGGCGGCGGCTCGACCGAGCGGTCGAGGCAGGTTGCCTCGCCCCCTACGACAGTTGGGACCACCGCCGGCAGATTTACGAATTCGTGGCCGACATCCCGATGAACGAGCGTCACCCGACCTGGGAGACATTGGCCACAATCGAACGAGGGCTGCCGACCCTGGCCCCTCTGCCCAAGCTGCTGGTTTGGGGAATGAAGGACTGGTGCTTCCGCCCCGATTGCCTGGAGAAGTTCGTCGGCTACTGGCCCGAGGCGGAGGTCCATCGGCTGGAGGATGTGGGGCACTGGGTGGTGGAGGATGCGCCGGAGGAGGCGCTCACCTTGGTCGAGCAGTTTCTTGAGCGGACAGTCGCCCCGTCGTGAGATTTCCCGAAACGATGGGACACGGATGAACACTGGTTGTTCGGGTCACCACGGATCGGAAAGCATGCTTTAGGGGGGCACGCTTTGAGAAGGGGGCTTGGTTGGTGGGAAGAATGGGACGGGGATTTACCGGATTGGACAGGATTGCCAGGATCAGACCCAATCGGGCGCGCAAGAAAATCCGAGCCGGGGACGTGAGTCCCCGGAGTAGGTGCATAAAAAAATAGGCCACGGATTAAAGCGGATCGTTCGGGTCACCACGGATCAGACAGAACAGGGCATTTGGGGCGCCCCTGTGAAAGGTGTGCGCTTTCTGATCCGTGGTGATCTGTCGCATCCGTTTCAATCCGTGGCCTATTTTTTCACGCTCCTCCGGGGCTGACACCACCCGGCTCAGGTTTTTGCTGTCCCTCCCGCTCAGTCTGATCCTGCCAATCCTGCCAGATCCTGAAAATCCGCGTCCCATTCTTCCCACCAACCAAGCCCCCTTCTCAAAGTGGGTCGCGGAATTGGTCCGGTTGACAACCTCCCGTCCGGCGGTCGATTATTGAGCTTTCCCCGCTGTTCGTTCCGACTCCGTCACCACTCGCCCTGCGTAAGCCGATGACCCCCAACAAACAGCCCCTGGTGGGCATCATCATGGGCTCCTCGAGCGATTGGGAAACCATGGCCCAGGCGGTCGAAGTGCTACAGGAGTTTGGCGTACCGTACGAAGCCAAGGTCGTCTCGGCCCATCGCACCCCGCAGGACATGTTCGACTACGCCAAGGAAGCCGAACAGCGGGGGCTCGAAGTCATCATCGCGGGCGCCGGCGGCGCGGCCCATCTGCCGGGGATGGTCGCTTCGCTCACGGTGCTCCCCGTGCTTGGTGTGCCGGTGCAGAGCCGGGCCCTCAGCGGGCTCGACTCGCTCCTCTCCATTGTCCAGATGCCGGGTGGAATTCCCGTCGGCACGCTCGCCATCGGCGCGGCTGGCGCGCGGAATGCGGGACTTTTGGCCGTGCGAATCCTTGCCACCTCGCGCGAGGAACTGCGACAACGACTCCGCAGCTTCAGCGAGGCGCAAGCCGCCTCGGTCCGCTCGCAGACGTTGCCGGAGTAAGTCTGCCCATGATCCCTCTCGCGCAACCGCTGCCCGCCGGTTCGATGCTCGGAGTCTTTGGCGGAGGGCAGCTTGGCCGGATGTTTGCCCAGGCCGCCGAGCGAATGGGCTACGGAGTCCACGTCTATTGCCCCGAGGCAGACTGCCCCGCGGGTCAGGTCGCCGCGCGGCATACGCAGGCCGACTACCACGACTTCCAATCGATAGCCGAATTCGCCCAACAAGTCGCCGCAGTGACGCTCGAGTTCGAGAATGTCCCGGTGGCGGCGGCCGAGGCGGCCGCCTACTACGTGCCGGTCTGTCCCAGTGGCGAGGCCCTCTACACGGTGCAAGATCGATGCCGCGAGAAGGGCTTCCTCACCGCGGCCGGGGTCCCTTGTGCTCCCTATCGCAACGTGCGAACAGCCGACGAACTTCATGAGGCGATTGCCAGCGTCAAATGCCCGGCAGTCCTCAAGACGACGAAGTTCGGCTACGACGGCAAAGGGCAGGTGGTGATCCAGAGCGCCGACCAGGCCGACGACGCCTGGGCACGGCTCGGCAGACACAAGTGCGTGCTCGAGAAGTTCATTCCCTTCAAGCGCGAGATCTCCGTCCTCGTCGCCCGCGGTGCCGACGGCGCGATGGAGACCTTCGGCCCGATGGAGAACACGCACACCAATCACATACTCGACGTCTCGATCTACCCGGCGGCGACCGACCCGGTGGTCGCCCAACAAGCGATTGTCGCCGCGCGACGCGTGGCGACCGAGCTCGACCTGGTGGGAATCGCCTGCGTCGAGTTCTTCGAAACCGAGGAGGGGGCAGTCCTGGTCAACGAGATCGCCCCCCGCCCCCACAACTCGGGGCACCTGACCATCGAGGCCGCCACGACCAGCCAGTTCGAGCAGCAGGTACTCGCCCTGGCGGGGCGCCCCTTGGGCAAGATGGAGGCCTCCCGCCCGGCGGCGATGGCCAACCTGCTGGGGGACCTGTGGGCCAGCGGCGAACCCCACTGGGACCGAGTGGCCGACTTCCCTGGGGTCGTGCTCCACCTCTACGGCAAGCACTCCGCCCGCCCGGGCCGCAAAATGGGGCACCTCACGGCCCTGGCCGACAGTCCCGACGACGCGGCCCATCTGGTGCGGGCAGCCCGCGACGCGGTAATCCAGTAGGTCCCGTGCAACTCTTCAGCCAACTGAAGCGAAATAGCCCCGTCCCAAGGATTTCAACACGGAGGCACTGAGACACGGAGATCAACGAGCGGGTTTTGCAGCGAATCCTATCTCTTGGTTTTTTGAAATAACTCAACATCAACGCACACGCCAACCCGCCAATAACATCTCCGTGCCTCTGTGTCTCCGTGTTTTTTATCCACTTCAGCCAACTCAGTCGGCTGAAAAGTTACGCCACTGTAAATAGAAAGCCGCTCCAACCAGTTTGACCGATTGGAGCGGCAAAGAGCAATCTCGCCTAATGAAGTCGACGGTACGCACCGACGCCGATCAAGCCGAGCACCGACCAGACCACGATCGTTGTCGCCTCGGGCACCGGGGCCGGAGTGAAGACCACACTAATGATCAGGTCGTCATGATTGTCGTCAAAGTTGGCTCCATTGTCGTCATAACCGAAGTACAGTCGATTCGCATCATGCCCATTACCTGGTCCTACAAAGATTCCAAATTGATCGCTGCCAGGACCATGCACACCCGCAGGAACGGTAGTAGCGCCATCAACGCCCCCCCCAGTGAAAAACTCAACCACGACAATCCCAGACACGCAACATTGGCGTTGCTGTCAGATCGAATTAAATCGTTGCGACAGTTGGTGTTGCGCTGCCCGGTCTGATTTAGCGCGCCACTGCGGCTCGGGATGAAAGGTTGACTGTCTGCGTTTGGGCCGTGGGACGATTTTCTAAATCGTCGGCGGTGCCAGCCGACGTAGCGATCAAGAAGAAGGAGGTCGGGGGGATGTTCGTGGAGGTCAGCCAAGGGGGCGTGTTTTGAATTGGCTTGTAAGGATCACGAAAACGCGAAAGATCGAAAGCTCCGATCGAGTCCGTGTGCCACGCAACGCGGGACCAACACCAAGGAACTTTCGTGTTTTCGTGCTTTCGTATTCGTTGCAATCCATGTGAAGGCTGAGTGCCTCGGATTGCGTCAATCAATTGTGAGTAGTATCAATGCGGCTCGCAAGCCACGCATCGAATGCATAGCTTGTTAGTTCACCGACATCTAATTCATCCCAGCATTTTGGCATTTCAGGGACTAGGACGATTTCAGCGTCGTGTTCACTATCCATTTTCAGTAGCAACAACTGCCCTGTCTCACGGTCCCTGCCGATAGGTATGTACTTTGAAAAGACGTCGTGCTGCTTTTGCCTAGACCAGGAAGCTACTATATCAAGCATGTCATCAATGCGGCGTAGCTCCAGGCCAACTTGACAGTCGCCTAGCGTTGAGAAATAAACGCCGGAGCCGAGTTCACGCAAAAATTCCCTATAAAATCCTGGCAACTTGATCGACCGCTTCTTTTCGATTGCAAGCAATTCTTCTTCATTGAACTGCTTTTCAACGCCACACCACCCTCGTTCTCTCGTTTGAACACGAGACTTATCGGTTTTTGATCGCTCAACCATTCGGCGGATACTGGATAGTATATGGTGTGACATTTGACGTGGTGAGTTCCTACAGGTCGAAGATGATTTCAAATGGCTCGTTGTTCCTAGCAACTTTCTTGCCGCTAATGACAAGGGTGCGTGAAGTGAAACGCACCAAATGGCGCCGTACCCCAATCGGTGCGTTCCGCTCCGCTTCACGCACGCTACGGTACTTTCGATCTTTCGTGATCCTGATAAGCCAATTCAAGACACGAAACCTTGGCTGCCCGCCACGGCCATCCCCCCATCCCACAACATCCCCCGCATCTCCTTTTGGAAACGCCCCGCTTCGGTGACTCACGTCACCGGCTCAGTGTTGGGACAAAACCAGACACTCCGCTTTCCCCACCCGTCAATATATCAAATTGTCCCCCACCGCCAATCTTCCTCAAACAAGAGGGGGGGACAATCCCAGACAGGGGGGACAATCCCAGACACGCAACATTCGACAATCCCGACAATCCCAGACACGCAACATTGGCGTTGCTGTCGGATGGAAGTAAATCGTTGCGACAGTTGGTGTTGCGCTGCCCGGTCTGATTTAGCGCGGCCGCCGTGGCACGGGATGAAAGGTTGACTGTCTGCGTTTGGTGCGTTTGGGCCGTGCGTTTGGGCCGAAATGGCAGGCCGCGTCCGCGCTGCGGACGATTTGGAAAATCGTCCCACAATCGGCACCTCTCTTTCGTGCTGTTAACGCGGCATGCTCCGGGGCCTCACGGCCCCAGCTCTGAAGTGCGGATGAGAGAGGGGGGGACAACCCCTTCAAGCGGGTGACTGAAGTCGGCGGGTGGACCGGGGAGTGGGGCCCTGGGTCTCAAGCACGAAGTTCCTGGTCGTGCAATCGCCGACATCCCGCAAGAGTGGTTGTCCCCCCAGGCACAGTACGAAGGAGAAAAAGGTGTCAGGACCCTTTTGCTGCAAGCTAAGCGATGGGGTCGAAAAAAGGGTCCTGACACCTTTTTCTCTTTTTCTCAGGCAAATATCTCGCGGGCCACGTTGCCCGCCACGTCGGTCAGGCGGAAGTCGCGGCCGGCGTAGCGATAGGTGAGTGACTCGTGGTCGAGTCCCATCAGGGCCAGCAGGGTGGCATGCAGGTCGGTGGTGTGCATTTTGCCCTCGGTGGCGTGGAGCCCGTACTCATCGGTCGCGCCGTGGGTGAAGCCGGGCTTCACGCCGGCACCGGCAAGCCACATCGGATAGCCGGTGATGTTGTGATCGCGGCCATCGGGTCCCTGAGCGGTCGGCAGTCGGCCGAACTCGCTCCCGAACAGGACGAGCGTTTCCTCGAGCAGGCCCCGCTCCTCGAGATCGGCAAGCAGGGCCGCGGTCGGCTGATCGGTGGCCCGCGAGTTGCGAATGAGCCCGTTATGAAGGTCGGTGTGCTGGTCCCACCCGGGATGGCAGATCTCGACGAACCGGACCCCCGCCTCGCTGAGCCGCCGGGCCATGAGGCACTGCCGACCGAAGCTCGCCGTGGCGGGTGAGTTGACTCCGTAGGCCTCGAGTGTGCCGGCCGATTCGCGCGACAGGTCGAGCAGGCCGGGGACCGCCGTTTGCATTTTGAAGGCGAGCTCGTACGACTCGATCACCCCGTTGAGATGGTCGGGGGCATGGGGAGTCGCCGCCAGGTCGCGGTTCATCCGTTGAACCAGGTCGATCTGTTTACGTTGGAGCACGGCATCGGTCCGCGGCCGCAGGTTCGGGACGTAACCGGCATCGTTGATCCTCAACCCCTGGTAGTAAGCGGGCAGGAACGCGCTGCCGTAGTTGGCCGCGCCCCCAAAGCCGGGCGGGGGATTGATGGTGACGTAGCCGGGAAGATCCTGGTTCTCGGTGCCAAGGCCGTACAGGAGCCAGGAACCCATCGAAGGTCGCGTGAGTGTGACGAGCGCCGTCCCCGTGTGGAGTTGCATCACCGCTTCGGGATGGGCCGGGGTGTCGGTGTGCAAACCCCGTAGGAAACAGAACTTGTCGACGTGCTCCGCCGTGTGGGGAAAAAGTTCCGAGACCCACCTCCCGGTCTGACCATGCTGGGCAAACCGGAACTTCGACGCCGTGAGGGTTCCTCCCCCTGGTCCCGATTTGCCATGATCCTGCTGCAATTTTGGTTTGTACTCCCACGTGTCCATTTGGGAGATCGCCCCCTGCATGAACAGGAAGATGATCCGCTTGGCCTTCACCGGAAACTCGGGGGGCTTCGGCGCGAGGGGACCGGGTGCTCCCTGCGAGGGGGACGCGGCGGTGGCGGATCGACCGAACATTCCGGCAAGGGCCAGGTAACCAAACCCGGCACTCGCCGACTTGAGGGCCGCGCGGCGCGACAGTAGCGAACTCGTTGGAGTTGCATGGGAATTCACTCGGTTCATTTGGTTCTCCATAAAAAACCACAGAGCACACGGAGCGACACGGAGGAAGGGAGAATAACGCGGAGACGCAGAGACACGGAGATGTTATTGGCGGGGCGGAGCAAGTCCTGTCGCCTGAGTTATTGAAATAATGAAGGGGACGATTCGATTCAAAACCCGCTCGTTGATCTCCGTGTCTCTGCGTCTCTGTGTTGAAATCCTTGCGCCTCGCAGTAGGTGCATTGGTATTGAAGTATTACCTATCTTGCGTAGCGAAATTCGACCGAGCCCAAGAGGGCCTGGCAAAAGCTCGCCCACGCGGCGGTGTGGGGGTCGACCGGGCCCAGCGACTCTTCGACCACGGGGGCTTCGACCGGAACGATCTGGTCGGGATCGAGCGGGGGGTCGTCTGCACCCGGCGATGGGGAGCTGCCGGCCTTCGCGGCGGCAATCGGTTCCGATGTCGCCGCAAGGGTATTCGCCGCGATGGCCCCTGCCTGCTCGGCGTCGCGAGCGGCCAGTTCGTACTCGGCAAGGTATCCGGCCGCGCGCTGCAACTCGGTTTCGGTCGGCTCCCGGCCCAAGGTGAGCCTGTAGGCTAGCTTCACACGCTCGGAATCGGTGGAAACTTCCGACAAAAGTCGCCGCGCCATGTTGAGCGACTCGCGACGCACGAAGGGATCGTTCAGCAGATAGAGGGCCTGGGTGGCGACGACGGTCACGTCGCGGCTGCCGGTCACCATCCCCTGCTCGGCAAAGTCGAACACATGGAGCGACGTCGGGGTCAAACCGCGAACCAGCGGCAAGTAGAGGCTGCGATGGGTGCTTGCCCGTCCCCGCTCCTCGATTCGCCGGGCAAGGCGGCTGGTGTTCTGCAATTCGACCACTTTGAGCTCTCCCGCGAGCGATCCCTCCGGTCGGGCGAGATCGAGCCGGCCAGAGGCGGCGAGCATCGCATCGCGAATCTCCTCCGCGTCGAGCCGGCGCGGGTTGTGCCGCCAGTAGTGGCGATTCGCGGGGTCCTTTATCTGGTTCTCGGCCACGACCGACGAATCGAGCCCGTAGGTGCGGCTGAGGACAATCTGGCGAATGAGCCGTTTGGTCGACCATCCTTCCTCGGTAAAACGAGCCGCCAAGTAGTCGAGCAGTTCCGGATGGGAGGGGGCATCTCCCGTGACCCCGAAGTTGTCGACACTCGCCACCAAACCCCGGCCGAACAGATGCTGCCAGACGCGATTGACAATCACTCGCTGTGCGAGGGCGTTCTCTTGGTGTGTGAGCCACTGGGCAAGTTCGAGCCTGCCACTCTGTTCGCTCGGTATCACCAGCTCGTGCGCGAAATTGGGAATATCGAGCAGCCCGCGCGGTACGACCGGACCAAGTTGTTCCGCTTCGCCACGGATGCGGACCTCGGTGTCGGCGATCCGCGACGCCTCGCGAACCCCCATCGCCGCCCCTCCTCTGAAAGTGGGGTCGGTGAGGGAGAGGAGTTCGGCCTGAAGCCGCTCCATTTTGAGTCGGTAGGGACGTTGCTTGGGGCGGCCGTTCGGTCCCTTGGCGAGACCTTCGGGGGTGCCGCGGATGGCGAGCCATTCGCGCCGCGCTTGCTCGAAGGCTTTCTGAACCCTGGCAATCCTAGCCGGATCGACCTCGACCGGATCCGACTCGAGCGCGATCAGGCTTTCGGGATTGTAATAGTCGAGACCTCCGCCCCCCATCTTGTTACGAACCCCAGCGCACAAGTCGGTACTCTTGAAAATCCCGGCGAGGGCGTAGTAGTCGGTGGTGGCAATCGGATCGAACTTGTGGTCGTGGCAACGGGCGCAGCTTACCGTGAGGCCGAGGATCGAGCGACTCACCGTGTCGATCTGCTCGTCGATGTTGTCCATCACGAAGCGAACCTTGAACCGCTGATTCACATCCTTGACCCCCACGGCGAGAAAACCGGTCGCCACGAGATGCTCCTCGCGCTCCTCCACCGTCTCGGCGGGGAGCAGGTCCCCGGCAATCTGCTCCCGCACAAACTCGTCGTATGGCTTGTCGTCGTTGAAGGCGTCGATCACGTAATCGCGATACCGCCAGGCGTGCGGGAAGGGAAGATTCCGCGACGAGCCGGTCGATTCTCCGAACCGGGCCACGTCGAGCCAGTGGCGTCCCCATCGCTCGCCGAATGCCGGCGAGGCGAGCAATCGATCGACGACTTTCGTGAAGGCCGCGGGAGTATCGTCCTTCACGAAGTCGTCGATCTCACGTGGGGTCGGGGGAAGACCCGTCAGATCGAAAGTCACGCGGCGGAGGAGCGGAACCTTGTCGGCATCGCCGACCGGTTGGAGTCCCTCTGCCTGGTGTCGCTCCCAGATGAACCGGTCGATGTCGTCGCGAGGCCAGGGATCGCCAGACTCGGGGGGGGCCACCTGCTGCAAGGGCTGCCACGCCCAATGGTCGCGTTTCAGCCGCTCGTACCGCTCTGTCGGAACACTGGCAACATGGTGGGCATGCGCGAGTGGCGTCCAGTGAGCCCCCTCCTTGATCCAGCGCGTGAGATCGGCGATCTCGTCGTCGCTGAGCCGCTTCTCGGGGGGCATCTGGAGCCCCTTCATCTCGTGGCTCACCGCCCGCAGGATCAGGCTCCCCTCGGGATCGCCGGCGACCACGGCCGGGCCGCGGTTGCCTCCCTCCAACAGGCCGTTGCGATCGTCGACGCGCAGCCCGCCGCGGGCATTGGTATTGGCCGAATGGCAGTTGTAGCAGTTGGCGACGAGCAGCGGCCGAATCTTGGTTTCGAAAAACTCGATCCGCTGCTGGTCGATCTTCACTTCCTCGGCACGCGCGAATGCGGCTGGAAGAGCCAGTATCGTCGCGACCAGCGCGAACCAGAGGTGCCGAGAGTGGCCAGTCGTGCTCATCGTAGTCGTGACACCGTGCAGGGAATTGGAGAGGAATCGGGTAAGTCGAGCGACAGTTGAACTTCCATCGTAGGGTAGGCTTCCAGCCTGCCATTTGTTGAAAAACTCGGCAGGCTGGAAGCCTACCCCACGAGGATTTGCAGGTAAGTTCTCATCTGTTGTTCGCCTAGGAATATGTCGTACGGTCGCGCCAGTTTGTCGTCAGAGCGCCTGCTGTGCTCTTCGCTGACGACGTGGCCCTTGCCTTACTTTTCCATCGTCAGTGATGTTCTCGTTCTTGGTCGGCATCGGTGCCTTGATCTCTTCGCGCCACGAGGTGAGTTTGTCGTGAAGTTCCTTAACCCGTCCGGTTTCGCGCGCCGCGCGGTTGTCTTGTTCGCTCACGTCTTCACGCAGGTTGTAGAGTTCCAGGCGCCCCTCCTCGTGATACTCGAGTAGTTTCCAATCGCCAGCACGCACAACGCTCACCGGCGTGGTTCGCCACTGCCCTGGGCCCGCGCCGAGGTAACCGGGGAAGTGCCAGAAGATGGCGTCGCGAGCCAATGTCTCTCGCTCCCCCTTGAGCAGCGGCAGATAGCTCTCCCCATCGAGTATGTAGTCATCCGGTGGAGTCGCACCGGCCACGTCGAGCAGGCTCGGATAGAGATCAACCGAGTTGATCGGGGTGTTGTTCACTCCCCCGGCCGGAATCGTCCCAGTCCAACGGAAGAGGTAGGGAACACGAATCCCCCCTTCAGCAAGCGTTCCCTTTCCCCCCTTGAGCGGGGCATTATCGGTGATGCCATCCCGATCGAGTCCCACGCGCCGGTAGCCCCCCACGCCACCGTTGTCGCTCGAGAAGATGACGAGTGTCGATTCCGAGAGTTCCAGCTCGTCGAGTTTCTTGAGCACCCGTCCGACACTCTCGTCGACGCTGGCGATCATCGCCGCGTAGGTGGGATCGTGATGCCCCCCTGCCGCGGGCTTCTTTTCAAAATGATCGATCCACTCCTGCTTGGCTTGATGGGGCGAATGGACGCCGAAATGAGGCAAGTAGAGGAAAAATGGCTCCTCGCGATGGCGCTCGATGAAGTCGACCGCACGGTCGGTAAGGAAGTCAGCCAGGTAGGTCCCCTCGGGGTAGTCGACCACCGGGTCGGTGCGAAAGTCGTAATGTTTTCCCGCCGCGACGATCGCCTCATCGAATCCTCGGCGTGAAGGATGAAACTGGGGACCATTGCCGAGGTGCCACTTTCCGAATAGCCCGGTCGTATAGCCCGCTTTTTTGAGCGAGTCGGCCACGGTTACGCGGTCGAGAGGCAAGCGAGTCTTGTTTTCCACCGGCTTCAACGCGCGCGATTGCCAGTTGAAGCGGTCGATCCCTCCCACCGTGTAGACCCCGGTCCGCGGGCCGTACTGCCCACTCAGTAGCGCTGCCCGGGTTGGCTGGCAGTTGGGCCCGCACGTGTAGCCGTCGGTGAACTTTACTCCCTCGGCGGCGAGACGGTCGATGTGGGGTGTTTCGTAATACTTGCTGCCGTACGTCGCGACGTCGGTGTAACCGAGATCATCCGCCAGAATGAAGACGATGTTCGGTCGCCGCTCATCCGCCGCTAGTGCGACGGGCGCTATCATGCCAATGGCAACGGCCAACAGAGTGAGTCGCGGTAACATGTGGGAGCCCCCCAAGTGAATGAAACCATCGTTTACGAACCAGCGCGGCGAATCACGAACCCTTTACCAACCCGCTCCACCTGGTAGACGCGCTCGTAGGTGACTGTCTTGTCCCCCGGTGGCTCATCGAGTGTGATTTCGAGCCGCACGGGGAGCTTGTCTTTTTGCGGCGGGCCGTTCCAATCCCAACGAGCCAAGTGAACCCCCTCTTCATGGAACCGCTCGGTCGTCTCCTTAAACTCGAGGTCGGGGTGCGAATTCTTCAAATGTTCCACCGGCACCCCCGATTGTAGCGTGGTGAAGAGCCGGACGATGGCATCTTGATACTCCTGCTGCACGGCGGGGAGACTCGCGTCGACAACCCCATAGTTGACCACCGGCTCGGCGGGGCCACTTTTTCCGCAGCCGGCCACGCCGCCCATTCCCATCAGCAGTAAAATTCCATATCGCATCATTCAACTTCCACTGGTCACTTCGCCACCGTCGCGCGAACCCATCGCGCGCCACAGGGCATGATCGATGTTGTCGGAAATAAACTCGGCACTGCCGTCAACCCGCACCAGTCCCACTCCCCCCGGATGCCGGCTCGAAGCGGTGACCGCTCCGCCGTTTTCGTTGACGACCGCCCCCAGCGCGCCACCCCCATCCGATCGCGAGCAGCTTCGCGAGTTGGGGGGCATCACGTGGTTGTAGCGGCTGGCGACATAGGTGCCACGGGGCCAGTTGCGCCCGGCGCGCGAGAACTGCGACTGTTTCTTGTTGAAGGTTCGCGTGTCGAGCTTCATGCAGGCATCGTAGACCTGGTCGCCGGTCCGGGCCCCTTCGGAGATTCGGAAAAAATCACCTGGCTCTTCGACGACAAAGTCGTCGCCGTCGCCACGGATCAGCTCGCTGAACAACGCGGTATGCGACGTTCCGTCGATCACCCGCTTCAGCTTGATCTCCTTGTTCGTGATGAAGATGCCGTTGTTGCGCTCGGTTTGATGGCGAGGGGGACCGGAGCCGGTCATCTGTCCCGTCTCGCTCCCCGCGTTGCCGTGATAGCTGTTGCGTCCCCAGCCATGCTGCTCATCTTCCGTGGGGGAATTGGCGAGCCGGTCTTCCAAATCGGTGGGGCAGAGGAATCCGCGGATATGCTGTAGCCGCGCATCGTTCTGGGCCACCGCCTGCTCGAGATCGACGATGTTGTAAACGGCCGTCTCTTCCATGAAAGGGAGAATCCGCGTGTGTTGCCCCCAAGCGATCGGGAGGAGGCGGCCAGGAGGAAGGGTTTTGTAGGTCTGTTCGTAATTCAGGGTCGCCAGTCCCAGTTGCTTCAAGTTATTGATGCACTGGCCGCGCCGCGCCGACTCGCGGGCCGCTTGAACCGCGGGAAGCAACAGCGCCACCAGCACGCCGATGATCGCGATGACGACCAGCAGTTCCACGAGGGTAAAACCGCGGGCTCTCGTTCCCTCCAGGGAGCGTAAATTCGGTAAGCGAAAAATGTTGGTCATCGGTGGAATTCCTGCCGACGTGGTGAACGTTCTCGAAGTAAATGCCTGTAAAAAATGGCGGGCCAGGGGCGAACGCTCGCCCCATGGCCCGCACTGCCCAGTCATGCCATGTCGTTCTTTCGGAAATGGTCGAAAGAGGCCACGGCACGCCTCCCTTGCCGCACTAACCATGGGATCGAGGCGAACAGCCCAAGGAGTGCGAGCGAGGATGGTTCGGGAACATGTTGAGTGAGCGCAATCCCTGCTGGGGCCTGCGATCCGAAATTCGTCTTCCAAATAACGTAGTCGTCGGCGTCGATCACCTGGTTGCCGTCGCCATCGGCGGCCAGCCCGGCGCCGGTCTGGCCGAGCGAATTTCGCCACACGGTGTAATCGGCGGCATTCACCACGCCGTCGAAGTTGTAGTCGCCCGCCAGGACCGGACCCTGGACGACTGCGAGCGAAAGACCGCCAGCGTTCTGTTCGACTTCCCAGGCCAGGCCCCCTCCCAACAGCGGCAACTGGGTCGCCGCGAACTGGCCTGTGAGACCCGCGGAGGCCGAGAGAATCTCGAACGTGGTGCCGAGTGTCGGCAGGAAACTATCGAGCAGCGAGACACGGAGAGTCCCGTTGAGAGCAACCGCACCGAAGACATCGAGTTGATCGTACTCGCTACCGGCGGCTGTTCCGCCGAGTTGTGCGTCGAAGAAGGAACCGGCGGCGAACGTTACGTCGCCATGGACCGTTAGCCGACCGGCAAAGATGCCAGGGGCAATACGCCCCCCGGAATTGACCGTCACATTCGAGGTGTCGCTCTCGGTCCCGATGAAGCCGGTCCCCCCCAGCGCGGCTCCCGACGCGACTTCGACATCGCCCGATCCCACCCCCGACCCGGTGGTGTTGTTCACCAGCAGGCGACCGGCGGCGACAAGGGTGCCGCCGTCGTAGGTATTGGCCGCAGTCACGGCGAGCGTGCCGTTGGCATTTTTCTGTAGCGAACCGGACCCGCTGATCACTCCGCTGAGGATCCCGTCGACCTCCGCCGTCCCCTGCCGTCCAGCGACCAGTCGCGGCCCACCATTCAGGTCGATCGGATTCTGAAAATCGACCGTCGCGTCTGCTCCCACCGCACCTAGGACAAGAGTTGTTGGCGTAAAGACCCCTCCGTCCCAAATGATAGGAGCAGAGGCACCTCCGAAGTTGACCACCCGGTCTTCACCGTAGGCGGCGAACCCTCCCAACGAGGTGAAATCGAACGATACCTGGCCAGGGCCATAGCCGAGGTCACTGGTCAAATCGCTGTACCCCAGCCCGACAATGGCCCGCACCACGATGTTCGCGTTATTTCCTCCGGTAACGCCGCCGGGAATTGAATTCTCATTGCTCAATAGCAATACACCCGCACTGATCGTCGTAATCCCTTCGTAGGTGTTCGCAGCAGCAAGATCGAGAGTTCCCGTCTGAGCTTTCGTGAACGAACTTCCGGGACCTAAACCGGAAATTACCCCAGTTATTTTCCCATCGATGGGGGCGGAGCCTTGTCGCGTGGCGAAGGTCCGGTCGAGGCCGTTGAGGTCGATGTCGTTGTGAAACACGATCAGGCTATCGGAATCCTCGGAGCTGAGAATGAAGTTGCCTCCGTCGCCGATAAAACTCCCTTCCGCCCAGACCAGGGGAGCGCCGCCGTTGAGAATCACTTGGCGCTCTCCACCGTAAGCAGCGAAGCCCGCGTTCTTGTTGCTGGCGACGGGGTCGAATTGAAGCTGTCCCGGCCCAGTTCCCAACTCGATCTCCAGGTCGCCGACTCCCAGGCCAAGCCGTCCCGTGCCACTGAGCGTCACGTTGGTGGTGGCCGGCAGGGCGAGCGGGTGGTCGAGACGGAGTACCCCTCCCGTGATGTTGGTGTTCCCGGTGTAGGTATTCTCGGCGGTGAGACTCAGTGTCCCTCCCCCTACCTTATTGAGGGTGCCGGTCCCGGTCGAACTGATCGATCCGCTGATGACCGCGTCGATGGCGGCCGAGCCATCGACCACGCGAATGTTGCGCGACGTGGTCCCACTCCCGAGGTTGATGGGGTTCTGGAAGTCGACGGTGGCGTCGGCCGTGGGGGCCCCGAGCAGGAGCTGGCCGAGACCTGCCTGGCCCCAGGTGATGGGGTCGCCGTTGCCACCCAGGTTGACCACGCGATTGGCCCCGAACGCGGCAAAGCCACTGTTGACCGCGGTGGTGAATTGAATCTGGTCGGGACCAGGACCGATGCTCCGCAGGAAGTCGCCCGCACCGAGTCCAATTACCGCGGAACTGCTGAGCGTGATGTTGCTCGTCCCCCCCGTGACACCGAGGCCACCAGGGATCGAGTTTGCATTGTTGAGCCGAACGACCAGGTAGTTGGTCCCCGCGCTACCGGTGAAGGCCGTCGATCCTTCGTAGCTGTTGTTGCCATTCAGGGCAACTACGCCGTCTCCATCGGTATTCCGGGTGATCGACAGGCTCCCGGTACCCGACAGCGACTGGGTGAACCGCAGAATGTCGTTATCCCCCTGCGTGACGGCCAACAGATTGTCGAACACGATCGGTGCCGAGACAATCGACACCCCGGTACCGACCGACGAGAACTCGTTGAGAATCGTCCCCCCCCCGTCGAAGGTGAGCGTGTTGGTCGCATTCCCCGCGATCGTGGTATTGAAGTTGCCTTCGACGGCCTTGTTAATCGTGAGACTGCCGATGGTGATCGGTTGATTGAGTTGGATGGTGAGCGCTCCGGTCGGCTCGGAAAGCACGGCCGCGGCACCGCTCGCATTGGGGAAAGGCTGCGGCGCGCCGGGTCCCCAGTTGTTGTCGTCGTTCCAGGCGTGGGTACCGCTGGTCGGCTCGAAGGTCTGAGCCATTGCGGGCACCCCCCCCAAGGTCCACAGCGCGGCAATTCCCGCGGCACCATGCCACGCCAGCCGATTGAATCGAAGTTTCCTGCCCATGTTCACTTCCTCTGGAGATGTTGACTAATGCTTTGTCACGATAAAAAGTCCGGCTCGACAAATTGGCCGTTTGAAGTTGGCTGAAGTGGATAAAAAAACACAGAGACGCAGAGACACGGAGATGTTATTGGCGGGGCGGGGCAAGTCCTGATGTTGAGCTTTTGAAATAATGAAGGGGACGATTCGATCCAGAACCCGCTCGTTGGTCTCCGCGTCTCTGTGCCTCTGCGTTGAAATCCTTGGGATCTCTCAATGCCGCGCGCTACAGGCGCAGCTCGATCCCGAACCGTCACAGGGAAAGCTGGCCGAAGGACACAGGTCCTGCGTCATCGGCCAGGAAAGTGAAGCTGCCCTCGTGGGCTTGCTAACGGGAGATGCGAGATCGCTCAGTTCACCCCGGTAGCCGACGCTTGCGGTTGCTGATTCTGCTGCTGGCGTTGTTGGCGTCGCTGGTTGCGCTGGGCATTGGGAACGCGCTTCCAGCGCGGCTCCTCCAGATCGTCGTTCCAATTGGCGAAGTCCGTCTCGAGCTGCGCGACGATTTCGGCCTTCTCGCTGGCCAGATCGTTCGTCTCGTGTACGTCGGCCGTGATGTTGTAAAGCCGCGGGGCTTGTTCTCCTTGAACCACCAGCTTGTAGTCCCCCTTGCGAATCGCCCGCTGCTGGCCGAACCGCCAATAGAGGGCGTCGTGCGGGGCCTCGTCCACTTCACCCAGCACGTGGGGAATCAGGTTCACGCCATCAGCAGGTCGATCGCTGCTCCCCAACTCGGCTCCCGCCACGGCGGCGGCCGTGGCCGTGATATCGAGCGAGATCACCGGCTGGTCGTAGGTCTTGCCCGCCGGGAGTTTTCCCTTCCACTTGGCGACGTAAGGGACGCGGATCCCCCCTTCGAGCACGGTCCCCTTGTCA
This sequence comes from uncultured Planctomycetaceae bacterium, assembly GCA_964650265.1. Classification (GTDB taxonomy): domain Bacteria; phylum Planctomycetota; class Planctomycetia; order Pirellulales; family Lacipirellulaceae; genus CAZYQQ01. The sequence goes on from CAZYQQ010000010.1 coordinate 70,183, forward strand.
CCCCGCAAGGGAGTGTTGTCACTGCCGTTCGCCTGCTGGGGACCACCGTTGTCGCTGATGAAGAAGACAAGCGTATTCTCTTCCTTACCCGACTTCTCGATCGCCTGGAGCACTTTGCCGACCGCCGTGTCGAGGCCACTTAACAAGCCCGCGTAACGGCGCCGCTGCTGGTTTTCGATGTGGGCGAACTTCGCAAGGTGCTCTTCATCGGGCTGCAAGGGATTATGAACCGCGTTGAAGGTGAGGAGCAGAAAATAGGGCTTGTCCGATTGCCGCGAGATGAACTCCGACGCCTCCTTGGCGAACGCGTGGGTCAGATGCTCCGGCAGTTCGACTTCCTCGTTGCCCCGAAAGATCGGAGCCCGGGCCTGGGGACCAGCCGCTCCCTGCGGAGTGTAGGCATGGGCCCCCCCAAGGAAACCGTAAAATTCGTCGAAGCCACGCTGCTGCGGGCGGAACTTCTCCGCATTGCCGAGGTGCCACTTACCGACCAGGGCCGTGGTGTAACCGGCCGATTTCAGCGCGTCGGCAATCGTCGTTTCGCTCGTCGGCAGGCCGATCTCCCGCGCCGCCGGTCCTTGGTTCCCGCCCGGGTTGAACTCATGGCCAAATCGTTGCTGGTATCGGCCGGTCACGAGCCCCGCCCGCGTGGGACTGCAGACGGGGCACGTGACGTAGCCATTGGTGAATCGCACCCCCTCGGCGGCCAGGCCGTCGAGATGGGGAGTCGGAATCTCCTTCCCCCCCTGGAACCCAAGGTCGCCGTAACCAAGATCGTCGGCGACGATGACGACAATATTCGGTTTGGCACTAGCTTGCTGCGCGCTCGTGTGCATGCATGGCAAAAATGCGGCACCAAGGAATAACGCCAAAGAGAGCCAACTATGTTTCGCTAAGGGAGTTGCCATTCGATTGATCAGTGGAGTGAGATGATAGCGGGAAAGGAAGAAATAGCCACGACACGCCTTAGGCAACTTGCGTACCAGAAAATCCAGCAAGCGAACTTTGGTCATGATTACCCTGTTTATAAGGGTTGTTCACTTTGCGGCGGGAGACCCTATCCCGTGAATTGCGAAGGAAAAGCTCCGCATATATGCCGGCGCCGTGAATTGTGCCGGGACGGGAAGCGCAGCGCCCCTGGCGATCTGGGGACCAGTTCAACTCTTGCGGGATAGTGGGGAGGTTTTCGCGTGACGATGGGACACTGATGAACACTGATCTTGCCGGATCACCACGGATCAGAAGGTGCCCGTCGTGAATCGTGTTAGTCGTGAACCGTGTTATGTCAGGCGTTTTCTGATCCGTGGTGACCCGTACAATCCGCTTCGATCCGTGGCCTATTTTGTTACGTTGGCACTCCAGGGCCTGACGGCCCCGGCTCTGAATCGGGGGGGGGCCTGGCTCCAACTGAAACTCACTGCCGGGCCGCTTGCAGGTGGCGCGTCGCTTGCCGGCGGGTTGGCTCGTCGGTCGTGGGGGCGGCGATGACGTGCTCCAGCGCGGCGATGAACTCTTCCTTGTGAGGGTTGCGGAGGTGTTGGTGGCGGGCGAGTTCGACAATCGATTTGGCCGCCGACGGGCTTAGCTCGGGGTTGTCGAGGTAGGGGACGAGGGTGCGGAGCGATTCGATGGTGCGGACCGAGGCCATCCGCTGGAGGGCGAGGCGGCGCTCGTCGTCGCGCTGGGCGAGGTCGATCGCTTGATTCAACTCGGCGAGTTTCTGGTCGTCGGGCATCGCGTCGGGGAGCGAAACGACGCGAATCAGCGCGCGGAGGGCCCACTGGCGATGCCGCGGGTTGTCGGCTTGCTGCGCGAGAGCGCGCAAGTCGCCGGCAACGGAGGCGTCCGGCCAGTTGGCGAGGGCGCGGACGGCGGCATCACGACTGGTTTCCTCTGTGTCGTCGGAAATCATGATCGCGAGGATGATCTGTTTCGCCTCGTCCCCACCGATGCGACCCAGCAGCGGGAGCAAGGCCTGCTGGTCGGCGGGGGTCGCCTGGCGGTAGACCTCCAGCGCGGGCGAGGCTTGCTGGGCTGGGTCGGCGAGCTGGCGGGCGACGAGCATCACGGCCTTTTCGGCCTCGTCGCGCTCGGCACCCGGAGTGGCGACAAGCACGGCCTTGGTCATCGCCGGCAAGTGGGCGGGGGAGGCAATCTGGGCGAGCCCAGCCATCGCTACCTGCCGCACCTGGGGAGAGTCGTGAGTCGCCTCGCCGAGGAGAAGTTCGGCCAGACCCGGCGGGTTGCGGGGGCCAATGAGGGCGATCCAGTGGACACGCCGCGCGGGATCCTGCTTGGCAAGGAGGCGCTCGCGGAGGTCGTCGTCGACACCGGGGGCGTGCAGCCGGGTGAGGCTTTCGAGAGCTGTGGGGGCGTAGAAGCCGTCGCCGCCAAGTGCATGTTCGATGAGGAGTGGTAGGGCGGTGCGGTCGCCCATCTGGCCGAGGGCACGAAGGGCGGCGAGTTGAACGTTGGGGTTGTCGCTCTTGGCAGCATTGATGACAACAGGAGTGAGGTCCTTCACTCGGCGGATGCGAATAGCGGCGAGGAGGGCGATCTGGCTGTCGGGGGGGAATTCTCCGAACTCCGCGGCAATTTGTTTGAGGGTATCGAGAGGAACGTCGGCAAGCTGGCGCGCCGCCGCTTGCCTTTGGATGGGGTCGTCCGACTTGATCGCGCCGATGTGAAAAACGACACGATTAGAACCGATGAGGTCGAGAAGATGCTTTGTCGCGCCGATCTTGCCGAGCGCAAGGACCGCCGCGTCGCCAGTCGCCTTGTCGTCGGATTCAAGAAGTGGCGCGAGGAGCGGCACAGCCTGCTCATCAAGGCGATTGCCGAGGGAGGTGATGATGCCAACGCGCGTGAGACCTTCTGTCTTTTCGAGGGCCGCGCGGAGGGCTTCACCCGCTTCGGGGTAAGGCATGGGCTCGAGGGCAATCCGGGCGGCGTGGGAGAGCCGCTCGTCGGCCAGCAACGCCGCGAGCGCTGGGACTGATTTTTCGGTCCCCACGACGCGAAGCAGGCGGCAGGCATTCGCCTTGTCGACAGCGGAAGCAGCATCGGAGGTGAGGACCTCGATGAGTTGGGCCTCGGGATCAGCAGGGGCTTGGGCCGCTGCGATCGATGTGAGGAGCAACATCGCGGCGACGGTGATCCCACGACGCAAACAGGATGGGAAGGACATTTTATCTCGACAGCCGTTGAGGATTGGGTTCGGGTAACGCTTCAGCCATCTGAAGCTAGCTGAAGTGGAAAAAACACGGAGACACAGAGACACGGAGATGTAATTGGCGGGGCGAAGGATGTCTTGAAGTTGAGCTTTTTCCATGGCAAAGAGTGCGATTCGATGCAAAACTCGCTCGTTGGTCTCCGTGCCTCCGTGCCTCCGTGTTGAATTCCTTGGGACGGGTCTATACGGCGTCAGTTGGCTGAAGTGTTATGGGTTCAAGAGTTTTGCCAGGGCGCGCGGGGCGCGAAACTGAGGAGCCGGTTTGCCTCGGGATCATCGGGGAAGGTTTCTTTCTCCGGGTCCCACTTGAGCGTGCGACCAAGCTGCATCGCGATGCCCCCCAACAGCAGCAGGCTCGACGCCCGTTGGGTGCTTTCGGCATTGCAGATCGTCGGCTGCCGGGTGCGGATGCACTCCAAAAAGTTGCCCGAGTGGCTGGTCGAATAATAGACGTCGGTGTCGTGCGGCACGGGGGCCGTGCGGAGCAGTTCTGGCGGGTCGGAGACCAGCACGTTGCGATGGACGGTGATCGAGCCCTCGGTGCCGACGAACGTCGCCCCTCCCTCGTCCCACTCCTTGCCGGGTGGAGGAGTACCGATGATCTCGACCCCGCTAGCGTAGCGGAACACGGGGCGGCCATTCTCCAGCCGAATCTCCTCGGGGCCGGTGTTGTCGCCGTCGGCACCCCACTGGGCGATGTCGATGTGATGCTGCCCCCAGTTGATGTCCCCCCAGCCGAAGCGATGGGCCGTCGTGCTGCCATCGAAGTTGAACCAGGGGAGACAATTGACGTACGCCTCCCAGTCGATCCCCTCGGGGACGTTGTCCTGCGGTTCGGCCTCCGGGGGAGGAACGACGCTGCCCCCTCCCTGGTAGGAATAGACGCGCTGGAGCTTGCCGATCGCCCCGCTGCGGACCAGTTCGACCGCGCGGCGGAACTTGCCGTCGTACTCCGACCGCTGCTGGGTTCCTCCCTGGTAGACGCGGCCCAACGCCTTGGCGGTATCGGCCACGGCGCGGCCTTCGCGAATGGTGCAGCTTGTCGGCTTTTCGCAGTAAACGTCCTTGCCCGCGCGGAGGGCGATCAGCGAATTGGGGGCGGCCGCGTGGTAGGCGGCGGCAATCAGCACCGCATCGATCCGCGGGTCGGCCACCAGTTCGCGAATGTCGGTATGGGCAGTGCAGCCGGAGTAGTTCGATTGACCCGCTGCCTCGGCGTAGTGTGCATCGACCCGGCGACTCGCGTCCTCGGCCCGCTGCCGCTGGACATCGCACACCCCCAGTACCTGGACGTCGTCGCGGCGGAGGTACCCACCCGGCAGGTAGGTCCAGGCCCCACCGAACAAGTGCCCGCCCCCCTGGCCGCCGAGGCCGACGAAGCCCATGTTGATGCGGTCGCTGGGAGGGGTGGCGCCACCGAGGCCGAGGGCCGAGGCGGGGATGATGGTGGGGACGGCAATGGCAGCAGCGGCTGTGCGGAGGAAGCTGCGGCGTGTGGGGCGAGTGGGCATGGCGAGTCGCTCACCTGGGTGAAATGACGGGGGAGGCTCGCATTTTAGCTTGGATGGGGGTGGGGACGCAAACTGTGGGAAGAATGGGACGCGGATTAGCAGGATGGGGCAGGATAGTCACGATGCGTGTGTCGGATGGGAGAGGGGTGACCAACGAGCGGACGGAGGATCATAGATAAAAAAACGATCATCACAAAAGGAACTAAAGCTCGAGCCGGTTTATGGGGTAAATACGCGTTGGAGGTACGGCTGGATAGGGTATAATTGAAGCACCCTGTTCCTCATGCGTTTGGCTTGGAGGTAAAGTGATGACGATGAGCGTCGAGGCAATCTACGAAAACGGTGTGCTTAAACTAGCACAGTCGTTACCGCTGGCGGAGCACGAAAAGGTGCGGGTTACAATCGAGCAATCGCCAAGCTTAGCCCAACGAACGGCAGGCATGATCGGCTGGACGGGTGATGCCGAAACTTTTGAACGGATGATGGCCGAAGCCGAGGAGCCGGAGCAGTTCTCACGAAGCTAGCCGACCTGCCGGCCGGAGCGCGGGTTTTTCTGGACGCAAATCCGCTGGCCTGACAAACATCGCCACCAGTGATGTGGATTTCGACCGTGTGCCCGGGATTCAGCGGTATGCGCCGGCATGACAGGGCTGGAACACGCCGGTACAACTTATCATGCCGCGCGGAGTGAAGCGCCATTGTGAGTTCGTAGGATGCCGTTATTTCTTCGGAAGCGAACCCAAGTTCCCGACGCTCTTTTCGCGATGGATGTCGTCCAAGGTTGTCGGATCGATGCTCCAGGCGCCCGCTAGCTGGATCACGTCCTGCTCGTCGGGAAACTTGGAATCATTGTAGATCAAGCCAAGTTTCGTTTCTTCGTCCGTTTGCTGGCCTTCATCGCTGAGTGTCTCGCCGCATTCCCCCAGGTATGCGTAACGGCGCACGATCTCACCATCGGTCGCGCGAAGCCATCCGTGGTACTCTACGACTCGATGGGTTCCGAAATACTGCACATCGGGAAATCGCTTCCCCAGTGATTTCACGAGGGGAGAAAGTTGATCGGGCCGCGTTTTGTCGGTGATTTCAGGCAAGGAAATGCTGGCAGCGAGAACCCACCCGTTTAATGGTGGAGTGACGAACACCTCGCCGCCATACGCAGCGGCGACCCCTTTTTGCCATCCGCTTTCTCGCACGTTCTGGAGACCGAGCGCTTCGATCACTGCTTGGGGATCCTCTGTCTTGATCGCGAGCCAGGCGCATTTGTATCCAAACGGCACAGGGGTGTCAGGCTCCACGACTTGCTCCTTAACGGGCGGACGACACAATACCGAACAACTGAGACACACATCTGTTACTTTCTGTTATCCGCCGCTTCAGATTGGGTCTCACCACGTTGACATAAGTGCCATCCCAGTTTGGGTCTGGTGTCGTCACACGGTATTCGAGTACCAGCCGGTAATCATCAGCAACGACGGTCGGTAGTGGGGCACCGACGTCAGATTGGGGAACGCCCGAAAGTGGAACGACCGTGTCGAGTTCATCAATGGTGTACATTTAATGTCATTTCAGTCGGAAAGCAAGAGTTCTACGGCACCGCGCCGCATCGTGCTTGACAGGCCATCGCCATTCTACTCACATACACATAGCTTGTTAGATGAGGGCCGCGTGCGATGCGTCTACTTCACTACTGCACTCGCTCCAAGAACGTTTTATACCAAATGGCGTCCTTTTCGACTGTATCGCGCTTCGCCTGTAGAAGTTCAGAAATCAGCAGTTCAACATACTCAAATGCGAACCACCCCGCCACTTCCCTGAGTCGCTCGTCTGCCCACTCTTGCTCCCAGAAGGACTTGAACTCCTTTACCAAAACTTGTTGCCAACTTAGCGCAACGGGTTGATATTCTTCTCCCGGCGATTCGATGTCGAATCGAAAGAACCCCTGACGCTCCGGTGCGTGGTGGTAGGCTACAATCGTGTAATCACCACCGCCCGTCCAGACTGGAGTAATCCGGCCTCGCCCATACACCGCTTGTCCCTCCGGCCCCATCGAGAATATCTGGTACGGCTCGCGAAACGCAATGTCGAGATTGTAGGGCAACGGCTTGTCGTCGAAGGCGTCGAGCACTATCTGGGGAAGCCCGAGCGAAACGATGTCTTGCCGTGCCTGTTCTCGGGTGATGAAGTCCATCGGTGCTTCATTAAGGGTGCTAACAAGTAGAATACGAAATTAACCCCATATTGATGCGTCGGCTTCGCTGAGCGGACGGCGGTAATGTCGACCACATGCTCAACATCTTCACTAATCGTGTTTTCCCTTGATGTGCCGTAGCATCCGGTAGACCATCAGGTAGATTCCGCTTCCGAATGCACCGATGAGTAGTCCCGCGAACGATCCGATCAAAGCCCCACCGTACCAAGGCAAATCCCAGCGAGGATTGATCGCGGCAAGTAAGGCCCCCAGCAACGATGCCACCACTATCGAACTGAAAATGAATATTGCCTGAAAGCGATTGTCGCTCCAGCGTACGTTCACGCCAGTCACGGTATCGGCGACGACATTGTAAGCCGCGAGCGTTGGCGCCACGGATCGCGCCTCTTGGCTGTCGTGCGACGTATCGACGGGTGATTGGAAGGGGTTTTCAGACACCGTGCGGTCTCCATGGATTCCTTAGTTTGTAGTTCGTAGGATGCATCAAGCGGGCGAGGTACAACGTTGCCTTGATCGTGACGCAAACCGCCCGCGCCGACGCATCGCATGGGCCCCCGGCGATGCGTCGGCGCGGGCGGTTCAACGTGTGAGCAAGGTGGCGTTTATCGCGCCCGCTTGACGCATCCTACTTCACTGGACCGGAGTAATTGTCGCCACGCCACTCCCACGTTCCGTTAGGGTACTTCATGGTATAGGAATCGGACGAATCGTGGTAGTACATTTCGAACGATTGCCGATCCGGCGAGACCCAGTATCCGGTCGAATAAGAGTTCGGTAAGTCACTGAGGTACTTGGCACGAACTCGATTTTCGACGGGAAAAGGTGAACCTGCATTCGCGAGGGAATGATACGTCGTTTCCAGCGTACGAACAACGCGCGCACTCTGGTTCGCGCGATAGTAGGTCAAGCCGACGAACATCAGGCATGACAGCGCGACAATCAACAGCGAATAATTACGGTATTGAAGTGCTCGCCGCCAGAATATGGCGGCAGACATCGCGGCAACCAACATCAGGCCAATAGACGCGGCCGCAAAGACCGTTGCATTCACCTTGTGCTGGAAAGATGATCCCGCCGAAGACGATGCCGCAAAACAGGTCAGCGCCGCAAACAGGGTGACTAGGGTTACGGCAATCACGATGTGTCGCGTCATGATGATCGAAGCTGGCTCCGTTGCTTGGGATTGCTACGCCATCCGCTGCGGCGCGCATGTCGAGTTCGTAGATGGGTGCCGCAGGGATGAGGCCCGCATTTTAGCATAGCGGGCTGCGGGGAGGCAAATTGTCGGTCGGGGAGTTGTTTGGTGGGAAGATTAGGACGCGGATGTTCAGGATGGGGCAGGATTTTTCAGCAGATTGGAAGAAAGGATACCACAAGGGTCGTAGAACGGGCCCATTTGCCCGTTCAAACTTTGGGGTTCGAGAGATCGGTTACGTTAGTAATGGGACACGGATGAACACGGGTTTATTCGGGTCACCACGGATCAGAGGAACCACTTGCGGGCTGTTTTCCACAAGGCGCTTTCTGATCCGTGGTGATCAGTCTCAATCCGCTTCAATCCGTGTCCTAATCCTTAGTCCGATCCTGACAATCCTGCCCCATCCTGAACATCCGCGTCCTATTCTTCGCCAGTTCCCGCCTCGACCTCGAAATCGGCGATCACCGGCAGATGATCCGACGCCCGGCGGGCCAGCCGGGTGTTGCCCGTGAAGCTGCCGACGAGGCGGAGGTTGCCGCGGTAGTAGATCGCGTCGAGGCTGCGGACGGGTAGCGCGGCGGGGAAGGTTGCCCTTGCGACGGCGCATTGGAAGCGGCTGGGGAACATCAGCTTGCGGCCATGTTCGCCCCAGACGTCGTTGAAGTCCCCCCCGACGATGGCCGGCTCGCTGGGGGGCTGCAGCTCTTCGCGCTGCAGAATCCGCTTGATCTGAATCGCCCGCTCGTACCCGGAGAGGCCGAGGTGGGCGTTGCAGAGAAGCATCGAGTGCGACTGATCTCCCTGGGAAATCTCTGCCCGGGTAATGAGGGCGCCGCGACGTTTCTTGATCGACACGCGGAGGTCGAGGTCGAGCTTGGGACCGAGCGGGTAGCGACTGAGGATGGCGTTGCCGTAGTGTCCCTGCTTGACGGGGACATTCTGCTGGTAGGTGAAGTGTTCGTAGCCGAGTTCGTCGGCCAGCAGTTCGATCTGGCGATCGTGCCGCGAGCGGGGAACCCCTTCGTCGACCTCCTGCAAGAAGACAATGTCGGATTGGTAGAGGCCAATCACCTCGACGATCCGCCCCAGATCGTACCGCCGGTCGATCCCACCGATCCCCTTGTGGATGTTGTAGGTCATGAGGCGAAACTGCATTGTGCGTCCTTGTTCCTCACGTCATTCGTCGTTCGACTGTTCAAGTAAGGTACTTAGTTGAATCGATGGGAAGAGGGGTTTCCAGGTCATTGTCTGGACTTAGGGAGTGATGGATCCGGTTCGCGAGGTCCTGGAAACTACGCCCAGTCCGCAAGAACGTGTCGCCAAGAACGTTGATTCCCAAAACAGCAAATCCCAAATGTCACTCCTCCACGACGGGGACCGTCGTGCTACTATTGCCTCGCGCACAAAAAAAGAGCCCTCTCTCTACGAAAGGGCTCTCTTTCAGTTTGCAAAGCACCCAGTTTGCTAAGCACCGGGCCGCTTAGAACCCGCGGAACGGGTGGGCCGCTTCGTCCTTGCCGGCGATCATCTCGTCGGCCGACGGCTTATTTTGCATGGCGTTCTTGATGGCCATTTTGGTCGCTTCGTAGTTGTAGTCGTAGATTTTCTTGTCCTCGGCGGCGGCCGGGTGGATGAAGACGCCGCAGACGCAGACGAGGTTTTCCGCCTGGTCCTTGGGGATGACCCCGTCGGCGACGCTGTCGGCGACGGCCTTGGCGACGGCGGACTGCGCGGGACCGAACATCTGGACGGCCTGCTTCATCCCCTTGATGGTCACTTTGGTGATCATCACGGTGGCCGGCTTGACCGCCAGGTTGGGGGTCAGGACGGCGAGCAGGTTGGAGTGACCCTCGCTCTGGGTGGCCAGGGCGGTGGCAAAAGCCGCGCCGACTGGGCCGTCCTTGCTGCCAATCATCAGGTCAATATGGGCAATTTCGTTCCCGTCGCCGGCGAGGGCTTCGCCAATGTACATCGACATGTCAGGGGTCCCTTTGGGGGGTGAAACCAAGCAAAAATGGCCGGCGGACCTGCCCGCGACCCTTCGATTGCTGAAAAAAACCGGTTGCCGGGCCCCTGGGACGGTCGTCCTGGGGAATGATTGCCCCGGTGGGCTGCGAATAACCCTACGGCTCCACAAGCCCGCCACCCGGCAGAAGGTGAGAGAATAACATTCCCCATTGCGAGGTTTCAAGCGACCGGGGGAGGATCGAGGCCGTTTTCTGGACAAATGGGGGGGAGTTTGCCACAATAGGAGTGGTCTCCTCTCCCGGCCTACTCCCCCCAAGGGTCTACTCCCCTAAGGGAACTCCCCCAAGGGAACGTGCTTGTCTGGGGCTGGTGGTGTGGGGCTGATAGTGGAGAGCTGATAGTGGAGAGGCGAGGGTCTCCGAGGCGGTTGGCCGAACCGCGAGGTGCCCCAGCCGCGATTTTCCCCACCCGGAGGAAATCGGGAAAGCCGGAATTATTCGATTCGCTAGTTTGTTTCGACCGTTAAAATGAGACAGGGGACTCGGCCACCCAGCGCGGTGCTAGAACCCAAATTGCCAGGTGCGCAAGGGGCAACACTTGCCACGCACAGGGCGATCACGAGTGGAGCGGGCAGTCGCGCCAGCCGCAAGGTTGGAGAGACGAGTCTGCCCTGCGATGCCCCTAATATGTGGAGGAGAGAAGAAGACCATGAGGCCTATGTCCCGTCGAGGTTTTACGCTAGTCGAACTGCTTGTTGTGATTGCCATCATCGGCACACTGGTGGCCCTGCTGCTGCCGGCGGTGGGAGCCGCCCGCGAAGCGGGTCGTCGAACGCAGTGCATCAACAATATCAGGAATCTAGCTTCTGGATGGCAGCAGTATGAGGTAGCGCAGCGCAAGCTCCCTGGCTACATCAACGACATTGTCGATCCTACGTCGCGCACTTCTAGCAGCAATGGCCTGCCGACCCAGGGTCGTCAGGCGAGTTGGGTGGTCGCTCTGTTCCCCTATACCGAGAACCAACCGTTGTACGACCTGTGGAGCAAGAATTTTAATCCTCCCTCGCTCGTGGGTGGACTGCCTCATCCCGCCGCCCCGCCGATCAACTTGCTCGTTTGCCCCAGCGATACCCTCGAGAACCCGGGCATGCCGAATCTGTCCTACGTGGCGAACTCGGGCCAGATGTTTAGCGACTCGACGCGGGCGTCGCAGCAACAGAACGTCGAAAACCCGGCCAATGGCATTTTCTTCGACTTGAGCCGCAATCGCCACATCGTCTCGTCGGCTGCCCTCGATGGACGGGAGCAGCATCCCGAGATCAAGATGACCACCAGCCAGATTATCGACGGCTTGAGTTCGACGATGTTGCTTTCGGAGAGCCTGCACAAGTTCTACTGGACCTACGAAGTGCTCGAGTCGTCGCAGAAGCCCGCTGCTTTTAAAGACGCCAAGAAGTTTTTCGGCTTCATGTGGACCAACTCGGGTGCCGAATCGGGGTGCCCTGCCGAGGTCCTCAGGATCAATGGCGACAACAATTACGACAAAGTTTCCCCCCCGGCAAGCATGGCCGAAATCACGGAATGCCTCTCCTTCCCCTCGAGCAACCACCCCAGTTCGGTGGTTGTGGCGTACTGCGACGGCAGCGTAACGACCATGACCGACAGCATTAGCCCGCTGACCTACGGTCAACTCATGACTTCCAATAGCCGTAAGTCATGGCTTGTCGATACGGTGACCAACACGCCTGATCGGAAGCTCCCCCCCGTCAACGACAGCGAATTCCGCTAATCGTGGCAACGTGAACCACAACCCTCTGGTCTCACTCGTGAGGCCAGAGGGTTTTTTAGTGCGCCTGCTCCTTGAGCCGCGCGCTCCACTCGCTCAGCTTCTCGAGCGCCGCGAGCGGGGTCAGCCCGTTGACATCGAGCCCGCGAATCTCATCGAGCAGCGGGTGGTCGACCATTTCGAACAGGGTGAGTTGGAAGTCCCCTTTCTTCCCCTTCCGCTTGCGCGAGGTCGGCAGCTTGTGAGCCGCTTCGGTGCCGGGTTGGCCATTGTCGCGCGGTTCTTCGAGCGTGGCGAGGATCTCCTCGGCGCGGCTGCTCACCTCACGCGGCACCCCGGCAAGCTGCGCGACGTGGATGCCGTAGCTGCGATCCGCGGCGCCGGGGACGATCTGGTGGAGGAACACGATCTTGCCAAAATGCTCGCGGACCATCACGTTGAGGTTCGTCACCCCGGCAAGCTGATCGGCCAGCGCGGTGAGTTCGTGATAGTGGGTGGCGAACAGGGTGCGACAACCGATATGGTCGTGGATGTACTCGACCATGCTCCAGGCGAGCGAAAGGCCGTCGTAGGTGCTCGTGCCGCGGCCAATCTCGTCGAGTACCACGAGACTCCGCCGGGTGGCCGTATTGAGAATCCGCGCCGCCTCGGTCATCTCGACCATGAAGGTGCTCTGGCCGCGCGACAGCTCGTCGCTGGCGCCTACCCGGGCGAAGAGGCGATCGGCGACGCCGATGGTCGCCCGCCGGGCCGGGACGAAGCTGCCGATCTGGGCGAGCAACACCAACAAGACCGTCTGGCGGATGTAGGTGCTCTTGCCTGCCATGTTGGGGCCGGTGATGAGGAGCACGCTCGCCGGCGAGTCGGCATCGCCATTGGCCTCGGGCGCCCGGGCGGCACAGGTCACGTCGTTGGGGACGAACGTTCCCCCCGGTTCCATCGCTTCGACCACGGGGTGGCGGCCCCCTTCGACGTCGAGCCGCGGCTGGTCGACCACCTCGGGGCGAACGTACCCGCGACTGCGGGCGACTTCGGCGAGGCTTGCGAGCACATCGAGCTGAGCGAGCGCGGCAGCCGTGGCCAGTAGCCGTGGCCCTGCTTGCGCGGTCTGCTGGCGGAGTTCGACGAAGAGTTCGAGTTCGAGCGACAGGGCGCGGTCCTCGGCGGTGAGGACCTTTTCCTCGTACTCCTTGAGTTCCGGGGTGATGTACCGCTCGGCATTCTTGAGTGTCTGCTTGCGGATATACTCCGGGGGAACCTTGTCGCGATGGATATGGGTGATCTCCAGGTAATACCCGAAGACTTTGTTGAAGCCGACCTTGATGCTGCCGATGCCAGTCCGGGTCACCTCGGTGGCCTGGTACTCGGCCATCCAGCGTTTGCCCCCGGCCATCAGCTCGCGGCACTCGTCGAGCCGCGGATGGGCCCCCGGGCGGATGAACCCCCCGTCGCGTGTCGTGAGGGGGCAATCGTCGGCGAGCATCTTCTCGAGCGTGCTTCGCAAGTCGGGGCAAAGGTCGATCCGCCCGTCGAGGTCGGCGAGCAACTTGCTGTTGCGTCCGGTGAGCTTCGCCTTGAGCGCCGGCATCGCCGCAAGTGTCTTGGCGACGCAGCTCAAGTCGCGCGGCGAAGCGCGGTGGGTCGTCACGCGCGCCACCAGCCGTTCGAGGTCGTAGATGTTCTTGAGCGTGTCGCGGATCGCACCGGCGAGCGCGGTCTCTTCGACCAGTTCCCCCACCGCGTCGAGCCGGGCATCGATCTCGGCCACGTCGACGAGTGGCCGCGCGAGCCACTCGGCCAGTTGCCGCGCCCCCATCGCGGTGGTCGTCCGGTCGAGCACCCCGAGGAGCGACCCTTCGCGGCGACCGTCGCGCATCGTCTGGGTGACTTCGAGGCTCCGCCACGTGGCGGCGTCGATTTCGAGCGAACCACCGGCCCGCAGGCACGCCAGCCGCTCGATGTGGGCAAGCTGGGTCTTTTGCGTTTCTTCGAGATACTGCAACGTGGCCGCCGCCGCCGCGAGCGCTAGGCGCTCGGCGGGATAGCGGTCGCAGTCGAAGCCGAACCCTTCGAGCGACTGGGTGCCGAAGTGCCGTGTGAGCGTCTCGGAGGCCTGCTCCACCGAAAAGACCCACGGTGGCCGGGTCGTCACCGCGCGCCCCTCGGTCCAGAGCGTCGGGAGTTCGCTCACCGCGGCCTCGCTCACCAAGAGTTCGGCGGGGCTGATCCGCGCGAGCTCATCAGCCACGCGGGCTTTATCGACCGCGGTTGCCCAGAAGCGGCCGGTCGAAATGTCGACCCAGGCAATCCCGGCCGCGTCGCCGCTCGCCACGACGGCGGCCAGGTAGTTGCCGGCGAGCGGATCGAGCAGCGTGTCGTCGGTCAACGTCCCGCGGCTGACGATCCGCGTGATGTCGCGCTTGACGATCCCCTTGGCCGCGGCGGGGTCTTCTAGCTGTTCGCAGACCGCGGCGCGGTAGCCGGCGGCGATGATCTTCGCCAGGTACTGGTCGAGTTGATGATGGGGGAAGCCGGCCATGGCGACCGGGTTTTCCCCCTTGTCGCGGCTGGTGAGGGAGAGCCCCAGCACGCGAGCGGCCGTCTTGGCATCGTCGTAGAAGAGTTCGTAGAAATCCCCCATGCGAAACAAGAGCAGCGCATCACCGGCCGCCTGCTTGGCCTGGTGGTACTGCTGCATCATGGGACTGAGGGACATGGCGGGGGGAGTTGGGAGTTGGGAGTTGGAAGTTGGAAGTTGGGAGTTGGGAGTTGGGAGTTGGGAGTTGGGAGTTGGAAGTTGGAAGTTGGAAGGCGCTTGAGGTGCTATTGCGTATTCTGTTCGAATTATCTTTTCCGGTGCCGGATGTGAACAGGGTACGCAGTGACCGCTCCCGTTCCTTGTCCAACCCCTAGCACACCCATTCCGCCCTAACAAACTTCACCCCGAAACCTCTTCCAACTCCCAACTTCCAACTCCTACTGCACCAACTGCTCTTCCTCGCCGCTGGAGCTGATTTCCAGTTCACCCGAGTCTTCGAGCCCACGGACGATGTCGACAATTTGTTGCTGCATCGCTTCGACCGCCGAGAGTTTGACTGGACCCAGGAATTCCATTTCTTCGTTGAGCATTTCGGCGGCTCGTTGAGACATATTCCCCAGGACCTTGCTGCGCAGTTCCTCGCTCGCTCCCTTGAGCGCCATCGCCCACTGCGACGTTTCGACATACTTGAGCAGAAGCTGGACATCCTTGGCCGAGAACCGCGCGATGTCCTCGAACACGAACATCAGGCGGCGAATCTCCTCGAC
Source organism: uncultured Planctomycetaceae bacterium (assembly GCA_964650265.1). Taxonomy (GTDB): domain Bacteria; phylum Planctomycetota; class Planctomycetia; order Pirellulales; family Lacipirellulaceae; genus CAZYQQ01. The sequence goes on from CAZYQQ010000010.1 coordinate 85,392, forward strand.
GAGAATCGGATCTTCCTGCGCCAAGGCGTCGAGGATGGTGCGTTCCGTGGCCCGCTCCGAGACGTTGAGCATCGCGGCCACCGACTCGACCCCGCCAGCGTTCTGGAAGCTCTGGCTCATCACGCTCGACATCCGCTTTTCGAGGCCCCGCTCCACCTCGCGAATGATTTCGGGATTGGTTTGCGACATGGTCGCTACCCGCCGCACCACCGCCAATTGGCGATCGGCGGGCAGTCCGGCGAGAATCTCGGCGCCAAACGCCGCCGGCAAATGGGAGACAATCAGCGCGATCGTCTGCGGATGTTCGTCGATGATATAGGTGAGGATGTTCTGGCTGTCGACCGTTCGCAGGAAGCCAAACGGACTCGCTTCGATCTGCTGGCGGATGTTGTCGAGGGCGCTGTTCGCCTCGCTCCCCAGGGCGCGCTTCACCAGCGATTTGGCCAAATCGATGCCCCCCCCTTCGGTGGTGGCCGACGGTTTGGATTCGGCGAAATCGCGGATCACGTGATCCTGCTCGTCGGCAGACACACGCTCGGTCCGCGCAATCTCGATCGACACCTGCTCGACCATCTTCGGACTGAGCTTGCTCAGCACGACGGCAGCCTCTTCTTCAGGCAAGCTCATCAACAGCACGGCCGCGTTGTGAATGTTCGACATCGCTCGCTAGCAAAATCGGGGGGATGGGGTTGGGACAGACCCTTGTTCGACTCTTCGTCATCCGAGCGAGGCCGGCTTGAGGGAGTTTAACGGTCAGGCGAACTTTGCCGGCAAGTTGTGGCGGCACCGCTAGCAGACGCGAGGGAGGGGGCCAGTTCCGCTGTTGCGGGGAGTTGTGTGACGATGGGACACGGATCGCCACGGATTTATACGGATCACCACGGATCAGAAGGCGTGGCGCTTTCCGATCCGTGGTGATCCGGTTGGACCCGTGTTTATCCGTGTCCCATCGTCACGCTCGCACTCCGGGGGCTCACGCCACCCGGCTCGGAAGGGGGGGCATGGGAAAAGCTGAATTGGTCCCTGGCGACGGGCTGCCCAGACGAGACGCGAGGTGCTAGCAGCTTCGATCTTGCCCAGACGGGGCCTGGCCGACTACCATCCGCACGCCCATGTCTCAATCCAACATCACCACCGACCAGCCGCGTGCCGACGGGCCCCTCTCCCTCCGCCGGCTGACCGATGCCTTCGCCGTGATGCTTGGCCGCAAGCCGAAGCTCGCTGCCGATGCATCCGAGGGGGGCTCGCCCCGCGGGGTGGTGACCGACGCCCGTTCGATCACCGAGGCACTGTTGTTTGTGGGACAGCCCGACAATGCGCCACTTTCCGCCGAGCGCCTCGCGGCCACGATGCGCGATGTCACCCCCGACGAGGTCCATCAGGCGGTGGCCGAACTCAACGCGCGCTATGCCAGCCAGGGCCGTCCCTACGCCATCACCCCCTCGGCGGCCGGCTACCGCATGGTGCTGCGCGACGAATTCTCTCGGGTCAAGCAGAAGTTCCAAGGCAACGTCCGCCAGGCCCGGTTGAGCCCCGCGGTGCTCGAAGTGCTGGCCCTGGTGGCCTATCGTCAGCCGATTTCGCTGGCGGACATCGACGCGGCACGGCGCGAAAAGTGCCAGTCGCTGGTGAATCAGCTCGTCCGCCGCGGGCTCATCCTGCTCGAACGTCCCGCCGATCGCAGCCAGCCCAATACCTACTCGACCACCGGCCGATTTCTCCACGTCTTCGGGCTGGCGAGCCTGGATCAGCTCCCGCGGATCGAGGAATTCGACATCCAAGCCCCCCGGGCGGCGGGCTGAGTGCCAGCCCATTCCCGCCACACGGAACCAGAGTGGCGGCAGTGGTTGAAAACCCGTTGGCTTCTATGGGGCGCATCCAGGATCAAGTTGCGCCGAAGGAACCCCTAACGCTTTTGCGATCTTTTCGAGGGTTAAGTGGGTCGGCACATGCACCCCCTTCTCGAGTTTGCAAATATGCGGCTGAGGCAAACCGGCTGCCTCCGCAAGCGCTTCCTGCGTCATCTGCCTTTCGCACCGCGCGCGACGTATTTCCATGCCAACTTTCGCCCTGTACTCGTTCACGCGATCCCGTACAGCGGGATCCTCGTGCTCTAACGAGTACTCTTTTTCCATTGTTACGCGCAACGATTCTGGCACGAGGATTTCCACGATCGTTGCCACGATCTCTCGATGGTGATCCTCGGTTGCACCGGGCACCATTTGCAACAGCTCCGCCAAGTCGACTATCGTCTCTTTTGGTAAATGAGAAAATGACTCTTGCAGAGTCTTCTTCATGTACTCCGCTACCGACTC
>CAZYQQ010000011.1:0-77508 GCA_964650265.1 uncultured Planctomycetaceae bacterium
GAATTAAAGCCGAAACTCTACTGTCTGGATACATGCCTAGGAACATACAAGGGCACGGAGCGACACAGAGAAAGGATGAAGGATGAAGGATGAAGGATGAAGGATGAAGGATGAAAAGAACGCGGAGGCGCAGAGACGCGGAGATATTGTTAGTAGGGCGAGGTCTCTTTGAGTGGGCGAGTTATTCTTATATAAATCATCTGCCATTTCCATCGCATAACCCCCGCTGTTGACATCTCCGCGCCTCTGCGCCTCCGCGTTTGTTTCCTCCTCTTCCTTCCTCTGTGTCGCTCCGTGTGCTCTGTGGTTTTTCACTACACCCGCCGGGTGACACTCGCGGCGTGGGCGGTGAGTCCTTCCTTATTCGCCAACAATTCCACGTCGGCGGCCACCTCACGGAGATTTTCTTCGGTATAGTGAATCACGCTATTGGATCGCAAAAAGTCGTTGCTCGACAGGCCGTTGGCAAACCGCGCCGTCGCCCCGGTGGGGAGCACGTGCGACGGTCCCGCGATGTAGTCCCCCACCGCCACCGGGCTGTAAGGCCCGAGGAACACGGCCCCCGCGCAGCGAACGTGCGAGAGAAATCCCGCCGCGTCGCTGCACGCAATGTGCAAATGCTCGGTCGCCAAGGTATCACACAATTCGGCCGCCTCGACCCGGTCGCGAACGACGATCAGCGCCCCGAAGTCGTCGAGCGCCTGCCGCGCAAGATCCCCGCGACTCAGCTCGGCCAGTTGCTGCTCTAGCGCCCGTTCCACCCCGTCCAATAGCGGCGCGTGCCACGTGACCAGCACGCTCGAACCGGGGGAATGCTCCGCCTGCGCCAGCAGGTCGGCCGCCACCAGCGCGGGGTCGGTCGTCTCGTCCGCCACCACGATCACTTCGCTCGGCCCGGCGATCGAATCGATCCCCACGTCGCCAAAGACATGCTTCTTGGCGAGCGCCACGAACAGGTTCCCCGGCCCGACGATCTTGTCGACCGGCTTTAACAGCCACTCGTCGCCATCCTTTAAGCCATACGCGAGCGCCGCCACCCCTTGCGCGCCGCCGAGTCGGTAGACCTCGGTGATGCCAAGCTCGTGGCAAGTCGCCAAGAGATCGCGGTTATAGCTGCCGAACGGGGTAGGAGGGGCGACCACGGCCAGTTCCTTCACCCCCGCCGCCTGTGCGGGCACGGCCGTCATCAGCACGGTCGACGGGTAGGCCGCCGCCCCACCCGGCACGCAGAGCCCGGCCCGCGAGATTGGCAAATAGCGCTGCCGCAACCAGCCACCGTGGGACAACTCGACCGTCACGTCCTGGTGCAAAATAGCCGTCTGGAATCGCAGCACATTCTCGCGAATCCGCCGCACGCAGGCGAGAAAGTCCTCGTCCGCCTCAGCATGCGCCTCGCTCAGTTCCTCCGCGCTCACCTTGATCGTCACCGCGTCGAGCGTCACCGCGTCGAGCTTCGCCGTGTAGTCGAGCACCGCAGCAAGCCCCCGGGTGCGCACGTCATTACAAATCCGCGTCACCACCTCCACCGGCGTCAGCGGCTCCCCAAACACCTCGATCGTCTTCCGGCGTCCCGCCTCGCTCACCACGTCGCCACTCGCGGGTGCGAGTTTGGCACGTAGATGGGCGATTTGTTCGGCGGCGCCGGGTTGGGTGGTGTCGATGCGGAGCATTGGGGAGAGTTGGAAGTTGGAAGAAAGAGTTGGGCAGCACAAAAGGGGACTTTCTGGTTTTTCGCTAACTCACGTTGCAACCAGTTCTAGCTCAATCGAAAAACCTGAATGTCCCCTTTTTGCGGTCGGTCAGTTGGAAGTTGATGGGGGGGAGAGCAGAGGTCAGAGGCCGGAGGTCGGGGATTTCTGACCTCCGACCTCTGACCTCCGACCTCTGGCCTCCGACCTCTGGCCCCTGCCACGGTTCTCCGCGACAATAACCCGTCGGCTCACTTTACGTTAACACCCCGACCCGCGACTCCCCAGCCCCCATTTTCCCGCCATGATCGACCTTCGCAGCGATACCGTGACTCTGCCGACCCCCGCCATGCGCGAGGCGATGGCCCAGGCCGAGGTGGGGGACGACGTGTTTGGCGAGGACCCCACCGTCCTGGCCCTCGAACGCCGGGTCGCCGACATGCTCGGCAAGGAGGCGGCTCTTTACGTCCCTTCAGGGACCATGAGCAACCAGCTTGGGGTTCGCGTCCATTGCCAGGGGGGAGACGAATTTCTCTGCGACGACCAGTGCCATATCTACCACTACGAACAGGGGGCCTACGCCCAGCTTTTCGGGGTCGCCGCCCAGCCGGTCGCCACCCGGTGGGGCCTGCCGACCATCGACCAACTCGCCCCCAGGGTGCGGGGGACCGACTTCCACCACCCGCGGACCAGGCTCCTCGCCCTCGAAAACACCCACAACCGCCACGGCGGGACCGTCCTCGACCCGGCCCAAACGGCCGAACTTTGCACGTGGGCCGCCAGCGTAGGGCTCGCCCGGCACCTTGATGGGGCCCGCATCTGGAACGCCGCGATCGCCGCCGGCAAGAGCGTGGAAGACCTCGCCACCCCGTTCGACACGGTGAGTGTCTGCTTTTCGAAGGGGCTCGGCGCCCCGGTCGGGTCGGCCCTCGCCGGCCCGGCGGACCTGATCGCCCAAGCCCGCCGCACCCGCAAGGCCCTCGGTGGCGGGGTGCGGCAGATGGGAATCCTCGCCGCCGGTGCCCTCCACGCCCTGGAGCACCATTTCCCCAAGCTCGGCGACGACCACCACAAGGCGGACCACCTCCGCCAGGTGATCCGCGACACCCCCCAACTCAAACCGTTCATCCCCGGCTCGGCGTTCCCCTATCCCAGCGACGAACCCCTCCCCCAACTCACCAACCTCGTCTACTTCGACATCGACACGACCCGGGGGACCAACCGCGAGTTCTGCGACCAACTCGCCGACCGCGGCGTGCGGATGCTCCCGGTCGGCACGTTCCGCGTCCGCGCGGTGACGCATATTGGGGTGACGATGGAAGAAATCGAGCGAGCGGGGGAGATTCTAATGGATACGGCGGAGGGGTTCGGCAGGTAGAAATCCCGTAACACTTCAGCCAACTGAAATTGGCTGAAGTGGATTAGAAACACGGAGGCACGGAGATGTTATTGGCAGGGCGGAGTCATTCCCGACGTCTGAGTTTTTGAAATGGTGAAGAGTACGATTCGATGCAAACCCTGCTCATTGATCTCCGTGCCTTGTATCTGTGTTAAAATCCTGGGCATCGCGATCGTAGCACCGATAGGGCGTGGCATGGGAATGACAGCGGATAGAAATCGACTTTCCTTAACTCCACCACCATGATAAAGCCATGTGGCTGCTCCACCCCCCAAAATCCCGCCTTCGCTGGCACCTCTTCACGTGGCTGATGGCGGTGCCGGCGCTGGTGTTTGTGGCGCTGGTGCAGGTGGCGGGGGTGAAGTCCGACACGGCGTCGTTGCTGGGCACGCAGTCCCGAGCGACTCCCACTGTATTGCCCAGATTTTCGCCAACCGGGTCCTTTCTGGCGGCCGCGAATAACCTACCAGACAAGGTCGTGGAGTACACCCATGGTTGGCCTTGTCCATGGCTGCAGCGAGCCTTCGGCTACCATTGGATCATGTGGGAACACGCCGACAGCGCCGCGGAGTATCGCGATTTACACAGCGGCACTCAGCTTGTCGAGACACCCGACGACCCAAAGGCAATTTCCTGGATGGCACGTCAAGTGTGGCCCGGCACGGCACACGCTTCGAAGCTCTCGTGGCTGGGGTTGCTTCTCAACCTCCTCGTCTCGGCTTGCGTCGTGGCGGCACCGATGGTCGCCACCGAAGTCTGGCTCCGCCGGCGAGGGGGGCTGTGGCGGTTTCGGATTGTCGACTTTCTTGTCGCCGCCACGGCTATCGGCGGCCTCGTCGGACTGTGGCGATGGGACCAGGCCGCCGTCAAACGTGAGCACGAAATCGCGGCATCCATGCGATTTGAAACTTCCCCCGCCAGCCAGGCCGAAAGGAGGATGATTTCCCACTACGTCGGTCCGATCTTCCTCAGCCGCCTGTGTGGCAACGACGACCTCGTTCCCCTCTTTCACCGATTCATCGGGCTGTACGTCGTTCCCGAATTCATCGACGAGATCGACTACGCCAAACTGAGCGAACTCGAGCACTTGAAAACGGCCCATGTCGCCTTCCGCGGTTGGTCCGACCCCATGGTCCCAGGGTACGGCCTCGAACTCCTCTCCCAAGCCCCCGAGATAAACACCCTCATTCTCACCTTCGACCCGGCCTACAAGCCTTACGTCCCCCCATCGCAATACGACCAGCTCGATACAATCGAGCATCTAAGCGTCGACTTCCCTCTATCACACGACGAACTCCTAAAGTTTAGCGCCCTCCCACGGCTCCGCACCCTCGACGTCTTCACCGGCCAGCTTACTCCCGAGGAACTCGCCGATTTGCGTGCCGCCTTCGCCGGAGTGACGGTGACATCCAAGGAAGACCCGACCGCACCTGTCCCGTGACACGATCCGGATAACATTACGCAAACAGGCAAACGGCACCCTAACCGAGCACACCTCCATGTGGTTCCTCCACCCCCCAAAATCCCGCCGCCGTTGGCACGTCTTCACGTGGCTCGCGGCACTGCCGGCGCTCGTCTTTGTCGCCCTCGTCCAAATTGCCGGCGTCGAGGACTCGCGACTTGAGCTGCTGACCGTCAAGCCTTATTGGACCGACCAGGTCGACCCCTACTCCGGCGGGGGTGCGTTCAGCATCCCCGGCACGCCGCTCGCCCCGGTGGAGACCGACGCCGACTGGGTGACCGAGTACCTCCATGGCTGGCCCACCCCATGGCTCCGCCGAGCCGTCGAGTTTGGTGGCCCGGGCGGGATCACCTACCACAACTTGTGTGGCGCCACGACGGTTGATCCGCCATGGCGTTTGCGCGGCCACACGATTTCCTGGAGTTCTCCCTACGCCTGGCCCCTCACCTCCGACGCCACGCGCCTCTACCCGCTGGGAATCACCGTCAATCTGCTCGTCATGGCCTGTCTCGTCGGTGTGCTGATGCTCGCGACTGAGACCTGGTTGCGGCGTCGTGGGGGATTTCCACGATTCAAAATCATCGACTTCTTGGTGGTTGTCGCAGTGTGTGCCGCTGGATTTGGCCTTTGGCACTGGGATCGCGCCATTGTCGAGCGCGAGCAATCGGCATTGGCAAAACGAGATGTCATTCCCAACTCGGTGACAGCGCCCCAGTATCCCACCGGGTACATTGGCCCCGAATGGGCCAGTCGCCTTTGTGGGCACCCTCAAGTTGTTCCGATCTTGCAGCGCGTCGTCGCGCTCGAAACCGACTGCGCCAACTTCATCGACTTCGATCCCGAGAGCCTCTCGCCGTTTCGTTCGCTCAGGCGTGTCAGCATTGGCCTTCAAGCGACGAGCACGACCACCCACTTGTCGGTATTCAATGACTGTCGCCAGATTCGCGAGCTTTCGCTCTATCGCAGTTATTTGGGAGGATACTGGGAATCGCCCCCCGAGAAATACGACCTTGCGTTCCTCGAGGGGCTCTCCCACATCGAGACGCTCGAAATCAATCTCCCCCTCCTCCTCGAGGATCTCGCTGTGCTAGACGCCATGTCGGGACTTGAGGAACTTCACCTCCGCAGCGACTGGCTTACCGACCGTGAGTTCGTGTCGCTCCAAGCGAGGCTCCCGCACGTCCGCATCTCGAGCCTTCCCCTCTCGGAAAAGCCTGCGGTCCGCGACGTCCAGATTGCCCTTTGCAGGTTCGATCGCCAGCATCGTGGCAAAGCGCGGGGTGAAGTAGAGGCGGATGCCTTCTCTTTTCAACTTCCAGAGCGCTCCGCCCTGAGCGACGATGGCACAGCACTCTTGCTAACGCACGTTCCGCTGAGTCCGAAGCTGCAAGAGATATTGAGGCCCGCCTTACCGCAGATCACCTCACTTAACCTCAAGGAGGTCGAGATCCCTGGGGAGACACACCGCATGATCGCGGCGATGACCTCGCTTGAGATGGTCGAAATCCGGGCCTCCCCCGTCCCCGACGAACTGATGCTCCAGCTTGCCAAATGTCCACAACTCCAGTTCGTGACACTCGCACACTCCCGCGTGGCCCTTGACCCGCTCCTCGAGTTTAAGCACCGCGCGGAGGTCGAGATCGAACTCTTCGGCTACTGCGGACTGGGTATCGACGACCTCCAAGAACTTGGCCGCGTCCTGGGCGAGCGATTCATTTCCCGGTAATACCCCTTGGCGACCTTCCCCAATGTGGCTGCTCCACCCCCCAAAATCCCGCCGCCGCTGGCACGTCTTCACGTGGCTAATGGCGGTGCCGGCGCTGGTGTTTGTGGCGCTCGTGCAGGTGGCGGGGGTTGAACCTGACGAGCCACCTCAATTGATCACTCCCGTCCCACAATGGTATTTGAAAAATTGGCTTTCGTCAGGGACACTAGTACCTTATCCTCAACTCACTAGCGAGCTGGAACAAACAATCCTCTCGCTTCCAATAAATGTCAATGAATACCAACATGGCTGGCCCACCCCCTGGCTGCGCCGCGCAATAGGCCATGGTAACGCCCCCATCTATGGCCCTGCCGGGCCTTATCAGCCTCAGGGAAGGTGGCCCGACGAGGCATCGACGCAATACGTACTCGATTGGCAAGAACCGGACGCTTGGCCCTTCACCGCGGACCGATGGAAGGTCGCACCGCTTGGTTTTGCTGTAAACCTCTTGGTCGCGGTGATTATTGCCGCGGCAATGATGACGGCGACCGAGGTCTGGCTGCGCCGCCGTGGAGGACCGTTTCGCTTTAAGCTTCTCGACATCGGGATCGCCACGACATTGATCGTTGCCGGTCTCGCGCTCTGGAAGTTCGACCGTCAAGCAGTGCAGCGCGAAGCGGAAATCATGGAGCGTTTTCACGCAACTCAAACTCGCAGCAACAAGGTGGAAACAGGCTATATCGGTCCCGAATGGCTTGCGCGGTTGTGTGGCGGAGAGCGGCATGTCCCCGTACTGCAGCGGGTAACTCTCCTGTGGATTGGAGATGTGCCCGGTAGCCGGCTTGATGTGACGCCACTGGAGAGACTGCGTCATCTGAAAACGATCGTCTACGATTCTCCCACCATCGCAGAGCAAGTAGTGAAGGACATTCAGCCACTTCGCGCCGTTCGCGAAATCGTGATTCCACGCGACTACCCAGGGCGGACCACGGCAAGGGTCCTAAGGGCCCTGAAAGATCTTCCCGGAATCGAGAGTCTTTCGATTCGAGGCAGCGCATTGTTCGAGGAGTTGGAGATTCTCGTTCATTTCAAGGACCTTAAATGCTTGAAGCTAAACACCGACCTTTTGACCGACCAGGAATTGCAACAATTGCGTGACAAACTTCGTGGCGTGGAAATCGTCTCAACTGGCGATGCCGTGAAGTCCCCTTGCCAGGCCGAGCAAATCGAGGCCGCTAGAATCGCACAGCGCTACCTTGGAGCGTGTGAAGTAAGCGACGATGGCAGGCGACTGCGGGTTGCGTTCATTCCTTTCGACATCGAGCACCTCGAACCGCTTGCATCCGTCTACAATCGGATCGAGGAGTTTGAACTCATGGGCCGCGCGATCCCCACCGGTGGCACCGAGCTACTCGTCAGAATGGACTCGCTCAAGGATGTGAACCTCTGTGTCGCGGAGCTTTCCGAGGAGTTTCTGCTGGAACTCGCGAGTCGCCCACAACTTCGTCGTGTTGTTCTCCGCAACGGAAAACCCTCCGTGAAAGCAATGCTGAGATTATCCGAGAATCAAGACTGCCAACTGTTCGTAGCCCAGCGCTGGTTCACCGAAGGCGAGTTCGAGCAACTCCAATCCGCTTTCGGCGACCGGCTTCAACTGCGTTGACCAACCATGTGGTTCCTCCACCTCCCAAAATCCCGCCTTCGCTGGCACCTCTTCACGTGGCTGATGGCAGCGCCGGCGCTGGTGTTCGTGGCGCTCGTGCAGGTGGCGGGTGTGGAGAGTGGGGATCGTGAGTTGTTCGAGACGCGCCCGTACCCAACTTCAGGTACAACTGATGACACGCGACCAGATTATGCTCTCGAGTATGAACATGGATGGCCCTGCACGTGGCTCAGGCGTGGACTCGCCTACCGCGAGGTCGAGACGTTTCCCTACGGGGTGGGCGTCTATCGCAATCTTCGCGATGGAACGGTGATTGAAACGCACACATTGTTCACATCACGATGTTCTTGGGCCGAGTGGCGTGCGTGGCCACTATCTTCACATGCCTCACGTTTTACGGCGCTTGGCCTGTTGGTGAACCTATGCGTGGCGATGTGTGTGGTGGCATTACCGATGGTGGCGACCGAGGTCTGGCTTCGACGTCGAGGGGGCTTCTGGAGGTTCAAGATTATCGATTTCCTGGTCATCGTTTTACTGTTCGCCTGCGGGTTTGGATTTTACAAGTGGGACCGGAATCAAGTCGCTCGAGAGCACGACTTGTGCTCCAACGCTTACCGGGGAATACGAGCTGACTTCCACCGCCCCTTGGTCGTAGGTGGTTACGTCGGTCCCGAATGGCTTGTTCGACTGCTCGGCAGCCCAGCACGGGTCTCCGTTCTCCATCGCAAGAAGTTTCTGGATGTCTACACATGTAAATCGCAAGAGGCAAGGCTCGATCGGCTGAGCGAATTAACGCACATTGCCTACGTCACCCTTCACCTGGACAACACCAGCGATACGGGCATTATTGCTGAACTCCAACGGTTTGGACGACTTCGCAGAATTCGATTCGGCGCAGATAATCGTTATGACCTGAGCGACTATCTTGCGGCCCTCGATAAGTTGCCTCGTCTGGAAGTCGTTGAACTCGATTGCACGCCGTTGGTCGAAGATCTACAGGCATTGAAAACCCTACCCAGTCTTCGGAAGGTCACGTTGGATGCGGAGTTGATCACCGCCGAGGAGCTTGAGCAACTAGAACAGGCGTTGCCCGCTGTTGCGATAGAGTACACCGAGTACAATCCGTCCCCCTACAAGCCCGAGCGTATCGCGCTGGCCAAGGTGAATCGACTTTACCCGGGGCGATCCGAATTGAGCGCCGATGGGCTCGAACTCACCTGGAGCAAGGCCCCTTTCACCGCCACGAATCTCGAACCCCTTTCGCGAGTCTTTCCTAAACTGCAAGTCCTGGGGATTGACGACGCCCCCATCGATCCAGCCAATCTTCCCGATCTCAAACGATTCCCAGCGCTCACGGACGTCAAGCTTGGATCTCCCAACCTCCCTGTGGAATTCATGGAGCAAGTCGCCGATCTGCCGAATCTCGTGAAGGTCTCTATCTATACACGTCCCTCGACACTGGAACCATTGCTCGCACTCCAGCGGCGTCCGCCGCCGACACTCTTCATCTTCCGCCCCGAATCTTTTTCCGACGAGGAGACACAATCGCTTCGCGAGGCGTTCGGCGATCGGTTACAATTGCGGAAACCCTGGAAACCTTAATCGAAAAGTCTTCCCATGTGGTTCCTCCGCCCTCCAAATTCCCGCCGCCGCTGGCACGTCTTCACATGGCTCGCGGCGGTGCCGGCGCTCCTATTCATCACGCTGGTGCAAGTGGCGGGTGTCTTTTCACGAGGCGAAGAACTACTGGTGTCGCAGCCTCGGTGGTATCACGTCCCCAACCCTGACGCAGGGTATCCTCGACAGGACCAAGGCGATCCACCCGATTTCGACGCCGACATCAATCAACTCTACAATCGATTGCCTGAAGAAGTCTGGGCTTACCAGCACGGCTGGCCCACCCCATGGGTTCACCGCGAACTTGGCTTCGGCGCGGGCCCCTGGCGTCCCTCCTGGAGGTCCATGGTGCTATTGCACGAAATTCCGACCAGCCTCCGTTTCAGTCGTTGGCCCATCACCGCCGACGCCTGGCGAGTCGCCCCCCTGGGTTTAGCTGTCAATCTGCTCGTGGCCCTCGGCGTGATCGCAATTCCCATGCTGGCCACCGAAACCTGGCTCCGCCGCCGCGGTGGGCTCGGGCGGTTCAAGATTATCGACTACCTCGTGGTCGTCGCCGTTGTCGCTGCCGGGTTCGGATTTTGGCGGTGGGATCAGGCGGCAGCCGAAAAGGAACGGCGAATTGCTCAGCGGATCGAACATACCGATTTCAAGGGCCAATTCGATAGCAGTTACGTCGGTCCGGAATGGATTGCTCGTTTAGTGGACAAGCGGCACCTGCCATTCCTTCATCGCCATACGCGATTGCACGTAAAGGCCATCGACATTCCCTACCTCGACTATGAGGCTCTCGCGCAACTCAAGCACTTAAAATACGTTGAAGTCGACTGTAGTTTGCTAGAATGGCGCGAGTTTACCGTCAGGCTTGCCGATCTCGCACAACTCGCTCAAGTCCGGGAATTGTCACTATGGGTTTCCGTCGGCGATCAACTTTCGGCAGCTTTTGCCGCCGGTGACTTAAATCTGCTCACCCAAATCGAGACAGTCAAGATAGATGGCGCGCCCGCATTAGAAACCGCCCTCGCTTTCCGCCAATTGCCCAACCTACGCGAGATCCACCTTCGCACCGACTGGTTCGACGACGAGGAACTGGCAACGCTCGAAAGCACATTCCAGGGCATCAAGATCGTCCCCCTCGGCGATCCCCGCCGCCCTCCCTACCGCAACGAACAAATCACCGTCCGACGCTGGGGACACGGGTGCGAACTGAGTAGCGACGCCCAAACGCTCACCCTCACCGCCGATCCCAGTCTCCCCGCCGAGCGACTTAAGGAGATCGAGCGGGTCCTACCGCGGATCGAGAAACTCAAAATCCAGGCCCGCTACATCGATACCGACATCTGTGAGTACTTCACTAAAATGACCTCGCTCGAAGTCCTCACACTCGACCTGCAACAGTTCCCCGAGGGGTTTGCCGACCACATCACCCAGCTCCCCAAGCTCCGGCGGCTACGGTTCGAAAACCGCAAGCCATCCCTCGAAACGCTCCTGTTGCTCCAAGAGCACAAACACCTGACCCTCTCCTTCAGCCGCCTGGCATGGAACGTCGGTGGCAATCAGGACGCTTTTCGCGAGGCCTTCGGCGAGCGAATCGAAATCGGCTTCCCTTGACCCCTCCACCACGAGCAATGTGCCATGTGGTTCGTCCGCCCCCCCCAAGTCCCCCCACTCAACCCCACCCCGACCTCCGACCTCTGGCCCCCGACCCCTGACCCCCGGCTGCCAGCACTGCATCGCTAGCGGGCAACTTTACGCCCTAGGATCGTCCCCCTCAACGCGCGCAACCCCGATGGCCGAGACTTAGCACATGCCCGCCTGCTCGCTCGATTGTCCTCACGAGCATCCCCCCGATCCCACCCGCACGACCGCATCATGCACGCCCGTGATTTCGCGATCGGTTGGTCTCGCGTGCTAGCGGTGCTGGCGTGTGGATGGCTTTCGATGGTCGGTATCGATGCGGCGAGCGCTGCCCCGTTCGATCATGCGGGCGATATCACGTTGCTGACGGCCTCGCTCGAAGAGTGGCAACCGTTTGTCGAATCGAACGAGCCGTCGCCGTCCGAGTTGGACGACACCGGCGGCGAGGAGCTTCCGCCCGGCCCGCTGTTCGTGGACCAGTCCGCGGCTCCCCCCTGGTCGTGGCGCTGGTTGCCGGAGGGTTTGATCTATCGCTCCTACATGGCGGGTGTCCACGAACCGCGCCTGGCGCTCGTTTCGTTTTACGAAGCGAGCGGTGGCCGCGCGCTGTGGGACGCCACGCTCGGCGGAAGGGTCGGTTTGATTCAATTTGGCAACGGCGATCCGCTGGCACCCGTGGGCTATCAACTCGATTTTTACGGAGCGGCGATCGCGCGGCTCGACGTGAACAACCGCCAGGATCTCGATGCGACCGATTATGTTTTTGGTATGCCGCTGACCTGGGGGGACGAGCGGCGGCAATTCAAGGTTGGCTATGCGCACATCAGCTCGCACCTCGGCGATGAGTATGCCATTTCGCACCCTGGCTCGCTCGCCGAGCGAATCAACTACGTCCGCGATTCGATCGAATTCGGTGCGTCCTATTACCTTGATCCCGCCTGGCGAGCGTATGGCGAATTCGACTGGGCCTTCCACCGCAGCGGCGGGGCCGAAACCCTGGCTTTCGAGTTCGGCACGGAATTCTCAAAACCGGGACCAACGGGCCGCCGCTTCACACCGTTCATGGCGATGAACGCGCGGCTGCGGGAGGAACACAATTTTGGCGGCGATCTGACCGTGCAGGCCGGTTGGCTCAGGCGCAACATCCTCGACCAGACCTTCCGTCTCGGCCTGCACTACTACAACGGCAAGTCGAGCCAGTCGCAGTTCTTCACGACCTCGGAAGAGCAAATTGGCATGGGGGTGTGGTACGACTTTTAGGGGGCGTGAGGGGAGTGCTGCCGGTTCGATCGGTACGTAGGCTCTTCGACCGTAGGATGCCGTCAAGCGGGCGCGATTAGCCTTCACCCCTCTCACATCTCAATCCGCCCGCGCCGACGCATCAACAGCAGCGGTGCATGAAAAATGGGACACGGATCGAAGCGGATTTTAGCGGATCAGCACGGATCAGAAACCGCGCCGACGCATCGCCGCGCGGCTCTACTGCTGCGGATTCTCAATTAACCCGCGTAATCTCTCCCCCAACGTCTCAGGAAATCTCCCCACCCAGCTCTCATCAACCAGCCCCACGTCGATCATGTCGAGCAGGTGGACCCGGTCCTTGAGACGGAACGAGTTGAGTTTCATCCGCACCAGTCGCTCGAGCGGCAAAGTGCGGATGCCATCGCCGTACTCGATCGGCTCGACGTCGGGATTGGGTTCAACGTCGTCGGCCTTCACCATCTGGTTTGCCAGCACGGCATGGACGGCACTGCGTACTGAGTCTTCAGGTCCCTCCAAAAACATGTCGAGCCCGGCCGCCTTGCGATGACGAAAGCCATGCTCCGCCATCACCCGTTTCATCTCATCCAAATCCTCGAGGCGAACGAGGATATCGACGTTGTTGGTCCCCCGCACCGCTCCCCGATCGCGCTGGGAGACCCAGATCCGTACTGCATTCCCCCCGACGACGGCGAAGGATATCTGGGCGGATTCCAGAATCGCGATTGTGGTTCTCAGTCGCTCTTCGACACGGTCCCTACTCTCGCCAATTCGTTTCCAGAGTTGTTCGCCCACGACGGTCAGTGGTAAGGACATTTGTCGAGTTCCGATGAGTGTTCCCGCCAATTACCAATTATAACAGGACGAGGCCAAACAGAAAATCTCATTCCAGTCCCGCCACACACTCCAATACTCGCCCCACCCCGACGAACTGCTAAACTCCAACCATCACAAGCTCCGACCTCTGGCCCCCGGCCCCTCACCACCCCATGCTCCGCCTCCTCCCACTCCTCGCCCTCGCGCTCCTCCTCCCCCTCACCGGCTGCAACAGCACCGACTATGTCGTCCGCACCATCGAAGGGGACCGGGTTGTCTTCACCGATCATCCATTCTTTCAGTTGCTCCCTCTCTTCGTTGGCCTGTCCCTAGTGGCCCTCGGCTTGCCACTCATCACCGGCCGCTGGAAGCCCAAGGGGAAGCCGCGGGTGGCGGGGGGAGTGCTGCTGGTGATTGGGCTGGCCATGCTCGCGGCCGCCATGCTCGTCACTCCCTACACCTACGCGGCCGTCGATCGCCATCGGCTTGAGGTCCGAGGGGGGCTCCTAGGGCAGGGGACCGCCGCGACGATCAATCTCGATGAAGTCAAGGAGATCGAAATCACCCAAGTCAGCCGCCGCGGGTCGAGACGCACGAGTCGAGGTCGCCGCAAGGCGATCGAGGTGAAGTTTATCCCCCATGAGGGCAAGCCTCAGTCTCTCTTGATGACCTCGGGCGTGCGGCGCCCGGCACTCGAGTATCTCGTGGAGAAAGCGCCAGAATGGGGACTCGACGTGACCGACCAACGGGACGAAGAATGATTTGCGCAACGGTCCGCATTGTGTGACCAGAAGTTGAGTTGATTCAAAAACACAAGGGTTCCATTCGATGCCAAACCTGCTCGTTGGTCTCCGTGTCTCAGTGCCTCCGTGTTGAAATCCTTGGAAGTTACGTAGGGTGGGTGGTTCTGCCGGAAGTTGAGCCAGCCACCTTAGCGACTCGATTCCGGCAGGTTCACCCACCGATTGGGTGTGGACCCAAATGGTGGGTGAACCTGTCGGCGAGTGAGTCTTGTTGTAGTCAGAGCGTGATTTCGCCGACAGAACCACCCACCCTACGCCTTCGCCATGTGGCTATGTCCCGATTGGGCCAGTTTCTAGCCCTCCCCCCATCTTGGGGAGCGTGCCCAAAAATCGCCCCAAGGCGTTTGGTATACTGTTGGCCACGTACCCGCTGCTGCGTAGGGTAGGCTTCCAGCCTGCCGGCGCTGCGAGTTCGACACGTAGGGTAGGCTTCCAGCCTGCCAAACCAACGTACAGCGCCGGCAGGCTGGAAGCCTACCCCACGAGTGCTGGAAGCCTACCCCACAAGATAGGAGAACATGTGATGAATGACCCGCGACCTCCTCTGACTTTTCACGAGTTCGATCAGCCCCCGCCGACCACTCAACCCAAGAAACTGGGCCGCCCCCGCTCGCTCGACGACGCGAAAAAACGCGAAATCTGCGCCCTCATCGCGGCTGGGGGTGGCATGGTTCGAGCGAGCAAATACGTTGGCTGCCGAGTGGAGACCGTAATGAACGAGGCTCGCCGTGACCCTGACTTTGCCGCGAAACTCCACAGGGCCGAGGCCCAGGCCGAACTCGATCCCATCAACGCGCTTCGAAGCAAGTGCCAGACTCACTGGCGAGCTGCGGCCTACTTTCTCGAAAAAGTGAGCGACGATCGCAAAAGCTCCATGGCGACTGACGGCTTCGATCAGCAATGTCTCCGCGATTTCCGCCACAACTTTAAAGCCCTCGTCACCAAGGAGGTGACCGATCCGAAGCTGCGAGGGCGCATCCACGACTCCTTCATGGCCTGCTTCTGCACTTTCACCCGTGAACTGGGGCGTATGCTGCCGTTGATCGAGATCGATTTCGACACCCAAAGTCTGTGGGAGCAAAAGTTAAAAGCGAAAGGTTTTTTGCCCATTGCCTCGCGAAAATCCCCTGATTCACAGAGTGAGCGCTAATCGAGTCGTCGAAAAATGAGGCGACTTTTTCGACGAAAATCGTGTTTGTCGAAAAAAGAAAAAACTCGAAAAGCCCCAAACACGCACCCCCCAGCGCCCCACAACCAACCAGCCCCCTCGCCAACCATGACCACCCCACCCCCCACCGAGCCCGACTACCCGCTCCCCGTGCTACCCGATGCCGGTCTCGCGAAGTCTCCCGACGCGGAAGAGACGGAAGAGTCTGAACGAGCCATCGCCGAGCGGCGTGCCTTCGAGATGTCGGTTCGCGTGAATTTCATGACGTACATCCGATTGGGCGCCACCCTCCAACAGGCCGCGGCCGCGTCCGGATGCAGCGTGCGGACCATCCATGGCTGGTTGGCGGACGATCCCAATTTTCGCCAGCGCTATCACGAGGCCCGCTGGGATGCGGAGACGGCCCCCCTCGAACACCTCAGGCAACTCGCTCCCAAAAGCGTCCGGGCCGCCATCTACCTTGCCGAGCGCGAGCGAAAACAAGCGTTACGCCGCTCGGCCTTCCATGCCGACCAGCCGCTCGAATATGTCCTCGCACGAATCGAATCGAGCCTGCGGACCATGTTCAGCGGTTTCGCGACAGCCGTTCACGCCATCGAAGACGAAGAGGTCCGCAAGCGAATCCTAAGCGAACTAAATCAGCAGGTCGAACCCGTCGCAACACTGCTTCGTGAACTCTGGCAGCGATACGAGGCGACTTGAGGCGTGAACACGAAAAGAAATAGGACGCGGATTGTGAACACGAAAGGAATGCGACGCGGATTGTCAGGATCTGGCAGGATCCGCAAGATCAGAAGTCACCGCCATCCCCACGAAGGCGGGGATCTAGAATGTTCGCGCACGTCCTCTAGATTCCCGCCTTCGCGGGAATGACGATGCGCGCCCGTTCATCCTTCATCCTTCCCCCTTCATCCTTTCGAAGTCCCAAATCCCGTCGATCCTCCCAAATCCTGACAATCCGCGTCCCATTCTTCCCACCAACCAGGATGGAGGTCCCCATAAGCGCCGACAACCAACTCGCTTGAATCCCTCCCGTCGCTCGGTCATCATGGACGCTGGCACACGGGGCAGAGGGTTGCCCCCTGGGGGAAACTGAACTGAAAAGAAGGGCATTTCGACGATGAGACGACTCCTTTGGATTGGCCTCGTGGCACTGGCGGTGGGGGCCTTTTCGCAGGTCTCCGCGCAAGACCTCCCACTCCTCGCCCAAGAGGACTTCGAGGGGGGAGCCGAGCGTTGGACCACTTCCGATCCAGTTGGCGAGAAGCCGGTCTGGAGCGTGATTGCCGACCCCGCCGACGGGACGAACCGCGTGTTCCGTGTCGCCGGCGTCGGTGCCTACAAGCCCCCCCACCGCAGCCCCTTCGCCAAGGCCCTGCTCAACGACAAGGTGGTCGCCGACTTCGAACTCACTTGCCGGCTGCAGAACACCAACGTCAAGGCCGCGGGGCATCGCGACCTCTGCCTCTTTTGGGGCTACCAGGACCCGGGCCATTTTTACTACGTCCACCTCGGCGCGCAGCCCGACCCCCACTCGTGCCAGATTTTCATCGTCAACGGCGCCGATCGCACGAAGATCACGGTCGACGAATCGACTGGCACCCCCTGGACCGACGGTTGGCACACCGCCAAGGTGGTCCGCCGCGTGGCCGACGGCACGACCGAGGTCTACTTCGACGACATGACAACACCCGTGATGACCGCCAAGGACACGACTTTCGCTTGGGGCCAGGTCGGCATCGGCACGTTCGACGACCATGGCAACTTCGACGACGTGGTGCTTCGTGGCATCGAGGTCGAGAAGCCCGTCAGCAGCGACGTCATCCTGACCGTCGAGGAGAGCGCGGCCGGAGCCGCCGTGAAAGTCGATGGCAAGCTGATGGCCGAATATGTCAAGAAATCGGGACATCAGCCGATCATCTGGCCGCTGGTTGGGCCGGCGGGGACGGAACTCACGCGCGGTTACCCGATGCGGGAACTGGGCGAGTCGGAGGTGGACGATCATCCCCATCACCGATCCCTCTGGTTCAACCATGGCGAGGTGAATGGCCTCGACTTTTGGAGCGAGCCGCGGCGGGGGCGGCCGAACAATCAGATCGTCCACCGCGAGTTCAAGAACCTCAAGGCAAGCGGACCATGGGCAACGATCGCGACGGTGAACGACTGGATGTCGGACGACAAGAAAATTTGCGAAGACGAGCGAACGTTCGAGTTCTTTGTCGACGGGCACGGCAATCGCGGGATCGATTCCACGATTGTTATCAAGGCAACCGAGGGAGAACTAGTTTTTGGCGACACGAAGGAGGGCTCGTTCGCCATCCGCGTCGCCGGGAGCATGAAGGTCACAGCCAAGCAGGGGGGCAAGATCACCAACAACCACGGTCAGACCGATGGCGAAACGTGGGGCATGCCCGCCGAGTGGGTGAACTACACCGGGCCGGTGAAGGGCGAGCCGGCGGGGATCGCGATGTTCAGCCACCCCGACAGCTTCCGCCACCCCACTGCCTGGCACGTGCGGACGTACGGCCTGTTCGCAGCGAATCCGTTCGCAGAAAAGGACTTCCCCGAGAATGGCGTCGACCAGGGAGAAGTGAAAGTCGCCAAGGGAGAATCGCTCAAGCTCCGTTATCTTGTCTACCTGCACAATGGCGATATGCGACCCGACCAGCTCGACGCAGTGGCCGCCGGGTACGCGGGTGAGAAGCGGGAAGCCACTCCAAGCGTGGAGCAATGACCATGGCACGACTGGTAATTGGCTTCGCCGCGTTGCTGGCGCTCATGGGAGCGGCTTCCGCGGCGCCACTCGGGAAGGTGGTGGTCGAAGCGGGCAAGGCCGACCGGCAGGGAGTCCCCTTAGCCGTGGCACTTCCCGAAGGGACCGACGTGAGTGAGTGGAAGGACATCCGCGCAATCGACGAGCAGGGGAATCGTCACCCAGCGCAGATTGAAGCGGGAACGCCCCCGCAACTTTGGCTGATCCTATCCGACAAGCTTGCCGCTGGCGAGTCGCGCGGTTTCACCATCGAAACCACGGACGAAGCGACCGATATGGTCGCCATCGCCGACAACGGTAAGGCTCTGGTTGCGGGGATTGGCGACCGTGAAGTGCTAGCCTACAACCACGCGGTGGTCCCATCTCCTCTCGAGGAGAAACCCCAGTTCGCCCGTAGCGGCATGCTCCACCCGGTGCGGACCCCAGCGGGCAAGGTCCTCACCGACCCGATGCCGCTGCCCCACCACACTCACCAGCACGGCATCATGATGGCCTGGGTCAACACGACCTTCGAGGGGCGTAAAGTCGATTTTTGGAACAGCGACGCAAAGCAAGGACGGGTCGATCACACCGAGGTCGAGGCTACTACTAATGGCCCGGTCTTCGGCGAGATGGTCTGCCGGCTAAGGCATGTCGACCTGACGGCTCCCGAAGGTCCGCGTGACGCTCTCGACGAAGTGTGGCGAGTACGGATTTACAACCTCGCGGATGTCTTTCTGTTCGATATCACCTCGGTCCAAACCTGCGCAACCGAGAGCCCACTCGTCCTCAACGAGTATCACTACGGCGGCATGGCCGTCCGCGGAGCCGTGGAGTGGAAAGATCCCAAGAAGTGCGAGCTCGTAACCAGCGACGGCCTCGATCGTCGCCGTGGCAACCACACCCGGCCAAACTGGGTGAGCATGAGCGGCGAGTTAGGCGCAGGGTCGGGGGGCATCGTCGTCATGGGGAGCCCCAGCAACGTCCGGCATCCCCAGCCGGTCAGGCTCCATCCCGACATGCCCTACTTTTGCTTCGCCCCAGTGGTGCTGGGAGTGATGCGGATCGAACCCGATAAGCCGCTCGTCTCGAGCTACCGCTTCATGACTCACGACGGCGAGCTTGATAAAGAACTCGCCAATGCGATTCACAAGAACTACATCGATCCCCCCAAAGGCACATTCACCCCAAAGTAGGTCCCGCTTGCCGAGCGGGACCTTGAACATAATGGAGAGCTTACCTAAACACCAAGTCCCGCTCGGCAAGCGGGACCTACTGTTCAGCGGAACTTACGACTGGCATTCACTCGCCATGGCGATCTCGAAACCAAGATCGCGGAGCATTTGGTAATCGGCCTCGGGGGCCTGCCCCTGGGTCGTGAGATAGTCGCCAACAAAAATCGAATTCGCCGGGTAGAGTCCCAGCGGTTGCAGGCTGCGAAGGTGCAACTCGCGCCCGCCAGCGATGCGGATTTCGCGGTCAGGACAAACCAAACGAAACATCGAGAGGACCTTGAGGCAATACTGCGGCGTGAGCGAACTTGGCCCGGCGAGCGGTGTCCCTTCGATCGGATTGAGAAAGTTCACCGGAATCGAATGGACCCCCAGGTCGCGCAGCTCCATCGCCATGGCGACCACGTCGCGCGGCTGTTCCCCCATGCCGATGATGCCCCCCGAGCACATTTCCATCCCCGCTTGCCGGACCGCCTTGAGGGTGGCGACCCGGTCGGCATAGCCATGAGTGGTACAGATGTTTTGATAGTGCCCTTCGCCCGTGTTGAGATTGTGGTTCACCCGGTCGACCCCACACGCGGCGAGTCGATCGGCCTGCTCGGGAGTGAGAAGCCCCAGGCAGGCACAGATGTTGAGGTTGTATCGCTGTTTGATTTCGGGAACGATCGTCTCGACCGCCTTCAGCTCCCGCTCGTTCGGACCGCGGGCGGAGATCACGATGCAGTAGGTCTTGGCCTGCCGCTCGGCGGCGACTCGGGCCCCGTCGAGCAGCTTGTCGCGGCTGAGCAGGTTGTACTTGGGGATCTCGGCCTCGGAGACCTTCGACTGCGAACAGTAGTGGCAATCCTCGGGACAGAGTCCGCTCTTGGCGTTCATCAAGAGATAGAGTTGCACCTGGTTGCCGAAGTGATGGCGCCGCACCTGGTAAGCGGCATCGAGGAGCGCGAGGAGTTCGGTGTCGGGGGCGGCCAGAATCGACTCGGCCTCGGCCACGGTAAGCGAATCGCCAGCCAGGCTCCGCTCGGCCAGCGCATGCCACCGGCTGGAGGTGCTGAGTTGCGGCGGGCGGGTGGCCTGAGTGGTCGACATCCGGTGGCTCCTGGAATCTCAATGGGGTCGATTCGAAGGTTTGACTTTAAGCGATGTGGGCCCCAGTATCCCGAGGTTCGTAGGAGGGAGCAAGCCCATGGGATCGGCAATCGCACGAATCTCGCTAGGATTTGGGCAGCGCTCCGGTACAATGGCCGCATGACTAATCATCTGATACGTGTCGGCGCGATGGGACTGGTGGGGGAGTTTCGCGCGGTCGACGGGAGGCATTACGAGCGCGGGATGCGGGTGGTCGTGCGGACCGTCCGTGGCCTGGAAGTGGGAGAGGTGCTGGCCCCCCCAGACGCGGAGGGGGAATGGAAGGATCCCGATGGAGAAATCCTCCGCGGCATGACCGGTGCCGACGAGATGGTCGCCGAGCGGATTAGCCGCCGGCGCGACGAGGCCTTTGGCGAGTGCCAGCGGCTGCTAGCCGAGCGCGGAGTTGCGGCCGTGCTGCTCGAAGTCGAGCACTTGTTCGATGGCCAAGGGCTTTACTTTTACTTCCTGGGTGAGGTCACCCCCGAAGTGGAGGCCTGCACCACCGAGCTGGCCGAGGTGTACGATGCGGCCGTCAAGTTCCGTAAGTTCACCGACACATTGCTAGAGGGGTGTGGCCCAGGCTGCGGAACCGACGAAGCCAAAGGGCAGGGGGGGTGCGTGAGCTGTACGAGCTGCGCCGTGGCGGGCGCCTGTCGCAAGTAGCCGCTACTCTCCCAACTGGCCGAGAGAGGCGAGGAACTCGCTCATTTCGCCCGCCGCATGGTGATCCTGCTGGCGGCGGGCCTCCTCGATCCCAGCGCGAAGGACATCGCGGGCCTTGTCAATTTGGCCAAGCCGGGTCAGTTGCTGCCCCGACATGAAGTAGGCGGGAACATAAGGTGGCTGCTGCTCGACAAGCGCGGTGAGCATGTTCAAGCTCGCGTCGTGCTCTCCTTCCTTGTCGAGTTCCAGGGCCAGACCATACCGCAAGAAGAGATCGTCGGGCGAACTTTGCAGCATGGTTTCAAGTTTTTCACGGCGACTAGGCATGACGAATTCCCCACTACTCCCCAGTGACTTTGATAAGCTTGCCCGTCGGCTCCCCCGCTCCGTCGGGGCTGCTGGCCGAGACGGCGTAGAGATTCCCACTGCTGTCGAAGTCGATGGCGGTAGCGTAGGGGAGCTTCGCGATGAGGACGGCCTCGCACGACTCGTTGCCCCCCTCTGCCACCGACTTCGCATCGAGACGATAGACACCCCCCTTTTCAGCATCCCCCCACGCGCTGTCGGCGGCGTAGAGGCTTCCGGTTTTTGGATGGTAGGCAAGGGAAGCAATGTCGGCGAGCCCTGTTCGGAGCACCATCACTGCCGGGAAGTCCGCCCGATGAGGATCGAGGAACACGAGCAAGCTCTCCTCCGACTCGTCGCCAGCGAAGCCGGCGACGAGATACCGCTTGGCACTGAAAGTGATCGCACGAAGATTGCCCAACTCGACCCCCTCGATCTCCTGGCGAAATTTCTCGATCGGTCCAAGGTTGGCTCCCTTGAGTGGAGAGAGGGCGACCCAATCGGTACGATCGCCAGCAGAGCCGACGAAGAAGAACGCCCCTTCGTTGCGTGCGATGTCGGCAAGACCCCCAGGCCATTCCTCCTTCGGCTCGCCGACCACCTCGCCGGCATCCCCCTTCGAGGGGAGCTTATCGTCGTCAATTTCAAACACTCGCAGGGGAGTCCCCGAAGTACTGGAGAGGATGAGGCGGTTACGCGATTGAAAGGCGACTCCCATTCGCGGCAAGGAAGGTCGATCCTCTCCTTCCTCTGCCTGCTCCCCAAGTTCAACGATCGCATCGTTCCAGGCATCGGCCGATGCGCTTTGATACCGCACCACCTTGCCATGGCCACCGTCAGCGACCCACAACTCGGTTTGTCCGGGCCCAGACCCGGGCCGCACTGCCAGGGAGGTCGGCATCCGCAGACCCGACAACAGCTCCGTGACTTCCGGAGTTCCGCCACTCACTCCCTCGGCTTCACCCGCTGGCGCGTCGGCCGGCTTTGCGTCGGGCTGCGCCTCCTCCTGGCCCCGAGCCATCAGCATCAGCACGACAAACACCGCCAACCATGTGGTGAGGATCACTCGAGTAAATCGCTTAGCCATGAACGTTCGCCTGAATTCGAAATGTGTCGGGTAGCCTGCGGCTCGCAGCGGGCCGTGTCGGGTGACCCTGGCCCGCCATGGGGAAACCACTCACAATTTAGGGTGCGTGCCTTGATGTGCCTAGGTCCGCAGATTCGCTCGCCCCTTGCCGCCACGGCGATTCCACTCCCTAAGCTCACGGATACCCTGCGGAATTGCCATGCCCGAATTCGTCACTGTCGGCAAGGTTGGCTCGATTCCCGAGGGTACGGGGGCTTCCTTTCCGGTGGGGGACCACATGGTGGCGGTGTTTCTCCACAAGGGGACCTATTTCGCCATCAACGACTTTTGCCCCCATCAGGGGGCCTCGCTAGGGGCGGGATGCCTCGACGAGGAAGGCTCGGTCATGTGCCCCTGGCATGCCTGGCGGTTCGACGTGCGGGATGGGACGTGGCGCGACAGCCCTCGCATCAAGACGGAGACTTTCGAGGTTCGCGTCGTGGGAGACGAGATCCAGGTCGCGACCACCCCTCGTTAGCCACACAGCTATTGACGGCGAGCCACATCGACTTGCTGCAGCAAGTCGCAAGCCGCCGGATGCCCGGCAAGCTTCCCTTTGATCGTGGCTTCGACTTTCAGCGTGAGGCTATGGAGTGTACCCGATTGGCGATCGAACAACGCCTCGCCAGTCCCCTTCGGCTCCACCAGCTCGGCGTCGGCGAGTGGTTTGGGGCCGGTGGGCGATTCGCCATCCTTGGGTGGGGCGACCGGTGTCAATTCCAGCTTGAGGGAAGGCTCGAATCGCTCGTACTCCGCACCATCCCGCTCGACGGTCCCTGTGAACCTCCAACTTATCACGCCCGTCATTTTACCGAGAATCCGGTTTTCCACGCTGATCGGACGCTCCGTGGTTACCCCCTCTTGAAGCTCTCCCTCCGGCAGCGGAAACGCCACCGACTCGGCCAGTTGGCGCAAGCCCTCGGTGGCCGTCAATTCGCCCAGCGGCTTGATGGCGGGCAGGGTCTTGAGCTTTTCCAGGGCCTCTTCATCCGCCTGCAGATCGACGAGTTTTCCGCGGCTGTCGACTTTCAGCCGAACCGGGTGCTTCGTGAGGACATCGAACATCGGGGAGAGCATTGCCGCAATTCCTTCGGCGGGACGTCCCGTCCTCGAGTCGAACGCCAGCTCCATCTCGCCCGGCATCGTGATTTTGAGCTTGTAGGCCTCGACGGACTGTTGAATTGCGATCACATCCTCCGCCGAGTCCTCCACGCGCCACAGCAAGTCGACGGTCTGCCGAGTGTCGGAGGAAAACTCCCCAGCGCGATCGGCCGTCACGGCCAAAACGTTATGATGCTCGACCGAGTAGCGCAGCTCCTGGCCCTGTTCAAGGTTCCACCGCAGTGGTTCGGCAGTGCGAGCCACGCTGCCGATCCCCCAGAGCAGGAAGAGGGCGCACAAAAATGTTTTATTCATTGAAGGATAACCAACTGGACTGATAGATGTTTTCATTGCAAGTCAAAAGTTTCGCCAGGTGCGAGGACATGGGGTTCGGCAGCGGTTTTTTGCAAGACCTCGCTGGCCCACTGCGCGGCATCCTGGGCGATCGGAGGCCACGTGTTGTAATGACAGGGCAGCACGTGCCGGGGATTGAGAAGCAACGTCGCCTCGACGCTGTGGGCGATCCCCATGGTAAACCGGTCGCCAATCGGCAGGATGGCCAAATCAAGCCGTGGAATAGAGAGGAGCTTCATGTCGAAAAACAGCGCGGTGTCGCAAGCCAGGTAGACCCGCTTGCCTTCGGCCTCAAGCAGGAAGCCTCCGGGATTTCCTCCATAGCTGCCGTCGGGAAGACTCGAACTATGGTGGGCCAGTGTCATGGTGGCTCGCCCCCAATCCGCATCGACTCCTCCCCCCAGGTTCATCGGTTGAATCTGCGACTCGGCTACGCCTTGCCCCTTGAGCCATTCCCCCACTTCAAAGTTGGCATAAACCGCCGCGCCGGTCCGCTTGGCGATCGCCGCGGCATCGCTGATGTGATCGAAGTGGCCGTGCGAGATGAGGATTTCGTCGCAATTCACTTCAGTCGACTTGAGAGGCGCCGTTGGAGAGTCATCGAGAAAGGGATCGACCAGCAAAGTGCGATTTGCCAATCCGATTTGCCAACAGTTATGCCCGAGCCAGGTAAATCGCATACAACAAGGCCTCGTGGTGAGAGGGCACCAATCTCGTCCGACAATTCCGCCGTGGCATCAAAGGGAATCGATCACCATTCGCGCGATCTCCGAGGTACTCCAACCCGAGCGATCGAGCTGTTTGCCCGCAAACCGAGGCGTGACGCGCTTCACGGCGTCGGCGACACGCTGGCCGCAGGCAACCGCCGGGGCCACGTTCTTGATCCGGCCCGTTTCGCGAAGCAACAGCCCGAGCGAGTCGATCGTCGCAATGGGATTGGCAATCCCCTTGCCAGCTATGTCGGGGGCCGAACCATGGACCGGCTCGAACATGCTGGGAGCATTCCCGTCGGGATTGAGATTGCCACTCGAGGCGATTCCCATGCCCCCGGCGATAGCAGCCCCCAGGTCGGTGATAATGTCGCCAAACATATTGGGGACGACAATGACGTCGTATACCTCCGGCTTGGCGACCATGTACATGCAACAGGCGTCGACGTGGTGGTAGTCGGTCGTCACATCGGGATACTCGGCGGCGACTTCCTGGAAAGTGCGGAACCAGGTGTCGCCGGCAAATGTCAACACATTGGTCTTATGCACCAACGTCAGTTTCTTGCGGTCGCGAGTCCGGGCAAGTTCCAGCGCATAGCGGACGCAGCGCTCCACGCCAAACCGAGTGGAGACCATCGTCTGCGTGCTCATTTCCTGAGGCGTCCCCTTGCGAACGAATCCTCCCACCCCGCAATAGAGGTCCTCGGTGTTTTCTCGAACGCAGATGAAATCGATGTCGTCGCTGGTTTTCCCCTTCAGCGGTGTGTCGATACCGGGGTAAAGCGTGACCGGTCGGAGGTTGATGTATTGATCGAGTTCGAACCGGAGTCGCAGGAGAATGCCCTTCTCGATCACCCCGCCGGCCAGACGGGGATCGTTCGGCAAACCTCCGACGGCCCCCAGAAAGATAGCGTCAAAGTTCCGGAGTTCGGCAATGTCGGCATCGTCGAGGACATGCCCGGTTTCGAGATAATGGGTGGCCGAAAATGGGAATTGGTGAAGACTCGTTTCGAGTCCTTCGGAGGAGGCGACCCCCTCGAGCACTTCGAGCGCAGACCCCACCACCTCGGGGCCAATCCCATCACCGCCAATCACCGCAATACGCAAGAGGGAAGCCATCTCGTCAAACCGTCGGAAATAATTGCTGCTGGGAAAACGACGTTCCTATTCACGTTACGGAGTTGCGGGCCTCAATACCAGCGCCCAGGCAAAGGGCCCGAGGCATTTCACGTCTCCCGCGGGGGGCAGCCCCGGGCCAGGATCGTCGGTCCCTATCTTAGTCAACGACAACGGGGGTCGCCACCGGCGACGATCGGCACCTTTGCGCCCCTCGAAACATAGGGTCCAATGAGAGTCAATCGCAGAAGTGCCTAACATTCTCCCCCTAACACGCACAGTTTGAGGTAGTTTTTTCCGATGTCTCGAGTGGTCCGTGGTACCCTGATCCAAGCGACCCTGTGCGAGCCAGTGACCTCGCCCGTCGAAAAGATCAAGCAGGCCATGATCGACAAGCATGTCGCCTTGATTTCGCAGGCCTCCGAACGAGGGGCCGAAATCTGCTGCTTGCAAGAAATTTTCTACGGGCCCTACTTCTGCGCCGAGCAGAATACCAAGTGGTACGCCACGGCAGAGCGGATTCCCGATGGCCCGACGACCAGGCTCTTGCAGGAGGTGGCGCGAAAGCACCGGCTCATCCTGCTCGCACCGATGTACGAAGAGGATCTCACGGGCGTCTACTACAACACGACGGCAGTGATCGGTGCGGATGGAGAGTTCCTCGGCAAGTTCCGCAAGATGCATCTCCCTCACTGCGAACCGGGGTTCTGGGAGAAGTTTTACTTCCGCCCTGGAAACCTTGGTTATCCTGTCTTCGATACGCCTGTCGGCAAGATCGGGGTCTATACCTGTTACGACCGCCATTTCCCCGAGGGGGCCCGTTGTCTCGGTCTCGCCGGCGCGGAGATCGTGTTCAATCCGTCGGCTACGGTGGCTGGGCTGAGCGAGTACCTATGGCGGCTCGAGCAACCGGCTCATGCGGTGGCCAACCAGTATTTTGTCGGGGCGATCAACCGTCCCGGCTGGGAAGACCCGTGGCGGATCGGCGAGTTCTATGGCCAGAGCTACTTTGTCGATCCTCGCGGGCAGTTCATCGCCCAGAGCCCTCATCGGACAGAAGACGACATTGTGGTGGCCGACATGGATCTCGACATGATTCGCGAAGTCCGCAACACATGGCAGTTTTTCCGCGACCGTCGCCCAGAAACCTATCTTCCCCTTACCGAACCATGAGGAGCCCGCGAAGGTCCGACCACCTCTGCACGTGACCTCCCCGCTTGGGGGGAGTAAAATGAGGAATTGTGTCCCCCTTAGCCCCCGCGATTTCGCGCCCAGTCCCTATCCTGTAGATGCCCAGCCTCGCTACCACCGTTGACGGCCTGTCGCTTCCGAACCCTTTTCTCATCGCCTCGGGTCCACCCGGCGCGAATGCCAACGTCATTGGTCGCGCCTACGACGAAGGCTGGGGAGGGGTCATCAGCAAGACAGCCGTGCTCGCCGCGGACAAAATCATCAATGTCCAGCCGCGCTACGCTCGGCTGAGGAGCCGCTCCAATGGAGAAATCTACGGCTGGTCGAACATCGAACTGATCAGCGATCGCCCCTTCACGACGTGGCTCGACGACTTTCGCCAGATCAAGGATCGCTTCCCCGATCGGGTGCTTATTGCTTCGATCATGGAAGAATACCATCGTGACGCCTGGCACGAGATTGTCGAGCGCGTGCAGGAAACGGGGGTCGACGGGCTGGAACTCAACATGAGTTGCCCCCATGGCCTGCCGGAACGCAACATGGGATCGGCCATGGGTGAGAATCCCCAGGTTTTGGCCGAGGTTTGCGGCTGGGTGATGGAAGTCGCGCGCTGCCCGGTGTGGGTGAAGTTGACACCGAACGTGACTCGTATCGAGGATCCGGCAGAAGCTGCCTTGAGAGCCGGTTGCCAAGGTTTGTCGGCCATCAACACGATTCGGAGCATTTTGGGTGTCGATCTCAAGACCCTGCGCCCCGAGCCCACGGTCGAAGGGTTCACCACGGCGGGGGGGTACTCAGGGCCGGCCATTCTGCCGATCGCCTTGCGAATGAATATGGAAATCGCCACGCTGATCCGCCGTGATTATCCAGGCAGAACCCTCTCGGGCATTGGAGGAATCGAGACCGGGGCCGATGCGGCCCAATATCTGTTGATGGGCGCCAGCACCATCCAAGTCTGCACGGGTGTGATGAAGCATGGCTACCGGCTTGTTCGGGCGATGACGCAGGAGTTGCTCCGATTCATGGAGCAGCATCACTTCGAAACGATCGACGACTTCCGCGGCCACAGCTTGCAGTATGTGACGTCTCACGCTGATCTTGTTGCCAGGCAAGCCGCCGCACGGAGCGGTTTGACAAATGGCATGGCAACCGGTGCCCATGCCGATGCCCAGTGGAATGGAACGCAGTTCGTCGAACAATCGGACGCCTTGTCGCGCGGCTGATGTCTCCCGCCGGAATCGATTGACTTCGCAACCTTGAAGCCTTTTACCCTATGCAAGCTGTCCTGTTTGATACCTTTAAGGGACCCCTACGCGTCGCCGACGTTCCAGAGCCAGTCCCACATCCCGACGGTGTGGTGATTGATGTTAAAGCGACGGGGCTCTGCCGTAGTGATTGGCACGGCTGGCAGGGACACGACGCCGACATTCGCACGCTCCCTCACGTCCCTGGACATGAATTCGCCGGAACGGTCGCGGAGGTGGGGTCTGAAGTCCGCAACTGGCGTTCGGGCGACCGCGTCACCATTCCGTTTGTCGCCGGATGCGGAAGCTGCTTCGAGTGCGTCGCCGGACACCCTCAGGTTTGCGAACGCCAATTCCAACCCGGGTTCACCGCCTGGGGTTCTTACGCCGAGCGGGTGGCGATTCGCTACGCCGATTGCAACCTCGTTCGCTTGCCGGAAAACCTCGATTTTGTCACCGCGGCCAGCCTCGGGTGCCGGATGGCGACCGCCTACCGCGCCATCGCCCAACAGGGGAATGTGCGGCCAGGGGATTGGGTGGCCATTCACGGCACTGGGGGTGTGGGGCTTTCCGCCATAATGATCGCCTCGGCGCTCGGCGCCCGGCCAATCGCCATCGATATTCGCCCCGAACCTCTCGCGCTTGCGCAGAAGCTGGGGGCGGAGGCAGTGATCGACGCGACTGAGATTCAGGACATCCCAGCGCGGGTACGGGAGATCACTGGTAGAGGGGCGAATGTTTCGCTCGACGCCTTGGGAAATCGTACGACGGCGACAAATTCGATTCTCTGCCTCGCCAGGCGAGGCCGGCATGTGCAGGTGGGCCTGCTAGCGGGCGCTGAGGCCAATCCCCCCCTGCCAATGGGGCCTGTGGTGAGCCAAGAGCTGGAGATCGTGGGAAGCCATGGCATGGCCGCCAGCGCGTACTCCGAATTGCTGGCCCTGGTCGAATCGGGCAGGGTACAGGCCGCGCGGCTCGTGTCCGACCGGATTTCGCTCCACGAAGCTCCTGCTCGCCTTGCCGCGCTGAACGACTTTGCCGAATTGGGAGTCACCGTGATCGATCGCTTCGACCGTTAATCCTTCAACACAAAGGTGACCAACAACGTCGCGCGGTACTCGACAATTTTCTCCTTCTCGACCTTCACCTGTTGCTCCTTGACCCAGGCGCTCTTGACGTTGTCGAGCGTCTTGCAGGCACGAGCAACACCTTGCTGGATGGCATCCTCAAAGCTCTTGCTCGATGAGGAAATGATTTCCGTGACTCGTGCGACCGACATGGGAGTCTCCTCGCGTTAAGTGATGTCTGGCCAAGACAAAGGCCGGCCAAACCGATGAAAAACCCAGCTTAGGCTCCGTACTTGTTGAGACGGCCGGCATTCGCCAGCGCGAGGCTCATCAGGTACTTCGCCTCGAACTGTCCAAGTCCGCCCCGCAGACACTCCGACTCACCGAACGATTCGCAGCGGTCCGTGCGGCAATTCTTGGCCCACAACAACGTCGGCACCGGGTGCCAACTGTGGCTTGCGAGCATCGAGGGGGTGCTGTGGTCTCCGGTGCAAATCAAGACGTCGGGCCCCAATTCCATGATCGAGGGGACGCAGCGGTCGAGTTCCTCGGTGCGCTCGACCTTGGCGGCGAAATTGCCATCTTCGCCAGTCGAGTCGGTGTATTTGAAGTGGATAAAGAAGAAGTCGTAGTCCTTCCAGTGATCGCGTAGGATTTGCATCTGCTCATCGAGAGTCGCGGCCTTTCCGAGGACGTCCATCCCAACCAACCTCGCAAGCCCCTTGTACATGGGATAGACGGCAATCGCCGCGGCACGCAAACCGTAGACTTCTTCGTAGCTCGGCAGCTTTGGCTTCGAGGCAAACCCTCGCAGCGTGCAACCATTCGCCTTTTTCTCTGCACGCAGCAGTTGCGTAGCCTGTTTGACAAACTCGCTGGCCACTTCGGCGGTTTTCTGGCTCGCCTTGTCGAGTGGTTGCGGCGCTAGTGGCGGGACACCCGTTGCCTGGGGATCGGTATCGGCCACATTTCCTTCGAGCCCCGAGCCACGAAACACCACGACAAACCGATGTTCCTTCACCGGCTCGACAATGACTTCGACTCCGGGAATCTTGACCTCCCGAAGTTTGATCGCCAGCGGCGCGCTTTCTTCGGTGGGAATTCGCCCCGCACGCCGATCGCTAATGTTCCCCTGTGGATCGAGAGTGCAGAAGTTCCCTCGAATGGCAACGTCGCCATCTTTCAGTTCAAGTCCGATACCGGTGGCTTCGAGGGCGCCCCGGCCAATGACGTAGTGGAGAGGGTCGTACCCGAAGAGGCCCAAATGGCCGGGTCCGCTGCCTGGGCTAATCCCAGGCAGGACAGGAATCGATCCCCCCAGAACACCCTCCTTCGCCAATCTGTCGAGATTCGGCGTCTGGGCTGTTTCGAGTTCCGTCAGCCCTCCTGGCTGCTGAGGCAGCCCCCCCAATCCATCTCCCACCAGCAGGACAATTTTCGAGTCATTTCGGGTGTGCAGTTGACGGGTCAGATCGTGAATGTCCATATCTGTATCGGCTTCGAGAATCCAAGAGGGGGGAGCACCGGCAGGTCAGCCTAGAGTTTATCCCGCCAAGGGACAATCGTCAGGGGCTCTTGTAAGCGAAGCAGAGTTTGGGACGATTGGGGTCAGTTTGGTACTTGACCTCTTTCCGCCCATCCGACTCTGGTCTCATGTCAATCAGCTACCTCCTCGACAACGCGTTCATACTCCCTGGGGGACTTCAACAGCAAGATCTGGCCCCGCTGTGGCCTCGCATGGCGGAAGCCAGGGAAGAAGTTCTTCAGGATGCCCACCTTTGGGCTTCGGGAGGGTCGGTTCCCGACAATCGGCAGCCGCTGGATGCGGGTTTCCACGAACTGCCGAATCGGCTCCTGAACGAACTCGCCGAGAAGGGTTCCGAGAGCGAAGTCGCCCGCATCGAGGCTTGCGCCGCACGTCTCGGAGCCAAACTCGACAGTGTAGTGGTGCTCGGCATCGGGGGCTCCTATATGGGGGCGAGGGCGATGCTGGAGGCCTGTTGTCATCCCTATCACAACGAAGTCCCCCCAACGCTGCGCGGGGGTGCCCCCCGCATCTACTTCGCGGGAAATAACGTCGACAACGACGCGCTGCAGGGACTGATCGACTTGTTGGCGGCTGACTCTGGCCGATGGGGGATCGTCGTCATTTCGAAGAGTGGGGGCACGCTGGAGACGGCTGCCGCGTTTCGTATTCTCCTACGAGAGCTTGAAGAGTCGTTGGATGAAGGAAGCTTAGGGGATATCGTCCTCCCCGTGACAGGAGCCAAGGGCAAGCTAGCTGATCTGGCGGAAGCTCTCGGCTGCCGCGAGACCTTTCCGGTTCCTGATGGCGTAGGGGGGAGGTTTTCGGTGCTGTCGGCCGTGGGGCTGCTGCCGGCCTCGCTCATGGGACTCGATATCCGTGCGCTCCTACAGGGAGCCGCCGACATGAACGATCATTTCGCCAGCGCACAGCCCGATGAGAACCTCGTCCTTCGATACGTGGCTGCCGCTCACGCAATGGAGAAGCTGCACGGCGCCGATATCCGCATTTTGTCGACCTGGGGAACCCGGCTGGAAGCTTTCGGTCTTTGGTATGACCAACTGCTTGCCGAAAGCCTCGGCAAGCAGGAACAGGGGGCACTGCCTCTGACCGTCGTCAATACACGCGACCTCCATTCGCGCGGCCAACAGCATCAGGAAGGAAAACGCGACAAATTCATTACCAACCTGATCGTCGCAAGCTCGTGTCGCGAGCCGCTGCTGATTGGCGAACGAGACGACAATCAGGATGGCCTCAACGAACTGGCTCAAAAATCGTTGCCCGATGTCCTCTCGGCGGCTATTCGGGGAACGAACCAGGCCTATCGCGACGACTGCCGTCCGACCGCCGATTTGATCGTTCCAACGCTCGACGAATATCATCTGGGCCAGTTATTCCAGATGCTGATGCTGGCGACAGTGGTCGAGGGAAGGCTCGTTGGCATCAATCCCTACGGGCAACCGGGCGTAGAAGCCTACAAACGGAACATGAATGCCATTCTCAGGAGTTAGCCCAAGTGCCCCCACCGGGGGGTCGGGACCGCTTTTGTCATGGCAAAACGACCAAAATACCGTTACGCTGGAAGGGTAGGGAACCCACACGATATGTTCCATGGCTAACCGGTCTCGATGCCCCAGCACCCGCTCCAGCAACTTGTTCTCCGCATCCGCCGATCGTGGAATCGGCGGCTCGCATTGGAGTTGCTCGCCTGGGGCATTGCTGGAGGGCTCCTGACGGTCTTGCTCGCCGGTTCTGCCGACTATTCGTTCCGATCCGTGGATCGCGGCTTACGAGTCCTCCTGTCGGCAGCCCTACTGGGGGGATTCGGTTGGTTGGGATGGGCATTGTTCCGCCGCTGGAGACGGAGGCGGTGGAGCGAGTTCCGTGCTTCCTTAGGACTTCAAGAGGCGTTCCCCCAATTGGGTGACCGCCTGGCCAGTTCACTGGAGTTCCTTCGGCAAGATGAATCGGAAAATCTGGCTGGCTCTGTCGCCATGCGTCGCGCGGTGGTGCTCGAGACAACTGCCGCGATGGAACAACTTCCGGTGGAACGAGTGGGAGGGAATCCACGACTCGCAAACGCTTTAGCGGCTGCTCTGGTGATGACCTTGCTCGCCGCGGGGGTGGCGTTATGGCGGCCACAAGACACGCTCACCGCAATCGCACGACTTGCAGCCCCTTGGGGCGGCCACGAATGGCCTCGCCGCCACTCGCTCGAATTCGTGAATCCCCCTCGGCTCATTGCGCGCGGCCAACCGTTCGAGGTCGCCATTGTCGACACTCAAGGCGAGATCCCCGCGGATACCCGGATTGAATATCGCTACCTTCTCGACGGTCGACGACGCCACGACACCGATCTTCCCCAACGGGTCGGCGATACGCTTGTCGCCCGCCGCGATAAGATCATGCGCGATTTCGAATTCCGCGCCACGGGTGGGGACCATCATTCGATGCCATGGCATCCAATCGAAGTCGTGGACCCCCCATCCCTCGACACACTGGAGATCGTCGTTCATCCCCCCACCTACAGTGGTCTAGCTCCGTCGCCGCTAGGGGGACTGTCGCGGGTCCTTGCGGGCAGCAGCCTATCGCTTGAAGGGGATTCCCCAGCACCTCTCCGAGCGGCAAGGCTCGTGGTCGACGGAGATGAAGAACTCCCACTCGAGTTAACGAGCCCGACACAAGTCCGCCTACCAGCGGGAGTCTGGCGTGCGAGCTTGCCAGCAGGAGCAGAACGTCTCGTCCAAGTTGACGTTCGCCTGACGGGAACGAATGACCTGCAAGGAACGGCCGCTCCCCAACGTTTTCGCGTGATCGCCGATGCGCCTCCCGAAGTGGGTTGGCGCGAACCGGCTGCGGATCTCCTCGTGCTGCCAACAGCCGTGATCCCGGTAACGGCGGATGCGCGCGATGATTTGGCCATCGCCAAGGGGGAACTTCGAATCCATGTGAGTCGACCTACCGCAAGCGGCGAAGAATCCTCTGGCGAAGAACCTGGCCGGGCCGAATCGACTCCAATGATTATTCCGCTTTACAGCCTTGAAGCCCCCCCTCCGCTAGCCACGCTGCCCGCGACGGGAGTTCGCCTCGACGAGCGGCAATTTCACACGGAACTGCGACTCGCCGATCACGAGTTGCAGCCGGGTAACGTCGTCACGATTTCGGTCGTCGCCACGGACTTTCGCGGCGGGGAAGGGGGAGGCACGAACGAGCGTCGCCTCACGATCATTTCCGCTTCAGAGCTCGAATCGCGGCTGGCTAGCTTGCGGACCGAGATACTTCGACTCCTCGAACAGGCATTGGCCGAGCAGCGAACGACCCGGCAACAGTCGAGCGAGCTCGTCGCGACGCCTCCCGCCGACAGCGCTGCCGAACGTACCCGGATCGACCAGTTTGCCCGGGCGCGCGTGCAGCAGCAAAAGATTCAAACGATCCTCGCCGGACCACGCGACAGTGTCGTTCAGTTGACGGACGCCTTGCGTCAGCAGACTCTTGTCAACCAACTCGACAGACCCGAATTACTTTCGCAGCTTGACGTGATCCAACAGGCGATTGGCACGCTCGTCAAAAATCCATTACCAGTTGCCGAGCAGTTGCTGACCGACATGCGCAAGGAACTCGAAGCGGTCGCTGGGGAGACGCCTCCCGCCAATCGCTCGCTTGCAAAGTCTGGCCAAGAGCTGGAGACTGCCCAACGCGAGATCATTGAAACGCTCGAACGCCTTGTGGAGCAAGTGGCAGAGTGGGCCGATGCCGATCGTTTCCTGCGTGAGCTAGCTCGCCTTGAGACATTGGAACGCGAATTGGCGGCTGCAACGGCGGCCGCCGCGGTTCGTCAGGCCCAGGCCAAAGCCCAGCGAAGCGAGCTGCCGCAGGAAGAGCTCAGCCGCCTTGCAACGCAACAGTCGGAGGCGACCCGACGGGTCGAGAAGCTGCTCGAATCGATGAGACAGATGTCTGGTGACTCCTCGCTGGAATCGGAGTTTGCCAATCGATTGGCCGACGCCGTGCAACAAGCTGATCGCAATCAGCTAACCCGGAGCATGGCGGACGCGGCACGCCAGGCCGAGCAGGGACAGCTAGGACGTGCCGCCGACGCCGAGCAGAGCGCAGCCGATCAACTTGCCGAATTGCTCGACCTGCTCAAGAACGATACGCCAACTGATCCAGA
Organism: uncultured Planctomycetaceae bacterium; assembly: GCA_964650265.1. GTDB lineage: Bacteria > Planctomycetota > Planctomycetia > Pirellulales > Lacipirellulaceae > CAZYQQ01. Next base: position 34,948 of record CAZYQQ010000011.1, read on the forward strand.
GAAGCTCGCATCCGAACTCCGCAAACTCCAAGGAGAACTTGCGCAAAGGCAACGAGACCTCGAGCAGTCGGCGGAAAAGTCCGACCGCCAGCGGCAGGACCTTGCCGATCAACTGAATCGACTAGCGCGCAAGCTCGAGCGGATGACGGCGAGTGCCGCCAGCCAAAGCACGCAACAGGCTGCTTCCCAAGCCGCTCCCCAGCAAGGGGAGACCGAAGAGCAAAAAGAACAGCAGCAACAGCAGGCAGAGCAAAAGCTGGCCGAGGCGCAACGCCAGCTCGCCGAACGACTCAATGAACTTGAGCAGCAACGCCAGCAGCGGCTCCTGGAACGGCTCGCTGTTGTCCTGGAACAGCTCATCCCCGAACAACAGCAAGTGCTCGAGGAAACGTTGCGCTTGCAGGACTCCCAGAATGAGCCAACGGCGGAAGCCGACAAGAACGCATTCCGCGATGTCGCCGGCAAGCAAATCGACCTCGCCGACCAACTGTCGCGCGCCATTGCCGATTTGGCCGCCAGGGCAGTCTTTCAGCTCTCGTTGCGTGGCGCGGAGGGAGATATGCGGCAGGCGGCCACCTCCCTGGGGCAAGAAGATCCTGGTCATCTCACCCAGCAGCTCGAGCTAGCCGCGCTGGCACGCATGCGCCACGTGCTCGATGTCTTGCGGGAGCCCCCACCAACACCTGACGAGCCCCAGGAAAACGAGGGAGGCGAGGGAAATCAAGGGGAGCAGGGCGAACAGCAGCCCCCGATCATTGAACTGGCCGAGGCAAAAATGCTACGCTGGCTACAGGTGGAGCTCAACGGGCGGACCCGGCTCTACGAGGCCGATCTTGCGGATAATCCCCAGCAAAAAGCCGCCAAGCTGGAGGTGGCGCGTCGATTGGCGGACGAACAACAGCAGCTTGAACAACTTGTGCGGGAGATGATCGAGCGGCGGTCGAGCCCCGAACATAAGCTGGAGAGTCTGTAGAAAACACACTAAGATAATGTGAGCGGCTTGCGGATCCGGTGTACCAGGAATCAAGGCGATGCAACCCAACCTATTTCGTTTGATGGCGATTCTCATGCTTTTTGGTCTGCCCTGCTTCAGTGGGGGACCGGTTGACGCCGCGCCCGAGAAGACCTCCGGTGGTGAGAATCTGGGAGACGATTTGCTCGGAGATTGGGCACTCCCTGCTCCAGTGTCCCCGCGACAAGTCGGCCCAACTGGGCCCGTTCCGGGGGTCGATCAGGCACGTCAACAACTGGCTCCGGCGACTCCCAAGGCGCCCGCGGGCGAGGACATCGGTGAGCAGGGAACATCTCCCCTGGAACGCATCTCCAATCGGATGCACGAAGCCCATCGTCTGATCGCGTCACAAAACAACGACGGAAGCACGAAGAAGGTTCAAGAGGCAATCGTCAGCGATCTCGATCAATTGATCGACGAGCTAAGCAAGCAGTGCAAAAACTGTAGCAACGGACAATGCGATAAGCCCCCGCAAGAGCAACAGCAGACCTCGAACTCCACACCAAAACCGTCGCAGGGAAAGCAACCGGCTTCGACAAGTCAAGCACAAACGGCCGCGCAACAGTCGCAGCCACCAGCCGGTGGAGGGAAACCATCCAGCCCGGGGGAAGCGAGCGACGAAGAGCTTGTCAAACGTCTGTGGGGACAGTTGCCGAGTCATATGCGAGAACAACTCCTTCAATCGTCGGCCGATGAATTCTTGCCGAAATATCAGTCGGAACTCGAAGAGTATTTTCGCAAGCTATCGGAAGATGCCGGGAGCGAGCCAGCCGCTCGATAGTTGGTGCCACAGTTTCGCGTACGCACGCTTACGGCCGGCATCCTCAGTCTGATGCTCCTCGTACGCGCGCCGTTGGCCACTGGGCAAGAGCCCGTCCCCGATACCTCGGCGGCGGAAATGGTGCGTCCCGCCGAGGAGTCGATCGAGCGCGGCCTGAAATTCCTCGCCTCGCAGCAGAACGACGACGGGACTTTCAAATCGAGCCAGTTTGGCGGCAATCCAGCGATCGTTGGCCTGGCGGGGATGGCTTTTCTCTCGAGCGGCAGTGCTCCCGACCGCGGCCCCTATGGCCGCCAGCTCTCGCTCTGCGTCGATTATCTCCTCTCGATCACGCGCGGAGATGGGTTTATCGCCCCGCGCGACGGTTTAAGCCAAGGTCCCATGTACGGGCACGGCTTTGCCACATTGTTCCTGGCCGAAGCCTATGGGATAAGTCATCGCGACGATTTGCGCGATTCGCTCGCTCGCTCGATCGACCTCATCGTGCGGACCCAGAACAAAGAAGGGGGCTGGCGTTACAATCCAGAGCCAGCCGACGCTGATATTTCCGTGACGATTTGCCAAATCATGGCCTTGCGAGCGGCTCGGAATGCGGGAATTCATGTCCCCAAAAGTACGGTCGACGCATGCGAGGAGTATGTGAAGAAGTGCCAAGAGCCGGACGGCGGATTTAGCTACACGCTTCAAAACCGCGGAAGCATGTTTCCGCGATCCGCCGCCGGAGTTGTCGCGCTTTACAGCGCGGGAGTCTACGAGGGGCCAGAGATTGAAAAAGGGCTCAAGTACCTCGAGCAATTCACCCCTCGTCAAGGACAAATCACGCGCGAAGCCCATTATTTCTACGGTCAGTACTACGCGGTGCAAGCCATGTGGCACTCGGGGGGGGAGCGCTGGGAAAATTGGTATCCAGCCATCCGCGATGCCCTCATAGAGGCGCAACGCCCCGACGGTTCGTGGCAGGACACCGTCGCTCCCGAGTACGCCACCGCAATGGCGCTAGTCATCCTGCAATTACCAAACAACATGATCCCCATCTTTCAGCGATAGGTCCCTCCGGCTCGGGTCGTTCATGCTTCTGTCCGAACACAAGACGGCAATTTGGTTGTTATCGCTCGCCTTGCTGCTCAGCCAGTCGGTTCCGGTAGCTCTGGCTGAAGAGGGACCGGGGACGTTGGGCTCTCTCCTCCGGCCTTTAGGGGAGGCTCGGCCCGCGAAGTTATCCTCCTTGGTTGAGGGGGAAGGACGCTTTGTTTTTGAGGAGGGTGCGGCCAACTATCCCGCGGGCCAATGGGTGCGGTGGGGACATCCGATGCCCCCAGCGTTGCGGTCCCATCTCAAGTGTCGCGACGGTTCGGTGTTCGTCGCCAAGGCCGACTGGTCGACAAAGGTTCCGATCTCGCTGGCCGATGGCCACCTCCAATTAGAACACTCCGTCTTTGGACAACTGAAGATTCCAAGCCACAAGGTGGAGCTCTGGCTCCTGGCGGCGGCGAGCGAGCCGTCTCTGGCGAGGAACATCGCCGCTGAGATCCGCGCCGCGCCAACAATGGCCGAAGATCGAGTATGGCTGACCAGTGGTGATTCTTTTTCCGGCCAGGCGCTAAGTTTCGATGGCTTGCTGCGATTCAGAGCCGCAGGGCAAGAAATTCAGCTCACGGCGGCCGATGTGGCGGCTGTGGCATTCGCCACGCGATCGGAGGGGGCTCAACCATCTCTCCCGAAGTATTGGTTTGGGTTTGAGGATGGCACCTTGGTTTCGGCGGCAACACTCACGCTGTTGCCCGAGCGAATCGTCGCCACTACTCTCAGCGGGATTGAACTCACGGGGAAGCGTTCCCCGCAACTTGTCTATGTCCAATCCCTGGATGGCATTGCCTACCTCTCCGATGCAAAACCACTGGACTATCGCCATACGCCCTATTTCGACATTCACTGGCCGCTGGAGACCGACCGCAATCTCGACCACGAATTGCCCCGCGCCGGGCGCCTGCATTATCGAAAGTGCCTGGCGATGCGGACCGCAGCGCGCTCGGTCTATCAGGTGCCCCCCGGAACGACCCACTTTGCCGCTCAGATTGCCATCGACGATTCCTCTGGGCAACAGGGGAGTGCTATCTTTCGCATTTATCGAGTGGTTGATGAACGACCCGAGTTGGCTTACGAAAGCCCCGTGGTCCGTGGAAGCGACTCGCCGCAATCCGTGAAAGTCGAAATGACTGGCGCTGGTTTGGTGATACTTGTCGTCGATTTCGCCGATTTTGGCGATGAGCTCGACCACTGCTTGTGGCTCGATCCACGCTGGGTCACCGCAGCCGAATAGTTGGCCAGCCACGAATCGGCAGTCCATCTGGTCGGATCGGCGTGAGGACCTTAAACTCAATTCGTCAGCCGTCCTCGCCTTGAATTCAGGTTCAGATTTCTCTCATGCTCTCATCCACCGCGCACGTCCCCCTCGCCCCGCGAACGAACGTCGGCCGGGTACCCGTCGAACAAACGCTGTTGGAGGCGCTGAGGGACATCAAGGCGTCTTTCGACGAAGGGACCATCCGCAACAGGCAAATCGATGCAGCCGAAGTCTTACGGTATTATCGCCAGTGCGATCGCGTTTACCGCCGGTATCATTCTCGGCAGGGTGCATTGCATGTAGGCCTCGTCCCGCCGGGTACAGCTCGCCCAGCACAACATGGCCATACCCGCCAGGCGGAATTGTTTGGCGAAATGGTGAAGGAGATCGGTGGGCTCCGCTCGCTCGAATTCGGATGTGGCACTGGCTATAACATTCGCCTGTTATCGCAATGGTATCCCGACCGCCAATGGCATGGAGTCGACCTTTCGTCCGACCACATCCTCACGGCAAGGCGTCTGAGCGAAGGAAGCTTGAACTCGACTTTCCACATGGGAGATTACCTGCGTCTCGACCTGCCTCCTCAAGCTTTCGATGCGATCCTCGCCGTTGAAACATTGTGCCAGTCGGAATCTCAAGCAGCCTCCCTTCGCGAAGCGTTTCGGCTCCTCAGGCCGGGGGGGCAGATGATGGTGATCGACTGCTTTCGTGCCGGCCCGCTCGACTCGCTCTCCGCCGATTTGGCGCGGGCTGCCGTCCTGGTCGAGAAAACCGCCGCGGTTGACGAGTTCGCCGAAATCAGCCCCTGGGCGGATCTGGCACGCGCGGTTGGCTTCGACGTGCATGAACTCGTCGATCGCTCATCAGAAACCTCGTACGATCTCACGCGGCTCTACCGCATGGCGCGGCGATTCTTCAAGCTACCGCCGATTGCCCGCAGTCTGTCGCGACGAGTCGCGCCCCGGGCATTGCAGAATGTGATTTGCGGTCTCTTGATGCCCTACACAGTGGGGCAGGGGTTTCATCGCTATTTAAGCGTCCTCCTCACGAAGCCGAAATAAGCCATGCTGCCTTGAGGTAGCCTAGCAGCGAGTTGCTTCGTAGGTCGTGATTTTGTCTTCGTGCTCGAGTGTCAGACCGATATCATCGAGTCCATTCAGAAGGCAATGACGCCGGAAGGATTCGACTTCGATTTCTGCTCTGAAGCCAAATTCATCCGTGAGCTCGCACGACTCCAAGTCGGCCGTCAATTGGTAGCCAGGATATTTGGCAGCGCGCTGAAAGAGTTCCTCGACCTGCTCTTCGCTCAACACAATCGGGAGCATGCCATTCTTGAAGCAGTTGTTGTAGAAAATGTCGGCAAAGCTGGGGGCAACAACCACTCGGAAGCCGTAATCTTCCAGCGCCCAAGGGGCGTGCTCGCGGCTGGAACCAGAGCCGAAGTTGCGTCGCGCAAAGAGGACGCTCGCTCCCTTGGCCTGCGGGCGATTGAGTTCAAAGTCGGGGTCTTCACTCCCATCCTCACGCTTCCGCCAATCCCAGAACAGGAACTCTCCAAAGCCGGTGCGCTCGATCCGCTTGAGAAACTGCTTGGGAATGATTTGATCGGTGTCGACGTTGGCTCGATCCATCGCAACGACCAGGCCAGTATGCTTAAGGAATGGTTTCATCGCGGTTATTGCCGTAAGCTCAATTCTTTGGAAGGAAAACACCCCACCCCGCGGGGTTCAGCCCCACTGGCGGACATCGACAAAGTGGCCTTCAATGGCCGCCGCCGCGGCCATGGCCGGAGAGACCAGATGTGTCCGTCCCCCTCGTCCCTGCCGACCCTCGAAATTGCGGTTGGAGGTGCTTGCACAACGCTCGCCCGGCGCCAACTTGTCGGGATTCATCGCCAGACACATGCTGCAACCCGCCTCGCGCCACTCGAAACCGGCTTCGCGGAACACTTGGTCGAGCCCTTCCTCCTCGGCCTGTCGCTTCACGAGACCGCTGCCGGGGACGACCATGGCATGAACTCGACTGTTGACTTTCTTTCCCTTGGCGACATTCGCCGCCTCGCGGAGATCCTCGATGCGAGCGTTCGTACAACTGCCAATGAAGACGCGATCGAGCTTGAGGTCGGTGATCGCCTGCCCTGGCTCGATGCCCATGTACTCGAGTGCCTGCGCGGTCGTCTTCTGATCCGTCGCATCCGCGAAGTCCCCAGGTCGTGGGACCTTGCCCGTGATGCTTGTCACTTGCCCAGGGTTTGTGCCCCAGGTGACCTGCGGGGCGATATCCGCACCTTGAAAAACGAGCGACTTGTCGTAGGTGGCGCCGTCGTCCGTGGGTAAGGTTCTCCATTTGGCGACCTTCGCGTCCCAAGCGGCCGCTTGAGGCGCAAATAGACGTCCCTTGAGATAGGCGAATGTCGTCTCATCCGGGGCGATCATTCCGGCGCGGGCCCCCGCCTCGATCGACATATTGCAAACCGTCATACGATTTTCCATCGTGAGGCCACGGATGACGTCGCCTGTGTATTCGATGGCGTAGCCTGTCCCCCCGCTCGTGCTGATCTGACCGATCAAGTAGAGAATGAGATCCTTCGCGGTCACTCCCCGGCCCAGCTTCCCATCGATGCGCAATTCGAGCGTCTTTGGCTTGGACTGCAGTAAGGTTTGCGTGGCGAGCACATGCTCCACCTCGCTCGTCCCGATACCAAACGCCAGCGCCCCGAACGCCCCATGGGTCGATGTATGGCTGTCGCCACAGACGATGGTCATCCCGGGTTGGGTGTATCCCAACTCGGGGCCGATCACGTGGACGATTCCCTGATGCACATCCCCCAGATCGTAATAGCGAATGCCGAATTCTTGGCAGTTGTTCCGCAGCGTATCGATTTGCTGCTTCGAGATCGGGTCCGCAATCGGCAGCCGGCGGTCAGTCGTGGGGACGTTGTGATCGGCGGTCGCGATCGTTCGTTCGGGTCGGCGCACCTTGCGGTTCGCCAATCGCAACCCCTCGAAGGCCTGGGGGCTTGTCACTTCATGAACCAGGTGGAGATCGACATACAGGATCGTCTGCCTCCCCGGTTCCGTATGAACGACATGATCGTCCCAAATCTTCTGGAAAAGCGTACGCGGCTCGGACATGACGGTTAGAAATTCGCGGGTTCGTAGAATGGCATTGCGGGAAATCGAATATCGATTTCCGAAGTCTCTCATTTTAAAGGGGATGATGCCACCCGAATAGGCGTGGACTTAGTGTCCGCCAGTCAGCAGGCGGCCTCTTCGAGGACTGCTGCTGCCAGTGCCTTGCGCTGGGGGCAACCATTGCAGGTCCACCACTCGGCAGCTCGCTGGCTGTTCCAAGACGACTCGACCACCACGGCTTCGAGTTCCCGACGCAGCTCAAGGGCATCCTGAAACCGCTCCTCGGGCTCCTTTGCCAAACATCTCATCACAATACGCTCAAGGGTCGAAGGAATGGCGGGAACAAGCACGCGTGGCAGGGGAGGCTCCTCGGAAACGTGAGCGACGATCACCTTCATCGGCTGCTGATAATCGAAGGGGGGCCGCCCCGTGAGCAAGTAGTACATCACCGCCCCTAGCGAATAGATGTCGCTACGGACATCGGCGTCACGTTCGCCAGTCGCCTGCTCGGGAGACATGAACAGGGGCGACCCTGTGATCGAACCTTCCTGGGTAAGTTGACTGTCGGGGCCAATGGCGATCATCGGCTTGGCGAGCCCGAAATCGAGTAACTTGGCGACGTCGTATTCCCCTCCTCGGTAGGCACAGAAGATGTTCGCCGGCTTGATGTCTCGGTGGACCAGCCCAATACCATGAGCCTCGGCTATCGCACTGCACACCTGCTGCATCAGGTAAATCACCCGGCCAGGCTCCAGCGGCCCGGCGAGTTCGACCAACTCACCCACGTTATGGCCCGGGAGGTATTCCATGACGTAGTAGAAAACGCCGTCGGCCGTGTTTCCGTAGTCGAAAATGTCGATCGAGTTCCAATGGGAGAGCTTGGCCGTCGACCGCACCTCGCGCTCGAACCGCGCCAACACCTTGGGGTCCCCAGCTTTCTCGGGACGTATTAGTTTAATCGCACAGGGACGCTTCAACATCTCGTGCTCGGCGAGATAGACTTCCCCCATCCCCCCCGAGCCGATGCGCTGCTTCAGGCGATATTGCCCCAACTGGCGGGCGGCGAAGTACTGCCGGCGAAGTTCGTTGATCATCTGCACTCCGACCGTCGCGGTGACGACGGCGAGGATCATGACGAGCAGGTGCTCTGAAAAGTAGGTTCCGTGGCTCTCGCTTAAGATGCATTGCTGAAAGCCTTTGCATACCCCCCATTGATAGGCAATGACCGCGAGCGGGGCCATTCCCATCGTGCCAATCACGGCAAGGGCTCTCCCCCAGGTATTGGGAATGAAGAGCGCATAGGTAAAGATCAACAGAATCCACGGCGTCGCCACCCCGACGAGGTGAGCTCCCTCGGCCAGGTTGGCTGAGTAGTCGAGCCGGTACTGCGAGAACGCGACAAACAGCAGCGCCGGGCACCCGAAGACGACCAGTTCCGCCAGCCGGAGCCGTGCCATCGAAAGGTTCTTGAACCGAGAAAGGACGATGGCCATCCCCCCCAGCACCAGCGTCACGGCAATGTGGAGGGCCAGCAGCGAGCCACGATCGGACGCGTCCCCAATGGCGAATGCCAGGACGAAAAAAGCAAGAAACGCTCCACAAAAAATCGTCGCCACAACCCGCAGGCGAACCCGCAGGATGGGCTGGGTTTCTCCCTGGGACTGGCTACCACTCCCCTCGACCACGGCGACCAGTCCTCGAGCGGCCTGCCGAAGCCGATCCGCACTCCCCCGTAGATCGGTTGGCGAAAGCTCGAGGGTTTCTGCGTTCGAATGGGGAACTTGGGCAGGCATGCTATGTCAAGCCAGAGGAAGGCAGGCCCGCAAGGGGCCGAGTGGGACCACCGCCAAGCCTTTCCATCTTACGCTTCGCCCGCTGTTTTGGGCAGTCTGTCGGCGGAAGGTGACTCGGAGGTTTCGCCCCAAGAGACGCTCTCAAGTGTCAGAAAGTTCACTCCGCCGCAACTTCGGGCACGGCTCTCGCTAGGCGACTCCACTGAGGAGCGTGGCCCTGGACACCCGATCAATGGCCACCATAAAGGCCGCCGTCCGCAGGGTGACCTTTTTCGATTTCGACAGTTCCCACACCTGCTCGAAGGCTGCCGAAAGGAGTCGATCGAGTTCCCCTCGCACGCGGTCGATGCCCCATTGGTAGAATTGACGGTTTTGTGCCCATTCGAAGTAGCTGACAGTGACCCCTCCCGCGTTGGCAAGAATGTCGGGGAGGAGCAGGATGCCCCGCTCGGCAAGCAGGTCGTCGGCATCGGGTCGAACCGGGGCATTGGCGGCCTCGATAATCATCTTGGCCTTGATCCGCGGGGCGTTCTCGCGAGTGATGACTCCCCCTAACGCGGCGGGAATGAGAATGTCGACCTCCATTTCGAGCAGTTGTTCGTTAGTCAAGCGTTCTGCGTCGGCATATCCTTCCAACAATTTGTTCGCATGGACGTGACGCACCATCTCGAGGACATTCAAGCCATCGGGATTGTAATAGGCCCCCGATAGATCGGAAATGGCGACCACCTTCGCTTCTGCTTCCGCCAGGAACTTGGCCGCGTGGGAGCCTACGTTGCCGAATCCCTGGATCGCCACAGTCGATCCTTGAATCTTGTGCCCCAGCCGGCCGAGCGACTTGAGGGTGAGAATTCCCACGCCGCGTCCGGTGGCTTCTTCTCGCCCCGGAATGCCGTAATGCTCCACGGGTTTGCCTGTCACGACAGCGGGATTAAAACCATGGTACTTATTGTATTGGTGAAAGAACCACGCCATCTCTTCGTGATTGGTTCCCATGTCCGGGGCGGGGATGTCCTTGTCGGGCCCCACGAGCTCATGGACCTCGTCGACAAACTTGCGTGTGATGCGTTCCCGTTCGCGTCGCGAGAGCTTGCGGCTGTCGACGGCGACCCCTCCCTTGGCACCTCCGTAGGGAATATTCACGACGGCCGTCTTCCAGGTCATGAGCGAGGCCAGGGCACGGACTTCGTCGAGATCGACCTCGTGATGATAGCGAAGGCCTCCCTTCATCGGGCCCCTGGCGCGGTTGTGCTGGACCCGATAGCCCATGAACGAGACGAGTCGGCCATCGTCCATCTCGACGGGGAGTTGGACGGTGATTTCACGCTCTGGCGTTGCCAGCCGCGTCCGCAACGAATCGGAAAGCTCCAACTCGTCGGCCGCCTTGTCAAAGTAAAGCTGTACTGCGTCGGACGCTTTCATACGAAGCCCGCTCCTGGAGGTACTACGACTCGCCCACTGCCGCCTGGCCCTCGCGACCGGGCCTTCGCGACCGGGCCTTCGGTCCCGCGCCGCCACACTTTTCCGCCGCGAGGTTGGCTTTGCCCAATCCGCTTGGTGCGCTACACTACCAATAGCTGGATAGTCGCGCGGTTCTGACATCTTAACCCAAGCTTGGGGAGGATGCCCATGGTGGATTTTGAGATCAAACGGGATACGGAATCCCTGGCCGAGCGGCGTGCTGCGCAAAAGCAGCATCAGCTAGTCAAAAAAATTATCCTGGCAACCGCGCTTGCCGCCGTTGTTCTCGTCGGCGGAATCGTCATTTCGCAAATGAGGCGTGCGACCATCGATGGTCCCCCACCGCGATCGCCCGTCGCATCCCAAGGGGCTTCAAAACCAGCCCCGTCGGTGGAGCAGTCTCCATCCGGCGCCCCCGACAAAAGCGAACAGACCACAGCGTCGGAGCCCCCCGCCCCGACAACTCAGCTCGTCGACGACGATGGGCAGACGATGTGGGTCTCACCAACCCAAGGCGCTCCCTTGGAGTTGGTCCACTTGCCAGCCGAGAGCCAACTTGTCTTGGTCCTCAGACCATCTGAGCTTCAAGCCACGGGCGAGATGGATCAGATCGCCACGGCCTTGGGGCCTTCCGGCAGCGCGGGGGTCGACTGGTTGGAGCGTGCGGCGGGGCGGCGGTGGGATAGCATCGAACAAGTGGTCGTCGCGATGCACATGCGGCCAGATTATTCGCCCGAGTTTGTATTGGTCGTGACTCCAGTGGGTCCCAAGGGGAATCCCAACACGCTTCCTGGTTTTGACGTGTGGATGCCAGAGAACGTCGAATACTATGTTGTCGCAAGTCCCACGGTTCTCGCCGATTTGAAAGACCTTCCGCCGCGCGCCACCTTGAGGCGCGACTTCGAGGAGTTGCTGGAACGAAGCGACCAGGATCGACACATCACGCTGTTAATGACCAACAGTCTTGTCGGCAGCCCTACGGTCCCTTTATGGCAAGGTCCTTGGGCCCGACTTCGCTCGTCCGTGTTCGATTGGCTGCCCGATCAAACGCAGGCATTTTCGCTAAGTCTTCATTGGAGTGAGACTTTTTTTGCGGAAATGCGACTGGTCGCCTCGCTCGATCAGCGTCCAGAGAAGTTTGCCGAGCGTCTCCAACAAAGTCTTGCCGACTGGCCAGCCCGGACCGAGGAGACCGTGACCTCGCTCTCGCTACAGCCGTATGGGAGAAAGGTCATCGCCCGACTTCCGGCGATGCTGCGGGAGGTCACCCGCTATGTGCGGGCAGGACGCGACGAACGCTATGCTTTGTTGCGGGTCTATCTTCCCCAACCGGCGGGACACAATCTGCTTGCCGCGGGAGAGTTGCTGCTCGCCGAGCAGTTCGCCGGCCCTCCCCAAGGTGCTATGCCATTGGCAGACGCAAGTCCCCCGAAAACGCTGGCGGAACGGCTTCAAACTCCGACCTCGTTGAGCTTTGCCCGTGACACCCTCGAGGCGGCCCTGCAGGCGTTAGCGGAAGACACGGGAATGGAGATCGAAGTTGTCGGGGCCGACCTGCAGCTTGACGGAATCACAAAAAACCAGTCCTTTGGGCTCGATTTACACGAGCGGCCCGCTGCCGAAATCCTCGTCGAAATCCTGCGTCAGGCCAATCCCGACAAAACCGCTACCGGCCCCGCCGACCCGAAACAAAAGCTGGTCTATGTCGTCGTCAACAGCCCGGACGGGTCGCAGACGATCAAAGTGACGACTCGTTCCCAGGCCGAAAAGCGGGGGGAAACCTTGCCGCGGGTCTTCCTGCAATAGTCCCTCCCAGCCGGGCGAATCTACCATTTAAGGTGGTTGCGCGGACGTGGAAGTGTGCTAAGCTAAGATATCCCAGCCACTGCTCGCGGGACCATGCGCGATTCCGCGAGTGGCGTGGGTGCCTGGCACTGGAATTCGCCCGCCCTTTGAAGCTTAGAGTCGGTCCCTCTCGATTGCAGTCGGCAGAATGCAGCCCTTTTCCGTTAGTTGCGAAACGTGCGGCGCGCGTCTCAGGGTACGCGACGAGAGCGTGGTGGGGGAAATTCATGCCTGCCCCAAATGTGCGAGCATGGTGCTCATTGCCCTGCCGGCCGCCGCCCCTCCGGTAGCCGCACCCACCAAAGTGTCGCTAAGGGCCGACGCAAGCTCTGAACTTCAGCCGCACACCCCCTCGACGCCTCAGCCGCCACCTGAAGAATTCTCCGCCGAGGTCGACCACTTACTCCACCAAGGAGCAGCGAGCGATACCTCACAGGATCTCGATTCGACCGTCGCGCCAAACGGCGTCGCGGCACCAGCCGCGGTCGAGATGGCATCGTCGGGGTCGTCGCTCCTCCTCTGGTCGGTCGTGTCGGCCACGGGGGTCGTAGTCGCACTGCTGGGAGGCTTTGTCTGGTGGAGTTCCGGCGGAGAGCAGCCCGATTCACCAATCGCCGCAGCGGAACCCGCAGCCTCTGTAGCCCCGGAAGCTGCCATACTTCCTGACTCCACGAATTCTGGACATCCCAGGGAAGAGTCGACTCCGACCACTGAGCCGGAGACTCGTGAACAGACACAGGAAGTGCAAAAACCGCTGATCGAAGAGTCCCCGGCTCCGCTCCCCGATCTCCCCCCCGCCACCGTAACAGAACTCAAGCCCGCTGAAGAGGCATCGCCAACCGACCAAACGACAAGCGACCCTAGTCAGAATATGGGCGTGCCCGGGGAGGGTGTCCCACCGTTGGACGCTGATCCGGTGATTCCTCAACTGATCGACCCATTGGGGATCAATCCGGCTGATCTCGATCTGCTGCTCGTGCCCAAGGCGCCCACGGCGCAGGTGCCACCCCAAGTCCCCAGTACGGAGCTTGAGGAATCGAATCCTGCTGCCGCGATCCCCCCTCAAGACGATCCGCTCGACGCCCCACCGCAACCGAAGAAATTTGAGCCGGGCTCTGCCAGCCTTGGTCCCTCCTTCACCGAGCAATTCGCCCCCGGGGCCTTCGAGGCGCGGCTCGCAATGCGAATCCCATCGATCCGGTGGGCAAATGCCCCACTGAACCGCGTGTTGGGCGAGCTGGGACAGCTCTCTGGCATACCGATTCAAATTGATCCTCACACCTTACGCATGGTCCCCGCCAGGACGACCCATCGGATCACTCTTTCGCAACAAGACGCCTCGCTCGAAGCGATCCTTGCCCAGTTGGCTGAGAATATGCGGCTTGAGATCCTACGTGTCGACAATCTCCTGATACTGCAAAAGTCGGGTGCCAGCCTGGAACGGCAGATCAGCTACCCGATCGGCGACCTCGCGTCGAGTGAAGCATCGATCAGGGAACTTGTCCAATTGATCGACATGCTGGCGCTCGATGAGCCCTCTAGCGCCAGCGTGTCGGCCGATGGTTCGCAGATCGCGATCAACCGATCGGCAGAGCAACAATATGATGTCTTGTTGTTCCTGGAACGATTGCGGAAGTCCCGCGGATTGCCGGCACGAAGCAAGTACCCGACCGAACTCGTTTCCGCCGAGCCGGTTCTGCTCTCCTTGCGAGAGCGTCTCACGCGACCGACGACGTTTGCCATCGTCGACTGGACTCCGCTGAGCGACGTCTTCGACTATTGGCAGGACTCGAGTGGATTGGAACTGCTTGTCGACTGGCGCGAGCTCTCGACTATCGACCTGCGGCCCCTCTCGACAATCGCTGCTTCGGCCGATCGGGTTCCATGGGGAGTGGCGCTGCAGGACTGCCTGGTTCCTCTCGATCTGGGCTGGATACCTGTTGACCGCGAATCGCTGCAGATCACGACGGCAGCGGCAGCGGCCAACCATCGCTGGATCGAGTTCTATCGGGCCGGTGATCTGGTCAAACTGGCTGCGCGACAGCAAACGGCCGATGGCCTGCGCGAGGCGCTCGCCGAGCGGTGCGACGCCGAGTCCATGGCGCAGGCGATATTGATCGACGATCCTGCCGGAAAACAAATCCTTGTCAGGGCCAACCGCGCCGTGCATGAGTCGATCCTGACGCTCGCCGACGAGCGCTGAAGCACGCGGGTAACGTTGAACCCCAAGCGTGGGCGACTCCCTACATCGTGCGATTGACCGCCTCGGCAATGCGCCGGCACGCCGCCATCATTTGGGCGAAAGCGTCGCAGTCGAGTGTCTGGTATCCATCGCTCAGCGCGTGTTCGGGATCGGGATGGACTTCAATAATCAGGCCATCGGCTCCTGCCGCGACCGAGGCCTTGGCCATCGCGGCCACCAGGTGGGTATGTCCCGTGCCGTGGCTCGGGTCGACCACAACCGGCAGGTGGGTCTTCGATTGCAGGTAAGGGACAGTCGCCAACGGCAAAGTGAACCTGGTATGCGACTCGAAAGTGCGGATGCCGCGTTCGCAAAGCATGACCTGATGGTTCCCCCCATCGAGAATGTACTCTGCCGCCAACAACAGTTCGTCGATGGTCGCGCTCGGTCCACGTTTCAGGAGCACGGCCCGGTGGCTGCGACCACAGGCTTCCAGCAACCGATAGTTCTGCATGTTGCGCGCGCCGATTTGCAGCACATCGGCGTATTCTCCAACCAAATCGACATCTTCGGGGGCAACCACTTCGGTCACGACGGCCAGACCGGTCTCATCGCGTGCGGTGGCGAGCATCCGTAGCCCTTCCTCCTTGTGACCCTGAAAGCTGTAGGGGCTGGTTCGCGGCTTGAAGGCACCCCCTCGCAGGGCAGTGGCTCCCGCGGCTTTCACCGCCTTCGCCGTGGCGACGATCTGCTCTTCGCTCTCCACCGAACAGGGGCCAGCAATCGTCCCGATGGCTGTCCCTCCCACGACGAGCGAACCCGCCCGGACAATGGATCGCTCGGGTTGAGTTTCGATACTCGCCAGCTTGTAGGGGGCGAGCACTCGCATGACCTGGTCGACCCCGGGAGCCCGTTCGAGTTGCCCCAGTTCACCGGCATTTCGTTCGTCGCCGATGGCGGCGACCACCGTTCGCTCGGTGCCGCGTAGGACATTCGGTTTGAGGCCGATCGCCTCGACTTGCTCGATCATGTGCTCAATCTCCTGCTCGCTGGCATTCCGCTTCATGACGATAATCATGGGAATGGAACCTGTCGTTGGTGGAAGTGGGATAGGGAAGTGGAGGCAATGCTCACCCTGCGGTGGCCAAATGACCCGCCCAAGGCACCCCTCTGTCGTAAATCAACAAAAAAACCCTGAGAACCTCGTCGGTTCTCAGGGCTGCGGATGCTTTTGGCATTGTGGGTCGTGCAATCAGGCACTACCTCCGGCCCCGGAACCCGGGCGGGTAAAGGTAAACCAGTAGTAACGCCAGAAATTGCGACTCATACGGCCTAGTATCGACCAAACCGGTGGCGGACGCAAGAGATTGCCGCCCAAAAAAATTCTCGCCCCGCCAGCCAGCACGTCCGTCATTCCCGCGCAGGCGAGAGAATGCCGGAACCTCCGACCTCCCACCTCTGGCCTCCGACCTCCCACCCCTGGCCCCTGCCCCCTTACTCTGCCTCCTCGACAGGGGGCATCTTCAGCCGCTCCGGGGGAAGGGCCTCCGCCAGCCCCGGCACCTCCCCGGCCCCTGCCGGGACATAGATATTCGCCCCCTTGAAATCGTCTCCAATCGGCTCGAAACGGCCCCCCAACTGTTCGGCCAGAAACGCTTCGGTCACCGCGTTGAAGCTCATGTTATTCTCGGGCCGGGCGAAGCCATGCCCCTCGTCGGGGTAGAGGACGTAGGTCACCGGGATATTTTTGGCGGTCATGGCGTCGACAATCTGGTCCGCCTCGATCTGGGTCACCCGGGGGTCGTTCTTCCCCTGGCCAATCAGCAGCGGCCGCTCGATGCGGTCGACATGGGTGAGGGGGGACATCCGCAGGAGTTCGGCCCGCCCCTCTTCCGTCTCGGCTTCCCCCAGCAGGTTTTTCATCACCGGCATGAAGGGGGCCCAGTAGTCGGGGACATTCTCCAGCAAGGTCACCAGGCTGCTCGGCCCCACGACATCGACCCCACAGGCGAAGCGATCGGGGGTGAAGGTGAGCCCCACCAGGGTGGCGTAGCCGCCGTAGCTCCCCCCCATGATGCAAACCTTGTCCGGCAGGGCGATCCCTTCGCCAACGGCCCAGTCGACCGCGTCGAGCAGGTCGTCGTGCATCTTGCGCGACCATTGCTGGGCCGAGGCGTTGATGAACTCCTTGCCAAAACCGGTCGAACCACGGTAGTTCACATTGAGCACGGCATAGCCGCGGTTGGCGAGCCACTGGTGCGTCGGGTTGAACCCCCAGTGGTCGCGGGCCCACGGTCCACCATGGACGTCGAGCACCATCGGCACCGGCCGCGAGGGGATACCATCCCCATCGGGATCGGTCCCTGGGGGGAGGGAAAGATAGCAAACCAGCTCGAGCCCATCGCGGCTTTTGATCACCCGCGAGTGCATCTTCACCAGCGGATACTGATCGAGGTCGTCGCGATTGGCAAACAGGTACTCCATGCGATCGTCCCCCTGGCGATCGCGATGGTAGATGTAGAATCGCACCGGGCCATCATCCTCGATGTAGGCGACCGTCCACTTCTGGTCGTCGAGGGTGCGGCCGGTGATCTGGAATTCGCCATCGGCAAACTCGGTAAGAAAATCGATGTCCGGCTGAACCGCGGGGTCGAGGACCTTCCACTCGCGGCGGTCGTAGGTGAAGGAGACCGCCTCGATCGTCTTTTCGGTGGGATGGGACAGCACGCCGCCGACGTCGGCCTTGTCATGCTCGGCAATCAGATTCTTGGCCCCCGTCTTGAGATTCATGCCGAATAGGGCCGAGGTATTACGGTCGCGGCTATCCTCGTAGTAGAGAATGTCCCCCGTCTTGTCGAATCCGGCCGGGCCGCTGGTGAGGGCATCGGTCGAGGCGATTTGTTCCTTCGGCTCCCAGTCGGCATACCCTTTCTCTCCCGGCTCCCCCTTGGGAAGCAGCCAGGCTTGCCCCCCGTCGGGGGTGTAGGTGAAGGCCAGCCGAATGCGGAAGTCGTCGTCCGCCATCAAGGCCGCCACCCCTGGATTCTCCTGCAACAGCGTCCGCTCTCCCGTCTTGAGATTGGCGCGATAGATGTCGTGAATCTGCGGAATGCGGTCGTTGAGTCCGACCAGAACCTCGTCGGGAAACTTCTCGCTCGTTCCTGCCAGCCGGCCATGGACCCCTTCGACCGGGGTCAGGTCGATCGTCTCGCGGGTTTCGATGTTGGTCGCGTAGATGTGCCAGTTTTCGTCCCCTCCCACATCCTGCGAGTAGATCACCTGCTGGCTGTTGTAGGCCCAACTGAAGCCGCGGATGCCGCGGACCTTGTCGTCGGTCACCGGTTTGGCAGCGGAAAGATCACCGGCCGGGGCGACCCAGACGTTGAGCACTCCTTGCGAGTCCGCAGGCTCGCCATCCTTGATGGGGGCCAGAAACGCCAGCCACTTGCCATCGGGGCTCAGCCGCGCCATCGCCCGTTCGGGATTACCAAACAGCACGTCGCGCGGGATCAACTTCGACTCGGCGAAACTCTCGGGCATCTTCCCTTCCTTCTTGCTGGCAATGGGACCCGCCGGCTGACCAAAACTGCTAGCAGCCAGTACGACGACAACCAACCACGTCACTAACTCGACACCGGTAGACAAGGCTTGCTTCCACATGGGGGACTCCTCCCTGGAATTAGAAAATCTTGCGGCTCGGCCGCAAGTATAAACACCCGACGGGGGCCCGTGCAGTAGGCACACGCCCCAAGGGTCGTATTCTTCCCCTGTTACGCAGCAAACGTATCCTCCGTTCATGCGTTTTCCCCTTGCTTGCAGGCAATCGTGCCAACTTACCTAAATGGGTGGGCCTCGACTGGTCGCCTGCAAACCAAGCCAGAGGATAAGTCATCGCTTCACACAGCCACGTGAACCAGAGAACTGCGGTTGTTGGTAATTCCACGCATTCAAGCTGCTTCCTGGCAGTGGAACTCCACCATTGGTATGGCGGTTGCACCCTTGGAGTACGCAGGGAAAAGAGATTGAGAAACAAACCATCAACTCATCCTAGAGGAGAGTTCAAAATGTGTGCAAAACCGAGTCGTGACCCCGTCGACGGCCATCGCGAGCCGCCCGTGGTTGATGTTGATAACGCACTTCAAAACGAACCAGTTCGTGACGACGACTCGCTTCGTACTGAACGTGAACCGAGTCGCGAGCGGAAACAGAAGCGAGGAGCAGAGACCCGAGCCGAGCTTCGCAACGAGGATCCCCTCACCGGTGAGGCGGGATCTCATCCGGTGGCGACAGGGGCCGGAGCCGTCATCGGTGGCGCTGCCGCGGGAGCCGCGGCCGGCATGCTTGGCGGCCCAGTTGGCACAGCCGTCGGTGCCATTATCGGTGGCGTTGCCGGCGGACTCGCGGGCAAGGCGATCGGCGAGCAGATCGATCCAACCGTCGAAGAGGCCTACTGGCGCGAAGAGTTCCGCCATCGCGACTACGTCGATGAAGATGAAGTTTACGAGACTTACGAGTCCGCCTACCGCTATGGTTGGGAGTCGCGGCAGGATCTGGCCGATCGCAACTGGGACGAGATCGAACCCCAACTGGAAAGAGGCTGGCCCGACCGTCAGGGGAACTCCCCCCTCGACTGGGAGCGCGCTCGCTACGCCGCCCAGGACGCCTGGCAGCGAATCGACGAGCACTTCCCCCGCGATCAAACAGACGCCGAGCGGCCACATCCCCGCTAAGCTAACCAGAGCAACCCCGCCTCTGGCGGGATAACCATAGAAGCCAGCGTCATTCGGAAACGAGTGGCGCTGGCTGTTTTTGTGTGGGATGAGGTGGATGCACGCCTGATTCGTAACACTTCAGCCACATCTGAAGTGTCTAAAAAACACGGAGGCACAGAGACACGGAGATCAACAAGCGGGTTTTGAATCGAATCGTAAGCTTCATTATTTCAAAAACTCAGGCGACAGGAATCGCTCCGCCCCGCCAATCACATCTCCGTGTCTCTGCGCCTCTGTGTTTTTTCACTTCAGATGGCTGAAGCGTTACCAAATGAGGAATATTTATTGAATTGCTCACTATTCAAGATGTCACCCCTCTAACCATCTCTCCGCGCCTCTGCGCCTCCGCGTTGACCTCCCCCGCCTCTCCGTGTTCTCGGCGATCTCTGTGGTTTTTATCCACTTCAGTTTCCCCAGATTTCTTCTCCGCTTGGCCGAACCGATGCCCCTTAACCTCCATCGGCGCGGCATAGAGTGAGGTCCGCGCCGTGATATAGAGCGTCTTGAGGTCCGGGCCGCCGAAGGTGACGTTGGCGGGCTTTTCAGGGCATTCGATCACCCCCAGGGCTTTCCCCGCGGGGTCGACCACCTCGATTCCCAGGTGACTGGTGATATAGAGATTCCCCTTGGAATCGATCGTAGCACCATCGGCGCCGTTGCCGCCTGGTTGCAATTCGTAAAACTCGCGCTGCGGTCCGAGCTTGCCCGGCTCCTCGACGGGAAATGACAACATGGTCGCCGAGCCGCTCGGAAAGATGTAGAGCGTCTTCTCGTCGGGTGAGAGCATCACCCCGTTGGGGGCTGGCAGATTCTCCGTCACCCGCCGCACTCCCTCCTTGGCGGACCAGTAATAGACGCAGGTCCCTCCCTGCGG
Organism: uncultured Planctomycetaceae bacterium; assembly: GCA_964650265.1. GTDB lineage: Bacteria > Planctomycetota > Planctomycetia > Pirellulales > Lacipirellulaceae > CAZYQQ01. Next base: position 55,146 of record CAZYQQ010000011.1, read on the forward strand.
CAGTGGATTGGCTGCCCCGAAGTGGGGGTCGGTGAAGTAGATTCCCCCCTGGCGATCGAGCACCAGGTCGTTCGGCGCGTTGAGCGGCTTGCCATCGTACTTGTCGGCGAGCACCCGGCGCTCCCGCTTTTCCACATCCCAGACGACCAGTTGCCCCGCCATTTCGCAGGCGTAGAGTTCACCTTTGGGGCCGAACATCAGTCCGTTGGATCGCCCCGACTGGTCGGTGAAGACCTCGACCTTCCCGTCGCTGGTCAATCGATGGATTGTCGTTTTGGGAATATCGGTGAAGTAAAGATTCCCCTGGTGGTCGGCGGCGGGACCTTCGGTGAACTGGAACCCACCCGCGACTTTCTCAACCGGTTCAGTCGGGCCGATGCCTGGAATCCCTTCCCCGCCGGCAAGATTCCCTCCCATAATCAGGAGCAGTGCCGTTCCAACGATTAGTCTACGCAGCATGATAAGGTCTCACTTCTGGGATCATGGTAACACTTCAGTCATCTGAAGTTGGTTGAAGTGGAAATAAACACGGAGACACAGAGGCACGGAGATGTTATTGGCGGGGTGGCGCGTGCCTTGAAGTTGAGTTATTCAAAAACCAAGAGATAGGATTCGATGCAAAACCCATTCGTTGGTCTCCGCGACGCTGTGCCTCCGTGTTGAAATCCTCCATGGGACGGGTCTATCTCGCTTCAGTTGGCTGAAGTGTTTCGGATCATGGTTGAACATTAATAGCGCGATTTAGCGGCCCGCGGCGCGCTTCCCCTCGACTTCGTTCGTCACTACTTCCAGTTCTGTACGAAGCCGAGCAAGCTCCTCTTCGAGTTCCGCCCGCGTTTCGGCGTAGGCAGGATCGTCGTAGACGCTGCGCATCTCCTGGGGATCTTTTTCCAGGTCGAAGAGTTCCCACTCATCGAGATCGTAGAAGTGGATCAACTTGTAACGGTCGGTCGTCACGCCGTAGTGCGCGGCCACGGTATGGACCGCTGGAGGACCTTCATAATAGTGGTAGTAGAACGACTTCCGCCATTCGGGCAGGTCGGCTTGCTGCAAGATGGGAACCAGGCTCTCCCCCTGCATATCGTCGGGAATTTCCACCCCAGCCGCTTCGAGGAATGTCTGGGCAAAGTCGAGATTCGAGACGATCCGCTTTTCCACGGTCCCCGGTTTCACCACCCCAGGCCATCGTACCACGCACGGCGTTCGAAACGACTCTTCGTACATAAACCGCTTGTCGAACCAGCCATGTTCGCCCAGATAGAAACCCTGGTCGCTCGCATAGACGACAATCGTGTTGTCGGCCAGGCCACTCTCGTCGAGATAGGCGAGTAGCTCTCCCACGCTGTCGTCGACCGACGCGATCGTGCGAAGATAATCCTGCATGTAGCGCTGGTATTTCCACCGCACAAGGTCCGCCCCCGTGGGGGGATTCTCGCGGAACTGGCGATTCTCCTCCTCGTAGCTTGCTTGCCACGCGGCCCGTTCCTCATCCGTCATCAGCGCGAGCCGCTGTCGCGCGAACTCGCTTCCAGGTTCCCAGAGTTTGAGGTCCGACTGGAGCGTCATGTCGTCGGATATGCGCATCGTCGCCCCCGCTGCCGCGGAAGAGCGCCCCTGGTAGTCGTCGAACAGAGTCGCGGGCTCGGGAAACTGGTGATCCTTGAAGTCCCCCACATGCCGCGGCCCTGGCGACCACTCCCGGTGCGGGGCCTTATGCTGGACCATCATGAGAAACGGTTTATCCGGCTCTCGCTCCGACTTCAGCCACTTCAGGGCGCTCTGCGTGATGACGTCGGTGGTGTAGCCCGGCTCGGTCGTCTGTCCTGCGGGAGTGATAAAGACAGGGCTGTAGTAGCGCCCCTGCCCGGGCAGGATTTTCCAGTAGTCGAACCCTGTCGGCTCGCTCACCAGATGCCACTTGCCGACCAGGGCCGTCTGGTAGCCGGCCTGGCGGAGGAGCTTCGGAAACGTGGTCTGCGCGCCATCGAAGCGACTCGTATTGTCGTAAAAACCATTCTTATGGCTGTACTTGCCGGTGAGCACCGTTGCTCGACTCGGCCCACACAACGAATTGGTCACCACGCAGCGGTCGAAACGAATGCCCTCGCGCGCAATACGGTCGATATGAGGGGTTTGGTTGAGATCGTGCCCGTACGCACTCACCGCTTGATAGGCATGGTCGTCGGAGAAGATGAACAAGATGTTGGGTCGGTCACCCCCTAGCGCGGTGTAGCCCCCCCAGACCATCGCCCATACACACCACACGCCAGCAAGAAGAAATCGCGGCATCCGTCAGCCCCTGTGTCACGCCAATCAATAGTTATTAGCTTGCCAAGACCTGGCGAGCTAATTCAGATGATCGCCGCGGGGCGCGTGAGGTGCAAGCTGGAAACAACGCAAACCGGGCCGGATGTGCGTTATTGGGGGAGTTTCGGCCCGAAGGGGGGCGATGGCCCAGGTACGGCCAGGTTTTGGGGTCCACCCGCGGGAATCGGCTCGATATAGACCTCCGCTGCCGCCGGCGCGCGAAGTGGTGGGGGTGGGAATCCCCAATCCCCACGGATCGTGGGCTCCATCTGCGAGCGAGGAGTGTTGTCTGGACTAGCGGGCATGCCAGAATGCACTCCCCCTGAGAACCCCGCAGGGTGGAAGTGGATTTCGCTGGGGCCCAACAACCCTCCGGCCATTGAACCATGATGCCAAGAACCATGATGCCAAGAGGAAGCCGGGACCCGGTGAACGCCAGGAGAGGCGACGCCGCTGTGCCAGGGGTGCCCTACGACCAACGGGGCGTGGTATCCCGCACCATAGCCCACACCAAGGTACTGCCGCCCGGTCGTGGGAAGATTCCAGATTCCAGCTCCCCAGGATGGTACGGCGACACACAGGATGAGCGCCGTAGTTCCCCATTTTGATATCCAGTTCATGAGATCCACCTCAAGGGATCGGTTCCGATGGGACACATTCCCCCTGTCCTACCGCAAATATCGAATCGGAAACGAGGGAAAAACGAGTTCAATCCGCAGGGAAGGGGGGAGAAGTCTCTTCCGCCCGTTCAAGATGCCAACAAGGTAATTCGAGCGGATTGACCGGGTCGAAACCCGTCATGGTGGCGAACCATCCCCAGACTCACCTCGTAATGTGATCCGTGGGCATCCCCAAGAGGCAAACTCGAACGATTACGCTGACCTTGAAGCCCCCAGTGGGCGCCGATATGATATTACCAAGCGATTCTACTGCGTCGACTTACGCTGCTCTTAATACTGGCCGATGCTCTCTTCCATGGGAAATGTCCGTCGGCCTGCCCTGCCCAACCTCTCTGCCGACTCCGGCCAAAAGGAACGCCATCTGATGTCGCCTTCCCGCTTCTCTCTGGCTAACTTCGTCATCTGCTTGTCCTTGGTCCTGCTACCCGCAGCTTCGCCGACAGCGGAGGCACGCCCGAGTGCCCCCACGGTGACCGAGCGGCAGATCGCCAAGACGGTGATGTTCTATCTCGAGCGTCAGCATCTCTCGCGACATGCGGTGGACGACGAAATGTCGGCCCGCTGTCTCGATTCGCTGCTCAAATCACTCGATCCGCTGAAGCTGTTTTTCATGCAGAGCGACGTCGAGGAATTTTCCGCCCAAAAGAACAATCTCGACGACATGCTGAAAAAGGGAGATATCACGGCGGCCTATCAGATCTTCGATCGATTTCTCCAGAGAGTCGACGAACGGATCGTGGTGGCACTGCAACAAGTGGATGCACCCCACGATTTTACGACCGACGAGGAAATGATCCGCGACCGGGACGCCGCTAAATACGCGACGACGCTCGACGAGGCCAACGAGAAATGGCGGATGCGCGTGAAGTACGATCTGCTCCGCGAAATCGTCGACAAGGTCGAGGAAAATGAGGCCAAGGATAAGCTGCGCCGTCGCTATGGCTCGATTCGCAAGCGGTGGGAGGGGACGAACCGTGACGAACTACTCGAGATCTATCTGACTTCGATGACCTCCTCTTTCGATCCGCACTCTAGCTACATGTCGCCAAGCACACTCGAGAACTTCGAGATCATGATGCGACTGAAACTCGATGGTATTGGGGCTTCGTTGCGGAGCGAGGACGGCTTCACGACAGTCCATGAGATCATCGCTGGCGGTGCAGCCGACCAGGATGGTCGCCTGAAGGAGAAGGATCAGATCCTCGGCGTGGGTAACGGCCCAAGTGGCGAAATCGTTGATATCGTCGACATGAACCTCAACGACGTGGTGAAGATGATCCGCGGCGAGCGGGGGACCGTCGTTCGCCTGGAAGTGAAACCCTTCAACAACCCGACGACGCGCGAGGTGTATGCCATCACGCGGCAAGAGATCAAGCTCACCGAAAGCGAGGCCCGCAGTGTGGTCGTCGACTGGGGGACCAAGCCGAACGGGCAGCCATATCGAGTAGGCATTATCAGCCTGCCAAGCTTCTACATGGATATGGAGGCTCGTCGTAGCGGTGATCCCAACTTCAAGAGCGCAACCCGCGACATGCGGAATTTGATTCAGAAGTTCAATCAAGAGCAAGTCGATGCGGTGATGGTCGACCTCCGCTTTAACGGCGGTGGATCCCTGGCGGAAGCGGTTGAGATGACTGGGCTGTTTATCGACAAAGGCCCCGTGGTCCAGGTGAAGGGGCCCGATGGACGCTCGGAACCTCTCGGCGACCCCCATGCGGGGATCGTATGGTCGGGCCCGCTCGTTGTGCTCACGAATCGCTTTAGCGCGAGTGCGAGCGAAATCTTTGCGGGAGCAATCCAGGATTACGGCCGCGGTATCGTGATCGGCGACGATTCGACTCACGGCAAGGGGACGGTTCAGCAGCTTTTCGACCTGACCCAACTGATGTTCCGTACCGAGGGCAGGAATCTCGGAGCACTCAAGCTGACCATTCAGCAGTTCTATCGCCCGGACGGCGACAGCACCCAGAATCTTGGCGTGGTGTCCGACGTGGTGATCCCTTCGATTACCTCTCATCTTGACAAAGGAGAGGCGGGTCTCGATTTTGCCATGGCTTTCGATCGAGTTTCCAAGCTCCCCCACGACCGATACGAGATGGTCGATTCCAACCTAGTCAAGGAATTGTGGAATCGCTCGGCCGATCGCATCAAGAATTCGGATGATTTCCGGAGTGACATTGATCGCATCACCGCTTTTAAAGAGCAGAACGACCGGAAGACGGTGACACTCAACATGGACAAGTTTATTGCCGAACGCAAGAAGCTTGATGCCGAGAAGGAAACCGAAGAGACCATCGAAAAGGCGACTGACAGCCACAAACCGGTGTTCGCCACGGACGACCACTACAATCGCGAGGCGCTCTCGATTCTGATCGATTACCTCGAACTCTTGAAAGACAATCGAGTCGCCGTGGTCCGCTGAGGCTCGGCGCGCTGGTTTTTAGTCGCTTGAAAGCTGGCTCACGATTTGGGCGATCCCTTCCCGATAGCTCGGATAGCGGAACTCGAACCCGTATTCGTCTCTGACCTTTCGGCTGCTCACGCGTTTGCTGGAAGCTCCCCTCTCGCGGCGAGGAGACGTGGAGTCGCCACGGAATCGCGGCAGGGGGGCTGCTAGCTGGCGGGCAAGTTCGCTATAGAAATCCTCCCGCCACACGGGTTGCCCGTCGCTAACGCAGTACGTGAGAGGCCCCGGCGCTGCGAGCTTCCGGCGGGTCATGGCGACGATCAACTCGGCCGCGTCGTCGACATGGACCAGATTCAAATACCCCTCGGGGGAGGCGTCGATTGGCTCCCCACGGCGTAGGGCATCGAGGTAGGGGAGTCGGCCTGGTCCATAGATTCCCGCCAGGCGGAGAATCGCACCGCGGGGGGCAAACCGACTTGCTGTCAGCACTTGTTCCGCGGCCATCGAGGCCAACCCGCCAGGCCGCGTGGGGCTTAGTGGCGTCGTTTCGTCGACCCACTGGCCAGCGGCATCTCCGTAAACTCCAGTCGTGCTGACGTAAATCACCTGCTCAAGTTGAGCGCTGGCAACCTGCAGCACCGAAGCAAGCCCCTTCGCATAGACGTCGCCGATGGTCGCCACTTGCGAATGGTCGTAGCCGACCGCATAAACCAGGCTAGCAGGATAAGGGTGGCCCCGGAAAAGACCGACCAAGGATTCGGGCTGGGTGACGTCCCCTACGGTTGGCAGAAAGCCCGCCTGCCGCAATTCTTCGACTCGCTGGGGAGATCGAGTCAGAACAGCGACGGTGTCTCCATTGGCAACCCAGAGCCTGCCAATCCGCATACCCAAATAGCCACAACCCAGCAGGACATGATGAGACATTCCACAAGGCTACCTTCTCGGCTCCCTTCGACATAGGAGCCCCGAGAAACATGGCGAGTGCCGTGAAGGAAGGCCCGACCCGAATAGAGCTGACAGGACCGGCGGCCGCCTGCTCCCCAACGGGCCAAATCTAGCAGGCGACCGCTAGGGTCCCGGCAAAGATGGAAAGATGGACTGTGCAGCCGCCACGTCGCAGCGCCTTAATGAGTTGCGTGGGCAGAGCCCGTGAACTGCAAATCAAATCCCGCGGGTACGTAGGAAGGCTGAGCGAGTTCGGGCGTCTCGGCAAGATCGTCGAACGCGACTTCGAATTCTTGGGCCGCTTCTTGGAGTTCGCCGCGTAGAATCCGCAAGTGGCGGGGCGCCTCGAGGGCGATCGTCACACGATTTCCGGCGATTCGGCGCACCTCGACGACGATTTCGTCGCCAATGTGTATCTTTTGGCCAGCTTTCCTGCTGAGTACTAGCATTTCAATGCTCCTAAGTTCCAAACGTCAGGGAATCACCAACGGGATGGTGGCGAATCTACAAGTGCGACAACTCGCTTTCTGGCCAGAGTCTTTTGCAATCGATGTGCCATTCCCCTTGCCTTCTCGTGTTTGGCCAAAATGACCGATAATTCAAGGAGTAAATCTTGCTCAGGGATCCCGTCCCGAGCTTCACGGATGCAACGTGGAGTCTCGATTTGGGACTTTTTGTCCCATTCCGAGACGAGAAGTTGCTAGACCCCGCTTCGACGCCAGCGGGCTATCGGGTAGCCTAGCCGAGTTCCTCCGACTCGAATCGGCGCCCACCTCAAGCGGTAATTCCTTCCATGAAAATCCCCTACTTTTGCGAGCAGAGTTGCCGCCAACGTCAACAGACCTTGGTCGACGAACTCCACCGGCTCGACGTCGAACTGGCCATCCTCACCCGGAGCGAATCGGTGCAATGGCTGACCGGAGCCTACGTCGGTCCCCTGATGGAGGTCATGGCCGCAATCGATGCCCAGGGGGACGTCACGCTGGTCTTGCCAGCACGAAAATTGGAAATACCCCATTCTGCCACTCGGACCGCCGGGTACGACGCAAAATGGTTGTCGACCATGCGAGACGACCAGCGGAAGGCCAGTACCCTCGCGCTATTGGCAACCATCCCTCGGCTTCCGAAGCGAATGGCGACCGAGTTCTCCAAGCACTCTCAGTATTTGACCGCCGACCATCGTTGCGAGCTGGTCGATCTAGAACCAACTCTGTTTACACTGCGACGTCAAAAATATCCCGATGAGCTGGCTCTGCTATCACAAGCCAACAGGGCCAACCAAAAAATGTACGAGCGGGCTCGGGAAATGGTCGTCCCAGGCGTTAACGAATTGGATCTCTACAGCGAATTGCACCGGACGGCGGTTGCCGAACTGGGGGAGCCGCTTACCTATTTTGGGCAGGATTTTCAATGCGGTTCTCGGGGAGGGCCTCCTCGAGATCGCGCGGCCCAGGCGGGAGAACTCTATATTCTCGATCTCGGCGTGGGATTCCGCGGCTATTATTCGGACAACGCCCGCACACTCTCGGTGACGAGTCCTACGGATCCTCAATCCGCGGCGTGGCATCGCCTTGCCAGCATTTTTCCGCTAGTCGAAGCGACGGTCCGCCCCGGTGTCTCGTGCGCTGGGTTGTTCGCGACCGTAAAGGAGCAGCTATCGTCAGCGGAACCGTGGCTGTTCAATCACCATCTTGGGCATGGCGTGGGACTGGCTCCTCATGAGGGTCCTCATCTCAATCCCCATTGGGACGATACTTTTGCCGAGGGAGATTTCTTCACCGTCGAACCGGGCCTCTACCACCCAGACCTGAACGCGGGAATCCGCCTCGAACAGAATTACGTCGTCACGCCGACAGGGGTCGAATTGCTCACCCCGTGGCCCCTTGAGCTTTGCTAGCAAGCCAGCGAGATCTCGATATCTTCCACAAGGTCGCTCTCTGTTGACCTCGCCAGCGCGGCCTCCTAATATCCCCACCTGTCGATGCGCAGCAGGGGGATCTTGCGCGTCTCCTTTCGCTTGATGTCTTCCTCTCTGTGTGCCGGTTGTGTTTCTCGAGCGCATGTCGCCGACCTCGTCTCAATCTGTTTGTCATCGCACCTCCAAGGCATCGTGGCGCATCTTCTGGGTAGCGCTCGTGGCCTTGACGCTGTCGGGCTGCGCAAGTCGCAGCGAATGGGTCTCTGTTCGGACGACTCCCCACAACCCCTTGACTCAAACCCTCGACCTGCTGGCCAAGGATGGCCCTAAGCCGTCGCCACGGACAGAACAAATCCTGCGCCGATACGACCTGACATCCACGTTCCGATCCGAACCCTCAGTCGCCCTGCAGCGATTGATGGAGCAGCAACAGCAGACTCCGGATGGTGACATCCAGTACGCAATCGCCGAACTTGCCTACGTGGCGGGGCGGCGGGCGGAACTTCTCCAGAAGGACCAATGTCTCGGTTATTACAGTACGTCGCTGTTGCACGCCTATCGTTATTTGTTCGATGCGGGGAATACACTTGCCTACAACCCTTACGATCCCCAATTCCGAGGGGCATGCGACCTCTATAACCAATCGTTGGAAGAACTCCTCCGCATCGTGCAAAAACAGGGTGAGCTTCGCCCCGGGCCGTGCCGTTCGATCGTCACCATGTCCCACCTTTGTTCATTCGACATCGAGCTTCATAGCAGCGGCTGGCACGACGAAGACTTTGAAGATGTTCACTTCGTCAGCGATTATAAGTTGGTGGGACTCCAGAACCACTACCATACCTATGGTCTCGGCGTGCCGCTCATTGCGCGGCGGAGGCCCCATGATGGAGAGCATGTTGCCGAAAAGTATTACCCACCCAAGTTGACCTTCCCCCTGACAGCATTCTTGCGGGTCGATTTCTCATCAAAGCGGGGTTCGGCACCTCATTTCGTCTTGGAACTCCACGATCCACTCGATCGCCAGGCACTCCGAGTGGCGGGGAGGGATGTCCCGCTCGAGTCGGACCTCAGCACGCCCCTGGCCTATTTTCTCAACCAGCCGGAGTTCGATGTCGAAAGCGTCTCCACTAGAGGTCTCTTCAACCCCGAAGGGGTGAAGCAATTGCAGGGGCTCTACATGGTCGAGCCCTTCGACCCGCAAAAAATGCCGGTCGTGATGGTCCATGGGCTCTGGTCGAGCCCGGTCACTTGGATGGAAATGTACAACGATCTCCGTAGCGATCCATACATCCGCCAGCACTACCAGTTTTGGTTCTACCTTTACCCCACAGGGCAGCCATTCTGGATGAGCGCCGCCCAAATGCGCTCCGACCTGGCAGAGATGCGCAAGTCAGTCGACCCGCAGCGGGCTCGTCCCGCTCTCGATCAAATGGTGCTCGTGGGGCATAGCATGGGGGGACTCGTGTCACGGATGCAAAGCGTCGAGGGAGGCGAGGTGCTCTGGCAATCGATGAGCGATCAGCCCTTTGAGCGACTCGACGCAGACGATGAACTCAAGGGACGTTTGCAATCGGCTTTCTTCTTCGACCCCAATCCCTCCATACGGCGTGTGATCACATTGGGTACGCCCCACCGTGGGAGCCACTTTGCGAACGACGTGACAGGGTGGGTTGGCCGTAAATTGATCCGCATGCCCATGCAACTTGTTCAGGGGCGGCAGGAACTACTTGCGCGAAACCTCGATTACTTCCGTCCCCACTCGCCCCTTCGCATGGCCACGAGCATCGACTCGCTCGATCCCGACTCCGAACTGCTCACGCAATTGCTCGATGCCGAGCCAGCTCCCTGGGTACACTACCACAATGTTGTCGGAAAGCAGAACCGTGACGGGTTTGCAGCCTACTTCAGCACCGAAGGGGATGGCGTCGTGTCACTGGAGAGCGCATCGCTCGAAGGCTTGCCAAGGCTTGAGTCGCAGATCTTCGTGACGGCGGATCACATGTCGGTGCATCGCCACCCTCAGTCGGTGCTCGAAGTACGACGCATTCTGCAAAAACAACTGACCGAACTGCGCGATTTTCCCAACGTCACTCGCGAAGCCATGATGGTGGGAGCCGAGGAGACTCAATGAGTTCCTATCGCTCGCGGGCCATCTGTTGATAAAGCTCGTATCGCGCGAGCATTTCGGCGAGACTATCACCGCCGAACTTGTCGACCAACGCGCAGGCTATCTCAAAAGCGACGACATTTTCGATAATGACACTCGCCGCCGGTACCGCACAGACGTCGCTCCGTTCGTAGCTCGCCGATTCGGGCTCCTTGGTGGTGAGGTTGATCGACTCGAGCGGCTTGGCGAGTGTGCTAATCGGCTTCTTGGCCGCTCTGATGACCAAGGGCATGCCATTGGTCATCCCCCCTTCGAGGCCCCCCGCGTTGTTCGACGGCCGCACATAGCCCAGATGGGACTGCTCTCTTTGGGACGCATCGTAATGAATGGGATCATGGACCTTGGAACCTGGCAGCCGCGCGGCTTCGAATCCCATGCCGATTTCGACCCCTTTGATCGCCTGGACTGCCATCACGGCCTGAGCCAGTCGTCCGTCGAGCTTGCGGTCCCATTGGGCATGTGTTCCCAGACCAAAGGGAAGCCCGGTCACCTGCACCTCAATCACCCCGCCAAGGGTGTCACCCGCTTTTTGTGATTGGTCAATCAGTCTCTTGACCTCGGAATCCCGATTCGGATCGAGACAGTAGATCTCACTCGCATCGCGCAGACCTCGCAGCGTCGCAAAGTCTCCTTGGGGGACGCTGAGCCTAATCCCCCCCAACTCGACCACATAGCCAAGAGCACGAATGCCGAACGACTCGAGCAACTGCTTCGCCAAGGCCCCGGCCGCCACCCGTACCGCCGTCTCCCGGGCACTCGATCGTTCGAGCACTCCTCGAATCGAGCCAAGATATTTGAGCGATCCGGTCAGGTCGGCATGCCCCGGCCGCGGGCGAGGGAGATCTTCCAATCGCTCGAGCTTGTAGTCGCGATTCACCACCTCGAGTACGATCGGACTGCCGAGGGTCACGTGGTGCCAAATACCGGTCCGGATCTGGACCTCGTCGGTTTCGATCCGCTGCCTGCCTCCACGACCATACCCCCCCTGGCGGCGCTGCAACTCGACATTGATCGGTGCCGGGTCGAGTGTCACACCAGCGGGAAATCCGTCCACCAAGGCAATGAGAGTCTGCCCGTGCGATTCACCGGCGGTCCAGTAACGAAGCATTTTCGCGGTCCGTAAGTGTGTTGCCTGTAAAGCTTTAGTGTAACTGAAGCATCTCGGTTACACTATCCGGGGGAAACAAGTCTTGGCGGGATTTCGCCTACTCCCAGCCATTCCATCCACCAGGCAATCGCATGTTCCGTTGGACAACCAGATCGCTCTTTCTGTTGACAGCCGGGTGTTCCCTGCCGCTGGCAACATGGGTGCTGCTGGGCCGCCCCAACAACCTGCTCGCGCTGAGTGCCGCCGGTTGCTTCTTTTTCGGACCGGCCCTGTATGGCACTTCGACGCCGACTCCCACCTCGTGGCGGTCAACGGGGAACGACCTAACGGAACAACAGCCGGTCTTGATGGGTATCGGCATCGTCTTGATTGCCTTCGGGATCCTCATGGCCTTTGTTCTCTATCTCCGGGCAACGATTTTTGCCCCCAAGAGCTATCCGTGGTGGCTGATACTGATCGCCCTGGCGTCGAGTGGTTGGGTGCTTGGAATCGCTGGAGGGGCCCTTGCGCGATTTCAATCGTCCCAATTGCAGCGGCATTTGGCCCAAAAAGCCCGCGACGAAAGAGGGTCGTCGTAGTCGGGCGTATCGCTCAACGAAGCCGAAACTGGTATCGTGAAGTAACCACACCTGTCATCTGAGACTGCCTAAAGATAGATGCCGAATTCCGCCGTCAACTTTCTCGACCCTGCGACCTTAGCAAACCTTGACGGGCTTCACCTCCGTGCAACCCGCATCGTCGAGGGTTATGTGAGCGGGCTCCACCGGAGTCCGTATCAAGGGTTTTCAGTCGAGTTTGCCGAGCATCGAGAGTACGCCCCCGGAGACGACCTGCGGTATGTCGATTGGAAAGTCTTCGGCAAGACCGACAAGGTCTATCTCAAACAGTATGAGGAGGAGACGAATCTCATTTCGTACCTCGTGCTCGATACGAGCGAGAGCATGCGCTATCAGAGCGCGGCGGCACCGCTTTCAAAGCTTGAGTACGCGCAGTGTGCGACAGCGGCCATCGCCTACCTCGTCGTTCGTCAACAGGACAGCGTGGGAATGGTCACGTTTGACGATCAAGTCCGCCATTGGATCCGGCCCGGCTCGAGCGGAACGCACTTGCAGCAAGTCGTTCATGCGATGCAACAATGCGAGCCGATTCGCAAGACAAGCACCGGGCCGATCTTTCATGAGTTGGCGGAGCGATTCACCCGGCGGGGGATCGTATTCATCATCTCCGATCTGTTTGACGATGCCGAGACGATGCTGGCTGGCCTCAAGCATTTTCGGCATCGTCGACACGACGTTGTTGTCGTCCAGGTACTCGATCCAGCAGAACTCGATTTCCCGTTTCAGCATGCAACCTTGTTCAAAGGGCTCGAGGGCCTGGGCGACTTGTTGATCGAGCCTGCCCAATTGCGCAAAGCCTACCAACAGGAGATCGAACGGTTCACCACAAAGGTCCGAACCGGGTGTCTGTCCCAACAGGCCGATTATCTCCTGGTTCGAACGGACCAGCCCCTGGATGTCGTTCTGACGAGCTACTTTGCCCGGCGGCAACGACGTATCCGCTAGCCTTCGTCGATGGACTTCCTATCCTGTTATGAGGCCCCCTCCTCCGTCTCGCACCGGTCCCGCAGAATCAAAACGCCTAAGTCGATGAAAGGATTCCTCCCAGATTAACGTCTTGTTTGCCCCGTCTCCGCTAGCCTTCGGTTTCGTGAACGTTGCCATCCTCGGATGGCTTGCGGCCGCGGCTGCACCGATTCTGATTCACCTCTGGATGCGACATGTCCATCGCGATACGCCCTGGGCGGCGATGGAATTTCTGCGCGAGGCCATCAAGCGGAATGCCCGCAAACTCAGGTTGCAGCAATGGATCTTGCTCGCACTTCGCACACTCGTCATCTTGTTTGTGGTGCTGGCGGCCGCAAAACCATTCCTGAGCGGTTGGCAACTGCTTGGGGCTGGCCCCAAGGTTCACCGCCTGCTCGTATTCGACACCTCGATGTCGATGCAATACGAAATCAACGACCAATCTCGGTTCGCCCGCGCTCAGGAACTAGCCGATGAGCTGCTCGACGGCACTCCCTCGGGAGGGGTCTACTCGGTCTGCACAATGGGCCAGTCCCCCCAGGCAGTCATCGCACGCCCGACCTCCGATCGCGATCGTGTTCGACGCGCGGTCCAAAATCTCCGTGTCTCATCGGGTGGCGCACGACTTCCGGAGACTTTGGAACTCATTGAGCAAATACTGACAGAGGCCACCCATGACAATCGCGACATCGAACGACATGAAGTCATCGTTTTCACCGACTTGACAAAACATCCCTGGAACATGGCCGTCGTCGACGCGACGGCAACTCCCGTCGATTCTCGGGTGGCTCAACAACTGGCATCCATTGGCAAGAGGAGCGAGGTTGTCGCCATCGATGTTGGCGTGCCCGAGGTGGCGAATGTCTCGATCTCGCAATTAGCTGTGGCGGGGGCTTTTGCCACCACGTCCGCTCCGGTGCAAGTCGACACGTTGGTAACGAATCACTCCCGATCGCCCATGGAGGAGGTCTCGGTCCAACTGTTAGTGAACGGGCGGGCGATTGACGAACAGACGACGTCTCTCGCACCGGAACAGGGAACGACGCTCTCCTTCGAAATCCCCTTCCATGCAGCCGACTGGCATTCCGTGAGTGTCCGGACCGCCGGAGATTCGCTACCGGCCGACGACCAGGCCTACCTTGCCCTTAAGGTCCCGGAGCGCGTGCGAATTCTCTGCGTCGAAGGGGAGCCGCGGGCTGCCCGTTACATCGCCAGGGCTCTCAATCCGAGCGGCGAGCCGACCTCCCCACTGGAACCGGTCGTCGTGGGGGAGGGGGCGCTGTCGGAACTGACTCTGGCCGATTATCAATGCGTCTTTGTCTGCAACGTCACCCGATTCACCCCTGCCGAGGTGGCGCTGCTTTCGCACTACGTCGACCAGGGAGGGGGACTCGTTGTGTTTCTGGGCGATCGCGTACTCGCCGAGGCCTATAACGAAGCGTTCGTTTCCAAGCCCGATTTGCGTCCTCAAGTCCAAAGGGGGGCACTCCAACCGTCTGAGTTCGGATCCATGGACCAAGATCGCGCGCTTTTGCCAGCCACAATCGGGTCAGTCGTGACGAATGAAGCGACGGGTATCGACCCACTCGATTATCAGCACCCCATAGTCGCCGCTTTCCGAGGGCGCGAACGCGCCGGTCTCCTGACGACCCCGATTACAACCTATCTAAGCCTGACTCCCCACACCCAACAGGGGGCGAAAGTCGCATTCGCCACGGCCAGCGGCGATCCCCTCCTCGTCACTCAAACCTTCGGGAAAGGAGTCGTCGCCTTGGTAGCCACAGCGGCTTCGCTCGACACCGTCGACCCCACCACCCGACAGCCTTGGACATTGCTTCCCGCGTGGCCCAGCTTTCTTCCTATCGTTCGGGAGCTGGTCGCCTATACCTCACCCGTGGCGCGAAACCAGGTGTCGCTACAAGTGGGAGAGGCGATCGGTGGCGAGCTCCCTTCGTATTGGGCCGAACCGACTGTGGCCATCGTCCGACCAGACAGCCGTATCGATACGGTTCCTGTCGAACGGGAGGGGGCCCAGGCCCGCTGGAACTATGCTTCCGTCGATTTGCCCGGCATTTATACTGCACGGTCGACCACCGGCGACGTCCCGCTGGCCATGGAATCCGTCAACGTCGATCCGAGGGAGAGCGATCTCGCGCGGGTCGATATCGAGCAACTCCATGCGGCGATCAAGCTGCGCCGAGATTATTCCGCTAGCGGAATCGGGCAGGGGGGGCTCGCCAGCTCAACCCCGCTCCATCGCTGGTTGTTGCACGCCGTGCTTGGCTTGCTTCTGCTCGAATCGGTGCTCGCCTGGTGGTTTGGAAGGGGAACCGCATGAACTCGTCAGCTCTCGCCGCGCTCCCCGTCGCACAAGAGTCGAGCAGCTCGGCTCTCGAGACCGTGTGGGATCTCCAGACACGATGGACATGGACTCCGTGGTTCACCCTCCTCTTCATCGTCCTGGTCGTGATGCTTGTGACGGCACTCTATGTCCGCGAGACTTCACCCGCGGGGCCCATCTACCGTGGCCTGCTCGCGATTCTACGGTTGACCACGATCGGACTCGTCTTGCTAATGCTCTCGGAGATCCTTCTGACTTCGAGCGAACAGGGACTGCCACGCCTCCAATTAGTGGTCGACACCTCCGCCAGTATGGGCCTCCCAGCGGAGGAACATGACCAGACTCGGCTCGAAGCGGCCCTCCAAGTTTTGCTATCCGATGATGGGGCGCTGCTCAACAAATGGCAGCGCGACTATGAGCTGCAAGTCGCCGCGGCCGCCGATGGGACAACCATGGTGGAAGCCGTGGATGGGGAGAGTCTCGCAACGGCCATTTCTCAATTGACTAGCGACGGCCCACTCGCGGGCCGTTCACGCCTGGGGGATGCGATTCAGACGGCAATCGAAGCCGGGGAGGACGGCCCACCCGCCGCAGTCGTCCTGCTCACCGACGGTCGCACCACGGCCGGTCGCTCACTCGACGAAGCCCGCATTGCGGCGCGGCGTCAAGGGGTTCCCCTCTTTGTCGTCGGGCTCGGATCGACTCGCGCTCCGGCCGACCTTGCCTTGTCGGACCTGCTTGCCGACGAGCTGGCCCTTTCCGGCGACCTGGTCGCGATCGAGGCGACCCTGACGAGTCGCGGAGTCGACGCCCAAACGGTCTCCCTCAAAGTGATCGACAAGGCAACGGGCGAGACTGTGGCCGAGAAGCCCGTCGAGATTGGTGCCAACGAGAGCCGCGGGGTGCAAATGCTTGTGCGACCCGAGCGGCCTGGCAAAGTCACGTACAGAATAGAAGTGGCCAGTCTCGATGGGGAACAGAATGTAACCAACAATCGGCTCGAGCACACCATCGATATCCGCGATGAGAAACTTCGAGTCCTTGTGGCGGCGGGCTATCCGAACTACGAGTATCGGTATCTACACGCGCTGTTGTCTCGCGACTCGACTTTCGAGCTTTCGACGTTCCTGCAGGAGGCCGATGTCGAGCATCCCTCGCAAGAAGCCACGGCGCTCGGTCAGCTCCCGCTCAAGACCGAGGAAATCGAGGAATTCGATGTGGTTGTGCTCATCGATCTCGACCCTCGTCTGTTGCCGCCACGATGGTGGCAAAGTATCGAGCATCTCGTCGTCCGGCGCGGCGGCGGACTCGTGCTTGTCGCGGGACCGCGCTATTTTCCCGCGCAATATCGCGGCATAACGGAAATCTTCAACCTGGCTCCCATCGATCCCAGTTCGGCAAGCTCCTCGAGGGGCGTCATCGACAGCGGGTTTCAGATTGAACTCACCTCCCTGGGCCAACAGTGGGCTCCCATGCAACTTGGTTCGACAGCGGCGGAATCGGCCGCCGTCTGGAACTCGCTTCCCGATCAGTACTGGTATAGCGACATTCAGCAAGTGAAACCTGCCGCGCAGGTGTTGGCCGTCCATCCGCGCGCCCGAACGGCGGAGGGCCGGCCCCTTCCCCTCTTTTGCCTCCAATACGTCGGCTCGGGGCGGGTGCTCTACCATGGGGTCGATTCGACCTGGCGGTGGCGTTATCGCGTTGGCGACGCGTGGTTTGCACGCTACTGGGGTCAGTCACTCCGTCATCTGGCGCGTTCGAAGATTTCGAGCGACGAGCAAGGGGCGCGTATTCTCGTCGAACAGACTCGCTTCGACCTCGGACAACCAGTGCGGGTGCAAGTTCGACTTCACGACATGGGAACCGTGGCGAGCGCAACTTCCCCTGAATTGATTCTGGAGGCCGAGGGCCAGCCCCCGCGGCGAATTCCATTGACGGCGAGCCGGCTTGCCCCCCATGTTCTCCATGCCACCGCGTCCGAACTTCCCCCGGGAAACTATCGTGTGCGACTGGGGGAGCCGCAACTCACCCCTCCTCCGGAAGTCGTCGATTTCGAAGTCACGGCTCCGCCAGGGGAACTTGCCGACGCGACGATGAACGAAGACGAACTCCGCGCCTTGGCAAAAGATACCTATGGCAAGTTTTACACGGCCAAGGAGGCCACGACACTAGCGGGGGATTTGCCCAAGGGAAGTCGGGCCATTCGCCAGGCACTTCCTCCCATGGAGCTGTGGAACCAGTGGTGGATATTGATGGCGATCACTGGCTGCCTGACGCTCGAGTGGGTGCTGCGGAAACGCCAGGCGATGCTTTAGGACTGCCTTTGGCATGGGGAGTCCGACGGCTGTCTCGAAGAGGCGAACCTGGGTTTCGCTTGGAGATGCTCGACCCAGAGACCGGGGAAACTCGGAAAACCCCGTCGCAAGCGGACAAATTCGACGGACAAAGGCCCTGCGGAGGGGCCGAAACTTGTGCTTGCCAGATGGGGTAAATGTAAATATAGAGCGACAAGCTGCCGGCTTCACGGGACTGGCCAAATGGCCGCCCCAAAACCAAGATAGGTGGCTTGACCCGGGGGCAATCTCCGATCATGCCCTCCCAGAACCCTAAACACTCAGAACCCTAAACACTAAAGTCCGGAGTCCTTTGATGGCTACAGAATCGACCCGCCGAGTTCGTTTTTGCGGCGCCCCCCAGAGGGCGATTGCCGCCATGCTAACCGTGGCCGTTATCCTTGGGATGGGAACTCCTCGAACCGTGGCGGCCGAGTTGACCGGCCATGCGAGGTCGCTGAGCGTTGTGCCGGCCGACGCGGCGTTTTATGTCGCGATGCTCAAGAATCGCCAGCAAATCACCCAGATGACCGAGACCAAGGCCTGGAAGAAATTCGTCAACATTCCAATCGTAAACATCGGTGTCAACCAGGTCATTACCCAGTGGCAGTTTCCCCAAGACGAACGGTTGCTGCATGTCCGCGACTGGGTGCAGGGACCGGAAGGGCGAGCCATCTTGGGGCTGCTTCGCGACGCAGGCTCTGAAGAAGTGGTGCTCTACGGCGACAAGAAGTTCGCCACGGTGCTCGAACTGCTGATGGACTTCAACTCGGAGATGAACCAGGCACAGGCCGAAATGATGCGCAACCTGGAGAGTCCAGAACCCGATGTCGAAGAGATTCTCAACGCGCGTATGCAGGAGTTCCTCAAGACGCGATCAAATGATCTCGATGTGCCAACGTTCGTACTGGCTGGCCGGATCGTTAATGAGGAGCAAGCCACGGGCGTACTCGACATACTTGAGGAACATCTCGACAACATTCCACCGCAGCAGCAAATCGACCTCGCGGAGTCGATCGAACGAGAGACGAGTGGAACCGTCGACCTGCTGACCCTCACGTTAACGGGGGACCTGCTTCCGTGGGGGCAGATTGAGTCGGACATGGTTGACAATCCCGAGCTTTACGCTCTGTTGCGCGAAGTTCTCTACGACAAGCAAGTTGTAATCGCGGTTGGCAGGGTTGACGATTTCTTCGTCCTTTCGGTCGGTCCCTCGATCGAGCACTTTACCAAGGCCCATTCTGGCAAACGGCTCGTCGAGACGGATGAATTCCAGCGATTGGCACCGTATGCCGACAAAGAGATCGTTTCGCTCGGCTATTTTGGGGGCGACATGATGAAGACCCTGAGTTCGAACGAACGGAGTCTTCGAGATCTCTCCGTGACCCTCAAGGGCCTACTCTCCCTCTCGGAACTCGATCCCTTGCGCAAAGAGGCCATTGAGAAGGATATCGACGAGCTGACTTCCGAATTGATTGCCTACCTGCCCGACGCCAGCACGGTGGTCTTCGCTAGCTTCATGACAGACCGGGGGTACGAATCGATCTCCTACAATTGGGCCAAACTCCCCCCCACTGTCGACGGATCGAAACCGCTGACGCTAATCGACCACGTCGGTAGCGACTCGCTCGCGTGGTTCGTTTCCCGGGGCAAACAATCGGTCGATGGCTACGATCGCTTCACTTCGTGGCTCCGACGTATCCACGTCCATCTCGAATCGATCGCGCAGACAACCACATCGGTGGAAGACTGGGAAAACTACGAGCGGGTTCGCGAGGAAATCGTCCCGCTACTGAATCGCCTCGACCGGGCCAACCGTGAGCAATTCCTGCCGGCCGCGGCAAATGGCCAAGGGGCCCTCATCCTGACGGCATCGCCGCAGGCCAGAAGGTGGTGCGACCATATGCCCGAGGCACCTCACGATCTCCCGCTTCCCACCCTCGCGCTGCTGTACGGTATCGATGACCCGATGCTCGTTAAGCAAGGGGCTGCCGAGTATTTTTCCGTGGCACAGCAGGCGCTCGATATTGCCCATCGCATGAATCCAGTCGAAGTCGAGTCGATCACCATTCCCAAACCCGAGGTGACGTCGGTTACTGGTGGTGAACTCTTTTCCTACGCACTCCCTGCTCAACTCGGCGGTAGTGATCGGATTGCTCCGAATGCGGCCCTGGGGAAGCATGTGCTAGTGCTTAGCCTTTTGCCAGAGATTGGCGAGAAGCTACTCGCGGAATCGCGCCCTGTTATGGAGGGACCTCTAGGAGATCTCGATCGCCCTCTGGTTTCCGCAAGCCATATCGAGACAGCACGTTTTGTCGACGTGCTCAAGCCGTGGATTGATTATGGTGTCCAAGTCGCAATGCAAAAAGCACGAGACGAGGGGGGACAAACGCAGCAGGCCGTCGCGATGGTCGGATTCATCAAACCTTCAGTCCATGAAATCCTCGATGTCCTGAAGGTTTTCCATTCCACGACGACTGTCACCTACATCGAAGGCGATGTTGTCGTGCGGCACACTGAGAGCCGCACGATTGATCTCGAAGATTAGTGCTTCGAGAACTCCTTTGATTCCACTTGGCCGCCGGTTGGGGCATACCAGCCGGCGGTCTTTTCTCTGCGCACGCAGCAAACCCTAGCTTAGGGCTTCAGTGAGCGTTAATTTAGGGCTATGGAACGTACCATACGCATCACCGGAGCCAAAGTCTACGATCCCGCCAACGGAATCGATGGCGACGTTGTCGATTTATGGATATCTGGCAGCAGGATCGTCGCTCCGCCGACGGATCCCCATGTCAAGGCAACACAGACGATCGACGCACGAGGTTTAGTCGTCCTACCCGGTGGTGTCGACATGCACTGCCACATTGCCGGCTCGAAGGTCAACGCCGGCCGTAAGCTCCGCTGCGACCAGACCCGCGATCCGAATGAGGTCCTCCATCGGGCAAAAGGTCGGCGGAGCGGCACACTGGGGAGCGTTCCCTCGACGTTTGCCACCGCCTACAAGTACGCCGGGCTCGGCTACACCACGGCGTTCGACGCGGCGATCTCCCCGCTGGGGGCCCGGCAGGCGCATCAAGAGCTGGCCGACACCCCCTCGATCGACAAAGGTTTTTTTGCCCTCGTCGGCAATAATCACTATCTGATGGAGCAAATCGCCGCCGGAAACGACGACCGGGTCGAGGCGTTTCTCGCCTGGCTCCTCACGGCAACCTCGGCCTATGCCCCAAAACTTGTCAACCCTGGAGGGGTGGAGACTTGGAAACAAGGGCAGGGGGGGCACCCGATGGGGCTGGAGGAGAGAGTCCCCCACTTTGGCGTCACGCCGCGGCAGATCATCACCCACCTGGTCCGCGCCGCCAATCGCCTCGGCTTGCCCCACCCGGCCCACATCCATTGCAACGCCCTTGGCATGCCGGGCAACTGGCGGACGACCTTCGCCACGATGGAGGCGCTCGAGGGGTATCGCGCCCATCTGACCCACATTCAGTTCCATAGTTATGGGGGAGGGGAGGGGGAAGAGACCTCGTTGGCAAGCCAGGTCGCCCCGCTGGTTGACTACGTCAACTCTCATCCCAATATCTCGGTCGACGTGGGTCAGGTGATGTTCGGCAACACGACCAGCATGACCGGCGATGGGCCCCTTGGTTACTACCTACGAAACATCTACGGCGACCGCTGGTATTCGGCCGACAGCGAAGTCGAATCGGGCTGCGGCGTGATGCCGATCAGCTACAAGAACAAGAATCTGGTCCATGCCCTCCAGTGGGCGATCGGGCTGGAGTGGTATCTGATGGTCGACGACCCGTGGCGGGTCGTCATGAGCACCGACCACCCCAACGGCGGCTCCTTCCTCGCCTATCCCGAAATCATCCGCCTGCTGATGGACCGCACCTACCGCGCAGAGGTGCTCGCCACCTGTCCCGCCGCCCTCCACGAGCGGACGCAACTGGCCGATCTCGATCGCCAGTACACGCTCGGTGAAATCGCCATCATCACCCGGGCCGGCCCCGCACGGCTGCTTGGCCTTCGCCACAAGGGGCACCTTGGCCCTGGTGCCGACGCCGATCTCACCCTCTACGATCCTGATGAGAATGTGGCCACCATGTTCTCCCTGCCGCGGATGGTCATCAAAGGGGGAGAAGTGCTGGTGGAGGATGGCGAGATCCGCGCGGGAGTCGTCGGCCATACGCTCCACACCTCAGTGGCCTTCGATAAGGAGGCGCTCGCCGACCTCCCGGCATGGTTCAACGATCGTTATTCGATCGAGTTCGCCAACTTCGCGATGGGCGCAGGAGAAGTCGAGCATCCGGTCGCCGTCGCCGCCGGGTAGAGGTTTCGATTGTGGGACGATTTTCCAAATCGTCCGCAGCGCAGACGCGGCCGGCCACTTCGAGCGTGCTCGCAGGGAAAACTGGCTAGCACCCCCCACGATCCGAAGGATCGAAATACGTTGAAAAACCCCTTGCCCGGCGCGATTTTCCACTTTCTTACCACTTCTTGGTCGAAATTGGGCACCGCCCGCCATAGACTCGAAATCACCTGAACGGACGCCCCGCGTTCGTCCAGGGGGC
>CAZYQQ010000012.1:0-18266 GCA_964650265.1 uncultured Planctomycetaceae bacterium
CCCGCTTTGGCAATGGAGGTCGGGGAACGGCCAGGGAGCCGATGGCGAGTTTGATCGCCCACAACGAGCCCGCCCCCCTGGAGGGGCTCGAAGCGGGCAATCAAACTCACATCAGCTTGCTCACCTCCCACCTGATCCCAGGGAAGCCAAAAGCTGTAGGAAACACCAAGTTCCGAATCGCTCTGGTGCTTGACGAACTGCTCCGGTGGAAAAACGTACCGCCGCGTGGGACGGTGGTCGGTCGATAGCCGATCGTTCTCGTTGAACGCATAAACAACGAGCTGCCCTTCGACGCGAATGGGATCGGTCCCATTGCGATCGTAAAAGAAGAGCCGCCCACCAAACCCGCGCTCCGCGCCGACTTGAGGGTTGTGGCGCACGGCTTCGGTCCAAGTCCCCACCAGGCGATCTGGGGGCGCCTTACGCGGTTCCTTCTTGCCTTCCCAGGGGAATGTCATCTCGGTGACCGCGGCTAGCGGCTTGCTGCTCGTCGATTGGCAGCCAACTTGGGCCATGGTGGCGAGGAGCATCAGGCCAAACAGACCGGTTCGCTTTACAGAGTCGGACATCGGACAAGCACCAAGTTGGCGGGAAAAGGGTCGTATTCGTTTCAACAGGCCAAACCACCCTCTGCTCACATCTGTCGCGGAGGGGGTGGGGGGAGCGGTGTGGGCGATGGCGATTGAGCGCGCGGCATGCTGACAGCACCCAGTGGGGTGTCGAACGACGCCGGTTCGACCGTGGAATTGTCCTGTCGCGGCATCGTCGCGGTTGGTCCCAGTTGCAGGGCCGGCGTCGGCTCGGGAGTCGCTCCCTCGGGGTAAGTCGTCGCCGGGAGGTAGTCCTCCTCGCAAGGGACTTCGGTCGGATAGTACGAGGGAGCCTCGCCCGCCGACCAGTCGTCGCAGCGGCTCTTCAGCCCGCTCGGGCCATGCATGTTGACCACATCGCACAGCACCCAGCTCATCCGCGACGATTCGACCTGTTTGATCATCTCCGCGTCGAGTTCGCTGCGAATCACGCGGGGTGTGAGAATGATCAACAGTTCGGTCCGTTCTTCGGTGACACTGTCGTAGCGGAACAGGTCGCCGAGCAGCGGAATGTCGGCCAGCAGTGGAACACGGCGATGGATGTCGAACGATGCCTTGGTCAAGAGCCCGCTGAGGACGATCGTTTGCCCCGAGGCGGCGGCGACGGTCGAGTAGGCGATTGTTTGATCGATCCGCGGCGCGCGAATCACGCTGCCGTCGGTGCCTGTGAAGATGGGAATCCCCTCCTGTTCGGAACCGACTTGGGACTTCTCGGCTTGCAGCTCCATCACGACCATCCCATCGGGGCTGATCCGTGGCCGGACAATCATGTTGATACCGACATCTTCGTAGATAATCGAGTTGTTCTGGCCGAACTGAGTGATGTTGGTCGTCTGGATGCGGGGCACCCGCTGGCCGACCCGAATGATCGCTTCCTGGTTGTCGAGGGCGGTGATCTGCGGACGGCTGAGGACTTCGAGGCGGCGATTCTCTTGCAGTGCCCGCAACAACGCACTCACGCTGTTGCTACTGGCCGAAAAGACGAAGCCGCCGAAGCCGAGCTCGGGATTGACCCGGTTGAGGGCAAAGTTGGACAAGCCTTGCGTCCCGACATTGCCGGCTCTTCCTCCGCCGCTGGCGTTGGTCCCCAGCGGCTGGTTGTTGAAGTTGAAGCCTGGAGCCAGGGTCTGGTTGATGATGTTATCTTGCGTGGTCGATACGATCGCGCCGCCCGGAGTTTGAGTTTGTGTCGTTTGAGTAATCGTCTGGATGTCGTCGATCACCGAGCGATCGAACAGGATCGAGTCCTGGAAGCCGAGTTCCATGCCGAATTCGTCGGTGTCGTTGAGCCGGACTTCGGCGATCAGCACCTGGATCGTCACCATGGCGGGACGTTCGTCGAGCTGGTCGATCAACTCCTCGATCTCCTTGTAGTACCGCTCCGTCGAGCTGACGATCAGGCTGTTGCTCACGACTTCGGGGACGATGATCACTTCCCGTTCCATCTGTTCGAACGGGCTCAACCTGATATCGGCCGAGAGTTCGACGTCGCGCTCCGAGCGAAGCAGGTTGTTGAGCGCGGTCGCCACGTCGAGCGCCGGCGAGTTTTTCAGGCGGTAGACCTTGTTTTGTCGATGGCGGACATCGCTCGCGTCGAGTTTGAGCAGGATCGCGTGGGCCACCGCCAGGTCCTCGCCGGCTCCGGCGGCGATGATGCTATTGGTCCGCGCATCGACCGAGAACGTGAGCGGCACCAGCATGTTTTCGGCGGCCCCAAAGGAAGGAGTGCCCCCGGCTTCGGCCCCGCCGAACAAGGTCCGCAACATCTCGACCAGTGCTAGGGCGTCGCCATTCTTGATGGTGAAGACCTTGATCTCCGCCACGGCGTCGGGCGCACGATCGAGCTGCTGGATGAGCGCCGCGATCAGGTCCATCGTTTCCGTGGGCGCGGTCACGACCAGCGTGTTGGCCTGGACATTCGGCGTGATGCGGATGTTCGACAGGATGCCCGATTCCAGAATCTGCTTGTTGGCCGGATCGATCGTCACGAGCTGGAGTGCGGCGACGCGTGGCGAGGTTTCGGCTCCTCGGGTATCTCCTGGGGGATTACCAAAGATGGCCGAACTGAGCACGTCGGCCAGGTCGGCGGCAAGGGTGTTCCGGATGGAGAAGATGCGGACCTCGTCGACAGCGGCCGCGGTCTTGGCATCGATGCGGCGCAGAATCGTCTCGATCTCGGCCAGCTCGCGCGGGCTGGCGCTCACGACCAGGGAGTTGGTTCGCGTGTCGGCCACCACCAGGGCCCGTGGTGGGAGTGCCGCGGGAGCGGCGTCGTCATCCTGCTCTTGGTCTGCAAGAAAGGCGTCGATCATCTCCTTCGCGTCGACCGCGCTGGCGTACTGCAGCGGAAAAACCTGATAGCGGCTGGTCGGTTCCACCGGCAAATCGATTTTCTGAATCAGTTCGATGGCCGTCTTCACGTTTTCCGGGCGGCCCACCAGGAGCAGCGAGTTGGGTTTGCCCAGAGGAGTGATGCTGACCGTGCCGGTGCGGGCCGTGAGGACCTGCGTATAGACCCGCTCGAGCAGCGACGCCATCGATCGACTGTTGACATGCTGCAAGGGATAAACCTCGACCTCTGGCACGGATTCGGCGCTGGCGCGCTCGATGTTGTTGATGATCTGCATCACCCGTTCGACGTCGCGCTTGCTCCCTCGGATCAAGATGAGGTCGGTCCCCTCGATGAACTGAATCTCAACGGGCCCCATCGGCGAACCGTCGTTGAGCGCGGAACCAAGCACGCCAAACTGCGTCTCTTCAGCGGCCGGCTGGTCGGCCGCGGGCTGCCCCTCCTGCGGCGGGAGGATTGGCTGTACTGCGGCACCAGGCTGATTGGCCGGAGGCTGGGTTGCCTCCAGTTGTCCGCCAGACGCTTGAAAAAGCAGACTTGCCAGGCGTCCCTGCCCTTGAGGGGGGGGATTCGTCCCTCCTTGCGCTTGAACCACTTGCAGAGCACGGCGGATATGGGCCTCCGTCACCGGGGTGGTCGTCGCGAGTTGGGCGACCGAGTTGGTCGAAGCGGGAGGAACATCGATGGCGGTGAGCACTTTCTTCCACCCGGCAACTTGAGCAGGAGCACCCGAAAGCCTGACCTCGCCGGTGGGCCGATGGACCTCGACCATCACTCCCGAATTGGGCGTGAGTTCGGCACGAAACGAAGCCCACTGGCCGGAGTTGTCGACCGCCAACGGAAGGGGGCGGTCGAGCAGTTGCGCCACGCGAGCATGAAGCGCATCGGCTGTGGTGTGCTGGAGTTGGAATCGCGAATCGTCGACCGGGGCCACCTGGGCGTTTGGATTGGCTGGCTGCGAAGTCGCAGCGGCAGGCCCAGCTTGCTGAGGTTGAACCGCCGCCGGTATGGCTTGGGCAGCGATGACATGCTGGTTGACGAAGGTATGCAGTTCGGCGGGCCCCATCACCAGAAGCTGGCGGTTGCGGTCGTCGTAGGCGACGCGGGAGCCGTTGGTCGACTGGAAGGTCGTGGCCCACCCCTTGGCGGCCGCTTCCCGCTCCGCGGGAATCGCATAGGCATTGAGGTAGTGACCGGGAGCGGCCCCCTGTTGTGCGGGAGCCGCGGGTTTATCGAGCGCCGCCACAAGCTGCTCGACCCGGGCCATCTGCGTTTCGGGAGCCTGGACATAGAGCTTACGGCCTGCTTGATCGGGGAAAACCGCCCCCACGCCTTCGCCAAGAGCCGTGCGGACCTCTTGCGCGACGGAACCCACGTCGGCGTGCTGCAGCGTGAACTCTCGCTGCTGAGGGGCTTGGGCGATCGCCATGCCAGCCGGCGCGAGGAGCGAGACGAATGCGAGAATCCACAGTCGCAACGTACGTCGCCGAACTTGCGATGGGTACCGTGGCGCTTCCATGAGCCGTTTGCCTGCTGCTAATGTTTCGTTTGGAGACGCGCTGCCCAATGCAGCGCACGGCGGACGCACGATCCGCCGAATCGTCACCACCGGAATAATCGGAAAAGTCCGCCAGCCCTCCCCAGTAATTCTGAGCGGAAAGCCTGACGCCCCCTGTTTTTTCTCATGGCGCGCGGCCACTGGGCCGCTTGCCAGCACTCAGGAGGATAGCGAGCCACTGCAGGACCAAGAAACTGGCCTGGGGGACCAGGCGTTCAACCGCCGGTGTTGGTCTTCGACCTGGAGGAGACCTTCTTGCCGCTACGAAGCGATTCGCCGATCTTGATGGCGAGCACCCCCTCGTCGGTGTCGATGACCAGCTCCCTGGAAGTCACGCTAGCAACTTCCCCCTTGAGCTGGCCGATCTTGAACTTGTCACCCGCCCCCAACTGGAACGACTCACCGGTCGTCCGGACGTTGACCCATGCCCTCAGGGCCCCTTCTTCCTTTCCCTGAACGGTGGCATTGAAGAAGGCGCGTTCCGAGTCGTCGAACGGAGGCGGGGTTGACCGTGGGCGTGGATCTCTGTCTCTGGTTCTTGCCACAGGCGGCGGAGTGGGAGGTCGTGGGGGAACATACTCGGCAAACAGCTTGCGCTCGCCGATCCGCTCGATGTAGTCTTTGGCCGAGGGGTGGGCGAGACGGTCGGACTCGCCAGTCGCAAGCCCGGAGGTGCGGTCGACCCCTTGGATCGCGAGGGCCTCGATGTCGATCGACGCGGTGACATTGTCCCCAGTCTTCTTGGGAGTCAAGTGAAGCTTGGTAATCTTGTGAAGCTGATCGCTGCGGTAGAAGCGGTCGAGGAACGTGAGAATGGCATCTATTTTCCCTTCGGCCTGAATGGCAAAGCCGAGTCGAATATGATCGGATTCCGTCCGCGGTGCCTGCATGGCTCCGCCGGTCGGCTTGACAGACTCGTAGGATAGCTTTGCCGCGCGGAGCTGTTCGATGAGCCAGTTGCGATACTCGGCTTCCGCCATCTTGGCATCACTTGGGAGCGACTTTTGTTCCCACTGGCGGAGCATCTTGCGGGCATACGTGGCGCGGTGGTAGTCGAGCTCCGCCCGATTAAGGGCCTGAGATGCCTGATCGCGGGCCACGACGGCGCGATCCTTCCACGCGACGTATTTCCCACGCAGGAGATTGGCTCCCCACAGGAGCACGATCAAACCAACCATCGCTAGCAGTTTCTTTTCGCGAGCTGTCATCGGAGTTCGTTCCCCTTCTCTGGCCCGACCGAGACGGTCGTACCGAAGGAGTGCTCGTATTTGCTGCTATCGGAGTTCTGAAAAATAGAGCCTGCCGTGACATTGTGCTCCTTGTCCCGCAACCGCTGGTCGAGTTCGCGAACCGCGGTCTCGGCCACGGCCGCGCCCTTGAGGACAAACGTCCCTCCGGCACCGCCGCGCCCCGCTTGAGCGGTCTGGGCCTCGATCGATTTGAGCATCACGTCCGATTTCGCATCGAAGGTCTTGTCAGTCACCGTTTTGGGGCGTTGGGCCAGCGCCATCCGATCGAGTTCATCGAGCCAGTTGACGTTGGTCTGCAGCCAAGTCTCCACTTTGCGGGCACGCTGGATTTCGAGGTCGAGTTCCTTTGTTTGCGTCTCAAACTCCTTGATCTGGCGGGTCATTTCCGCCGTTTCGCGTTGAACGCTGGCGACCCCGCTGTAGAGCCAATACCCCCCTGCTAGCAGCAGCAAGGCAGCGGCCGTCCCGGCGAGTGCGACCATTCGCACGGGGATCCGCTTTTCGATGCGGCGACGGGGGGCGAGAAAATCGATCGCTTGCGATCGCTCGGCGTCGGCTAGTGCCACCCCCATCAGCGCCGTGAACGCGGAAGCTCCCTCGGGCCAATCGACTCCCGACGCATCGACCCCACGGGTTGTCAGCAGGTCGATGGTATGGACCGGCGTGCCGAGCTTACCCGCAACACTGGTGACCAACTCGACATCGTTGTCTCCGACGACATGCCAGACAATCGAGTCGATGCCGTCGACTCCCAGTTCGCTGGCCACGGCTGCTTGAGTGCGGCGGAGTTCGCGGACGGCGAACGGAGTGAGGGTCTCGATGCGGAGGTCCCCAGGGAGGGGAACACTGCGAATGACCGCCGCGGCCCCCTGGTAGATTCCCACCAGGTCGAGTTCTCCCTGGCGGAGGCTTGCGGCGACATGGACCCCCGTCTTACACTCCGCACGCTCGCGGACAGAGAGCCATGCGCTCGCCGATCCCTGCGGGACGATGTGAGCAAGATGGAGGTGAAGCTGCTGGCAGACCTTGCGAATGGTCTCTTCGGACTTCGACGCCAGCCGGGCGGCGAGCACCAGTTGGCTGGAGGTCCCAGCCCCTTCGAACGGAAAGAAGTCGATCGTTCCGTGCTCGTCGGCGATAGGAAACTCAGCCGACGAACGGAGCGCCACCATGTCGGGGAGTTCGTCGACCGGGGCCGGGGGAAGCCGCAAGAGGCGAAACTGAACGTCACGGCCTCCCACCACCACCAGGGTCTCGGTCTTGGGGCCGCGGTGAGGAGCCACCAACGGCTCCAGGGCACGCACCAGGGCGGCCGCCCCTTGGTCTCCGTCTAGCGGGGCCACCTTGGCGGCAACGACTTGCAGACCGCTGCCACGTCGCTCCAAAACCAGCGCGCGGACCTGGGCGTCGTCCCAGTCGATGACAATTTGGTGGGCCATGGGGGGAGGGGGGGAAGTCTGGCGGATCGGGGAGGAATTGACTCGATTATAGTTGAAACCCCGCGCTAGGGCGAACCGGTCGCCGGCGGGGCCATTGTTCCGAGCTGATCGAGGCTGAATCCGACCCCCAAAGGGGTCAAATCGCGGACCGACGCCACCCGCATCACCCCCTGGGTCGCGTCGAAAATGGCTTCCAGGCGGCAGAAGGGGCCATCGGCCTCATAGTACCCCACCACCTGGGCGCGGAAGACGTCTCCCCCGCTCGTGATGAGGGGCATAAGCTGTTTCATCTGGTCGAGGGTGACGTACCCGTCGGCCAGGATCCAGGTTTCGTAGAGTTGCTCGGGGCGTTCGAGTCCAGGGTCCGTGGACCGGTAGGCCAGGATTTGCTGGACCGCTTCGGGAGGGAAGACCATCGGCATGGCGTTGCTGAGCCCCTCGAGCAAGGTCCGCGGGGCCTGGTTGATGTTGATCCGCCCAGGGATCACCTGTTGGCCGCTGGCGGTCAGGTTCTCCATCATGATTGGCAGCACGGTTCGCAAGGTGTCGGGATCGTCGGGGAAGGCGGCCTCGACAATCGTCCGCTCGGTTTGGTCCTTTTGAACGACTCGCGTTTGGACACCGATCAGGTCGAGGATCGAGCCGATTTGAACCGCGGCGTTCTGTTCCAGATCGAGCTTGAGATTGGCCGCCGACACGACGCGCTCGTTGGCTCCCCCCCCTTGCTCGTCGTCTTGCCCTTGTCCACCGTCACCCTGTCCGCCGCCACCTTGTCCACCTCCACCGCCACGCCCGCCACCTCCTCGTCCTCTGCCGCTCCCTCCCCCTTCGGCCCCACCGCGATTGCTTCGGACGTTCGACTCCTCCTCATACGGTCCCCCCTGTCGGTAGGCGAGGATAAAATTGGTTTGCTCTTCGTCGAAGATGGTCAGCAGCTCGGTTTGCAACGCTTCGAGGTCCTCGTTGTTGAGGTCGATGCGAGGGGTCCCATCCGGACGGATGTTGAGTTCGGCACTCTTGAGCGTGATGTAGGCGGCCCAACCGCGGTTCATGTCGCCATAGGAATTGTCGACCGTGGCAAACTGGGTCGCCATCGCCTCGGTCTCGTCGACCACGAAGTTGCGATTCCGGTCGAGCCCGTAGACGAGTTCGGGCAGCACGTCGCGGATCAGCAGCAACTGGTCGATACTCTCCAGCGGGCCGTTTTGCGGTTCGTAAGGGGGAGTCAGGCCGGAGTAATAATCGCGTTCGGCCCCGAAATCGCGCGCCTCGTCGTCGTCGTCCATCCAGTCGAGGATCGAATCGGCCATCGTCTCGGTCATGCCGGGGAGCGACATCAGGATCATCCGCCCCAGGTTCGCCTCCGGGTTGCGGGCGTCGGCCACGAGCACGGTGTTGAGGTTGAGGCGTCCCGACTCGTTTTCGATGCCGTGACGCAGGCCGGCGAAGTCGCCATTGGCGTCGAGGGCGGGTGAGACGATGGTGAAACGCGCGCGAAACGCGGCCCGAGTGTCGAGATTTCCGTCGGCTTCGGTCAGGGCGACTTGCATTCGCATCGGATTGTTGGCGGTGCCCCCCTCGGCGACAAGCCAATCGCGATCGTGATCGAGAAAGAACCGCGCGTATTCGATGCCCGATTCGGCGGCGAGTCGTGTTTGCAGCCGACGCAGATTGACCTGGGTCGCCTTGTATTCGGAGAACGACCATTGATAGAAGGCTGTTCCCGCGATCGTCAGCAGCACCAGCAGGACAAGGACGGCAAGCAACAAGCTCCCCCGTCGGGAGTCGCACGAGGTCCTGGGAAGAAAGCGGAATCGTGGCGTCATTGCGTCCCCCCCGAACTGCTCGCGCTGGGTGCTCCCGTCGAGCCTCCCATGCTTCCGGTGGGAGGGACCATCAGGTCCGACGGATTCCAGGCCATGGGAAGGGCCACCGTCATAATGTAGGGACGCTCCTCGTGATGCCGGGCGACTTCCCCATTTTTGTCGAGATGGGTAAACCACATGCGGATTTCGATGGCGACTGGCCACGGCCCCTGCATGCCGGGATCCCAAGATTCGTAGTATTCAAAGCCATCGTAGTAGCGGAACTCGATCCGATCGACTTCGGCTGCCACCAGGAGCGGCTCTCCCACGACGTCGGAGATCTTGCCGGTTTGCTCGGCCCAGTTATACATGTCGCGGTTGATCTCCAGCCGGACGAGGCCGGAGTCGTCGCGATTCTCGATGACGGAGTGGGGGGTCCCGAGCGTGGCGACCCCTTGCCCCAGGGCGTAACGCACCGTGTAGATTCCGCCCAGCGCCGCGGTGGCGGCCACCATTCCTTGCTCATCGAGCATGAGTTGGGGCTTCTCGCGCAGGACATCGATCTCGATAAAGTCGATTCCCCCATGGACTCCCAGCACACGCCGTGGCGGAAAGGCACTTGAAGCTTGATCGCCGGTGCCGCCCCCCCCTGCTCCGCTTCCCCCCGCCGCCGCACCGAGTGTTTCGGTATCGATGCTGTCGACGTTGAAACCCGCCGCCGCCTCGGCAAGCTTCATCGCCCCCGAGGTATCGAGCGTCTCGACGACCGCCGCCCCCTTGAGGTCGTCGGTCACCATGGCGATCACCCCCTGAACGACCCGCATCTGCTCGACATCTCCCCGTCCGCCGATCGAGCTGTCGATGGTCGACTTGAGGGCCGCCCCCATAATGGCCAACAACACCGCCGAGAGCGAAAGGGCGAGGATCAGCTCGAGCAGCGTCATGCCGCGCCGCATGAGGCTCGATGTCGATCGTCGGCGGTGAGAACTGGGCGAGGGCAACGAAGCGGCCTCTATGGCGATGAGGAGGATGATGAGGTACTCGTGGTGGACGACGCCCCTGGCACCGGCGCCACCTGCTGAAAATCGGGATTGGGAAACCAGCGGACGACCTCGCAATCAGGGCGAGTTCCCGGGTCGAGTGTCCGGCCAACCAGAATGCGTACTTGTAATAGCTCTTGGACAATCGTCGGCTCGACGATGACTTGGACGACCCAGTCCCCCAGGGCCTGCTGCTGGTCGAGTTGGAAAGGGCCGATGCTTTCGATCGCCCGTCTGCGACAGCGCAATTCCGCCAGCACCGACTCGGCGACCATTTCGGCATGCAGGCCATCGGAGGCGGCGTGGATGTTGCGATAGGCGTTCTTATTGACGGTCATGATCATCGCCAGGCCGAGCGTGAGCACGCCAATCGCGAGAATCACCTCGAGCAATGTAAACCCGCCGGGCTGCCGACGGCACGAACGGCCTGTGGCGCGGCGCCTGGTCATTGGACATACTCCCGCTCGGTGAGACCACGGACGGTCGATGTGGCCGTGAGCCCGCGGAGGGTCAGTTCGACCTGCCGCCCACTTTCCGATTCGAGCACCAGCACGGCGTCGTAGGAGGTGCCGTCGGGATCGAACACAATCGGGCTTCCCCAGTCGCCATTCATTCCCGCCACCGCACTCGTGCCGGCCGCAACGGTGTCGCGCTGGGCCGACTGCACAGCCCTGAAGACGACCCCCTCGGGAAGCTGGCCAGAGTCGCACTCCGCCGCCATCTGCTCCTCGGTTTGGGCCAGGTCGTTACAGGGAGCGATCCGGTATTCCGATCCCCCGATCTGGCAGGTAAAGACAACCCGCGTCCCCGTGGAAATCGCCTTGGTGCGGGCGTCGGTCCAGGCGGTGCCCACCGCGTCGGCCCCCTCGTCGAGTCGCGCACGGGTGACCGTGCCGTCGAGCGCTGCGACCGACAGCGCACCGATCACCACCAACAGCGCAAGCACCAGCATCAGCTCGATGAGGGTGAAGCCACGGCTAGGATGCTGGCGGGTCGGCATGTCGAGTGCTACTAGGGGGCAGGGGTTATTTGGTCCAGTTGCCAATGTCGTCGTCAGTGCCATCCTGGCCGTCGGGTCCGACGGAATAAACGTCGTAGGAGTTGGTATTCTTCTTGCCTGGCACAACCAGCCGGAAGGGATTGCGCCACGGGTCATTCTTCAGTTCCTTCAGATAGGGTCCACCCCAGTCCTCGGCACCATCCCCCGAGGGACGATCGACCAGGTCCTCCAGCCTGGAGGGAAAGCTTCGCATGTGGAACTGATAGAGGTCGATCTGCTTGGTGATGATGCCGACCTCGCCACGGGCCGCGTCGACGAGGGCCTTGTCGCGGGTTCCCATGAAGTAGGCCGCGGTCATCGACCCCAGGACCACCAGGATGACGAGCACCAGCAAGAGTTCCATCAAGGTAAAACCGGCACGGCGCGGGCGACGGCGGGTAAGTTGGCGTGACATGGTCGAATTCTCCTTAAATCGCAAAGGGTATTGGGATGTCGGTTGAGTTGAGGGGCAGACTAGCTGATCGTCCCCCCCATTTTAATGACTGGCAGCAGTAAGGCCATTACCACCAAGAGGACGATGATGGCCAAAAACACGAGCAGCAGGGGCTCGAGCAAGCGGACGGCGAGATCGAGCCGCCGCCAGGTTTGCTTCTCCAGATTGTCGGCAATCTGCGTGAGGACGGTTTCGAGGCTGTTGGATTGTTCCGCGACGGCGATCATTTCGACGACATTGCGGGGGAAATGACCACTTTGGCCGAGTGGCTCGGCGAGCGACTGCCCCGAACTGATGTTCTCCGACGCCTCTTGAATCGCCTCTTGCAGTATGCGGTTGCCGGTCGCTTCGGCCGAGATTTCGAGCGATTTGACGATCGGCACCCCGCCGTTGAGCAGCGTCCCCAAGACGCGACAGAAACGGGCCACGGCGAGACTCAGATAGATGCTCCCCGCCATGGGGGCCTTGATCCGCCACTGGTCGAGGCGAACGCGCCCCGTCTCGGTGTCGATGTATTTCTTGAAGAGCACGCCAAGGCCAAACAAGACGCCGGCCACGGCGATGCCCCAGACCGAGGTGAGTGTCTCGCTCACCGCCAGCAAGATGACAGTGACCTTGGGGAGTTCCCCTTGTTCCTCGAGCGTGGCGAACAGGTCCTTGAAACTCGGGACGACAAAGATCATCAGCCCAATGACGATCAAGGAGCCAATACCGCAGAGGACCATCGGGTAGGCGAGCG
Organism: uncultured Planctomycetaceae bacterium; assembly: GCA_964650265.1. Taxonomy (GTDB): domain Bacteria; phylum Planctomycetota; class Planctomycetia; order Pirellulales; family Lacipirellulaceae; genus CAZYQQ01. Next base: position 12,265 of record CAZYQQ010000012.1, read on the forward strand.
CCCCCATGACGCGGGCCTTGAGTTCTCCCGACTGCTCGGCAAACCGGGCCACCCGTTCGAGCGCCTCTTCGAGGAACCCCCCTTCGCCACCGGCGCGGATAATGCTGACCGAGAGTTCGTCGAAGGCCTTGGGATTGCGGGCCATCGCCTCGGAGAGCGTTTGCCCCTCTTCCACACGGGAACGGACATCGCTGAGCGTGAGTTGCAGATTCTTGTTGGAGGATTGCTCCTCGAGGACCTGCAACGATCGGAGCAGAGGAACGCCACTACGGAGTAACGCGGCAAGCTGCGAGTAGACCGGAGCCACGATCGTCGGCTTGACCTTGACTCCTTCCCCCCCCTGAGCCGCCTTGATCGCCTTGGCGTCGGCCGAAACGTTGATGGGGAAGAGTTCCTTGGCGGCCAAGGCCGCCAGCACTTCGCGTTCACTCCCCGCCGCCAGCGATCCATTGACGCGCTGGCCACTTAGCGTTCGGGCTGTGTAGGCAAATTCTGGCATGGTCGATTTGTCACCTGATCCCATCGCCGCTCGAACGAGCTGGGCCGACAAGGCGTCGGCGCACTCCTCGGTCGGCCGCAACTTCGGCTAGAACATATCTCCCTTGGTGACGCGGAGCACTTCGTCCACCGTGGTGATCCCACTGATGGCCTTGTCCCAAGCGTCCTGACGGAGCGTCCGCATTCCCCCCTTGAGCGCCGCCTGACGAATGTCCCACGCGCTCGCCCGGTCGTGAGCCAATTGGCGAACGGCATCGGTGGTGGGGCAGAGTTCATAAATGCCCTGCCGTCCCGAGTAGCCGATTTCGCGGCAGGCACGGCAGCCGACGGAACGATAGAGCCTGCCCCCCTGCTCTTCGAGCAACTCCCAAGGGAAATCGCGTGGCAGGTCTTCGCGCGACGGGGTGTAGGCCTCGCGGCACTCGCGGCAGAGTCGCCGCAGCAGCCGCTGCGCCATGACGGCCTCCACCGTACTTGCCACCAGGAACGGTTCGACCCCCATGTCGACCAGCCGCGTGTAGGCGCTGGGTGCATCGTTCGTATGGAGGGTACTGAAGACAAGGTGACCAGTGAGCGAGGCCTGAATGGCGTTCTCGGCCGTTTCGAAGTCGCGAATTTCCCCCACCAGCACCACGTCGGGGTCGTGACGCAGGATCGAACGGAGCGATTGGGCGAATGTGAGCCCAATCTTCGGATGAACCTGAATCTGGTTGATTCCGTCGAGCTGATATTCGACCGGGTCTTCGGTGGTGATGATCTTGGTGTCCTCGCTCTTGATCTCCATCAGCGAGCTATAGAGGGTTGTCGTCTTACCCGAACCGGTAGGGCCGGTGACCAGCACGATGCCGTGTGGCATGCGGATCAGTTCGCTGAAATGCTTATAATGTTCGCCCCCCATGCCGAGCTTGGGCAATGAGAACTCGAGACTCCCTTTGTCCAATAGACGCATGACGATCCCTTCGCCATGAATCATGGGGATGATCGACACGCGGACATCGACCTCACGCCCCGTAACCCGCAACTTGATGCGGCCATCCTGGGGGAGGCGTTTTTCGGCGATGTTGAGCCTGGCCATGATTTTCAGGCGGCTGACGATCGCCGCATGAAAGTGGTTGATCTCCGGCGGCATCGGCTGGGTATGGAGGATGCCGTCGACACGGTAGCGAATTTTGATGCCCGACCCCTGCGACTCGACATGGACGTCGCTGGCCCGCATTTCGACCGCTTCGAGCAGGATTTCGTTCACCAGTCGGACAACAGAGGCCTCCTGGGCCTCGTCGGCAAGTTCGGCCGCGTCGGGGTCGATCTCTCCCAGAAATTGGATGTCGTCCTGCCGCGCCGCGAGCAACCCTTCGACCGTTTCGCTTCCCACGCCGAGGTGATTCTTGATCCGCTCGGCAATCTGCCGGCGCTCGGCGAGCACCGGTTCGATATGCTTGCCCGTGAGGCGTGCCAGTTCGTCGAGCGAGTAATGATCGAAGGGATTGCTCGTCGCGACCACGATCGAACCATTGTCGCGCCGGACAGGGAAGAGATCGTAGCGGTGGATCATTCGCTGGGGGAACTCTCCCAGCAAACTAAGGTCGACGTCCGCCTTTTCGAGGTCGATCACGTCGATGCCGATCTCGGCACCGAGCGCCGCCAGCACATCCTCTTCGCGCACCCAGCCCCGATCGACCGCCGCCAAATCGAGTCGCGTCGGATTGCCATTCATGGCATCCCGCAGCTCGTTGACCTGTTGGTCGGTTAGCAATCCTCGCCTGACTAAAATTGATCCAGCTTCCACGCCGTTGGCCCCTTCGTATCCTTCGAAAAAACACTTGTCCTCAACCGAATCGCTTGCCGAATCCCCCTCCTTCTCCAGTCGGCTTCTCCTGGCACTGTTGCGCGCACCCCACCACCGGCTATTCCAATGGGCGATAGTTCGCTGCCGCAGGGCGGCCGCGATGTCGCGGAAGGCGAAGCGAGGTGGGATGTTAGGGTAGGGCCCCTTGGCTGACCGGACCTTGGCTCTCACGATGAGCAAGTCCCGCGGCCCCAGAGGCACTCCTCAGCTTAATCTAACCCCTTGTGCCTTGGGAAGTTTCGAAGGGCAACGTCGTGGACGGCAACCCGATCAGCTTCCCCCATTTACCATTTGTTCGCCGGTTGGGCCGGCAATTATTGCGGCTTGTCGCACCGCAGGCTGCCGTTGTCCAATAGCTTCTACTCACGCACCGGGAGGAGGGTTCTTGCCCTGAGAGGAGAAAGACAGGATTTCGTGGTTTCCGCCAGGCAGTGGGAAAAGAACCCCCACCAGAGGCGAGGGGGGGTTCGGTTGGCCGTGTCGTAACTCTTTTGCCATTCGCGGTATAAAATAGCTGGGCAAGTGGGCCGGCGCTAGCATTCGTGCGCGCGATGCTGCGCCATATGCGGAAACTGCAAATCAGGAAATCTGGTCGAGCGTGGCGACGGGAACTCCCTGCGCTCACCCGCAATCATCGTGCGGGGTAGGCCCTGACAGCAGCGGACTCTTCACCCCCCAGGTCGATCGACACGTTTTTGAAAGTTTGGGAACAGGCAGGCACGATGGCTCGACACCGCAGATTTCGCAGCTTTGCTCATCAATCGAAAACTTCGCGAACTTCCCGCCGGCACGAGCGCCGCTTCGAGCTGCTCGAACCTCGCTTCGCCCTCTCGGCGACTCCCCTGATCACCGAGTTCATGGCGAGCAACGGAAATACGATCAAAGATGGGGATGGCAACTCGAGCGACTGGATCGAGATTTGGAATCCGACTTCCGAGACGATCAATCTGGCGGGTTGGAATCTGACCGACAATCCCAACAACCTCAACAAGTGGACGATCCCCAATAAGCCGCAGGCTGTGCTCGGCCCTGGGGAGTATCTGCTGGTGTTCGCTTCGAGCCAGGATGTGGAGGATTACGTCGACGCGGCGGGATACATGCATGCCGACTTCGCCCTCAGCGCCGATGGGGAATTCCTGGCCCTCACCGATCCCAACGAGCAGATCATCCATGCCTATTCGCCACAGTTCCCCCCGCAGGTTCGGGATGTGAGCTATGGCTTGCTGCCCAATAGCGTCCAGCTCACGTTGATCGACCAGAGTCGTTCCACTCAGGTGTTGATTCCCACCGATGGCGCTCTCGACGCACCTGGAGTGGGCGAGCCCCCGGCGTGGACGCTCCCCGGCTTCGACGCCAGTGCCTGGCAATCGACCACTTCGGGGGTCGGCGTCGGCTACGACGTGGGAGGGGAGGAAGAAATCATCAACATCCCCAACGGGACTCTGCTTCCCGGCGGGCTGATCGGCTTCGACCTGACCGACATCAATGAGGATGGCATCCTGGATGTGACGATCGACGCCGGAGGAAGCTCCCCCGGAACGGAGGAACCACCCAAAGCTCTCGATAACAACACCAACTCCAAGTGGCTCTCCTTCATTCCCGAAGGGACCTACTATGAAATCCGCTTCAATGGGGGAACCCGGCACGCTCTGAATGGTTACACCATTACCTCGGCCAACGATGCCGACAACCGCGATCCCTATAGTTGGACACTCAGCGGTTCGAACAACGGCATCAACTGGACCGTCGTCGACACGCGGACCGCGCAGGATTTTGCCAGCCGCCACGAAACGCGGCTCTACGAATTCAACAACAATACGCCGTACGAGTATTACCGCTTCGATTTCCTAACGCAGTATGGAGCGACCGGCCAGAACCAGCCCAATAGCATCCAGTTGGCGGAGATCGAACTCCTGTCGACCGGGCCAGTCAGCTTCGGCAGCTTGATCGACATCGACATCGAGCAGGCTTGGAACGACAACCGCACAAGCATTTATCAACGGATCGAATTCGAAGTCGAGGACCCCGCAGACCTTTCCACCTTACTGCTGGAGATGCAGTACGACGATGGATTCGTGGCCTATCTCAATGGCACCCGTGTCGCCTCGGCCTTTGCCCCCACGCTTCCCAATTACAATTCCCACGCGACCGGTTCACGCGATGATGCCGACTCGCTGGTCCCCGAGACCTTCAATCTCACGGCGTTCCTCAATGCCCTGGTTGAGGGAACGAATGTGCTGGCGATCCACGTCCTGAATATCACGGACGAGAGTTCCGACATTCTTTCGCGCCCGAAGCTCACGGCAAGTCGGCTCATCGACGACACCGTGATCGAGGCTTTCATGCTCGACCCCACGCCTGGCAGCGCCAACTCGGCCACGGGCGTTTCGCTGGGACCGATCGTCCAGAACGTGACGGAAAATCCTCCCCGGCCCACCAACAACCAAAACCTGTTGATCACGGCCGAGATCACGGCTGCTGGGGCCCCGATCGACACCGTCATGCTCTATTACCGCGTGATGTTCGGCGCCGAAATCCCCCTTGTCATGAACGATAGTGGCACCGGCGGGGACCTTGTGGCCGGTGACGGCATTTACTCGGCCGTCATTCCCCAGGCGGCCTCCACCACCGGCGAAATGGTCCGCTGGTACGTCGTCGCCACCGATACCGTCGATGCCTCCACCCGTTATCCCTTGTACCTCAATCCGAACGACTCTCCGCAGTACCTGGGAACGGTCGTCCAGCAACAGAACACGTCGGTCACACTGCCGGTGTTCGAGTATTTCGTCGAGAATGTCAACGCTTCGGGAACCGAATCAGGGACGCGGGGGTCGGTCTATTTCCTGGGAGAATTCTACGACAACGTCTTTATCCGTCGTCGCGGTGGGAACACGACCCAAGGGCGGAAGTTCGAGTTCAACCGGGGATATCCCTTCCTGTTCGATCCCAACGAAGCCCGGGTCGACGAGATCAATCTCAACGAGCGTGGTTCCGAGCCGACCTACATGCGGCAGGTGCTGTCGTGGGATCTTTACGCCGCGGCGGGAGTCCCCGCGTCGATCGGGCAGGCCTGGTTCGTCCGGATCAACGACGCCAATCTCGATGTCCGGATCTTCGTCGAGCAGCCCGACGAGCACCTGCTGGCACGCACCGGCCTGGACGAAGAAGGGGCCTTCTACAAGATTGGAGCCGATGGCCGGGAAAACTCGGTGACCTCCTCCACGAATGGGGTCCGCAAACGGACCCGCAAGACCGAGGACAACAGCGACTTGCAGGCCCTCGTCAACGGCGTGCATCCCAATAACCCCAATCGCGTCAATTACGTCTTCGACAACATCGACATCGCCGCTGCCATCAACTACATCGCCGCCACGTCGATCATTCACGACAACGATCATCCCCACAAGAATTTCCACCTCTACCGCGATACCGAGGGGAGCCAGCAGTGGACCTTTATTCCGTGGGACAAGGACCTCACGTTCGGCCTGAATCACGGAATCGGCGGGATCATCGGCGATCAGGACCCCTTCAGTCACCCCTTCTTCGGCGATTCGGATCACCAGAAGATCGATAATCAATGGAACCGGATGATCGACGCCTTGCTCGATATTCCGGAAGTCAAGGAGATGCTCGTCCGCCGGCTGCGGACCTTGATGGA
>CAZYQQ010000012.1:18366-73799 GCA_964650265.1 uncultured Planctomycetaceae bacterium
TCAACATGGGCGACTTCCTCGTCTGGCGCAATAATCTGGGGGCCACTACTCTGCCGCCGGCTGCCGTCACCGCGGCGGTCGAAGAGGTCGAGCAGGTGGTTCAAAGTGTCGCCGCAACAACAGTGGCTGCTGAGGAGACCTCGGCCAACGTGCCAGTCGCCTCTAGCCAACTCGGCTGGAGCACGACGATACTCACCCTTTCGATTGACCAAGGTTCCCAGCACACCCGGCCTGCAATGCGGTCGGCGTTTTCCGATTCCCGCTTCGAACGGGTCGACCAGACCGATGGCCAACAATTGGAGGAGCGCGCCAGCACCCCTCGACGCGCTACCGAGTTGCGGTTCGCGAGTCAGGGAGGTGCCGCTGCCGAATCGAAGCAAGCCGCATCGGAGTCCGACACGTACGTGTTGCTGGACGAGGCATTTGCCGAGGTTTTCGCGGGCGAATGGAGCCTCTAGCGAACTCTACGGCAGGTCATAGCGTGAGCACTCGGCGTCGACCCACGGCCCGCGATCGCTCGTCACCTGATGCGGGCCTTACCTCGAACCCACCCGGCTGTCCCTCGTTTTTTGGCGACAGGGCCTCTTTTTTCTCTCGGGAGGGGTGCCGCAAATGCGGCGGCAGGTATATTGGAGGCTGGATTTCGGGTGGGAAAGCCAGACCGGTTCCTACCTGGCGCGGGTGACAAGCACTTCAGAAGGGGGCATCAATGGCGCGTGGATTCGTTTTCAGATACCGTCAAAAGCAATCGCGCGTTCCCTGTTCCACGGAACGCGTCGGCTGGCGACGCCACACGCTGGAACTGCTTGAACCGCGCTTAGCCTTGGCCGCAACGCCACTGATTACGGAGTTCATGGCGAGCAACGGTGGGACCGTGCGGGATGGCGATGGCAACTCGAGCGACTGGATCGAGATTTGGAATCCGACCAACGAGACGATCAACCTCGCCGGCTGGCATCTGACCGACAACGCGAATAATCTCAACAAGTGGACCTTCCCCAATGCGCCCCAGTCGATTCTGGCGTCGGGAGCCTACCTGCTGATCTTTGCCTCCGGGCAGTCGACGGAAACGTACATCGATGCCGGGGGGTTCCTGCATACCGATTTTGCCCTCAGTGCCGAGGGAGAGTTTTTGGGGCTCACCGACCCCAACGAGCAAATCGTTCATGCCTATTCGCCTAAGTTTCCTGCGCAAGTCCGCGATGTGAGCTATGGGCTGCTTCCCAGCGGCAGCACTCTGACCCTCATCGACCAACAGCAGACGACCCAGGTTCTCGTCCCCACCAACAACTCGCTCGACGCCAATCAGGTTGGCCAGGCCCCGGCGTGGACGTTGCCAGGTTTTGACGCCAGCGGTTGGATCTCTTCGGCATCAGGGGTCGGAGTCGGCTACGATTCGGGTGGGGGCGATATTATCAACGTCCCCAACGGCACAATCCTCCCCGGTGGCCCGATTGGATTCGACTTGACCGATCCCGACGAGAATGGCCTCGACGTGACTCTCAATGTTGGCGGCCCCATCCAGCCGGGCGAAGAAGAATTCAAGGCACTCGACAACGACCCCTTAACGAAATGGCTCTCGTTCGCCCCTGCCGGGACGCACTACGAAATGAGGTTCAACGGCGGAATCCGCCACGCCGTCAACGGCTATACGTTGACCTCGGCCAACGACGCTCCGGCGCGCGATCCCTATAGTTGGACGCTCAGCGGCTCGAACGACGGCATCAACTGGACCGCCGTCGACACACGAACCGCGCAGGACTTTACCAGCCGACACCAAACTCGGCTGTACGAATTCAGCAACAGTTCGTCCTATGAGTACTACCGATTCGACTTCCTCACGGAATTTGGGGCGACCGGACAAAACTCGACCAACAGCATTCAACTGGCCGAAATCGAGCTCCTCACGACCGGCTCGATCAACTACGACGAGTTGATCGACGTGGATGTCCAAGCGGAATGGGAAGCCGCGCGGACCAGCGTGTACCAGCGGATCGAGTTCGACGTCGACGATCCTGCCTCGCTGACAACGCTATTGCTGGAGATGCAGTACGACGACGGGTTCGTGGCCTATCTCAATGGCACACGCGTCGCCGCGGCCTTCGCACCCAATTTGCCGAATTTCAACTCCCAAGCCACGGGCTCACGCGACGACTCCGATAGCCTGATCCCCGAGTCCTTCAATCTCACTCCCTTCCTCGGTTCCCTGGTCGAAGGAACCAACGTCCTGGCGATCCACCTGCTCAACATCGACGACACGAGCAGCGACCTCGTGTCGCGGCCTTCCTTGACCGCCAGCCGTGCGAGCGGCGATGGGGTGATCGAAGCCTATATGCTGCAGGCCACACCAGGCAGCACCAACTCGGCGGCCGGTGTTTCGCTCGGCCCTATTGTGCAGAATGTCACGGAGAATCCTCCCCGACCCGGCAATCTCGACAACCTGGTCATCACTGCTGAAGTCTCGGCCGCGGGGGCCTCTGTTGCCGGTGTCACGCTTTACTACCGGGTGATGTTCGGCGCGGAGGTGGCCGTCGCGATGAACGACCAGGGGATCGCCGGGGACGCGGTGGCCGGCGATGGGATTTATTCGGGCATCATCCCCCACCAGGCTTCGACTAATGGGGAAATGGTACGCTGGTACGTCGTCGCCAGCGATACTGTCGATGCCGCGACACGCTATCCACTGTTTTTGAATCCCACCGATTCTCCCCGATATCTCGGCACCGTGGTTCAACAGGACGTATCGAACACGCTGCCAGTGTTCGAGTACTTTGTCGAAAACACAGCCGCCGAAGGGACGGAAGCTGGCACCAGGGCCGCCGTCTACTTCCATGGCGAGTTTTACGACAACGTGTTCGTTCGCCGCCGTGGTGGCTTTACGACTCAGGGTCGAAAATTCGAGTTCAATCGCGGTTATCCTTTCCTGTTCGACCCCAACGAAGCCCGCGTCGACGAGATCAACCTGAACGAGCGCGGTTCCGAGCCGACCTACATGCGGCAAGTCATGTCGTGGGACATTTACGCTGCCGCCGGTGTCCCCGCGTCGATTAGTCAGGCATGGTACGTCCGTCGCAACGACGCGCATCTCGACGTCCGGATCTTCGTCGAGCAGCCCGACGACTATCTCTTGCGGCGCGTCGGCCTCGACGACGAGGGGGCCTTCTACAAGATTGGGGCCGATGGAATCGAGAACTCGGTGACCTCCTCCACCACCGGCGTCCGCAAACGGACCCGCAAGACGGAGAACAACAGCGACCTCTTAGCGCTCGTGAATGGTGTCAATCCCAACAACCCTAACCGGGCGGCTTACGTCTTCGACAATGTCGATATCGCGGGGGTCATCAACTACATCGCCGCCACGTCGATCATTCACGACAACGACCACCTTGCCAAAAACTACCACCTCTACCGCGATACCGAGGGGAGTGGTCAATGGACCTTCATTCCGTGGGACAAGGACCTTACCTTGGGCCTCAATTGGGGCATTAGCGGAGTTGTTGGCAATCTCGATCCCTATAGCCACCCCTTCTTTGGCGATTCGGACCATCGGAAAGTCGACAACCGCTGGAACCGGTTGGTCGACGCGGTGATCGATATTCCGGAAGTCAAGGAGATGCTCGTCCGCCGGCTGCGGACCTTGATGGACCAGTTCCTGCTCCCCCCTGGTTCCACGGAACCCTCGTGGATTGAAAACCGGGTCGAAGAACTCCGCGCGGCGCTCCAACCTCACTTGGGCAGCAGCTCGTGGACTAACAATGTCAACCTGATCGTCAACGAGTACCTCGTCGAGCGCCGCCAGCATCTCTACGTCAACCACAGCATCAACAATCCCGGGTATCCCGACAACGCGGGCATTCCTGATGCCCAGGTTGGCAATCCCACCATCGAAATCGCCCACGTCGAGCACAAACCGGCCAGCGGCATTCGGGACGAGGAGTACCTGGTGCTCCACAATCCCAACAACACGGCGGTCGACATCAGCTACTGGCGGATCGAGGGGGACATTACCCATACGATGACCCCCGGGACCGTGATCCCCGCCGGTGGGTATCTTTACCTTTCTCCCGACGTGCCGACCTTCCTCGCCCGGACCACCGGTCCACGAGGCAACCAGGGATTGTTCGTTCAAGGGAACTACTCGGGCAATCTGGCCAACGAAGGGGGAGTCATTCAACTGGTAGCGGCTGACAACACGGTGATCGACGAGGCGAGTACGATCCTGCCCGGCGATTACAACTACGACCAGGTGGTCGACGAACTCGACTACCTTGTCTGGAAGGGCCATTTTGGGTCGACCACTCAGCTTGCCGCCGACGGCAATGGCGACGGGATCGTCAACATGGGCGACTTCCTCGTCTGGCGCAATAATCTGGGGGCCACTACTCTGCCCCCGGCGGCCGCTGTGGCGATGGCCGACGAAATCGAACTGGTCGCCCCGATAGCCACCGGCGCAACGGACCTCGAAGGGGAAAACGAAGCGGAGGTCAGCCCCTTCCTCTCTGGGTGGAGTGTCGAAGTGTTGGCGATCGCCCAACGCCCATCGGACGTCGGCCTGCGCCCCGCCCTTCGCGAGGTCTTGACTTCCACTATTTCGACCAGCACGACTTCCGACAGCGACGTCAGATTGCAGGAGCGACGCTTCTCGGCCACTCGCCGGGCATCGTTCGACTTCGCGAGCTTCGGCCAGCAGGCATCAGAAGAGTCAAACGCGACTGGCGAAGACTTGTTCGCGCTCGATCTGGCCTTCGAGACGGGGCTCGACCCTGAAATTTGATGACTGGATTTAGAAGCTGCGGATAATCGCAAAATGGGCTGCGAGCCCGCTTCAACGCCAACAGCCGCACCATTGGTGCGGCTGTTGGCAAGGAAAAGTGGAGGATAGCGGGCTCGAACCGCTGACCTTTTGGCTGCCAGCCAAACGCTCTCCCAACTGAGCTAATCCCCCGTAGGGTTTTCCGCAACTTGCGCTCGGGACCACCTTCTCAAGTGGCTCGCGGGCCTCTCTTCTGGACGGTTGGGACTCGTCCCCCTGTCCGCTAGTATGTTTACCTTCTGGTGGCCGGCTGTCAACGCCCGGGCGGCCTGCCATCGGCCTGATGGCGTCGGCATGAAGCCAGCACCTGCGGCATACCCATTTGGCCATGAGACCAGCCTTAAAACACTCCTTATTGCCCTTGGCGAAACTGGCCCTGGGTCTGTCGATTGTCGCCTACCTGGTCTATCAGTCGCAGCAGCACCGGAAGTTTGAGGAACTTGTCGAACAACCAAAAGACTGGCCCTTGCTGGCGGTCGCCTTTGGCTGCATTGCGATTGCTGTGTTGTTGGGATTCGTTCGCTGGTATCTGCTGGTCCGCGCGAGCGGCCTCCCTTTTCGTTTGCGCGATGCGATACGACTTGGTTCGCTCGGCTATGCCTTGAACTTTGTCGGCCCTGGTGGCGTGGGAGGGGACCTGTTCAAGGCCGTGGCCCTCGCACGCGAACATCACACTCGGCGGAGCGAGGCGGTGGCGACGGTGATTGCCGATCGCGTCGTAGGTCTCCTCTCGCTACTCGCCGTCGCGAGCCTTGCCACGCTCGCGAGCGGCATCCTTTGGGACACTTCCTCCTCGGCCATGGTTCGCACGCTGGGAGGGATCACCGTGGGGGCCTTCGTCACGGGGGTGGCGATCGCTCTCCTGCTGATGGCGCCTGGCAAGGCGAGTCGCGTGACGGCGAACCTCCTCGCGCGAATCCCCTGGGCGGGCACGGTGGCCCAAGCGATGTTCGGCGCCTGCCAGGCCATGAGCCGTCGCCCCGACAAACTCCTGCCGGCCATCGGACTGAGTTTGATAATCCATCTGCTGCTCGTCCTTTCGTTCGATGCCGTGGCGCGAGGTTTGCCCCTCTCCCCTCCAGGACTGATCGATCACCTGCGGATTGTCCCGCTGGCGGAAACGGTCGGCGCGCTCCCCTTCACTCCCGGCGGTCTGGGAACGACGGAAGCGGCGCTCGGACAGCTCTACCTGACCTGCGGCGCGAGCGAGGACGACGGGCTCTTTGTCGCGCTGGGGCAACGGCTGGTGATGCTCATGGTGGGGGCCTTCGCGATTGCGTACTTCATGCTCCAACGCCATGCCGTCCGGCGGTCGCTGCATGCGGGAGAAATGGCCGCTTCGCGCGGTTAGCTAGCCGAAAGATCGAGTCGCCAAGGATTTTGCCGATAGTCGCCAGCAACGATTCGAGAAACCGCAGGCGATGCCATCAGCGGTTCAAACCCGCTTACGGCGGCGCCGGGCGTGAGAGATTTGGTACATGCGGATTTTTCGATAGATGGTCGCCTGCCCCATTTTGAGCATGCGTGCCGCGTCGACGACATTGTCTTCCGTCTGTGCAAGGGCATCGATGATGAGCAGTCGTTCTTGACGCTGAAGCGGAGTCAGGTCGCGTGCGGGATCGAATTCGGCAGCGGCCGGCGAGTTGCCAGCGCATCCCACCGACCTGGCGGGACCACGACCGGAGCGACTGGGCCGACGCTCATGGGGGATTGTGCCCCTCTCGACGAGTACACCGTTGGCCAACGGGGCTATCGTCTCGTTCGCCGATCGTTGCTCCTCGAAGTAACATCGGGCCCGTTCGATAATCGGCCCCAACTGCTGATGGTCGTGCGGGGCGAGGAGGAAGTCTCCGGCCCCCCGGAGTGACGCCTCGAGTGCGAGTTCCAGCTCGGTGGCCGAGCGATGTGCCCGGAACACGACAGGTGTCCCATTGAGTTGGAGCGCCGAGGAACGCAACAAGTGGTGCGCATTACGGCCGCCAAAACTGATATCGACGATCACCGTGGCCGGTTGGGATTGCTCGAGCTGCGCCAACAGATCCGTTGGCTGATCGACACACTGGCAGGCAATGTTGGCCGCTCCCAATTGCGTGGCGAGCGCCGACCGATCTTCGCGACCATCGATCGCGAGCAAAATCATTGGTTTCGACATCTCATATCCCCCTTGTTCTCCCAGTTGATAGGTCTTGGAGCCCGCCCAACCGCACTTGCTTCACCCCGACTAGAGAAGCAGGATTGCCTCCAGTTGGCATCCTGCAAGAGTGAGAAGAGCCCGTGATCCTCCATCACAGGCTTCGCCAAGTGGTCTCCTCTGGCACACTTGACTATCGTCGCAGTCGATGCCCAGCAGTATACCGATAGCCCGACCATCCCGTCCACAATTGCCACCGGACTTTCTCGATTTTTCTCGTTCCGTCCCGATTCGCTGGTGAACACCCTGCCGCCAACTGGCCAATGGCGGGCCCCAGGAAACGCCCCGAGGGGCCTATCGCTCTCAGTTCAGTGGAATGTTCACCCCTTTTATAGAAAAGAAGGGGGGCATGATGGTCTATGTTCGAGGGCTTAGCACAAGCTGATCGATAAGCGGCCGACATGCCAAGAGCTGCTCTGTCAGGGCGATCTGGGCCCGGGCCCGCTGAAGGTTGTGATCTTGGTGGTGAATCCGGTAGTAGACATCTCCCGCCAGATAATCGGTGAGAAAGCGGGTCGCCATGATGAGGGCCATGTAGGGAGGACCCAAGGGGAGACTTTCCAGCTCGCGGTCGGTGAGCAAATGCCGCGCCCCCTCGAGGAATCCCTCGACCGCGGCGCGGAGCGGCTCCTCCCCGACGGCGATGCGCGACAGATCGGGCTCATCTTCGGCCACGCCGGTGCATGAGGTCCGTACCAAGTCTCCCAAGTCGTAGAGCGCCAGCCCCGGCATCACCAGGTCGAGGTCGATCACGCACAAGGATTTCCCCGTCCGATCGTCGAGCAGGATGTTGTTGCACTTGGTGTCGTTGTGCGTGATGCGGAGGGGAAGTTCTCCCGTCGCGATCAGCTTCCGCGGTTGGGCCAGCAATCCCTCGTGACGCAGGATGAACTCAATTTCGGCACCAACCTCGGCGACACGCTCGACGGCATCGGCGGCAACGGCCGCCACAAAGGCGGAGTAGCGCCGCGATCCATCGTGAAAGTGGGGAATGCTCTCCGAGACTCGCTCGGAAGGCAAATCGGCGAGTTGCGACAGAAAAGTCCCGAAACCGAGTCCCGCCTGGCGAATCTCTTCCAGGGTCGGCGCCGCGTCGAGCGGGTGGGAATCGCGAATGAAATGGTAGACGCGCCAGCATCCCCCTTGAGCATCGGTGGCGAACAGGTCGTTCTCCATAGTGGGAACAATCCGCAACACGCGCCGATCGCGATCGGCGGCCCCCTGGGCGGCCAGTTTGGTGCCGATCCAATCGGTCACGGCGGCGATGTTCTCCATCAACCCCGCCACATCGGGAAAGATCGCCGTGTTGATCCGTTGCAGGACATACTCTCCCTCGGCTTCACCCCCCTTCGTTTCGACGCGATAGGTGTCGTTGATATGGCCGGTGTCGATCCGGCACGCGCGCACCCGCGTGCCAGCCGTGGCAAATCGGGAGAGGACCGCGGGAAGGACGTCGTGCATGGTCGGCCTATGCCTTCACCGGCCACAGTTGCTCTGGATATTTTCCCGCGGCGACCAAGGCGTTGATGCGGGCGAGGACGTAGGGCAAGTCGTCCTGATAGGTGAGCCCACACCACTGCTCGGCGGTGCGGAGCACAGTCACTTCGAGCTCCCCTGCATCGATCCAGCGCTGGACGTTGCCGGGAATCTCGAACTCGGTTTGCGGCGAGGGATCGGACGCCAGAAACTCCTCGAACCGCATGGCAAACCGATCCATAATCTCATGGGGGAATCCCCATAGGTTCATCGAGACGACTTCGTCGCCAGTCAGGTCGTGTCGCTGGCCCGACTCGTCGGCGAACCATCCCCCCTCCCCTTCGCGCATGATCTTGTGCCGTTCGACGACGCGACGCAGCTTGCCCGATTCGGTCAGCTCGCAAACCCCTCGGCTCACCGTACCGAAATCGGAAAGCGTGTTGCGCACCGGGTAGCCCACCATGGCGGCCGGCAATCTGTCGGACGTGGGGAGATTCCCCAAGAACTCGACCATCGTAGAAATCGCGGTCGGGCCGTAGAAGTCGTCGGCGTTGATAATGACGAAGGGCCCCTCGAC
The DNA here is from genome assembly GCA_964650265.1 of uncultured Planctomycetaceae bacterium. GTDB lineage: Bacteria > Planctomycetota > Planctomycetia > Pirellulales > Lacipirellulaceae > CAZYQQ01. The sequence continues at coordinate 27,424 of CAZYQQ010000012.1, forward strand.
CTCGTCGCGGGCGCTCAGGAGCGCATGGGCTGTCCCCCATGGCTTGGGCCGCTCGACCGGGAGTCGCTCGGCGGGGACGAAGCGATGGAGTTCCTGGTAGGCGTAGCGGATATCGTAGTTTTGAGATACCACCTCGACGAACTTCGCATCGAACTGCTCGCGATGTTCGGGACGAACAACGAGGACAACCCGCCCGACACCGGCCCGGAGGGCATCGAAAATGGAATACTCCATAATCGATTCGCCATTGGGTCCGACGGGGGCAAGCTGCTTGAGCCCGCCGTAGCGAGTGCCGCCACCAGCGGCCATGATGACGAGGGAAAGGGGATTGGCAGAGGGCATGTTTGGATTGACCAGGTTAAACTTGAGTTGCGACGAGTTCGGGTTCCTTGCCGGTTTCGATCGCCATCAAAGCCGCCGCGACCACCGCGAGAGCGAGTCCGAAGTACTGCAACGACGTCGGAGGCTTCTCGGCCGTACTAAGGGCTAACGAAATGACAATCGTCAGTGCCGGGGCACCCGCGTTGGTGAGGGGTGAAACCAGTATGGCTTTCCCGTACCGGAAAGCGTAGACAATCAGCAGCGCGCCAACGGCATTGAGCAGGTGAATGGCGGCCGCCAAACCGGGCCCCGAAAGGCTCCAGTCGATTGGTTGCTTGAAGTCGGTCATCCCCCACGCCACGGGTGCCACCAAGAGGCCGGCAATCATCATGTAGAAGAAAATGCTCTCCGCCTTCATCGATCGATTCGCCGACGAAAAGAGATACCCTTGGACTCCCCAAGCGGCAAAGACCAAGAGCGAAAGCAGAATCCACCGGGAAGATCGCGACGGCTGGTCAACCGGCGGTTCTTCGGAAACGGCGACATCTGCCTCGGCCGGGGCCGCGACAGCGCCGGCAAACCACTCGACATCTTGGGTCAACAACACCCCCGCGACAAGGGCGATGGCAATGCCGGCGGTGGCGAAGCGGTTGGCCCGTTCTCCGGCCAGGAGGGCCGCCAAGGCAATAGTGATGACTGGCGACAAGGCGATGATGCCGAACACCAGATGGGCAGGAGCTAGCGACAGCGTTGGGAACAGGACAAGCTGTCCCGCCGCCCCCAAGAGGCCGATGCTCATGCCGTAGAGCATATCTCGCGGCCGGCAGTCGAGGCGGCCCCGGATCAGGAAGAGACCGACCAAAGCCGGCGGGATCATGGTGAGCGACCACACGATGTATCCGAGTGTCGCAGGGAAGACCGGGTCGTTCGGGACGCCCGCCCGCGGTTCGGCGGGCAGGTGGATATAGGCCCCCCAAATGCCCCACGCGACGGTCGTCACCAGGGCGTAAACCAGCCATAGCCGTTTGGTATGCATGAATCGTAGGGATGAGGAAATGGGCTAAGTGAAGTGTTCAGGGGATCGAGCTCACCAGGTGGCGCGCCACGAGTGGGTCGCCGCCGGGTGCGAAGAATTCGGTGGTGGTGCTCGTCGGCTCGAATCCTAAGGCCTCGAACAAGGCGATCTTTTCGGGATCGACCCCCACGAACTCGAGCCGGCATGGTTGGGGCCGCAGCGGTGAGGCTTCGATCCGCGCGATGGTTTGCTCCACCAGTTCGACCACCAACCCGCGTCGCGAGGCAAGCAAGGCTGGCAGGCAGTAGAAATCGATCGCGTAAGTGTTTCGCGTGAAGGGGGCGAATCGCTGGGCCGCGCACACGGCACCGATGGCGCCGCTCCCGTCGCGGAGCACCATCGTCGCGTCCTGCAGCCGGTCCTGGTCGGCAATCCCTTGGCGAATGGTTGTAATGAACGTCCGCTCGAGTTCCGGTCCATGCTCCACCTGCCACGAGGTGAGCTTCAGCCGAAAATCGTCCGCCGGGCAGAGATTGAGCAGTACGAACAGGTTGGGCAAATCCCCCGGGCTCACCGGTTCGAACGCGAGATCCCCCTCGGGGTCCCCCAACCGCGACCGAGTCGACGCGACCAGTTCCTGCTGCAGCAGCCGGACCGCCGATTCGGCGCCTCCTCTGAGTGAGCCCGCTTGTTTCAGTCGCTGGCACTCGGCAAACACCGGCTCGTCGACCACCATCATCCAGTCGACCGTGTCGGCGAGCCGTTTCTCGCCGAGAATCGCGTAGCCGAGTTTCGCGTAGAGGGCATGGGCGGCGCGGCCTCCCGCCTCCAGTCGGTGGAGCTTGTCGTCGGTTTCCAAGACGACAACTTCCGCCTGACGATCGAACGCCGCCTGGGTCGCTTTTTCCGTGACCAGCGTCCCCAGGCCGAGTCCCTTAAAGGGGTCGAGGGTGCGAATGTGGGCCAAGAGCCCCGCCCAGGGGTGCGAGCTCGATTGAAACACGCCACCATGGGCGACAAGTTGTTCAGTAAGCCGATCCCATACGAGGACGAAGGTGCCGTGGGAATCGTCGTAAACTCCCATGTACTCGCCGAGGATGACCGAGGTCCAGTCGGCCCCTTTCTGCACGAGCAGCTCGTTGACAATCGCGTCAAGCACCGCCACGCTCGACTGCCCGGTCGTCTCGCTGATGGCGAGCACGACATCTGGCCCACTGCCAACAAAGACGAGGCCGTCGACCTCCCCCCCAGGGCGAGAAGCGGCAAAGCTGTCGATTTCCACGCCGTGGCTGCGCTGCGCCATCTGCCGAAATAGGGCCGGGGGACTATGGGGAACAGTGAGCGACCGATCGTACCAGAACCTCGCCCCGCTGGGGACGGGGCTCCCGCCAACTGGCCCGCGATTGATCGACTCCCGACGCTCCTCATGATATACTGCGCCCCACATAATCCCCCAGAGAGGTTTCTCCCACGGCACCAGATTGAATTGAGGGGCACACGCTATGATGCACCGCGTATGGCTGTTTATTGGCATTCTTGGTCTGGCCACTTGGGCACCCGCTTCCGCCCAGCAAGTGACCACCGGCAGCATGATCGACGAAATGGTCGATCTCGACCGCCTGGGGGACATGCCCTCGGTCGATTACAAGACGTTGCAATTCACCTCCTACGACCGTCGGTCCAAGGTCCCGGGGGGCCCCGACTGGTTCAGCAACGCCGATGGCTTCGGTAGCGAGCCGATCCCCGCCTTCGAAAAGGTCCTCCGCGAGCCGGGGGACGATGGCATTGGCGAATACCTGGTATGCGATGTCGAAGGGCCCGGGTCGATTGTCCGGACCTGGACGGCCGACATCAACGGCAACATCAAGATGTACCTCGACGGCGCCGAAGAGCCGGTGTTCGACGGCCCCGCCGAGCAATTCTTTCACCGTCCCTACGAGCCGTTCGTCGCAGGGACCGAGCACGCCGGCGATGCCCTGCGTGGCACATTCTATCAGCGTGACGCGGCCTATTGCCCCATGCCGTTCGCCAAGCGGTGCCGCATCGTCTGGACCGGCCATCTGCGTCAGGTCCACTTCTACTACGTCCAGATCCGCCAATATCAGGGGGATATCGACGTGAAGACCTTCACCCGCGACGACCTGAAGACTTACAAGGCCAACATCGACCGCACCCGTAAAGTCCTCGCCGATCCGGACGCCCATTACGAACTCGAGGTCGCCGCAACGCGCCCCATCGAGATTCAGGTGGCCGCTGGCACCCGCTACGTGGGTCTCGAACTCGCAGGAGAGGGAGCGATCGAGCGGCTTCAACTCCAGGTGGAAGCCGACGATCTCGACGCCGCCCTCCGCCAGACGGTGATGCACGTCACCTGCGATGGCTGGACCAATGCCCAAGTCCAATCCCCCGTAGGCGATTTCTTTGGCGCCGCTCCTGGTATCAATCCCTACGTCTCGCTCCCCTTCACCGTGTCGGGGGATGGCAAACTCGTCTCCCGCTATGTGATGCCCTATCAGAAATCGCTCAAAATCGAGTTCGAGAATCTGGGGGATCAGCCGGTCACTATCCGCGGCACGGTCCATGCCAAGCCACGCAAATGGGACAACGACCACTCGATGCACTTCTACGCCCGCTGGCGCGTGACCCACGACATTACGACCTACCCACCGGTCGACGTTCCCTACCTGCTGGCCAATGGCGAAGGCCGCTATGTCGGTTCGGCCGCGTTCCTTTTGAATCCCGCCCGGGGGACCCATCCCAGCGGGAGTTGGTGGGGCGAAGGGGACGAAAAAATCTTCGTCGACGGCGACACTCATCCTTCGAGCTTCGGCACCGGTTCGGAAGACTACTTCAACTACGCCTGGAGCGCTGTCGACATTTTCTACTACCCCTACTGTGGACAGCCTCGCAACGATGGACCCGCCAACCGGGGATTCGTGACCAACTACCGCTGGCACGTGATCGACGACCTGCCGTTCAACGAGCGGATCAGCTTCTACATGGAACTTCTCTCCCACCACCGGGTCGAAGGCTTCAGCTACGCCTGCCTGGGGTATCACTACGGCCGCCCAGGCAAGATCGACGACCATCGGGTCATCACGGTGGGCGACGTGCGTAAGCCCAAGCTTCCCGGACCATGGAAGCCGCTCGCCTACCGCGGCTCGCAGGGGGCCACCTTCTACGAGCCCGAGAACGTTGCCGAAGGTGACGTTGAAGTCGAAGCAGGGGACCTCTGGACCGAAGGGAAACTGATGGTTTGGAAGCCGGAGAAGAAGGGGGATACCTTGAAGCTGACGATTCCTGTCGAAAAGGCCGGAAAGTATCAATTGCGGATTGGAGTCGCCTACGACAAGCGAGGCGGAAGCGTCAGCGCCAAGCTCAACGGCAAGGCCTTTGGCTTCGGCGGCAGGGCTGGAAAGGAGAATCTCTACAACGAGTACCAAACCATCCTGCAAGCCACCGACAGTGACGTCGTGGAACTCCAGTCGGGGGATCAAGAGGTCGAACTTACCTACGAGGGTCCCGGCAAGGAAGGCCAGGAGCCGTTCGTGGGGCTCGACTTCATCTGGCTCCAGCCTCGGTAATCGATCGGTGGCCAGGTAGCAACGTGCTCAAGCGTGTCCGGCGCCCGTACGGCGTCGGACACGCTTTTTTGTTGGCACTTGCTATTCGACCAACTCGAGCCAACCCATTTTCTCGGGTGTGTGGGCCGTGGCGGTGAGGGTCGGGTTCCAGGCCAGGAACACGCCATTCGCTTTGTCATTGCGGTAGAAGTTCACCCGCCAGCGGGTCCCCACCTGGGGAGTTTCGTCGGCGATCGACTTCATTGGGATCCGTGCCTCGACACGGTAGATTTTCTGCTCCTTATCGATCCTGACGGCCGACTCCATTCCGCTCGACCACGGAAAATCCTTTTCCGGCAGATCGAGCCGCAGGTCGAGCTGTTCGCCATTGGGGGCCCACTCGTACTCGGTATAGCGGGTAAGCCGCTGGGGGTCGGAGGCGATGAAGACCTCCACCACGTCCTCCTCCCACAAGCCGAGCCGCTCCTCCTGGGGGGGATTCTCACGCATGGTGAGTTCGGTGTAGGGAGCCTCGTAGGCGAGGTAGAGATAGTTGTCGCTCCACAAGAGCCGCACCGACGTACTTAGCTCGGGCCGGGCCGCCGACTCTTTCAGCGAATACTCGATCCGCGCTGGAGGGGTCAGCCCCCAGGCGGGCTCGTCGAGTCGGCCGTCGGGGACGATGTCGCGATCGATCCGACGCGCCTTGGTCGTGGGCAGCGGCCATGAGGGGGCGAGCATCCGCCGGGCGTTGTCGAAGTAGACTTTGCGAATCGCTCTGGGATCGAGGTCGATACTGCTGATCGTCCAATCCCCTTGAATCGGCGTCATGTGGGGCCAGTCGCGGTCGTTCGTTTCGAAGAATCGATAACATTTCTGATAGAAAATGTTGGCCTCGAGGTCGGTCGGACGTTCAGCGTCCCCAGATGAGCCCAGAATGAGCCGATTGTGGACCTGAAAGTCGGTCCCGAAGAGAATCTGATCCTGGTGCCTTGCAAACAGCTCGCGCAGCTTGCCCGGGTCGTGCCGACCGATCTCGGGAATCCGTGCGGCGACATCGGCCCGCATGTTGGGATACGAGGCAAGCCGCTCTCCAACCCAGTCGGGTTCTTCGGGATTGTTGGCGAAGTGGACCCCCAAAATCGTCGTTTCGGGATGACGGGCAATGACCCGGGTGAGGGCCTCGACGACCTCCATCCGCGAAGGATACTTCTTGGGGTCCCCAAACCACCAGTTGGGATGATCCTTGAGTTCCGCCCAGCGCTCGTTCGACTCGTCGAGCGGCTCCCAGAAGGCCTTCGGGTCGCCGACGTGAATGGAAACCGGCATCCCCAACTCGCCGCACCGCTTCCAGACGGCGTCGAGCTTCGGGTCGTCGACCTTGATGAGCTGACCTTTGCCATCGCGCAGGGTAAGCCCCAGCCGCTTGAACTCCTTGAGCCCCGCCGCTCCCAGTTCCTTACCCCGAGTGACCTGCTCGGCGGCCCGCTCGCTCCAGTCGGGTTCGTCCCAGCCGGAATAGTCGAGGATCATGTAATGGAGAAACCGTCCCGGCGCAATCTCGTCGGCGGCCTGCTTCGTTCGCTCGAAGTCGGAGAGACCATCGGCCTTGGGAGTGACGGTCCCCGAACCGAGCTCGATCGCCACCCCCACCCCCGCCGCGTCCATCACCCGCAGGGCCCGGGCAAACTTGTCGGGACTGGGGGCGACGTGCATATGCATGTCGACAATGCGGTGCTCGCGACGCCAGACTTCGGGATTGAGGGCGTCGGCGCGGGGGTCGGTTTCTTGGGCCGAAACGGGGGTGGCGGCAAGTATCAGGCCGATAGCGACGGCACAGCGGCGTAACCGGGGAGCAAGCATAGGGGTGTCCAATCTCAGTGGGTGCAGAATAGCTGTCCGGTGTCACTCAAGTTCCTCGCCCCCGGACTCGATGTTGTCTTTGGTAAAGAGTCGGGATTTTAGCGTGACCTTTTTGGGAACTTCCTCGCCGGCAAGGATTTTCAGGGCAAGGTCAATCGCTTCCTCTCCTCCGGTGGGATAGAGGAAAGTGGCGTCGAGAATCCCTTCGCGGACATAACGCTGCCCTTCGTGCGGCAGGCCATCGATGCCGACAAACAGGATGTCGTCGGCCCGCCCGGCCTGCACAGCCGCCAGATAGGCACCGTACGCCCCAGGGTCGTTGTGCGCGTAGACAACATCAATGTCACTAAAGCGGCCCAGGGCCGATTCCATTTCCTTGTTGGCATTCTCTTGCTGCCACTGGGTATCGGCCTCGGCGATTACATTCCCCTTGCCTCCCAGACCTTCGCGGAACCCGTTGTGCCGATCTCGCCCCGGATCGCTCGTCATCAACCCTTTCAGCTCGACAATCTTCCCATCATCGTCGATATGATTGGCAATCCATTCGGCGGCGGCCTTGCCAATCTTGACATTGTCGGCGCCGATGAAGGTGGTGTATTTGTCGCCACGGACCCCGCGATCGATAACGATCACCGGAATCCCGGCATCGTAGGCTTCAGCAACCGGTTGGGTCAGCGGGTCCGTTTCCTTGGGGCTGATAATGATCAGGTCGACGCCGGCCGCCACAAACTCTTCGACGTGCGAACGCTGGCGGTCCGAATTGTTCTGCGCATCCTGAACTCGCAAGACAATCTGGGGGTGCTTTGCGGCGGCAGCTTTCAGATCCGCGTCCATCTGTTTCCGCCAGGGTTCGTTCAGATTGCACTGACTCATGCCGATGGTGAATTTCTTTTCGCCTCCGTCTTGGGGCTTCCGAGAGCCCCCACACCCGATCATGGCGATCGACAACATCAACACCACGGCCGTGCCGGCCCATCCTGATTGATTACGCATCATATCGGTCTCCGTAGGAATCGTTGAATGCCAAAGGACTATGTGTGTCTTGTTGATAATTGTTGATACTAACTACGGCCGCGACGCTGGGCCAGAACCGCTATCACAATGATCACACCAGTGAGCATCAAACGCCACGCCTCGGGGACGAAATTGATGCTGAGAATCTTCTCCAAATAGCCAATCGTTAGAATACCCAATAGGGTCAGCCCCATTCCACCGCGCCCCCCCATCAGGCTGGTCCCGCCGATGACCACCATGGCAATGGCGGAGAGCTCGTAGGCGACTCCCGCCTCGGGGTCCCCCTGCGTCTCTTGGGCGGCGTGGCACAGCCCGGCAACCGCGGCAAACACTCCCGAGGCGACATACGCCAACGTCTTGGACCACACCACCGGCACACCCGAGAGCCGCGCTGCCTCCTCGTTCCCGCCAATCGCGTACAACTCGCGCCCCCATTTAAACCGCGACAGGGCAATGTAGGCCACCAGAAAGCAGGCGAGGAAGACGATGGTCACCACCGAAATCCTATCGCCCAAGGCCCGGGAATTGAGCGTTGCGAACCATTCGATCCGACTGTAATTTCCGGCGTCGTCGTACTGGCTCAGTGGAATCTTCATTCCCCCCGACACGTGCTTCGCGAGCCCCCGTGCAAAGACCATCATCGCCAAGGTAACGATAAAGGGCTGAATTTTCAGCTTCGATGCGAGCCCTCCCGATACTCCACCGCACGCCGCCCCAATCAACAGGGTTGTTGGTACGACAATCCACGGCGAGAGTTGCATGTCGGCGGCCATTTTCGCGCTGCAAACGGCACATAGCGCCAGTACGCTCCCCACCGACAGGTCGATGCCCCCCGTCATGATGACCAGCGTCATTCCACAGGCCAGAATGCCGAATACCGACATTGCCCGCAGTGCGGTGATATGAGTGACTTCCTTGAAAAAAGTGCCGTTGGAGTTGAATATCGCCCCCAGCAGCAGCACCAGCACGAGCGCGGCAAGCGCACGCGCCGCGGGGGACTGCCCCCATTGAACGAGTCGTGAGACCGCCGTCGATCGCCCTGTTTCCATGCCGCTCTTTCCGTCAAGTGGTGACGGCGGTCCCCATCGCCGCCGCTAGAATCGATTCGGACGTGGCTTCCGCCCCCAGAAACTCTGCCGTCATGTGCCCGCGGTGCATCACCAGAATACGATCCGCCAGTGCCAAAAGTTCCGGCATCTCGCTGGTAATTAGCACAATCGAAATTCCGCGGGCCGTCCAGTGGTCGATAAGATCGTAGATCTCACGCTTCGCCCCGATGTCGATCCCGCGGGTTGGCTCATCGAGCAACAGCACCGCCGGGTCGGTCTCCAGCCATTTGGCAATCGCGACTTTTTGCTGGTTCCCCCCCGAGAGATCGCCCACCGGCATGTCGAGCGATGCGGCCCGCAGCCGTAGCGACTGGGCTTCTTTCTCCGTCGCGGTCACCTCGCTCGCACTCTTCCGCCAACCGAAGCGAGTAAACTTGCCGAGGCTGGCTAGCGTGGTATTCGCCACGATCGACATCGGCAGCACCAGGCCGTTCCCCTTGCGATCGTTGGTCAGCAGGGCAATCCCCGCATCGATGGCCTGGCGGGGGGAGCGGATGTTGAGCCGCTTGCCATCGAGCACCACGTCGCCCGATTCGCGCCTCGTGCCACCAAACAGTGCCATCAGCAGTTCGCTCGCCCCCGACCCTTGCAGCCCCCCCAGCCCGAGAATCTCTCCCTTGCGTAGTTCGAACGACACGCCATCCACCAGCCGTCGCCCACCGGGGCCCCCGCCGACCGAGAAGTCGGTGATCGACAATCTCACCTCGTCGCCGGCCGTGGTATTAGCGTGCCGCGGAAACTGCTCCCCCACCTCCCGCCCCACCATCCAGCGGATCAGCTCCGGGATGGGGAGTTCCGTCGCGGGAGCCGTGCCGACATATTTTCCGTCGCGGAGGACGGTAATCCGGTCAGCGATCCGCTCGATTTCGTCCATCTTGTGGCTGATGTAGACGATCGCGCATCCTTCGGCCTTGAGCTGGGCGATCAGTTCGAACAGCCGCTCCGCCTCGGGGCCGCTCAGGGCACTGGTCGGCTCGTCCATCACAATCACCTTGGCCTCTTGCGACAGGGCCTTGGCGATCTCGATGCACTGCTGCGTGGCGATGGAGTAGTGCTCCACCGCGCGGCGGACGTCGATGGCGAGTCCGAGCCGCTTGAGCCAGGTGAGGGCCTCCTGTTGTTGGGCCGAGTCTTGCACCCAGCCCCATTGGGTCTTCGACCGGCCAAGGAACAGGTTGTCGGCCACCGACATCGGCCCGATGAGCGACAGCTCCTGATGGATGACGGCAATGCCGTGCCGCGACGCCTCCTGGGGCGAGCCGAACCTCGCCGGCTGGCCCGCGACTTCGATTTGCCCCTCGTAGTCGGTGTGGATGCCGGCGAGGATCTTGATGAGGGTGCTCTTGCCCGCCCCATTCTCGCCGGCCAGGATGTGGACCTCCCCCGGCAGCATCTCGAACGACACGTCCTCCAGCACCGTAACCTTGCCAAACCGCTTGGTGATTCCCCGCAGCGCGGCAAGTGGTGTGACGGGCGAGTTCATAGCGAGGAGGAAGGGCTGACAGGGAGGGAATTCCGGGGGAGAAGGAAGACGTTGCCGCAACCCGCCTATTGTGCCTCCTGGAGGAGCAAAGTGCTACGGGGAGGCCGTTTTCCGCCGCATGGAAAAGTCGTCGCCGGTTAACTTGCAAGCTCATCCGCTACAACCGACAATGGGGACTCCTTGGCCGCCGAGGCGACCCATTGGTTTTTTATCACCAGGAGCGACAACATGCCGAGCGATTGCCTATCGCGGCGGACCTTTCTGGCCGGAGCGACGGCGGTGGCAACAGCCGCCACTCTGCCAGCCGCGGCGCAACGGCCCGATAGCGAGCGACCATTCGAGCTCTGTGCGTTCGAAAAATTCATCCAGGACCTTCGCTACGACGAACTGGCCGATGTCCTGGCCGAGATGGGCTTCCAGGGGGTCGAGGCGACCGTCCGCCGGGGGGGGCATATCGAGGCCAAGAATGTCGAGGAGGAACTCCCCCGGATGCACGAGGCACTCGCGAAGCGGGGCCTCGCGATCACGGTCATGACGACCGACATCCTGCGGGCCGACGACCCTCAAAGCCAGAAGGTGATCGAGACCGCGGCGAAGCTCGGGATCAAGCGTTACCGCACCGGCAACTTCCGCTACCATGCCACCCGGCCCATCCTCGAACAGCTCGACGCCTGGAAGCCGCAGGTAAACGACCTGGCCGCGTATAATCGCGAACAGGGAATTCAAGGACTCTACCAAAACCATTCGGGGGCCAACTTCGTGGGGGGAACCGTGTGGGATGTCCACTATCTGATCCGCGACCTCGATCCCCAGGATTTCGGCATCGCGTTCGATATCCGCCACGCCACGGTCGAAGCCAATCTCTCGTGGGATGTCCTCTACCGGGTGGCCAGGCCACACATTGGGGCCCTTTACGTCAAGGATTTCGACCGCCAGGGCCAAAAGGTCGTCCATGCCCCGCTGGGGCGTGGCATCGATCCGGCCTTCTTCAAGACATTTCTCCGCGACAAGCTCGATGTCCCCGTTTCGCTCCATGTCGAGTACCTGCCCGACGCGGGAACCAAGGCCAACATCGAGGCCATTCGTAACGATCTTAAAACCCTCAAGAAGTGGCTTGGAATTTCTTGACGAAATTCCTTGATCATTTCCCTTCGCCTGATAAAGACTAGAAAAAAAGGACAGACGCCATGCTCCTCCGACGATTCTCGCTGCCCCTCATTGCCGGCGCACTCTTGCTCGCCCATCTGGCAACCGCCGCCGAGCCCCGAGTTCTGGTGGCCGACGGAGAGACCCAGTGGCGCAAAGGGAACCTCCACACCCATTCCCACTGGAGCGATGGCGACGACTATCTCGAGTCGATTGCCCTCTGGTACCAGCAGCAGAAGTACGACTTCCTGGTCTTCACCGATCACAACGTTCTCGCCAATAGCGAGCGATGGGTTGCCGTCGACAAGTCGAAAGGGGGCCGCACCGCCTACGAGAAACTCAAGGCGAACTTTCCCGACTGGATCGAGGAGCGCGAAACCGACGGAGTGCTCGAAGTCCGACTCCGCCGCTTCAACGAGGTTGCCGCCCGGATGAACCAGCCCGGAGAGTTCCTGCTGATTCAGGGCGAGGAAATCAGCGACAAGTTCGAGCGCAAGCCGATTCACCTCTGCGTTGGGAATCTGGTCGATGCGATCGAACCCCAAGGGGGAGCAAGCATCACGGAGACGATTCAGAACAACGTGCGGGCGGTCATGGCCCAACGGCAGTCGACAGGCCAGCCGATGATGATTCACGTGAATCATCCCAACTTCGGCTACGCGATCACGGCCGAAGAATTGATGCTGGTCAACGACGAGCCCTTTTTCGAGGTCTACAATGGCCATCCCACCGTTTACAACAAAGGGAACGAGACCCACGTCGGCACCGAGAAGATGTGGGACATCATCCTCGCCTACCGCCTCAAAGAGCTCGGCCTCCCCATGATGTATGGTCTGGCTGTCGACGATGGCCACGCTTACCACGAAATGCCGAGCCGCGCGAGCAATCCTGGCCGTGGCTGGGTTCAGGTCCTTGCCGACAATCTTGAAGCGGGTGCGCTGATCGAGGCACTCGAGGCGGGGCGGTTCTACGCCACTTCTGGTGTCGAACTCAAGCGTGTCGAGTACCGCGACAATCGAATGAGCTTGGAGGTCGAGCCAAAGGAGGGGGAGACCTACGTGATCGAGTTCGTCGGCACCCGTCGCGGCACCGACCTTACCGGAACCCCGGTGACCGACAAGGAGGGAAAGCCGCTCAACGTCACCAAACGCTACAGCGACCAGGTGGGCGAGGTCTTCGCCCGGGTCGAGGGGACCAAGGCCGAATATGAGTTTGCGGGCGACGAACTCTACGTTCGTGCCCGGGTCACTTCGTCGGCGCTCCATCCCAACCCGTCGGAACCTGGGGACTATCAGCAAGCTTGGATCCAACCGATAGTCGGCCCGGGAGCCAAGTAGGTCCCGCCTGCCGGGCGGGACCCGGAGGTGGGTTCCGACTCTCCATTCGCGCAAGGTCCCGCTCGGCAAGCGGGACCTACTGTGCGGGCGTTGACTAAAAACCTCCTGTTAGTTGTAGAGCGTTGGCTTTTCGCGCCAGTCCTTATCCTTGTCGTGCCCCCATTCCTTGACCCGGGGGCGACGCTCGCGAAGGCGAACCGACTCGATGCCGATCCAGTTGTCGGTCGAGCGGGGATTTTGTCCCACGCACTGGAGCCGCAGGGTGTACTCCCCCGGTTCCGGCCAGAAGTCGAGCAGGTGGAATTCCCACTCGCCAGTCGACTCGTCATAGAAATCCATCGTCCGCCCGATTTTCACCCCATTGAGCGTCGCCTCGTAGCGGCCGAAATCGTAGGAGCGGGTCCCCTTGAGCACCAGACGAACCGGCTCCTTGTTCTCGACCTTGAAGGGAATCTCGATCCACGCTTTCTCATCTTCACCCGCACGGTAGAAGACTTGCCCCTCAGGATAGCCCAGTAAGTCTTGCCGCCGGATCTCTCCCTCCCCGTGTTTGATCTCGTCGAGCGAGGCGGTGGGGTGGAAAATCTGGTCGAGATTCGGCAGCACCCGCTCCTTGGCATGGGGTGCCCGGGCATCGAATGTTGGGGTGCCGGTCTGATACCAATAGGCAACGCTGGAGTAGTCGTCCTGCCGCTCGTTCCAACTATCGCTCACATAGCGGGGATTCTCGTCGGGCGAGATCCAGCCGTAATGTTCCAGCGTCACTTTGATACCAGTATTGAAAACGAGGGGATCCTGAACATGCCAGCGGTAGGCGCTCGTATGCCCCCCGACGATCCCCCACTGATCGAAGTAGGGGGTGCCGAAGTAAGGGGTGCTGGTCGTCTTGAGCCCCCAGGCCGAAAGAAAGTAGTCCTCGGTGCCGGTTCCCCAGATGGAAGCTTTTTCTTCGCCGTCGATATAGATTTTCTCGTCCCCTTCGCCAAACCAGGACGGACTACGGCTCCGCACGCTGAGCACCGTGCCGACGTAATGCCCCTTCCCTTCCGTTTCGAGGATCAAGTAGTCCTTGCCCTGTTCCACCGGGTACTCCTGGCGGTATTGGGCATAGAAGTAAGGGGTGTCGTCGGGAAGCGACTCCTGCTTGATCCAATCGATGTTGTAGTAAAGCAGGCTGATCGGCTTCTCGCTCTGGTTGACCACCTCGATGCGAATCGACTTGCGAAAGGGCATGTGCCAGAAGCAGTTGTAGGAATCGGCATCCTCGACGGCCACTGGGACGCTGATGACCTCCGACCGCTTGCCGAAGCTGTTGGCAAAAAAATCGCCCACCGGGGCTTCGACCCCGGGTCGGTCGCTGCCGTCATAATAGATCCGCAGGAGCATCTCCTGATGATTGGCCGAGCCCTCTTTCGCCCAGTTCTGCGGCTCGGGACCGAGAAAGGTCATCCAGATGTGGGTGATTACGCCGGGCCCTTCCGCCTCCATCAACACCTTCGTATCGCCGGGATCGACGTTCTTGTTGTCCCAGTTGCTGTTGGGATCGAGCTCGCCATTGGGGTCGTATCTGCCATCGGGTCCAATCCGATGGGCCGACGACGCCCGCATGCTGCGCCCCTCTTGGGGCCGGGCAAGTTCGGCCAGCGATTGGGCGTAGAGTTCGATCGGGGCCAGCATGGCGCCGATGAACAACCCGGCGCAGATAAGGGCCATGTTGTTGTGTGCGCGCCGAAGCCTAAAATTCATGGCAAGTCTCCTCGAAGTCTTCCCGTCAGTCAGTTCTCGAGTTGCCACCATAGCAACTCCCGCTCACCTTCTTCATCACCTTACTTTGCGCCTCAAGGGGACGCAACTTGGCAAATCGCGCAACTTGAAGCGCCTGGCGCCCCCGACGGGGACGGATGCCATTGTTGTTGACAAGGCCCCCTCCTTCCCACGATAGTAATGGCCGGTGCGTGCCTTGAGTCGGGGCGGCGGCAATCGGCGGGTGCGCGGGCTTCTGCTCCCCCCTGTCTCACGAGTGAAAGCGGGTTTGTTTATGAGTTCACTGGCCGACGTCTTGAGCCCGGTCGAGCTATCCTCCTACCCAGCGATCCAACCGATCGTTCAAAGTCTGGAAGGAGAAGAGGCCAAGTCGCTCGCCGACATCGTCGGCGAGCAAATCCTGACGAAGATCGTCCGCGGCGAGCTTGCCGAGGGAGCCCGTCTCAAATCGACCGTGCTGGCCGACGAACTCAACGTAAGCCGCACCCCGGTGGCCAAGGCCCTGGCGAAACTCAGCGCCGATGGCATTCTTCAGCAGCCCAACAACCACCAGGCCGTGGTCGCCCCAGGGGCGGCGAATTGGCTGATCCAAACTCACGAACTCCGACAGTCGCTCGAACCCGAGGCGGCCGCCCGGGCGGCGGGCCACATTCCGCCAGACATTGCCGCCGACCTCGACCGGCTCGTACAGGAAAGCACCCCGCAAGCCGGCGACGACTGGCAACCCTACGCGCGATTGTTCGACTTTGCGCTCCACCTGGCGATCGCCGACCATTGTGGCAACCTGCCGATGAAGACCTCCATCCGCAAGTGCTGGACCTACAAGCGGCTTTCTTACGAGCTCTCCGACGGCTGCAGCGACAGCCTGCCGAAGGAGCAAGCCGAACATTGCGACATCCTTGCCGCCCTGCTGGAGCCCGATGCCGAAACAGCGCGAAGACTCATGGCCGCCCACCTCAGTGTCGCCTCGCAACGCCGTTACAGTGAACGGGTCGTCTGATTCCGGCGCTCTGATTCCAGTGCTATAGCCCGAGCATGCGTCGTGGGTTTTCGCTCACCAGACGAGTCGCCAGCCAGGGGGGAAGGCCGATATGGCGAATCAGGTTTTGCCGCGCCCTGAACAGGGGGGTCGCCGAGCCGACTAGATTCCCCCGATCGGCCGACCAGGTCGCGAGCTCATCGTCGACTCGCACCTGTTGTCCCCCCAGGGTGTACTCACCTGGCCCCTTGCCCGCGGCGGCGATGGCGTCGCTGGTGACAATCGCCCGGTCAGGGCCAACGAGGTCGAGGTAGTTGCCCAGCGCAACGTAGGGGACATGGACCCCGTCGGCAATCAGGCAGATCCAAAGTTCGTTGCGTAGCGCGAGCACTCGCTGGATGATGTTATCGTGACGCGGCAGCATGAGGGGGCAGCCATTGCCCAAATGGGTGAACATCGTGAGCCCATTGTCGATCGCATGATTCAAGTCCCCGAGCGAAGGATTGCAATGCCCGGCGGAAACGACGATCCCTTGGTCGGCAAGCCAACGCGTGGTGGCCCGTTGGGGATCGCACTCGGGGGCCAAGGTGACAAGTTTCACCAGTCCTTCGCCGGCCGCCAGCAACCGCTCGGCAACGTCGATCGAGGCGGGGCGGACCGCGCTCGCCGGATGGGCTCCCACATACCCTGGCTCAGGATTGAGAAAGGGCCCCTCCACGTGCCAGCCCGCCAGCAAGGCGTGGTACTCGGGAAGTTGGCTCCTCAGTTCCACCAGCCGGCTCAGCCGAGCCGTCATACGCTCCAACTCGGCGGTAATAATCGTCGGCAAGCACCGAGTGACTCCGGCGGTTGTCAACTCCTCGCAAGCCAGCCGCAGTCCGTCGAGGGTCAAGTCGTCGGCATTGAAGTCGACGCCGGCGTAACCGTTGACCTGAATATCGCACAACTCGAGGGAGCGACTCATAGGGGTAATCGGCGCTTTGCGGACGGTGGAGGGAAAGTTGCCCAGTGGCTACGATTATAGCCTGCTCGTTTGTTTCCGGCATAGAAGTCGTTCGCTCCAGCTCCCATTCCCGATCTCATGAATCCCTACGACTGCCAAATCGAAGGCTGCGCGCTCTATTTCCTGCCAATTGAGACCCGCGTCCCGCTCAAGTTCGGCACGGAGGTCCTGTCGTCGGTCACTTGCGCCAGGGCGAAAGTGATTGTCTCGGGAAGCGATGGTCGGCGGGCCATTGGTTGGGGGGAGACCCCGCTCAGTGTCCAGTGGGTCTGGCCCTCGTCGTTGCCCTATGCCGAGCGCTACGAAGCGATTGCGAACTTCACGGCCCGAATCGCGGAAACTTTTGGCACTTCGGAGCTTACGGGGCATCCGCTTGAGATCGGGCTCACCTTTATCCACGAGCGACTCGCCGAACTCCGTCGACAATCGAACGGTTCCACAGCGGCGTCGGCACTTCCCTACCTGGCGGCCCTCGTCGCCTTCAGCCCCTTCGATCTCGCCCTGCACGATGCCTACGGCAGGCTCCACGGCGTGCCGACCTATTCCACGTACGCCCCTCCTTTTTTAACCAGCGACCTGGCGACCTGGCTCGAGCCACGCGAAGCTTTCCGTGGCAAGTTCCCAGCCGATTACCTGCGCCCGGCCAGGGCCAATCGGCTGCCGGCGTGGCATTTGGTCGGCGGGCTCGACCCGCTCGACGCTTCGGAGCTTACGGGCCAGGAACCAGCCGATGGCCACCCTCACTTACTGGCCGATTGGATCGGGCGCGACGGCCTTCGCTGTTTAAAGGTCAAACTGCGAGGCAACGACCTTGAATGGGACTATGCCCGGTTGGTCAAGGTCGGACAAATCGGCATGCCGTTGGGAGTGGCCCATTTGACAGCCGACTTCAACTGCACGGTGACCGATCCTGCCTACGTGGTCGAGGTACTCGATCGGCTCGCCAGGGACGAACCCGACATCGCGGCATCGCTACTGTACGTCGAACAGCCTTTCCCTTACGAACTCGAGGAGCACCCGATCGCGGTCCACGAGGTCTCGAAGCGAAAGCCGCTCCTCCTCGACGAAAGTGCCCACGATTGGCGGATGGTCCGGCTTGGGCGTGAACTGGGCTGGACCGGAGTCGCCCTCAAAACTTGCAAGACCCAAAGTGGGGCCCTCCTGTCGGCGGCCTGGGCCCGGCAGGCAGGGATGCAGCTCATGGTGCAGGATCTCACCAACCCGATGGTCGCCCAGATGACTCACGTCCTGCTGGCCGCCCATGTTCCGACCATGATGGGAATCGAGACGAACGGCATGCAGTTCTACCCCGACGCCTCGCTCCCCGAAGCCCAAGTCCATCCCGGCATCTACCAGCGGCGCCATGGCGAGATCGATCTTGCCACACTCGCTGGCCCTGGGTTCGGCCTGCGGCTCGAGGAAGTCGCGCGGGAGTTGCCAGCACCGGTCGCCACCGCCGGAGAATGGGAGGCCTAGCGTGGCTCACTCGCCGTGGCCGGCCTGCTTGAGCACGTCGGCCAGCCGTACGGGTTGGCCAGCTTGCTCCTTGCTGACTCGGGCCGCTTCCATAAAGGCAAAGATTTCGATCGTTTCGTCCCACGTGACCGGGGGTTCCCGCGAGACGAAGAACTTGCCGATCTCTTCGACCAATGGCTGGTAGCCTGAAAAGCCCTTGGCTTGCCGCACCTCGCGCTCGCCGAATGCGACAAAGCTGTAATCGCTTTTCCCCTGCTTGATGCCGCGGTAGGTGGCGAGTCGACCGTCGTTCCACTTGCCGACGACCACGGCGGCACTTTCGGTCTCGGTGCATCGCACCTCCTCGCACCCCATTCCCATCAAGGTGTAGAGCGACTCGACTCCGTGGACGCCATACCAAAAGAAGTCGGAATGGGTCGGTTCGATGCTGTAGGGACTCGCCACGGTGCAGCCGAGCAGCTTCCCCCCTTGCTCGTTGCGAAGTCTGGTAACCGCATCGCAGTAGCGGAGGGCTGAACTGCTGAAGCAAGGGGTATTCGTCTCCTTGGCGATTTTGCCGATCGCCACCACGTCGGCCAATGTGGCCGCCGCCGGTTTGTCGATGAACACGGGTTTGCCATGCGCCGCCTGGCGGAACTGTTCCAAATGAACCCGCCCATCGACACTCTCGATCAATAGGACATCGCACTTCGCGACAAGCTGGTCGATCGAGTCGACGATCTCGACCCCCGCAGACCGCAATTGTTCGGTGAATCCTTCCACCCGGTCGCGACTCGAGGCGAGGTCGGGACTCCCTCCCGGGTAGGCCACCACGACTTCCACCTCAGCCAAGGCTCCCTTGGCCGCCGGGTCGTTGATCGCCTTTGTGAAGGCGGGGACGTGCGACGTGTCGCAGCCGATGATCCCGGCCCGCAGCACTTCGGCCCCCACAGCCGCGCCCCCAGATAACGCGAGAACCACAACCGTGGCGACAATGGCCGGTTTGCTCATGAGAGATGTCCGTAGGAAGGAGGGGAGAACGGGTGGAGGGGAATTGCTTGGACCAGCCAAAGTGTATACACATTAGAACTGCCGGCCCTGGGCCCGTCAAACTGCCCCGTCAAAATCTCTCTTATTTGCACTCTGAAGTCCAAACGCCCACGCTATGAACGTCACAATTCTCGACTCGAAACAGGAGCTTGGCCGTGCCGCGGCAAGCCGAGCGGCCGAATTGCTACGCCAAACTCTAGTCGAGCGGGGAAAGGCGAATCTGGTTGTCGCCACCGGGGCTTCTCAGCTCGAGATGCTCGGGAACCTCGTCCAAGCCGAGGGAATCGACTGGCAACAAGTGACCGCCTTTCATCTCGACGAGTATTTGGGGATTCCCTTCACCCATCCGGCTTCCTTCCGAGGATACCTTTGGCAGCGCTTCGCCAGCCAACTTCCCGTGCCGCTTGCCGCGTTTTATTACCTCGACGGGCAGGGTGACGCAAAGGCCGAGTGCGAGCGCGCTGGCCGTATCCTGCAAGCTCACCCGATCGATGTCGCCCTGGTCGGCATCGGTGAAAACGGCCACTTGGCGTTCAACGACCCGCCGGCCGACTTCGAGACCGATTGCCCGTACATTGTCGTCGCGCTCGATGAGGCTTGCCGGCGGCAGCAGCTTGGAGAAGGATGGTTTCCCACGTTCAACGATGTGCCGACGCAGGCGATTTCCATGAGCATTCGGCAGATCATGCGAAGTCGGCACATTGTCTGCACCGTTCCCGACGAGCGCAAGGCCGAGGCGGTCCGTAATTCATTGGAGGGGCCTGTAACGAATGTCGTTCCCGCCTCGATTCTGCAAGAACACCCACGAGTCGATCTCTTCCTCGACAAGCCTGCCGCGTCGCGGTTGTAGCGCATCGCGGTTGTAGCGCGGCCTGGAGCCGGTGCGGGCCCCTGATATCGAACCTCGTCGCCGTGCCGGAGGGAAGCACGATGTCGACCTCCCTGATCGCGATGGTAGGGGAATTCCTCTGCCACCAACGTCGAGTGACCGTAAGCTTGCTAGCATTCGCGGGCGATTCCCCTTGACTGCGGATCTTAGTCTCAAGTATTACCCCCGCCACGACCGACAGCGGTCCCTACTTTTCGTGATGCTCTTCTCTGCTGCTCGATTTCTCTTCGCAGGCCACCCATGCCCACGGTAGTTCGCGCACTGTTCGCCACCATTGGCCTCGCGGCGGGGCTGTTGAATTTCAGCGGTCCTCTGGCCCATGGCCAGGAATTCATCACTCCCGGTGTGCCACAAGGGGAAGTCGTTGTTCCTCAGGCGGGGCCCGATGGGGTGGTCTATCTCAACGATGCTTCGCTCTACGGCACGATGGACATCCCCATGGGGGTCCCCCACCCTGGTGCCTACCCGATGGATGGGGACTTTGGTGGATATGGGCCGATGTACTGCCCACCCCCTTGTCCGCCGGTCGTCTTGCCCCCGCAACCCGTCTGCAATAATCAACTCGAGCAGGCACGCGTCTACGGCGTCTTCCTGTTGCTTCATCCCGTCGGGGGGGACATGCATTTCGCCCAACAGCAAAATGGCACTGGCGGTGCCGGCACGACCCCGTTCGGGGAGATCGGCGTGGCCGATCCCAATTACGACATCGGGGTGCGCGTCGGCGGACTCTGGGCCCTCGACGCCTACACGGGTGTGGGGGTTTCCTACACGTTCTTCGAGTCGGATGCGATGGGCGAGATCGATGCCCCTGGAATCGCCCTGGGGACCGTGGGCTCGCTGGTCCACCACCCGGGAGCCGCGGTCACCAGCTCGGCAGGCCCCGTGCGAGGTGACTACGCCATCGACTTCCAAACGGCGGAAATCGACACCCGCCACCTCATGGTGGCCACCTGCAACCGTTGGGTCTACGGCACGCTGGGGGCCCGGTGGGCCGACCTCAGCCAGGAGTTCCGCACGAACGGCATCTACGCCGGATCGCAAGGGGGAAACATCCTCACCGAGTCCGACCTCGATTTCCAAGGGGCGGGCCTGCGAATGGGTCTCGATGGCGAACAACTGATTGGCCAGAGTCGGCTGTCGATTTACGGCAACGCCTATGCCAGTTCGCTCGTGGGAGAAATGACCGGCCGCTACCGCATGCGGAACGCGACCACGGTCACCGATCTGGCCATCGCCCGCTGGACCGACGACCGGATCGTCCCGATGCTCGAGTACGAATTGGGGCTCGCCTGGACCAACTGCAGCGGGTGTTTCCGGGTGAGTGTTGGCTACACGATGATCCACTGGTTCAACGTGGCGACGACTCCCGTGTTTGTCGACGCCGTCCAGGCCGACAACTACGTCGACCTGGGAGACACGCTGAGCTTCAGCGGACTGACCTCGCGTGTCGAGTGGCGTTACTAGGGAGTTTCGCTGGCAGGCTCCGCGACCTTGGCTTCCTGTTTGTCGAGCAGATGCTCTTCAAACCAGTCGCACATTTCCTGCCCGGCACGAATGGTTTGCTGGGCATTGAATCCGTGTCCTGCCCCCTCGACCACGGAAAGCCTGGTGGGGACGTTGACTTTCTTGAGCTCGGCGTGGATCTCTTCGCTGTGCGTGATCGGGACCAGGGTGTCCTTGTCGCCCGCGATCAGCAGCGTGGGGGCATCGTCCTTTGTGACAAAATCGAGGGGCGAGACGGTGGCTGCTGTCTTCTGATCGATATCGAGAGCCGGAAAGTTGTCGTAGGCGGCCAATCGATCGGGGGCATCTCGGGCCGCGCGCTTGATGTCGCTCGGGGCGACCAAGGCCACCACCGCCTGCACCCGGCTGCTTTCGCGCAGCACGGGATCGCCGGCCTTGGGATCCCCTTCATCGGCCGTCGTGCCGAGCATCAGCGAAAGGTGCCCTCCGGCGCTCGCTCCGTAGACGCCGATACGATCCGGATCGATACCGAAATCGTCCGACTTGTGCCTCACAAATCGCACGGCGCGGCGAACATCGTCGACCGCTTCGGGAATGGTGAACTTGGGGCTGCTCCCATGGCGCACGGCGAAAACCGTGAACCCGCGGCTGGTCAGCGGAACGAACATGTTGGCCATGTCCTTGGCGGGGACCCAGTGGGAGTACCAACCTCCACTCACCATGAAGAGCACGGCGGCTCCATTCGGCTCGCCGGCTGGCTTGAAGACATCGAGCGTGAGCGCCATGCCGAATTTGTGTCCATAAATCACGTCGGGCATAATCCCCGGCGACTGGGTCCCCGGGGATTGGGCCCGGGCGATCGAACCGGTCGCCACGAGCATGGTAACCGCTATGAGAATTGCACTTCGCATCATGGCACTGGTCCTGCGTGGGGGAAAAACGTACAACGAATCTGGCTCCCAGGGGCGCCTCCAACCAAGAGCCTAATCGCGGGCCACCCACCGACGCAACCGGCTTTGACCAAAACCTCGTTTTCCCGGGTATTCGTACCGCCGGCACCGTGAGGGCCGACTCGCCAGCTTTCGAACCAGGAACGATGCGATGGCCCACGACACAACTCCCCCCCCGCCGGCCCTCCCCCAGCAACGCGGCTGCCTGAAAGGCTGCCTGATCGGGATGGGGATCCTGCTGACCATTGGTGTGATCGTCCTCGTCGTGATGTTTTTCTTCTGGCGGCAGCTCACCGGCGGGATGTTCTATCAGACGATCGCCGGGCAAATCGACTCGACCTCCTTTTCCGCCGAAGAGAAGGAAGAGGCCAAAGTCGAACTGCGCCGTTTTACCGACGCCTTTAAGGACGAACGGCTCGATCGCGACGCCATCGGCCGCGGCTTGATGGTGCTGACCGAATCCCCCACGATCGGTTTGATCTTCGTCAATTCGCTCCAGCATCAGTACCTCAGGAAATCGGGACTCTCGGACGACGAGCAAGAGGCAGGTCGACTTACGATCCAGCGATTGGCTTACGGAATCTTCGCGCGGTCGATCGACCAGCGGACCTCCGAGCAAGTCATGGAGCCAATCAGCACCCGCGGAAGCCAAGGAGAATTTCAGTTGAAGACGCGCGTCTCCGACGAAGAGCTTCGCACCTTCCTTGCCAATGCGAAGGAGGTGGCCGATGGCGCGCGAATCCCCGAGGAGTTGCCTCCCATCGACTTGTCGGCCGAAGTCAAACGCGTCGTCGACGCGGCGCTCGCCGAAGCCGAGCGCGACCTGTCGGACGTCGCAGCACCGATCCCCTGACGGGGGTCGATCATGTCGCCTGAGCCACCTGGCGACTTTTTTGGGCGTCAAGCCAAGCTGAGCGTCACGGCGACGAATAAGCACCCACATCGATTGAGACAGCCCCGTTGCCAACCAGCGGCGCATTGACACCTCGACAGGAGTCGGTTAGTGTCACCAAATGCGTGACGCCGCCAAACGACTCCGGCACGAGTCGGCCCGCATGCCACCTCTTTCCACGCGACAATTTCGAGGCAAGCCGATGATCTTTGGTAAGCTATGGTCCGCATTCCGGGCTCAGGTCAACAAGCTGGCGAACTTCTTCTGGACTGCCGATCCGATTGCCCAGATGCAGTACGAGTACGACAAGGCGGTCGAGGAGCTCAAGGGGGGTCGCGAAGGGCTCGAACAATATCGCGCGCTGGTGGAGCGTGTCTCGCGGCAGGTGGCGGGGGACAAGCGCCACGTGGCCAACATCGAGGCCAAGATCAAGGCCTATCTCACCACGGGGGATCGTGAGACGGCGGCCAAGTTCGCCCTCGAGCTCCAAAAGGCCAAAACCGAACTGGCCGAGAACGAAGGCCAGCTTCAACTCCACGAAAAGGCCTACGAGAACAACGTCCGCAAAATCAAACATGCCAGCGGCAAGCTGGCCGACGTCCGCGAAAAAATCCAAAAGTACGATGCCGAACTCAAAATGAGCCGGGCCGAAGCCGAGATGGCGAAGCTGGCTCAAACGTTCAACTTCGACGTGACGACCGATTTCGGTCAACTCGAGCAAATCATGGAAGACAAAATCTCCCTCAACCGTGCGAAAGTTCGCGTCGCCTCCGACCTGTCGGGCGAGGGAATCGCCGAGATCGAGCGCGAAGAGGCCATGGAGTCGGCCATGGCCGACCAGGCCCTGCGCGAGTTCGAGATGGAGATGGGAATGGTCACCCCCGAGTCGGCTGGAGTCGAAGAATCGGTCAAGCAACTCGGGCCGAGCGTCGAGCAGACCCAGCAGTAGATTTCGCCTCCTCTGCCAGTCTCCCGAGAGTCAAGCGTGAACACGAGCCCAGCGGAATCACCCATCGAAGCGCGTGAGCTTGGGCAATCGAGCATCCCGGCCTGGTATCCGGCTTGGGCAAGGGAATTGGCCGACCTCTATTTCGCCGGCAGCGCCAGTTTCTTCATCCTCCACGGCAATGTCCACGACCTGGTTCATGCCCCAGGGGGTCGCGACGGCGGGTTTTGCTCTCTCACCGAATTCCTCGCGCAACAAGTGTTTGGCCGCTGGGACATGGTCCTGTCGTACGACTTGGGACAGGGACTCCGGGCCGAGGCCGGCCCCGACGCGGGACGACTCCACGAGATGCTCAAACGGGGCGCCCAGCACCTGGGAAATCCCGGCACCTGGCCCCGCGAGGTCGACCCGGCGCTCGCGGCCGTCGATCGACTCATCACCCGGGTCCTCTTGGCCGAGAAGCCAGACTCGCGCGAACAAGTCGGCCTGATTTTTCCTCATGCCCAGTATCTGGTCCCCCAGCAGCAAGGGATGACCGGCCGGAGCGAAGCGGCCCGGCTCGTCCGACTGCTGAGTTGGGCCCAGAACCCCTACATCAAGCGGATTAACCTGGCGATTTGCCTGATCGCCGAACGCCTGTCGGAGGTCCATCCGGCGCTGGTGCAAAATCCTCACGCCGCCACGATCGAAATCCCCTTGCCCGATCTGTCGCTCCGCCGCACCTACATCGAGGCACAGCTTCCGGGAGCGAGCTCCCCTGCCGAGGGGCTGACGACCGAAGGGTTGGCCAAACTTTCTGGTGGCCTCAACCTGGTGAATGTCAGTGTGGCCCTCTCGCGTAGCGCCGACGGGACCAAGCGCCTCGACGTCCCCAGGTTCCGGGAACTCAAGAAGAAACTCATCGAGCGGCAGTGCCGCGACCTCGTGAGCTTTGTCGAGCCTACGCACACGCTCGACATGGTGGTGGGCCACGAGGCAGCCAAACGGCGACTGGCCCAGGATGGCAAATGGATTGGCCAAGGCCGGCTCGACGCCGCGCCGATGGGCTACCTCGTCTGCGGCCCGGTCGGCACCGGCAAGACTTTTCTGGCGGAATGTTACGCCGGATCGATCGGCATCCCCTGCGTCGTGCTCCGGAATTTTCGCTCGAAATTTGTGGGCGAGACCGAGGCCAACCTCGAACAGGTCCTCACCGTGCTGCGCTCGCTGGGCCCCGTGGTGGTGATTGTCGACGAGGCCGACGCGGCCCTCGGCAACCGCTCGATGGAGGGGGACAGCGGCACCTCGAACCGCGTCTTCTCGATGATCGCCAGCCAAATGGGGGACACCCGGTACCGGGGCCAGATCATCTGGATGCTGCTCACCAGCCGTCCCGACTTCCTGCCGATCGACCTCAAGCGTCAGGGGCGAGCGGAGGTCCATATCCCCCTCTTCTACCCCCAATCGGCGGAAGAAATTGCCGAGATGCTCAAGGTCATGGCCCGCAAGAACAAGATATCCCTGGGCGAAGATGCTTTGCCCCCCATCGAGCCCGATCAGCAGCTCAGCGGCGCCGATCTGGAGAGCATTGTCCTGGGGGCCCGTCGCAAAGCGCTGGCCGAGGACCGCGACCAGGTGGAGCGCGCTGACCTCGATGCCGCGGTGGCTGCTTTTATTCCGTCGGCGCAAGGGTTAGAAAAAGAAATCCAAGAACTCGTCGCCGTGATCGAATGTACCGATCGCGAGTTTCTTACCCAGAAGTGGCTCGAACAACTCGATCAACCCGACGGGCGGATGCACTTGCAGCGGCGACTCGCCGCCATGCGTTCCCTTGTCGACTGACCTCCACCTTAGGGGAATCCCACCCCTTCAGGACCATCTCAGAGGAGATTTCCATATGGCCCGCACCCCTTGGCTTGACGAAAATCAGGCGACCGTCCGCATCGACGACTATGCCCGGCAACTCGGTTCCTTTGTCGACGCGATGGCCGATGGGCAAATCGACGCGGGGGAACTCTCCAGCCAGGAGGGCCGGGTCGTCGCCTTGATGAAGGAAGTGGAACCGCTGCTCGACGACGCGACGCACGCCCGCGTGACGGAGCTGTTGTGCGAGCTGTCGGCATTCAATTGCATGCAAATGATTCACACGCTATTTGAAGCGCGGCCCAAAACGACGTTCCGCGGCTAGTTGCCGCCAGGCCCGTTGTTCACCCTATTCGGTCCCCAATCCGCAGGAGTTCGCCTACCGTGGCAGGTCAACCCAAACCGACGTTCTATCTGGCCGTTTTTGTCGTCATCACGTCGCTGATCGGCTTTGCCGTCTACCGTGCCGGGTTCTTCGGTCCCCGCCAGGATGGGCCTAACAACGCCCGAAACGCGAACAACGAAATCGACCCCAAGGAGTTGGGCCTCGGCGGCGAGCAGGCTGAGTCGTCCGACGCGGGCGGCATCACGACCGTTCAAGAGTACACGTTCAAACCGTCGGAAAAACTCCCCCCGGTCAAGGGGACCGCCGCCTACCGGGCGCTTGAGGACAACACGATTCGCTTTGGACTCAACGTCTGGGCCGGCTGGGCTCCAATCATCTATGCGAACGAGGGTTTTCGCGCCGGCAAGGTGTGGAAGACTCCCGACGGCCAGGAGTTCAAGGTCGAACTCGTCCTGGTGGACGATCCGGTGGCCATGCGTGACGCTTACGCCTCGGGGAATCTCCACATCGGCTGGGCGACGCTCGACATGCTTCCCCTGTTGATGGAGGGATTCGTCGACCAGAGTGGCAATCCGCTCGATTCGCGCGTGATGCCCCGCATCTACCAGCAGGTCGACTGGTCGAATGGGGGGGACGGCATCGTGGTCCGCGAAAACATCAAGACGGTTGCCGACCTCCGTGGCAAGTCGGTCGTGCTCGCCGAGAATTCTCCGTCGCAATATTTCCTGCTCAACATGCTCGTCGCGGGGGGTGTCCAACCCTCGGAAGTCAAGATGCAGTACACCCAGGACGCCTTCCAGGCAGCGGCCGCCTTCAATTCGCAGCCTGATCTGGCCGCCTGCGTCTCCTGGGCACCCGATATCTACAACCTCGAGAAGGTTCGGGGCAATCGCATCCTGGTGACGACCGCGACGGCCAACAAGCTGATTGCCGACGTCTGGTTTGCCCGGGCCGACTTCGCCCAGGAACACCCTCAGAAGATCGAGGCCTTGGTGCGAGGCATCTTCGATGCGATGGAGGAACTCAAGACCGACGAAGGGCGCCAGAAAGTGGCCCAGCAGATGGCGGAAGGATACAGCCTGCCCGCCGCCGAAATGCTGGAGATGCTGGGGGACTCGCACAGCACGAATTGGGCCGAGAACTATCAGTTCTTCCTCAATCGCAACAACCCGGCCAACTTCGAGCGGATTTGGAATCAGGCCTACTATCTCTATCGGCGGATCGGTTCGGTCTCGCACCAGAAGGTCCCCTTCGATCAAGTGGTCGACTTCTCGATCATCGAAAAGCTGGGGAAGGAAGAGAAATACAGCACTCAGAAGGACGAGTACACGGTGGCGTTCGCCCCTCGCACCACCGGCGAAATCCGTGGCGAGGAAGAGATTCTCACCAATACGGTGGTGATCCACTTCTTTCCCAACAGTTGGGACCTCAATAAGAAGGTCACCGAGCGCGAGGGGGACAAAGATGTCGAGCGTCTCTACGATCCGAACGTCGACCTCGTGCTCGAGGAAATCGCCAAACTGGCCGCGCAGTTCGGCATGGCTCGGATCATCATCGAAGGGCATACCGATGGCTCGATGAAGGGGCGCGTGCCGCCGGCGATGGTCAAGGAGCTGTCGCACAATCGTGCCGCGGCCGTCAAGGAAGCACTCGTCCAAAAGTTCCCGATCGACGCCAACCAGCTCAATGTCGAGGGGATGGGATGGGACCGGCCGGCCGATACCGAGGATCCCCAGAACCACGCCAAGAATCGGCGAGTCGAGATCAAAATCTATCCGGCGGAGGCGGGTTGATGGTGGGGTCCGCGGCCCCGACCAAGTGACTCGACGTGACCTTTCGGCTGACTGGTTCGTAATCCCATCAGGTCCCACGCCATGGCGGATGAGGCTCCCAATCCACCTGCTGACACACCTCCCCTTCAAGGTCCGCTGCCGGGGACCGAGACTCCCGCGGCACTCGCGCCTCCCGTCCCCACGCCCCCGGCGGGGATTCGCCGGCGGAGCTTCGTCCTGCGGCGACGGGTCCACCCGGCCATCGGCATTCCGCTCAGCCTGCTTTGTATCCTCTGCTGCTTCGGTTTGTGGTGGTGGGTCACTCGGGGCGACTCTTATGAAGAGCGGATCGTCACCCCGGTCACGCTGCCGAGCATTTCGGAAACCTTCGCCACGGCCCCCATGCTGTGGAATGATCGCAACCTGCTGCAAAATACGCTCGTCACGCTCAGACGGGTCGCCTTGGGGTTCCTGCTGGCGGTTGTCGTGGGGGTGCCGCTAGGGGTACTGGCGGGTTGTTTTGGCCCGATTCACGCCTTTCTTGCGCCCTTGATACTGTTCGGGCGCAACATCCCCATTGCCGCCTTGGTGGGAGTCACGTTCCTGTTCTTTGGCATCGAGGAGAAGCAGAAGATTCTGTTCATCTTCTTTGCGGTTGTCGCCTTTGTCGTGGCCGACACCATTGTCTCCATCGTCGAGGTTGGCCAGGAATATGTCGACACGGCCTACACGCTTGGCGCCAGCCGCTGGCAGGCAATTATCAAGGTGCTGGTGCCGCTTGCCCTGCCAGCCATCTTCGAGTCGCTGCGGATTCTGTTCGGACTTGCTTTTGGCTATATCATGCTGGCGGAAATGGTCAGGTTTGGCGACGAGTACGGGGGCATTGGTAATCTCATCCTCACGGCGACTCGCACCGGACCACGTGCCCACACCTATTTGATCCTGCTCTTGGTACCCGTCATCGCGCTGGCCATCGATCGCGTGCTCTATCTGGTCCAGCGATCGCTTTTCCCCTATCGCTACGGGGGCAGGGGGATCCTCAACCAGGTGGTCTACGATGCCCTCTTCGTGTGGGAGCAGATCAAGGGTTTGGTCTTCCCCCCCAACCGCGCATTCGACGTCCCCTCGGCCCCAGTTGAGAAGCAGCCATGACCGAGCCTATTGCCACCGAGCCGGTCGGCATGGCCGAAGTGCTCGACCATGTGAAAGCTCCGGAGGAGATTCCCGAGCGGCATATCGTCGAATTTCGCCACGTCACCAAAACCTACAACGCCGGCAAGCCCAAGGCTTACACGGCGATTCACGACGTGAACTTCGCCGTCAAGGACATTCCCAACCAAGGGGAGTTTATCTGTGTCCTGGGGCCGAGTGGCTGCGGCAAGAGCACGATCCTCAGGCTGATCGCCGGCCTCGATCCTCAGCATCCCCCCACCGAAGGGGAGGTCCTCGTCCTGGGGAAGCCCGTGAATGGCCCCGGAATCGATCGGGGAATGGTGTTTCAAGACTACACCAGCTTCGACCACCGCACGGTGCTCGACAACATCGCCTTTGGCCTCGAATGCGCGGGTGTCGACCGCACGACCCGGCACGAACTGGCCCGCGACTGGATTCAAAAGTTGGGGCTGAGTGTCAACCACGACCAGTACAAGTACCCCCACGAACTATCGGGGGGGATGCGGCAGCGGGTGGCGATTGCCCGAAGCCTGATCCTCAGGCCGCGGCTGATCATGATGGACGAGCCCTTCGGGGCGCTCGACCCCCTGACCCGCCTCAGTATGCAAAATTTGCTGATTTCCCTTTGGCGGGAGGTCGAGGCGACGGTCTTTTTTGTGACCCATAGCGTGGAGGAGGCTGTTTATCTGGGAGATCGTGTTTACATTATGTCGAACGCCCCGGGTACACTGATACGCGAGATCGAAGTCACCCCACCCGATCGCCCGGCCGCCGAGATGCAGCGCGAGCCGGCATTTCAGGAGACGGTGTACTACATTCGGGACCTGATCGAGACCCTCGAGCACGAGAGACAAATGCCTGCGAAGTGAGCCTTCGCGGTTGGACCCTTCAGCACGCGCCGTGATCAAATACCTCAAGGCCGCCTTCACGAACCATTGGAACCTGCTCGCCTTTGCCGGGGGGCTGGGGTTTGCCGTGTTGAGTGGCCAGCCCGACGTGGCGATTCCGCTGGTCCTGGCCGGCGAAGCCGCCTATCTGGGATTCCTGGGGACCCACCCGAAGTTTCAGCGGCATATCGACGCGCAGGAGGCGAAGGCGCGTCGCGTCGACAACTCGGAAAAGAGCGAAGCCCAACTTCAGCGCGTGCTCAAGTCGCTCCCCGAAGCCTCTCGCGATCGTTACGATGCCCTGCTCAGACGATGCGCGCAACTGCGGCAGATTGCCGCCGACTTGAAGCGTGCCGACGCCATCGGCATGGGGGACACGCTCGACTCGCTGCAAACCGCCGGACTCGATCGGCTGCTGTGGATCTTTCTTCGCCTGTTGTTCACCGAGTACTCGCTGAGCCGCTTCCTGCGACAAACCTCGCGGGACGGCATCGAGCAGGAGGCCGAACGAATCCAGGCGCGGCTCGCGGGGCTGAACCCCAATGATGAGTCTCCCTACGCAACCAAGGTCCGGCGAACGCTCGACGACAGCCTGCAAACGGCCCGCGCCCGTCTCGAAAACTACGATCGGGCGAAGAGCAACTTCGAATACGTCCAACTCGAGATCGGACGGCTGGAGAACAAGATCCAGTCGCTCGTCGAACTGGCCGTCAATCGGCAGGAGCCCGACTATATCTCCAGCCAGATCGATCAAGTGGCCCATAGCATGATCGATACGGAGAAAACGATGAACGAACTCAAGTACGTCACTGGTCTGGGGTTGGAGGACGAAGTGGCCCCCGCCATCCTGCAAACGGAGCATGGCCAATAGACGTTGGCCGCGTCATTCCGTGGCTTGTGCCGGCCCCATTTCGTGCTGAGTGTCGGCGGCGGGCGCATCGAAGGCTGGCACCAAGGGGCTGCCATCGGGATGGCAGATCGTCCGACGGGCCACATGCACCAGCACCGGTCTGTCGGGGCGTTCCCGTTTCCGCTGCTGCATGGTGAGGAATTGGCCCCAGGCAATGCGCAGCGTTTTTCCCAGCCCAATCGAGTCGTTCATCGAGAGTTCCTTGCGCCGGACGACTCGCTCACCGTCGACGAACGTCCCATTGCAGGAATCGAGGTCTTCGATCCAATACCTGTCGTCCTCCCGCACAATCCGGCAGTGGCGACGTGAAACATAGGGATCCTCGATGACGATATCGCAATCCTCCGACGCACCCAACGTCCACTCCGACCGTTCTCGTTGAGTTTGCCTGTTGGTCTCCCCATGCTGGTCCTCGCCGTGCAGGCCCTCTTCAACGGAAGCGCCGGCGAGAGAGCGATCGTACGCGGCGCGCTGATCCGGGTCGAGCAAACAGGATCGCGCCTCCTCCAGCAGTTGGAGCAGCGGTTCGATCTCGCTCTCCCAAGGCCCCTCTCGATGAGCACTCACACGCATCGCTTGCCGGTAGGCAGCATTGTCGATCGCTTCGACACTCGCCTGCTCGGGATCGAGGTCGAGTAAGCGATAATAGCTTGCCGGCTGCTCGTCGAGGGGAATCTCGAGAATCTCTTGGAGAGCTTCTGGGTGAGACATCGGAAGGGGAGGCGGGGGGGACATGGGAGGGGTCGCAATTGCCGACCATGGCACTCGCATGTTCCTTGGTAACGCCCCACCGGCGCATGGCGCACACCAAAATATTTGCCTTGTGGGAATTCTTCACACAGCAAGCCGTGCCCGCCCAGGCCCCCAGGGCGTGGCTGACCTCACCCGGTTGCCACCACCCTCCAGTCACCGCGGCATGTCGCATGTCCCTCGCGGGCCCCCTCGTATCAGCGATCATCATGCGATTCTTCCATCGCCATGCCCTCCAGGGTGTGGGCAGGGGCGTGACTCTCAAGGCTACTCAACGCCTCGACTCACCGCGGCGCGCGCCGCAGGAATGCCCCTCCAATGGGGGCTCACCCGATTTCGAAGACGAACCGCTGTTCGCCAAGCTGGAACATGCTGCCGCTTTTGAGTTCCGCTTTCCCCACACGTTCCCACATTCCATTGAGCGACTCCGGGCAACGGATCGACCATTCCCCTTCGGCATTGCACACGACGCAAGCCATTTTGAGGTCGATCATGGGGTTGCGCTGAAGGAACCGCTCGCAGGCGCGATTGTCGCGCCCAATCCAGTGCTCGCGCCGCACCAGGGGCAAGGCGTCGCTGATACCTTGCGGTGTCAGTTCTTCCAATCGATTGGGGTTGCCCCCGGTCGCGGGGACGAAGCGGACGAGTGAATTGGCCAGCAAGAAGCGTTCTCCCCCTTGCAGGTCGATCTGTTTCACGCGGATAAACACTCCGTTGGCCGCGCGCAGGTCGTGCAGATACCAGGTCGATCCGACCGCATTGTCGACCCGCAGGATCACGGCATGCCGAGCGGAGATCTGCATGTCGTGGGGAATGGTGAGATCCCCTTGCTCGCGGCCGATGACGAACTCGGCCTTACGAATCCGAACGGTCTCTCCCTTCTGCTGATCGTCGTCGAGCACGCGCAGCATGGCGATTGGCGGGCGCATCGAAGGCCGGTACGGAATCGGCGGTGCCTGCTGTCCGGGCGAATCGAGTTCGGTGGTCGTTTCCGCCGGACGCCGATCAATCTGACGGTGTGCGACATGGAAAGGGGTTCGCCTGACTTTTTCGAGGTCGATATCGATCCGCACGGCCCCATTGGCCATCGCCTCTTCCTCGCGGATGGTCGCGCGATTGTTGGTCCGCTCCTTGGGAGCGTGCAGCGACGACTCGCTAAGGGGGGGCAACTCAGGATCGTTGTCCATCCGTTGCAGCAATTCCTGAAGCGCGGGGGCCCCCGACTGGGGAGCCGGTTCGTCCGCGGGTTCCTCCCACGCAGCAGCCAACACATCGACCTTGCGAAGCATCGGCTCGAGGCACGCCGCCAGGTCGGGGTAGGCCTGGAGGACACGATCGCTTTGGACCCGCTCCCCTTTACGGCGACGGCGCAAGACATCGGCCACGATGGCTTCGGCGCGTCGTTCGGGATTAGGAGCTGGTGCCGACATGGTGGAAATCAAACGTAGTGCGACAGGCGGTTCAGTTCGGAGATCAGCTTCTTACGCGCACGGTGCAAGATGCCCCGCAAGGCATCCTCGGTCACCCCCAAGGCCTGGGCCACATCGGGCATGGGCTGTTCCTCGAGGTAACGCAGGCGAATCGCCTCCTGATAGCGGGCGTCGAGTTTCGCCATGGCCAGGTGAAACGCCCCTTCCAGTTCCTTCTTCTTGAACAGCGCGGTGGCTGTCGGGCTGTTGCCCGGCACGGCGGCCATCATGTCGAAATAGGAACCACTCCCCGCCTTTTGGGCGGCAAGACCCACGTTGGCGCGGCGGGTCATTTTTCGCGAC
This sequence comes from uncultured Planctomycetaceae bacterium, assembly GCA_964650265.1. Classification (GTDB taxonomy): domain Bacteria; phylum Planctomycetota; class Planctomycetia; order Pirellulales; family Lacipirellulaceae; genus CAZYQQ01. Next base: position 61,119 of record CAZYQQ010000012.1, read on the forward strand.
TCGTCGAAGAGTTGGTGGTCGGCAATCTGCTTGATCCACGCGAAGAAGGAGTGCTTGTTCTGCGGTTTGAAGGTCTGGATGTTGCGATACGCCTTCATGTAGGTCGCTTGGAGAATGTCCGCCGGCTCGAAGTGGCGATGCTGGGCCTCCGACATTCGCCCGCTGATGTAGGCCAGGGCGCGGTCGTAATAGCGCAGCAAGAGCTGGTCGAGCGATTCGCCATCGCCCTGCAATGCCGCAGTCATCAATTGTTCTTCGACGACACCTTGGGGGTCGTTGCCAGAGGGCTCGCTCATGCCCACGTCCTTTCGCGAAATCCCAATCCCGCGAGTAAGGGGAGTACCGAACCAGTTAAAAACAGAACAGTAAGTATAGGCTTGCCGGCGGGATGTCGCAACTTTTGCCAGGATTTGTTTTCGATTCCCCTGTCGGGCGCCGCGGGCTAGCCCTTCGACCCGCGCCAATGATGGTTTTTGCCGCCGACTTCGGCCCAAACATTCCCCCGCAACGCCTCGATCCCCAACCCCATCGCGGAGGGGCGGCGGGCTCCCCGGAGGACGGCCACGTCGTAAAGTTCGGCGATTTTGCCCCGAATCTCCATCGTATGCGCGACCTCACCCGACCGCAGATCGACCACTTGGAGGCCAGTCATCGCCGCCAGGCCGCGGGCGGCGAGCCCCCCGTCGAGATCGAGTCCACCGAATCGGTTCTCCTCGCGGGGCCGCGAGAGGCCCACAATCGCAAAATGGCCCACGAAGGCGAGTCCACGCGCATATCCGGGGCAGAACGCAATCGGCTCGAACTTGCCACTCTGAAGGTCGAGATGGCCCAGTTCCCCTGTTCCCGAGTTGAGCAGCCACAGCCGCTGGTCGTGCCAGCGCGGCGAGTGAGGCATCGAAAACCCACTCGCCAGAACCTCGCCGGAGAGAACATCGAGGATCGCCCCCCCCGCCTGCCGCTGCGACTTCCAACCCTTGCGTTCGTTGCTCAGGGCGCAGACCGACACGTAGCGAGGCTCCCCCTCGACCATGGCGACCCCATTGAGATGGCATCGATCCTGGGCGATCAGCTCGTCGATGAAGGGGGGACGCCAGACTTCGGTAAAGCTTTGCTCGGCCGAGACGGTCGCGAGGCAATTGAAAAGGGTCGCGACAAACACCGGCTGTCGCTGGTAGTCGAGGGCAATGTCGTGCAGATCGAGGTCCCCGGTCGTGTAGGCAATGCGGGGGACGAAGAGTCGATCGTATCCCTTTCGTCGCACGCGGCCATCGAACTGGTTCTCCAGCCGCCACACTTGATGCGCCGTCGCTAGCCAGATCGTCTGACTGTCGGTCCAGACCCCCATCGCCCGGGGGAACGTACGATCCACCACACTCAGTTGCCCATCTTCCTCGGTCCCCAGCATCAGGAGTTTCCCCACCTGATAGGTGGTGACAAGCAGACTGAGATTCCATTCGGCAAGCCAATCGACGAAGCCTGCGGATGGGTGTAGCTGCCAGTTGCGACCTGCGGGAGGTTTCATGCTTGCATTCTAGCGTGGTTCGTCCAGCGTGACATGTGCGGGCATCAATGGTTCGTCCAGCCGAATGAACCGGTACCCTTAAGGCTCAAAAGCCGGATTTGCTGGTCCCGCTCCCACCAGATGAGAAAAAACTCGAATCTTGGCGCGCGCCGGGTGGAGAGGCGTCGTTCTCAGCTATATGAAGCAACAATAGTCCCGATTGCGGTGCCAGGCACGATGGCCCGCGTCGCGGTGCAAAGGTTATCTGTCCACCTTTCCTTTGCAACCTATTGATTGCTCTGTCGGCCCGAGCCACCCACGCCAACCACGTCGCGCTGCCAGACGCGACCAGGCGTGGGTCGCTCGGGTTTTCCTGGCGGATGGGGCCGCCTGCTTTGCCACGGTTCGGCTCGCTGCTGTTTTGCCCTACCCATCACAGAGCCTGTCCCGGGCTCGCAATCGGGGGATTTCCTATGAACACTTTGCGCACCGCCTGGCCACTCGCCGTGGCATTCGTCTCCTTCGCGTTGACCCCTTGGGCCACCGCTCAGCCTGTCACCTCAAACTACTACGGCCCCTACTACCACCCTCCCTACGCAACGCACCGTCACGCGTCGACATTGCAGGAGGGGATCCTGCGAGGCAGAGCCGATGTCATCCGCTCGCAGGGCGAAGCGAACCTGCTTCACAGCCAGGCCGCTCTCAACTATCAGGAGGCCTATTCGCGCCAGCTTGACAACAAAGTGAAACGGGTCGACACCTACTGGAGCGCCCGTAGCGTTTACGATCGCAATCGCGCCATTCAGGATCGCGAGCGGCTGGAGAAGACGGCGCGGAAACTGGCCAAGTCGCGGCTCGAACCGCTGGAGGTCCATGAATTCGACCCAACGACAGGTATGGTGTACTGGCCAGCGCTCCTTCAGTCGCCCGAGTTCGCTCCCTACCGCATGCGACTCGATGTCTTGCTACAGAAGCGATCGGTCTACGGCACCCTCTCGGCCGACGACTCCGCCGAGATCGCCAACCTGATCCTCAATTGGCGATCCCGCATCACCGACGTCAAGTCCGACTATTCAATCGAGACGGTCCGCTCGTCATTGCGGTTTCTCGTCCGGCTCAACCGCGAGCTGCGCGATTCGACCATCTGAGTCCCCTGCCATTCCCACGGCACCCGCTCTCGGCGCCAGGAGGCCCCCCTTCGCCCATGGGCAAGTGGGCTTCGTGGTGTCGAGAGCTTGTTTTGTCGTATTCCGCCACGCGATTGGCAACACCACGTTCGATCGGCCATAATAGTCCCCATGGCCGGTCGTTGGGATCGGCCTTGCCATCGCGAACCGCGGGAGGAATGACGATGAAGGGGTTGAGTATTCTCTGGCTGTCGATCGGTCTCATCGCGGCCCTTGGTTGCTCCTGGGCGTCTGCCGAGGAATCCTCCGTTCGGCAAATCGACCGCGGGGAACTCGAGGACAAAATCCGCGGCGGCTGGGCCGGCAAGATGATCGGCGTCGCTTACGGCGCACCAACCGAGTTTCGTTACAACTCGCGTATCAACCGCGATCCCATCGAGTGGCACCCCGACCAGGTGCGGGAAGCCATTACCCAGGACGACCTCTACGTCGGCATGACTCTGGCCGAAACCATGGACCGGCTCGGGCTCGACGCGACGACGCGCCAGTATGGCGAGGCCTTCCGCGACAGTAAGTACCGGCTGTGGCATGCCAACGCCGCCGCACGCCGGCTCCTCACCCTGGGAGTCGAAGCGCCCCAGTCGGGCCACCCCAAGTACAACATTCACGCCAACGATATCGACTTTCAGATCGAAGCCGATTTCATCGGGCTCATGTGCCCCGGCTTGCCCCGCCAGTCGAATTTCTATTGCGACCGGGTGGGACGGGTCATGAACTATGGCGACGGGCTCTATGGGGGCATGTTCGTCTGCGGCATGTACACGGCGGCCTATTTCGAATCCGACCCCCGCAAGGTGGTCGAAGCAGGGCTCGCCTGCCTTCCCGCCGAGAGCGAGTATGCACGGCTCATTCAGGATGTCCTCGATGGGCACCAGCGCGATCCGGGTGATTGGGAATCGACGTGGCATATCATTGAAGAGAAGTGGAACAAGCACGATTCGTGCGTCGACGGCGCTCTCGGCGACTTCAACATCGACGCCAAGATCAACGGCGGCTACGTCGCGATGGGAATCCTCTTTGGCAATGGGGATTTCGCCAAGACCTTGGAAGTGGCGACGCGCGCCGGCCAGGACTCCGATTGCAATCCCTCCTCCGCGGCCGGAGTGCTCGGGGTGATGCAGGGGTACAATGCCATTCCCGAGGAGTGGAAAAAAGGAATCCCGGCCGTCGAGGACATCAAGTTCGAGTTCACCGAGTCGTCGCTGAACGATGTCTGCCGATCGACTCTCGCCCGGATGGAAAAGGTGGTCGCCAAGGTGGGAGGGAAGCTGACCGACTCCGCACTCGAGGTCCCCACGGAGTCGCCGGAGCCCGCACCGCTCGAACAATGGTCGATGGGGATTCCCAAAGTTCGCCTTACCCCAGGCGACGAGGCGATCGTTTGGTCGGAGGGATGGCGAGACGCGAAGAACTGGCGCGGCGACTACCGCGTTGCCGCGAAAAAAGGGAGCGAGTTCACCCTCAAGTTCAATGGCCGCGCCCTAGCGCTCTCGGGGAGCTGCACGCCCAGGGGAGGCAGGGCCAAGGTCTGGCTCGATGGCCAACCGGCCGCTGATATCGACGCCTATGCCGACGAGGCGACAAGCGACTTTGGAATGTGGCACATCTACGGTTTAGAGCCGGGGGATCACACGATCCGTGTCGTCCTTACTGGCGAAAAGGACGAGCGGTCCCAGGGTACCCAAGTTCAGATGCAGTCGGCCGTCGTCTACGACTGACGCCAGTCGGCCGCTCCGTCAACGTTCTTGCTCCCCCGCTCCGCCCACCACGATGCCAAGCAGGAATTGGGCCGCTTCGACTGCCCCCTCGTCTGTCTCCTTGGAGGTGAGACTTCGGTCCGCGCCGATGGCCGTGTAGTTTGCACCGACAAGCTCGGGAATCTGCCCCTGCTCGCCGCCAATCCACAGGGGGCAGGGAGCGGCGAGCGCGAGCAGTCCCGGGAGGTCGCCATACCTGGCGCCACCTGGGAGAAAGTGGACGTGCCTCCAATCGGCGAGCTGCGTAAAGCGGAACCCTTCGGTGTCAATCGCCGCGCCACGAAAACTCTTCTGATCGAGCGCGAGCGCGGCGGCCGCGTAGGGGGCCGATCCGCGGAGTGCCAAGAGATAGACCTCCTCCACTGGAGGGGCAACGCTCCGCGCGGCTTGAGCCAACCGCAAGAGGTCGTGGGCCCGGTGGGCCAGTGGCGTCGGATTGTAGCCGTAGGTGATGGCCGGGATCCGCTCGTCTCCATTGGTTCGCGAGGCCAGTTCCCCAGGCCGCTCGGGATCACGGAATTCTCCCTGGTCGTAAAGATCGGCGGCAACGATCCCGACTCCTTTCTCCAATAACAGCACCACCTCGTCTCGAAGCTCCCCATCCTCGGTCCAGAGTCCCGACTTCCCCTCGAGCGTGGTCACGACGACGATCTTTCCCTGGAATTCCTCCGGCAACAACACCACGGTCGGCAGGGCGACTCCTGAAGTTTCCCCGCGAGTCCAGCCGACTCGGCACGACACAGCTCCGATCTTTTCCAATTCGCGAAGTTCCAAGCTCGCTTCGTGCGCGGGAGCTATCGCCCCCGAGAGGAGCGTCTCGAAGGCGCCGCCGATCTTGTCGCGAAATTCCTGGGCGCTAGCCTTGTCGCGCGGCCATGCGCTGGCCATTCCCTTCCGCCCCACGGCGCTCATTTCGGCAAGCAACCCGGCTTCCCGCGCGCGGCCCCCTTCGGGAAGAGGATGCTCTTCGGTCCACACGGTCATTTCCTCGCGGGTGAGGGGAATGAACTCGCGCTCCGCGAGATCCACGTCGGCGTCCAGGCCGAGCCAGCGACCAAACCACTCGTACATGGCACGGCGACTGGGATGATTGTAGTTATGTGGAAACTGGATGAGGTCGGCGAGCAGCACCTGGTCGGGCTTGCCAAATAGTTCGTAAAGCTGCTGCAATTGTGGGTATCCCTTATGCGACATCTCTCGCGTCCAGTCGTCGGCTGAAGTCATGCCGAGTGGCTTCGGTGCGAACAGGGCGGCAAAATCGACATTTCCCGCTCCGACACGCAGGCCGCAGGCATTCTCGCAACCACATCCCCCTTGCATGGCCGTCGAGACCATCACGGCGGGAAACGCAGCCGCCGGCCGATCGTCGATGGCACAGAGCAAGAACGTTTGCGATCCCCCACCACTCGCCCCAGTCACTCCGATCCGCTCGGGGTCGACGTCAGGCAGACTCGCCAGCCAGTCGAGCGCGTAGAGCGAATTGGCGAGCTGCAAACCAAGCGGAGAGTGCAACTGGAGTTCCGCCTGGACATCGTAGAACCTGGGACGATCGTCCCCGGCGGCCAAAGGTTTCACAATCGTGTTGTGAATCGTGCCGAGATCCAATTGCCGACTGTCGGCATAACCGAGCATGTCGTAATGGAAGACGATGCACCCCATTCGCGCAAGCTGCACGCACCGCGATTGCAAAGGATAACGACCCCCCACGGTCAGGACTTCGCCCCCGCGGCGAAGTTCCGCCTCGAGTTGGTTGTCGTTCCAGGCGTGGAATCTTCCCTCCTGAAAATGCCCATGCGGCGAGAGAACCGCTGGCAGCTTGCCACTCCTGCCCTTGGGACGGTAGAGGCTCCCGGTAACGTAGTGTCCTGGATAACTCTCCAGATAGACGCGGTCGATGGTGTACTCGTCGCGTTCCACCCGGCCATGAACAACCCCCTTGGGAGCATGCCGAGGAACCTCTGGCCAGAGCCCGGCGGCCACCAGGATCTGACGCTGCACCCGCTGACGACGCGACTGCCACTCGTCGGTTGTGGCGGGGGGTGCGAAGGGAAACTCACTTCGATCGAGCGTCACCAGTGGTTCGAGTCGCGCGTCGGCCGGTTTCTCCCCGGCGGGCGTGACCCGGGGTGGCTCAGCGAATGCCGCCACCGCGATGCATGTCAGACCTATCCCCACTGCAAATTGGCAAACGTTTCGCCCCATGATCCGGCTCCTGAGTCAATCGAGTCGTTGCGCGGCTTGGCGCACTGGTCGATTGTAGCCGTTCCGGCCCGCCAAATCGATCAAGCTTCGGGAAACCATCGCCCGAGGAGTCGTCCCACCAGGGCGAGGCTCAATCCGGCGAGCACCAGGCCAAGACTTCCCGGCTCGGGAACGGCAATCCCCCCTTGCAGCGTGGCGGGAGAGGTATCGCCGAAGTGGAGTTTCCAGAGCAGGTAGTCGTCGACGTCGATCTTGCCATTGCCGCTCGCGTCGGCCCCACTCCAGCGGACGACGTTGGCGCCGAGACTGTTGCGCCACACCACGTAGTCGGCGGCGTCGACAATCCAATCGCCATTGAAGTCACCGAGGAGCGATGGCGGTGGGGTCGTCACATCGAACGTGGGCCAATTGCGAATTTGGCCCGATCCAAAGATGTCGTTGAGCCTCGTGTTGAGCTCCCCCGCTGTGTCGCTCTTGTTGAACATGATGACAAAGTTGATTCCATCGCCACGCTGGGTGGCCATCGTGCTTGTTCCGGAGAACCCTCCCGAGTGACTCCATCGCCAGTTGCCGGGGGCTGGGCGAGGTCCGCCAATGTTGTTCCCCGCCACCTGATAGTGGTCGAGAAACTCGAGTATCGCCAGTGGCGTGGCCACCACGGCTCCTTGCCCGATCCGAGCCTCCTGGTCCCAACCCCCATAAGGCCGATCGACGAAGCGATCGTTGCTGTGGGTTGGAAAGAAGACATTCGTCGCGAACGGAGAACCATCGTAGAAGGGCTCGCGAGGGTCCTGGTCCGCGGCGAACGTCCGGCCATGGATCACGTCGTTGGGATCGACCCCCATCGGGCCGAAAACCCGTTCGCGCAAGACTTCAATGTGGGGCTTGCCCGTCAACTTCTCCGAGATCAGCCCGAGTGCCATGTACCCAATGTTCGAATAGGCGCTGTCGGTCCCAGGAGCAAACTGCAGTGGCTTCCCTAGAATCCACCTCATCGTGGCATCGCGACCGGGGGGACTCGTTAATCCCATCTCCGATGCGATTTGCCGCTCGCGGTAGGTGTGATCCCCGGCGACGCCGCGGTCCCAGCCCCCTTGATGCCGCAAAAGATGAAGCACCGTCATGTCGTTGACCCGCGGATCGGGAGTCCCAAAGGGAACGTGATCGAGCAGCCCATTGCCATTGCCGGTGGTGTCGAACACCTTGTCCGACAGACTGAAGACGCCTGGTCTCACCAAACTTCGAATCGCAGCCGCCGTTAGTGGCTTCGTGATGCTCGCCAGACGCATCATCGAATCGATCGGTAGCGGCTCGGTGCGGGCCTCGTCCCGCCAGCCAAACGAGCGATGATAGATGGGGACGCCATGCCGCATCACGGCCAGCATCCCTGCTCCGATCTTCTCTGATTCCATCACGTCGAGCATCGCCTGCTCGACCAAGGCCAACTCGGGGACCTCGAGACCCGCGATCGGGATGTCGAGGGCTGGGGCCGAAGGATTCCACGCCACCAACGCGACAGTCCACGTCGCAGCCAACCATCGCCAACGATTCCTCATCTTCGCTCCGTCTCCACTCGCTGTTGCTGCCCCATCTCCCAACCCTCACTATGGGCGCCCCTATCGAATAGGGATAGGGCCTCGCAAAAAAACGACTCGGCATTGCGCACATGCGACAAAGGGGGGGAGCGTGACGGCTACTCCTCCTCCGCCTTGACCTTCGCCTTCGAAAGAATGTCGGCCTGGACGTTACCCGGAACCGGCTCGTAATGGGAGAATTCAATCGAGTAACTCCCCTGCCCTCCCGTCATGCTCGACAAGGTACGGGCATAGGTCGTGATCTCCGAGAGAGGTGCCCTCGCTTCGATCGTCGTCATCCCTCCACCCGCGGTATCCATGCCGAGCATTTGCCCCCGCCGCCCGGCCAGATCGCTGGTGATGTCCCCCACCTTATCGGAGGGGACCGTCACATGGAGATTCACCATCGGCTCGAGCAGCACCGGGTGGGCCTGCTTGAACACCTCGCTGAAGGCGCGGCTCGCGGCAATGCGGAACGCGGTCTCGTTGGAATCGACCGGATGGTCCTTACCAAAATGGACTTCGACACACAGGTCCTGCACCTTGCAGCCGGCAATCACTCCCGCAGCGACACGTTCGAGAAAGCCCTTTTCAATCGCCGGCATGAAGTTGCCGGGGATCGATCCCCCCACGACCGAATCGATCCAGAGGAAGTTCGACTCCGGGTGGTAATGGATGTGCTTGAGTTGGGGAAAACGCTCCTTGATGGCGAATTCCTCGACGGTCGTCCCCCCCGGGAAGGGGTACATACGGATGTGGACTTCGGCAAATTGCCCCGCCCCCCCCGACTGCTTCTTGTGCCGATAGCTCCCTTCGGCCTTGTTCTGGATCGTTTCGCGGTAGGGGATCTTGGGGTCGTGCGATTCGACTTCGACATTGTCGCGACGCTTGAGCCGCTCGCGAACGAGTTGGAGATGCAGGTCGCTCATCCCCAATAGCACCGTTTCCTTGGTATCGGGGTCGTGCTCCACGCGAATGGTCGGGTCCTCCTCGGACAGCTTGTGCAGCGACGACGAGAGCTTCGTCTCGTCGCCGCGGCTCTTGGGCGAAACGGCAAGCCCCACCATCGGCACCGGAAACTCGATCGAGGGGAGCTCGAGCTCGCCGAGCGATGTCCCCGTGTGAAGTTGTTCGCACTTGGCCACCGCGACAATGTCGCCGGCCGTGGCCGAATCGACGGGAGTGGTCTTCTCCCCTTGGACCTTGAAGAGTCCTCCAATCTTGATCCCTTTCCGCTCCGCGGGTGAGGGGATGAGCGAATCTTTTTCGAGCGTTCCCGCGTAGACGCGGATATAACTCAGCCGCTGGACGTAGGGATCGCTGCGGGTGCGAAACACCTGGGCCGCCAGTGGCGCTTGAGGATCGGCCTTGAGCGTGACCGTATCTCCGTTTTTGGCCGCGGTCCGTTCGATGGCGCCAGGTGGAGTTCCGATCGCGGCCACTAGGTCGATCAGTTCGCTGAGTCCGACCCCCAGTTTGGCCGACACGCAGACCACTGGGACAATCGTTCCCTTCGCGACCCCCTGGGCCGCCAGGCGCATCAAGACATCGTTCGCGGGGACTTCTCCTTCAAAGTATTTCTCCATCACTTCGTCGTCGACTTCGATGATGGTTTCCATCGCCTTCTCGCTCAGGGGCCCGATGTCGAGCACCGCGCCATCGACTTCCTTGCCGGCAATCGTGCTCGCGACCCCTTTCACGTCGGCGCCGCTCCCCACGGGAACGTTGAACAAGACGCACTGTGGGCCGAAAACATCGTGGATCGACTGCATCAGTTGCCCGATGTCGGCATTGTGGTCGTCGACTTTGGTAATGCAGATGAATCGCCCGAGCCCTTGCTTGCCCGCTTCGTTCCAGATCCTCCGCGTGTTGACCTTGATCCCGCCATGGGCGTCGATCACGATCACCGCATTGTCGGCGGCACGCAGGGAGCTGAGGGTCTGACCAATCAATTCCGGGTAACCGGGGGTATCGATCACATTGAAATGTTTGCCCCCATGATCGAAGTGCGTGATCGCCGATTCGATCGAGTGTTTGTGGTGCCGCTCTTCTTCGTCGAAATCGCAGATACTCGTCCCCTCGTCGACCGAGGGATTTCCCTTGACGGCCCCTGACTTGACGAGCAACGAGTCGACCAGGGTCGTCTTGCCCGCCGAACTATGCCCACCTACGGCGACATTCCGTAGAGCATCGACTTGGATTGTCATCAAAAAACTCCATGCTATCGGGATGAGAGTTTGGCTGTGCCTCGGGTGCCACATTGCCAGCATGTCGCACTTGTGCCGGGTCCCGCCAGTAGACGACGACTTTATCACGCTAAGCTGCTACATCACGCTAAGCTGCTCCTCCCTGTCGGGCCACTTCAATTGCTTCAGCAAGGTCGATGGTCTTCTCGTAGAGCGCCCGGCCGATGATGCAGCCCGCCATGCCGACCGCAACGAGTCGCCGCACGTCGTCGAGTCGGGTCACACCTCCTGAGGCAATCACCGGCAAATCGACAGCATGCTGCATGGCGGCCATCGCCTCGACGTTCGGTCCGGCCATCATGCCATCGGTCGCGATATCGGTGTAAACGAGCGCCGAGAGGGGCTCCCCCGCGAAACTCTGGGCCAATTCGACCGCGGAGACCTCGCTCGTCTCCAGCCAGCCGTCCGTCGCCACCAGGCCATCGCGCGCGTCGATGCCGAGCACCAGTTTGCCAGGGTAAGCCCGGCACGTCTCGCGGAACCACTCCGGGTTGCGCAACGCCGAAGTCCCCAACACGAGTCGACTGATGCCGAAGCCGAGCAACTCCTTGATCGACTGCTCGTCGCGGACCCCGCCCCCCAGTTCGCATTCCATGTCGACCGAAGCCACGATCTCCTGGACTGCCGGCAGGTTGACCGGCGACCCCTCGCGCGCCCCATCGAGATCGACCAGATGAAGATGTCGGGCCCCCATCGCCTCGAACCCCTTGGCAACGGTCACCGGATCGTCGCTAAAAATCGTCTCCTGGCGATAGTCTCCCTGGCGCAACCGGACGCACTTCCCCCCCCGCAAATCGATGGCCGGCCAAACTTGCATGCGCACGTCGTCCTAACGCCCAGGAGTACAATCGCTGTGCCACTGGTTCTAATATGGCAAATGGTGCTGGCCGGTTCAAGTAGCAGCCGTTTACCACCTGGAAAACAGCCAAACTCTTCCGTTGCCGAGATCGCAACCAGGACGACCAAGCGCCCCCCCAACTAACGGCCGAACAGTTCGGTCCAGTGCTTGCCCGCTCGGCCGATGCCAACCCGAACGTGCTTGCCAAGCATGTTGCGATGATGACCGGGACTGTGGAACCACTGCTGGTTGGTGTCGAAACCGCGACGGGAGCCGACGGCAATGTTCTCGCCCGAGGCGGTGGTTCCCGCCAGTTTCGCACGATCCGTGAAGCTTCGCTTCCCCGCGACCGGCGACTCGTGCGAGAAGAACGCGTGCTCGACCATGTCCGCCGAATGACCACGCGCCGCTTCGACCAGTCCCATGTCGAGCCGTAATGCCTCCAACCCAAGCAGCACGCGGGTCATGTTGAGTGCCGACAGGCACCGTGCTTCTTCTGGATCGAGTTGATGTTCGATCGTCGCATTGAACTCGAGGACCTGCCGGGTGGTGTCGGTAAGGGGCATCGCCATCCGGACGACGAGCACTTCTTCCTGCTGTAGCAATTGTTCGAAGGTCGTCGCCGCGGCCGTCGAACGATTGGCCTCCCGCGCTTCGCCCTGGTCATTCTCCGCTGGCCGGTCGCCGGGCGGGCGCCCCTCGGCCAGGTACTCCTGGCACTTTTGCCACAAGAGTCCGATCCCCTGCATCTTTTCGCGCTGTTCCACCAGCCCTCGATGATTGGCAAGAACCGCTTCTGGAGAGAGCACCATCAGCTCCTCGAGTTGACGCATCGCGGGATCGGCAATTTGCACGATCTTCTCTTTGCTCAACTCAGGGTCTTTTTGCAGCGCCAGCACCTGCTCCTGCAATCGAGCCACCTCCTGCAAGTTGGCCGCCTGATACTTTTCCGCCGCGGCGACCTTGGCCGCCTTGAGGAACTCCTGACGATAGCGATCCATCAGCGGATCGAGATCTTGCTCCACCAGTTCCTGAATCGCCTCGACCGCTGCCGGTCCGGCCACCCCCGCCTGCACGATCGCCGCCCCCTTGGCCTCGAGATCGCGCCGCGCGCGACGATACTGGCCAAGCGCCTTGCGGATGGCTCGCTTTTCTTGGAGCGATTGCCGGGGCGCGGGATCTTGGGCCAGGCAATCCTCCCCCCCCGTGGTGCAACAGACCAGCGCAAGAAAAACCACGAGACTCGCCGTCCGAAATCGCATGCTGCCTCTCCGAAGAATGTTCCACTCTCTGTGCCGCGCGGGCCCGCCCGGGTTTCCCTGGGGCCAGTCGACGGGGGGCCAGTCGACGGGGGGCCAGTCGACGGGGGGCCAGTC
>CAZYQQ010000013.1:0-73298 GCA_964650265.1 uncultured Planctomycetaceae bacterium
GCGGTGAATGGTGGGCCGGTGCCTTTTGTCGCTCGCTTGACGCACCCTACGTCAGTTGCCGTGTCCAAACGAACATCGTCTGCAACAGCGCCCAGGTCAAAACGACGAGCAACACGCAGTAGAGCGTGACCTTGAGAAAGCCGGGGAGGTACCAGTCGAGCCGCTCGCGGCGGAGTTCGATTTGGCTGTCGGCTCCAAAGATTTTTTGCTCGGCGTCGGCCGCGACAAGCTGGTTGAGTTTGTCCAGTTGCAATTGTTCCTCGCCCGGCGGCTGGAGTCCCGCGTCGAGGAGTGTGGGGAGTTGGATCCCGGCGTCGAGGAGCCGCTGCTCCTGGCCGATGGGGGTGTTCATGATGGTGTAGAAGCGGTCGAGCTTGATCTTGTCCGTGGCAGGGGCGATCAGGCTGCCGGCCCACATGCCGAGCAGCGCCATTAGCGTCGGGATGAAGACCGTGAGTTGGAAAGTATCCTCATACGAAAATCCCGACGCCTTGGTGGCGATGCCGAACTTAAGAATCAAGAAGCTTGCGATCCCCAGCCACAGCGAGAGCCACATCCCCAAATTGCTGGCCTTGCGCCAGACGACTCCAAAGTAGATCGGGATCCCGAGGAACGAGAGGAGCGACATCGCGAGCGTGACATATTCCTTGATTTCCGAAATTCCTTCGGTCGACGCCGCTGCGAGCAGAATCGAGGCGACACTCCATAGCCGGGCCGACAACAAATAGTGGCCTAACGATTTTCCAGGTGCAAGCACACGGCGATAGATGTAATCGGTGAACATGGCCGACGAGGTGGTGGCGTAGGTATCGGCTGACGACATCGCGGCGGCAAAGAAGCCGGCAATCATCAGTCCGGCCAGACCAAAGCCGGGGGGCAATACATCTTTCATCACCATCCCCCAGGCGTTTTCCGACTCAGTCGGCCCCAGGCCCGGAATGCGCATGGCAAAGAAAATACCGTAGAGGGCAAAGACGAGGGTGAAAATGCGCTTCCAGAAGTGTCCCCACGCGCACTGGGTCGCGGTCTTCTCGTCGCGCGAGATGGCGATCCAGTTGTAAATCCACGGCGCTGCAATTCCGCCGGCGAGGGCCGACACATTGAGAGCCAAGATGAAGCCGATATTCATTCCAGGGGAGGTGAAATCCCAGTGCTCGACGAAACTCCACGTCTTTTCGGGGAGCTCGCGCAAGGCTTCCCACCCCCCGGCCTTCGACCAGACGAAGGGGAGCATGACGAATCCCAGAATCACCATGCACATCACCCCTTGCAGCAGGTCGGTGATGAGCGCCGACATCATTCCCCCTGCGTAAACGTAGGCCGCCACCACGAGGCAGATCGACCAGACCCAAACGCGTGTGTCCGTGTTGGTGTAACCCGCCAGGAGCTTGGCGATCGCGAGCAGGAACATGCCGATGAACAGGATGCAGATCACTCCCGCCACCGTGGCATAGAGGGCTGCGACCCGCGAGCCGAAACGCATTTCCAGGAACTCGGCCAGGTTGTAGACGCGGGCGCGGCGGTAGTAGGTGGAGAAGAGAAAGTAGATGGGGGTGGCGAACAGAAAGCTCCACCAAATCCAAACCCCACTCATGCCGCTTTGGTAGGCCCTGCCACTGACGGCAATCGCCTCGTTACCCGCCATGGCCGAGGCGAAAACGAAGATGAAGGAGACGATCGGTCCCCACTTTCCGCCAGCCACGAAAAAGTCGCCCGCCGTTTTGGTCTTCGAGCCCCCGACAAACACGCCGAGATAGAGCACCGCCGCAAAGTAGGCGACGAGGATCCCAAGGTCGAGCAGGGGTAGGCCGTAAAAACTGAAGGAACCGAGCATGGGGGGCGAGGCGCACTGGAGAGTGGGAATTGGACTTGAGACAACACAACCGCTCGCTAGGGGTGATAACCCCCGATCGCCTGCATCAAGCCCTTCATGTAGCCTGCCGCATAGAGCCGCCCCAGCATCTCGTAGCCAGGGTGCTCGTTGCTTTCCCCTGCCAAGGTGGGGGCATGGTCGGGGCGGATGGCGCCGGTGAAGCCGATCTCGTGATAGGCCTGCATCGCCGCCGGCATGTCGATTTCGCCATTGTCGTGGAACGTTTCGCGAAACTGGGTCGCGATGCCGACGGTGTTGCGAAAATGCCCAAAGTGGATGTGGGGACCGAGGCGGCGGATCCCTTCGACGACGTCGAGCCCCGCGGGGGCGAACGACCCCTGGCAATAACAGAGTCCGTTGACCGGGCTGGGGACGAGGTCGACCACACGCTGCATCGACTCGTGGTCGATGATGATGCGCCGCTGATTTCGCAGGATCGGGAGCGGCGGATCGTCGGGATGAAGGGCGAGCTTGATCCCGGCGTCCTCGGCCACCGGCACGACCTGTTCGAGGAAGGACTCGAGGTGCTCCCACAGCTTTTCGGCAGGGGTCGGGGGGTGCTCGGCAGGGGTCGCGTCGGTGACGTTGCGTTCCAGATCGTCGATACGGAACTCGGTGACCAGTGCCCCGCCCCGCTCCTTAATCATCGCCCCGGTCCGCTGCCAGTCCTCGTCGGGCATCCAGTTGTAGCAGAGGACCTCCATCTCGGCTTCGGCCATGTTGCGGATCAGGGTCTTGAAGTCCTCGATCTGCTCGTCGCGACCTGGAAGGTTGTGGACGAACTTCAGGTGGGGAACCTTCCGCTCGACGTGGGTCATCCGCATGCCGAACGACTCGATCCGCCGCTTCTGTTCGAGCAAGGTGCCAAGATCGAGGCCAGGGTAGATGATGACAATGTCGGTCACGCCCACCTGCGCGGCGAGCTGCAGGTGGAGATCGGACATCGGCGTAACGAGCATGGCGAGACGCATGGAAATTCGGGCTCCGTGGATTTCAAAGAGCGATTAAGGGTGTTGTTCGGGGCGCCCATCCACGAGCCGCCGGATGCCGAGCGGGTTGGACTGTTGCAGTTCCGGTGGCAGCAGGGCATCGGGCAGGTTTTGGTAACACGTGTGGCGAGCGAACCGTCTGATCGCCAGTGTTCCCACCGAGGTCGAACGCGAGTCGGTGGTCGCTGGGTAAGGCCCTCCATGAATCATGGCGTGGCCAACTTCGACTCCGGTGGGGAACTGGTTGAAGACGACGCGGCCGACGCGCTCCTCGATGACTGGGAGCAGTTGCTGGCAGTGGGGGATGTCGTCGGGGTCGGCGTGTATCGAAGCGGTGAGTTGCCCCTGGAGTGTACTGGCGGCCTGCATCAGTTGGTCAATCGACTCGTACTTTACGAGCAGCGTTGTGGGACCAAAGATTTCCTCGGCCAGCGCGGGATTCGCCAGGAAGCTGGCCATGTCGGTTTCGACGATCCAGGCCCCAGTTGAGTGAGGCGAGGTGCCCGTCGGGCTGACGATCGTACGGACGTGGGGAGTGTTTGCCCGCTGCTCAATGCTTTGGGCAAACCGCGCGGCCATCGCCGGTGTGAGCATGATTCCGCCACACCAATCGGCGGCCGCACGTTTGAGATGGTCGACCAGTTCCGAACGGCCATCGTGGAACACGACACCCGGCTTGGTGCAAAACTGCCCCACCCCCAGGGTAAACGACTGGGTGAGCCCACCAGCAATCGCTTCGGCACGGCTGGCCAGCGCCGCGGGGAGGCAGAACTGAGGATTGATGCTCCCCATTTCGGCGTAGACAGGAATCGGCTCGTCGCGCGCGGCGGCCAGTTGGAAGAGAGCTCGGCCTGCCTGGAGCGAGCCGGTGAAGCCCACCCCCTTGATCCCCGGATGCTTGACCAACTGCTCCCCCACGCCGATTCCCGCATCGAATAGCAGGGCAAACACTCCGGGGGGCATGCCGGTTTCGTCCGCCGCCTCGGCGATTGCCCGGCCAACGATTTCACTCGTCCCGGGGTGGGCCGGATGGGCCTTCACCACGACGGGGCAGCCGGCCGCGAGGGCCGAGGTGGTGTCGCCACCCGCCACGCTGAAAGCGAGGGGAAAATTGCTCGCCCCGAACACCGCCACCGGACCCAACGGGCGGAGCATCGCGCGAATGTCAGGACGGGGCTGCGGCTGGCGATCGGGGAGTGCCGGGTCGATGCGAGCCTCGACCCAGGAGCCTTCCTCCACGAGATCGGCAAATAAGCGAAGTTGAAAACAGGTCCGTGCTCCCTCGCCTCGGACTCGGGTTTCGGGGAGGGCCGTCTCGAGGCCGATTCGCGCGACAAGCTGATCGAGGCGTTGTTCGATGCGACTGGCGATTGCTCGCAGGAACCGAGCGCGTGCCGCTCCCGTGGTTTCGCGATAAATAGGGAAGGCCCGAGTGGCGGCATTCACCCCCTGGTCGACAAGCGCCGCGTCAGCCGCGTGGTAGGGAGGATCGAGCGCGGCACCCGTCGCGGGGTTGATCCCAGTGAAGGTAGCAGTGGTCCGGGAGGGAACCGCGCCTGCGACGATCGAGAGTCCGAGGAGGTTGGACATGGCGAAATCATTGAACCTGGTTGACTAGCATCCCGACGGGGGGAATCGAGATGGCGACCTCGTCTCCCAACTCGAGCGTGAATTCGTCGTCGGGGACGATGCCCGTACCGGTCATCAAGTAGCAGCCGTCGGGGAAGCTACAATGCCGGAAGAGGTAGTCGCGGAGGTTGGGGAGCGTTTGCTTCATCCGGCCGATCTCGGTCTCTCCGGAGAAGATTAGCTCCCCCCGACGGAGAATGGTCATCGTGATGGGGGTCGTGGGAGCTGGCCAGTCGCTGGTGAGATAGAGAGCGGGCCCCAGGGCCGCCGAGCCGTCAAAAATCTTGGCCTGCGGCAGGTAGAGCGGGTTAGCCCCCTCGATGTCGCGGCTACTGAGATCGTTGCCGATGGTATAGCCAACGAGGTTGCCGTCGGGGCCGAAGGCGAGGGTGAGTTCCGGCTCGGGGACCATCCATGTGGAGTCGGACCGCAAGTGAATCGCGTCGCCGGGCCCGACCACTCGTTGGGGAGTCGCCTTGAAGAAGAGTTCCGGCCGCTCGGCGTGGTAGACCATGTCGTAGAAGTCGCTCCCCCCGACTGGGGCCGATTCCTCCATGCGGGCTGTGCGGCTTCTCAGGTAGGTTACACCCGCGGCCCACACCTCCTGGCGGTCGATGGGGGGGAGCAGGGTGGGTAACTCGGCGGCATCGAGACTCTGAGGGGCGTCGCGCCGGATGCGCTCTGTCAACAAGCTGCGCATGTCGGGGGTGGTAAAGAGCGCGTGCCACTCGAGCCCGGGCAAGGGGAAGTAGCCGCCCCCTGGCTCGGGCTGGACAAGCACTCCATCGGCAATTCGAGAGACGAGCAAGTCTTCTGCCCCCGCATGACGTGGTCCCAAAGGTCCGCCAACTGGTCAGACCACTACCGACCGAGTGTAATGACTTGCGGCGCTCGAACCAGCCCCCTGAGCAAAAAATTGGGGAATCTAGGGGGAAGTCGAACCGCGCTCGCTGCGATTTGCCGCCGGTTAGGGATCGTGGGCCGAGTGAACCATCGAATCGTAAGTCAGCCGGCTCTGGAGGAGTTTCAGCAGAGTGTAGAACAAGGCGGCGACCAAAGGTCCCACGAGGATGCCCCACAGGCCGATGAGCTGAATCGCCCCGATCACCGTGATGAAGGCGACCACCGGGTTCATCTGGGCTTCGCTGCCGATGACGTAGGCGCGGATCACGTTGTCGCAGGTGGAGACGACTGTCAGCCCGTAGACAAAGAGCATGCCTGCCGCCGCATACCTGCCATCGAGGGCGAGTATCAGCGAAACGGTGGCGACGACACTGCCAGCCCCCATGAAGGGAATGAAGGCGAAGAGCATGGTGGCCACCATCAAGAGCAAGACATTCGAGACCCCTGCCATCCAAAAGCCGAAACCGGCGAGCATCGACTGCACAAAAGCGGCCACCATGGTACCCATCACGACCCCGCGGCAGACGCGGCCAAAATTCTCGACGAGCGCATCTTCCACCGACTCGTCCAGCGGGCTGAGGTCCTTACCAAGGCGGAGCATCGCGTCGCCGTCGACCAGGCAGTAGTAGAGCCCCAAAGAGGTGACAACCAGCCCGGCAAAGGCCATCACGGCATCTCCCGCGATGCCAATTGTTCGCTCGTAGACCTTTCGGACCACTCCCTTGGCGGCTTGTTCCCCCATTTCTCGCAGGCGAAGCTGCTGGTTGGCGGGAAGTGCGAGGTATTGTTCTTCGACCGCCTGGGCGATGGAGGTTTGCATGATCCGTTCCCACCGCTCGGTGAGATTGGAGGTAGGATTCCCCTGGAGCAGAAGCACCGTGTTCTTGGTGAAGTCGACCAATTGAAAACCGGCCACCACCAAGGCTCCCCCAATGGGAATCAGCAGCAGCATCAACACGCCAGCCGTTGTCACGACTCCGGCGATCCTGCGCCGGTTGTAGACCCTTTTCAACACCCAGGAGTACAGCGGCCGGAATAAGACCGCGAGCACAACCGAGAACAGCAGCGAGAAGACGAATGGCTGGATGACCTGATAAAACAGGATGCCGATGAGCACCACCGTGGCGAGCAGCAGGTAGAGCGAAAGGGACCGTCTCATCATCGATGTTCAGGGGTCTTGGCATGAGAGAACAGGGAGTAACCACACATTCGCATCATAGCGGGTGATTCCCCGCGATATCAGCCATGCCACCACGAGAAATCGGGGGCGTGGCAAATGGGGAGCATGCTCGCCAGATGGTTAGCGAGAGAACGCTGGAATCCCCCCCAACGCCGAGCGACGAATGCCGCCAGCGGGGGCCTACCGGGTCCCACAGCTTACCGGGTCGTCCCGCAGCTTACCGGGCTCCGCAGCTTACCGGGCTCCGCCGCGCAGGTCGGTGGTGGCCGCGAAGTTCTCGACCCCGGCCAGTCGCGAATCCTGAGGGTGCCCATTCCAGGCGACCGTCAAGCCGACTGCCCAGGCGAATAAGAAGCCAACGACCTCGCCGTAGAACAGGAGTTGTTTGAAAGAGATGTTTGGCAGCCGCATCGGTCGAATGTCCGCTTCAAGCGTGTCGACGGCTGTGGCGGAGGCCCTCATGGCGACCGTCCCAAGCCATCCTTACGGAATTACACCGAAGTTTTGCCTCGCCCGCAAGACCGGATTGGGAAAGGAATTTGGGGTTGGGGAAAGGGTCCGCCGCAGGAACGCCCCAGCTTTCCCTTCTTTACGGTCGATATCGCGAGATTTATACTGCGGGATTCTTTCCTCCAGCCCCGTTTCGAGCCATGCCGCCGGTCGATTTTCCGTTGACGAAGGAACCTTTCGTGCAGGATGCGATTGAAAAGGCGGACGTGCTGATCGAGGCGATGGGCTGGATCCGACGCTTCCGTGATAGCATTACTGTCATCAAGCTGGGGGGGAGCGTGATGGAGGACGCCGACGCCCTCCGCCACTTGCTGGTCGACATCGTCTTCATGGAAACGGTCGGCATGCGGCCCATCCTGGTCCATGGAGGAGGGGCTGCCATCTCGCGGGCGATGAGCGAGGCCAGGCTGACCCCGCGCTTCATTCAAGGCCGCCGGTTCACCGACGAGGCGACTCTCGAAATCGTCCGCCGCGTGCTAGCGGGGGAAATCAACGAGTCGATCGCCGCGCGGATCGAGGAGTTCGGGGGGCGCGCGATGCCGCTCAATGGATATGGCGAAACCAACAACAACGTCCTCTACGGCGACCGGCTGACGCTACCTGGCGAGAATGGCGAGCCTGTCGACCTTGGCTACGTCGGACAGGTGACCAGGGTCGACCGCGACACCCTCGACAATCTCTGCTTTGCGGGTCAGGTCCCAGTGATCCCCTCGGTGTGCGAGACCGAGGATGGCCAGCTTCTGAACGTCAATGCCGACACGGCGGCGATGGCGGTCGCCCAGGCGATGGGGGCCGAGAAGCTCATCTTTTTGAGTGATGTCAACGGCGTGCGGGAGGACAAGGACGATCCCGCCACCCTGATCCACTCGCTCACGGCGACTGCGGCTCGGGAACTGATTTCCAAGGGGATTATCGAATCGGGGATGATTCCCAAGGTGGAGGCCTGCCTCGAAACCCTGCAAAAAGGGGTGAAGAAGGTTCACATCATCGATGGCCGGGTGCGCCATTCGCTCCTGCTGGAAATCTATACCAACCGCGGGGTCGGGACGGAAATCGTGGCCGAACCGGCATAGGAGAGCCGCGGTCTTGCTACTTTCGCCCCCCCCCGAAGAACTCACGGTTCTCGGCACGTGGGGGGCATTCGCTGAGTTCACCTTAACCCTGGAGCGTATTGAACGTGGCCACCCTACACGAAACGATGTCGCCGCGGACTGAAGAGTTGTTTTCGCGATACGTCGTTCCCAACTATCGCCGCTTCCCGGTGTCGCTGGTGCGCGGCGAAGGTTCGTGGGTGTGGGACGACCAGGGGCGCCGCTATCTCGATTTTTTCCCCGGCTGGGGCTGCAACCTGCTGGGCCATTGCCCCCCCAAGGTGGTCGAGGCGGTGCAGGATCAGGTGGCCAAACTGATCCATGTCCCCAACACCTGGCACTTCGAGGAGCAGGGATTGTGGGCCAAGCTGCTCAGCGAGCGGAGCTTCGGGGGGCAGGCCTTTTTCTGTAATTCCGGGGCGGAAGCCAACGAGGCGGCCATCAAGCTGGTGCGGCTCCACTCGCCGGAGGGAAAGTACAAGCTCATCACGTTTCAGGGGGGGTTTCACGGCCGCACCTACGGCGCCGTGACCGCCACGGCCCAGCCCAAATATCACGAGCACATCGGGCCGATGCTTCCTGGGTTCACTTATGTCCCCTACGGCGACCTCGAAGCGGTCCGGAGCGCCATCGACGACGCGACGGCCGGCATTCTGATCGAGCCGATCCAGGGGGAAGGAGGCATTCGTATTCCACCGGACGGCTTCCTCCAAGGTCTACGTGATCTGGCTGACCAGCATGGCCTGCTCCTTGTGTTCGACGAGGTGCAGGCCGGGTGCGGGCGGACCGGCGAGTGGTTTGCCTATCAGAATTATGGCGTCACGCCCGATATCATGACTCTCGCCAAAAGCGTCTGCGGCGGGATCGCCGGTGCCGCGATGCTGGCCAAACCCGAGATCGCCCCGAGCCTCAAGCCCGGCATGCACGCGGCCACCTTCGGCGGGAATCCCATCGCTGCCCGGGCAGGGATCGCCACGATCGAGACGATCGAAGATTTGGGATTGCTCGAGCGGACAAAACAACTCGGCGAGCGGTTTCGCCAGTGGCTCGCCCCACTGGCCGACGAGCTGGAAATCGTCCGCGAAGTCCGGATCGCGGGGCTGATGATCGGAGTCGAGCTGGTGGTCGACGGGACATCCCTCGTCGCGGCGGCCATGGAGCGCGGGCTGCTCATCAACTGCACGCAGGGGAACGTTCTGCGACTCCTCCCGGCGATGACGCTCACCGATGAGCAGGTCGACGAAGGCTGTCAGATTCTGATCGACCTGGTGCGAAAGACCCCGGTCGAGGCCGGCGGAACCCCCTGAAGGGTCCATTGATGGGAACACCCCGCGGCGATTCGTTCTTTCCTTATTTGCGATAATGGCAACATGCGACATCTAATCACCCTGGCCGACGTCTCGGCGACCGAAGTCGATCATATTTTCTCGATTACCGAGGATCTCAAGACCAAGTTCCTCGATGGTCTTCGCGAGCCGCTCTTGCCGGGTCGGATGATGGCGCTGTTGTTCGAAAAGCCATCCCTCCGCACAAGGGTAAGTTTCGAGTCGTGCATGACCCATCTCGGGGGCGGGAGCATCCTGCTGGGGGAGGACGCCGGGTTTGGCAAACGCGAGAGCCTGGCCGATTTTACCCGCGTGCTGAGCGAGATGGTCGACGTGATCGTCATCCGCTCCAAGAGCCACGCCACGGTGGAAGAGGTCGCCCGCTACTCGAAGGCGGCTGTCGTGAATGGTCTCACCGACGAAGCCCATCCCTGCCAGGCCCTCGCCGATGTCTACACCTTGAAAGAACATTTCGGCACACTCAAGGGGCGCAATTTGGCCTGGGTGGGAGATGGGAACAATGTGGCCAAAAGCCTCGTCCGGGCGTGTGCCCGCACAGGCATGTCGATCACAGTCGCCTCCCCTAAAGGCTACCAGCTCGACGAGTCGTTTCTGACGCTTGCGAAGAAAGAGACCCCCAACCTCGACATCACGCTCACCCACGATCCCATCGAGGGGGTGAAGCAGGCTTCGGCGGTTTACACCGATGTGTGGGCGAGCATGGGGCAGGAAGGGGAACACACCGAACGCGTGAAGGCGTTTGCCGATTACCAGGTGAATGCCAAATTGATGCAGGCGGCTCCGTCGGACGCCGTGTTCATGCACTGTTTGCCCGCCAAGCGCGGCGAGGAGGTGACCGACGAGGTGATGGATGGCCAGCAAAGTGTCGTTGTTCCGCAGGCCGCCAATCGCATGCATGTGCAAAAGGGGATTCTCGTGTGGCTGCTGGGAGCCCATGGTGGAGCCCCACTCGCCGGTTGAGGCGACGATTCTTTCAAAACGAGGAGGGAAACGCTCCATGTCCAATCGCATCGATGGCCGGCAGGCCCTCGCACTTCGCCCCCTCTCGATCGAACCCGACTTTCTGGGGGGTGGGCCGGGAAAGGTGCTCGTCAGGGCCGGGCGGACCGCCATCTTATGCACGGCTAGTCTGGTTCCCGATGTCCCCCCCTGGATGGCCGGCAAGGGGACTGGTTGGCTGACCGCCGAATATGGGATGCTCCCCGGCAGCACCGCGCCGCGCAAGCCGCGCGACCGGATGAAGGTCGATGGGCGAACCACCGAGATTCAGCGATTGGTGGGGCGTAGCCTGCGAGGGGTGGTCGACTTTCGCCGATTGGGCGAACGACAGATCACCATCGACTGCGACGTGCTCGAGGCCGACGGAGGGACGCGGACCACCAGCATCACCGGGGCTTATGTGGCGATGGCGGGACTACTCAAGTCGCTTGAGGAATTCCGTACGCCCGACACCTGGCCGCTCACCGACAGCATCGCCGCGGTGAGCGTGGGGATCGTAGCGGGCGAGGTGCTGGTGGACCTCAACTACCACGAAGACTCGCAGGCCGCCGTCGACATGAACATCGTGATGACCGGCAGCGGCCAGTTCGTCGAAGTCCAAGGGACGGGAGAACGAACGACATTCTCGCTGGCCGAGCTTCAGCAGTTGCTATCGGCTGGCACAAACGCGATCGAAGAACTTACGCGGTGCCAGCGGAATGCCATCGGCTGACTTCCGAAGGCCACTCAGCCAGCGCCGTTGTCGCCGTTGTCGCCGTTACCCCCGTTGCCGGCGTCGTCGTCATTTTGAGCAGCACCCGCAAAGGTGAACGTCGAGACGTCGCCGATAGTGGAGAAGAACGGAACGGACGTGATGCGGACATACCGTCGGTCGGCGGAGACCACGCCCGTGGCAAAGAAGTTCGTCCCTTCGGGAAGCACTTCGATCACCGGCTGAAAACCGACAGCCCCTTGGCCACCTCGCAGGCGGCGACCCAAGTCACGGCGGGCGGCGTCGCGGAGTGGAACGGCACGAGGGTCGGAAATACTCGCAAGGTGCTGAGCCAACACGGCCTTGCTGATGGCTTCCTGGCGTTTCAGGGCCCGAGCGATCACCTGCTCCTCGATCAGTTCGTTGCGGCGGCCATTGTCGAGGGTGAACTCGAAGCCAACACCATCTTGAGCCAGCACCAACTGATGCTGCTGGTGTTCGACCTTGTCACTCATGTAGTGGAGATAGACGTCGACAGTTACTTTGCCTGCCGTCACCTTGCCCCACGCCGATTCGATCTTCGCACGGTAGACTCCGTCGAAGCCGCGCGGCAGGACATAGGTTTCGGAGTAGATCCCCTGTTGCTGATTGGCGCCTTGGGCCAGCTCGTCCCCCAGGTTAATGCCACCCGCGGGGGTACGCGGATTCATGGGGGAGCAGACCGTGCCGGTCGGTTCTTCCACGGAGAGGTCGACATCGGCATCACCCGTCCAGGAGACGCGAATCTTGCAGTCACGCTGGAGGGCGACCACCATGGCGTCATTAAAGGCGACCGCCTCCTCCCGGCGACCTTCCTTGACCAATCGCTCGATAATCGCCTTGGCATGACGAACGGCGGTTTCGTGAACGACAGCCTGCTCCGCGGGCCAGCCTTGCTCGAGAATTCCTAGCGTCGCCCACTTGAGGCCCGCGAGGTCGTCGGCACGCTCCGCGGCCCGCAGCGCCATCGGATAGGCCTCGTGCCGGCTGGGGTCGATCTTGACCACTTGCTGGTAAAGCTGCAAGGCGCGCCCGTCGAAGCCACTTCGCGACAGGTACATCGCTAGGTAGCATAGCTCGTCGGACGAACGGGCGAAGTCGGCCGCCGAAATCAGGGCCCGCTCGACTTCTTCCTTGCTCCGTCCTTCGAGCTGCATCGCAATGCCGAGCGACTCGTACATCCAGCTTTGGGGCTGTCCATGCCGCAGCGCGGCCTGAATCAGAATGGTGACCTGGGCATACTGGCCGCCGTTCATCAGGCGGCGGACTTCGGCCCGCACCTGGGCCTGATCTTGTTGACCGCTGCCAAAGTAGCCATCCCAAAAGAGTTCGGGGGAGACAGACTCATCGACCTTGATTCTCGCCGGTTCGCGCTTGGCAGCCGCGGCGGGTGCTGGGTTTTCGACCGCGGCGGCCCCAATGGAGGGCTCACCAGTGGAGGCATTGGCGTCGCGGCTGTCTTCGGGCACGGCGAAGGCACCACCCCCACCCATCATGCCGCCCCCACCCCCCATCATGCCGCCACCCATACCCCCACCCATGCCGCCACCCATGCCGCCACCCATACCGCCACCCATGCCGCCACCCATCATGCCCATGCCCATTTGCGGGGTTTCGATCGGTAGCACCAGGTCGGCAACGGGATAGACTTTGACACTCAGACGGGACAGGGCTTCGTCTTCGGAAGTGATCAACAGCACTTCGTCGGCAATGATGTAGGTCAGGTCGTGTTGCTTGAGCATCAGCTTGAGAGCCGAGCGGAGCGAAATGTTGCGCAGGTTGATGGTGATCGTGTCGTCGAGTGTCAGACCCAAGTCCTCGAGCGCCTGGACGTCGAGTTGAACTTCGATTTCATACTCGTTGCGCAGGAATTCGACCACTTCCGACAGCGTGTTCTCGGTGAAATTGAGCCCGATATTCGTGAGCGGTGCGGCCAGCGCCGAGGTGATCCGTTCCTCGGCTCCCCCTTGGCTCTTGAGATCAACGGCCTTGTACTTCTCGCGACGCTTGGTCAGGTCGATCCACTCGGCCGCCGGCGGGTAGACAATCGGCGGATCGTCCGCGAACGGAATCGCCGAGCGTTCGATTTGGAACCAGGTGTCGAAGGCCGCCCGGTGGCGCAATTCGCGAGTCACCATTTGCAGGTGATGGGCACGCTGAAAGCGCGACCAGAGTTCGGTCGAAACGGGGATGGTTCCCAGCGGTTCGACCTCTTCGACGATCAGGGAGACTTCGGCCGCTTCGTCGTAACGCCGCTCGTCCATCAAGGCGTTGAATCGAGCCACCAATTGTTTGACGTGCTCTTCGCGACGGGCTAGCCGGTCGTTGAGCAATTGCTGCTCGCGCGCTTGCGCCATGCGTTCCTCGGTCTCCCGGTCGACATTGGCTTTCACCCGCGAGGCGAGCGACGTCTCGCGAATCACGGTCTGGAGTCGGGCAATGAGCTGGGACCTGACCTCGGCAATCAGTTCGGGAGCCTGGCGGACCCCTGCGAGCATCAGTTTAAGATTCTGCTCGGCCCCTTCGGGATCGCTCCGCATGTGGTCGCGAGCGTCGGAGATGGCATTCTCGACATCTTTTTGCAACATCTCGGCGAACACCCGATTGCGGCGTTCGGTTTCCGTGAGAAACGATCCGTCGCGCACGATATCGGCCGCCGGCTGGCCATCGATGGTGTTGAGCGTGCGCTGGGCGACCCGTAAAGCTTCTTGGGCCGACATCTCCCGCTGCCGCGGACGGACGAGGCTCAATTCTCCCGGGTCGTCGGCCGGGGCCGACGCGCGGCTGTTTGGAGTTTGGTTGTCTGGAGTTTGGGGAGGCTGGGCGGCGGGAATTTCCTCGGCCGCGACAGGTTCTTCCCCTTGGGCGTTTCGTTCGACCAAGCGCTGCACGGTGAGCGCTCGCACATTGCCCGGGTCGCGACGCAGGACCGTTTGGACGATTTGGGCGGCCCCTTCGTTGTCGCCAGTGGCGACGGCCCGTTCGGCGAGATCAGTGAGTTGGTCGACATTCGCCAGCAGCATCCGCCCGGTCTCGATCAGGCCGACGGTGCCAAGCGTGGGGAGCGTGATGCCCCCATCCTTGGCCGCGACTTCGGCGAGTTGCGGCAGATAGGAGAGATCGTGGGAGGCATCGCGCTCGGTGGCGGTCCAACTGAGCTGCTCGGCGCCCGCGGTGGCAGTGAATTCAATCTGATCGACATTCCCCGCAAGCTTCCCGACCACCACGGTGTCGCGATCGCTACGCAGTGGCGGAATCTCGGCGGGGTACATTTCCGCAATGGCTTTCGGCAAGCGCGCATCCGAGAGGTAGGTCACATCGCCACGAAGCCATTCGGCCAGCTCGTCGCCGACCGTGGTTCCACGACGCCGGTTCTCGGCCAACGCACGCTCGGCCGTGATTTCTTCTTGCGCATTTGGCCAGACCATGGGAGCATCGACGTAGACGTTGCCACCCGTCTGGTTGCCCAGGGCGGCGAGCAAGCGGATGTCGCACTCGGGACCAACCGCGTAGCTGGTGACGGCGACTCGCTTGCCGCGAAGGTTGGCGGTGAGCGTGGCAAACTGATCGGCCTGAACCAGATTCACCGGGCTCATGCCGTCACCCACATAGAGGATGGTGCGGGCTGCCTGGCTTTCGGCGTCGAACAGCTCGCTCGCCGTTTGCAGGGCGAGTTCCATGTCGGTCGATCCGAGCGGCGGCTCTTGCATCACGGCGGCGATGGCGGCCTCGACTTCACCGCTCTTGGGAGCGACGAAGGCCTCGTTCAATGGGCGAGCGGTCAGATCGGCGGCGACAATGCGAACACGGTCTTGCTCGCCGAGTCCCGCCAGGCACTGCTTGACGGCGGCGATGGCCGTCTCGCGATAGTAGCCCGCCTGGCTGGCCGACGTGTCGACGACGATCACCACGTCGCGCGGCGCTGGCTTGGCATGAGGGCTGCCTTGCAAGCTCAGTGTGAAATATCGCTGGCCATCTTCAGCGGTGTATGTCTCGAGACGAGCGTCCTCCCCAATGGCGTGGGCACCAACGAGCAAGGTGAGGAGGAGGAAGAGAGTTCGTTGAACCATCAGGACCTTCATGGGGTACTCCGAGAGTGTACCGTGTTCGTGCATATCCCTGTTCCAGCCCTCCGGCGGAGGGCTTCGGGCAACTGCGCACATTACCTAAGTTGTTGGCGGAAACCAACTAGCTACAGTCTATTCGCTCCCCCCAGCGACTGCCAGCACATTCGCCACAATTTGCCGGATGCCAGTCCCGAGAGGGAGTCGTTTCGTGACGATTGTACCACCCCCCACCATTCGCTGGGGGAACCGCCGATTATTCAGCCCGGCGCCCCGGGGGGGCCGATTCACCTTTTCTTCGACGGCGGTTTGCCATTAAACTCCCCTAAATCGTGGCATGGCAATAGCTTAGTGCCCGCGCAAGCCGACGACGGCAGCTCGAAGACCGGCACATTTTGCCCATGACTCCCCTAATCTGGCGTTTCCCGTTGGCCGTAGTGGCCCTCTTTCTGCTGATCGGCGCCACGGTTGGCGGGGGGGACCCGGCTGCCATGGCCCAGACCGCAGGCAATGCCCCGAGCGCTCCGGCCCCCGCCGACTCCATCCAGGAGAGCCCGGCTGCCCCCGGAGCCCATGCGTTGATCTCGCTGACGGTCGTCCTGGCGGTGTTTTGCGGCCTTATTTGGCTGCGCGGGGTGCCAATTGAACTTCTGTTTCTGACCGGCTTGGCAGTGGTCACGCTCCTGGGGGTCATCAAACCAGCCGAGGCGGTGAGTGGGTTTGCGAATTCGGCCGTCTTGACGATCGCGGCACTGTTTGCCACGGCGGCGGGGCTCCGTGCCACCGGGGCGCTCGATTGGATCGGCTCGAAGCTGCTGGGGTCCGCAAGCACCGAGCGATCGGCGTTGCGGCGAATCGCCTGCACGATTGTTCCTGTCTCGGCGTTCGTCCTCAACACCCCCTTGGTGGCGATGTTCGCACCGGTGGTGGTCGACTGGTGCCGGGCACGGCGAGTCTCCCCTTCCCGCATGTTGTTGCCCTTGAGCTATTTGACCATTTTGGGGGGTGTCTGCACGCTCATCGGCACCAGCACGACCCTGGTCTGCAATGCGACCTTGGCCGCGACCCCAGGAGGGAGGGAGCTCGAGTTCTTCGATATATCCTATGTGGGGATCCCGCTGGCGGTGGTGGGGACGATCTACGTCCTGCTGATCGCTCCGCGGCTGCTTCCCAACAGGTTGGAACTCATCGAGCAGCTTGGCCAACAGCGGCGCGAGTACCTGCTCGAGATGCTGGTCCAACCCAAGTGCCCCCTGATTGGCAAGAGCATCGAGCAGGCGGGGTTGCGCCACCTGCCCGGGCTGTTTTTGATTGAGATCGATCGCCACGACGAAACGATCACGCCGGTGACTCCCCAGGATGTGATCTACGAAGGGGATCGGCTCGTCTTTACGGGGGTGGTTCAGACGATCGCCGACTTGGAGCGGATTCCGGGGCTGGTGCCGGCGGCCGACATGACCTACGAATTCCACCCGGCAGTGCAGACACGGCGGCGGCTGACCGAAGCGGTGCTATCGCGATCGTCTCCATTGATCGGCCGGACGGTGAAGTCGTCGAACTTCCGCCAGCGCTACAACGCGGCGGTGGTGGCTGTCCACCGCAGTGGTGAGCGGATGACCAACAAGATTGGCAGCATCCTCCTCGAACCGGGAGACACTCTCCTGCTACAGACCCCCGAGGCGTTCGTCGACGAGCATCGCAACAACACCGATTTCTATCTCGTCAGTCCGGTGGGAGGGACTTCAGCCCGCCGTCACGATCGCGCTGGGGTGGCGATGGGGTTGTTTCTGCTGCTGATTGCGTGGCTCACCCTCTGCGGGTTGTTTGGCGACCGCCTGCAATTGGGGCACTTTTTTTCCGAGCGGCCCCAGCCGATTATCGCCATGACAATCGTTTTGCTGATGATTGGCACGCGATGTCTGACGACCTCCGAGGCCCGTTCGGCGATCGATTTGCAGGTGATCCTGATCATTGCGTCGGCCATTGGCCTAGGGAAAGCACTCGATGCCAGCGGGGCTGCCCGCATGATCGCCGAGACCATGGTCAACGGGGTGATGGCGGTGGGGATATCTCCCGCGTGGCAGCCCTTCGCGCTGCTGGCGGTCATCTACCTGGTGTCGGCGGTGTTGACCGAAATGATCAGCAATGCGGCGGTCGCCGCCATGATGATCCCCATCGCCATTGGCGTGGCGGCTGCGGCCTCCGATGGAGGATACGATTCCATGCCCTTTGTTATGGCGGTGGCCATGTCGGCCTCCCTTAGCTTTGCCACCCCGATTGGCTATCAGACGAACCTGATGGTGATGGGACCCGGAGGATACCGGCCAGGCGATTACTTGCGGGTGGGGCTACCCTTGTCGGGCTTGCTCTTCGTGACGGCCATGTTCGCCATCCCCTATTTTTGGCCATTCGCGGCGGGAGGGTCCTGACCGAATATTGGCGCGGCCTTTCGCGAACGAAGTGGTGGCTTTGCCCGTATGGAAAGAGCGGATCATCCGTGGTATCGATCGAGTTGTCTGTTTTTCCATTCTCTTGACTTCAGATAGCAATAAATTAAGCCATGCATCACCGCACCACCTACCTGATGATCGGAGCCCTGGTGGGGGCTCTGACTGTTGTGGGCTGGAACCTTGTCGAGCCCTCCCCCGGAATTGTCAGCTCGGCGTCGGCCCAATCGCCTGCCGCTGTATCCACCAGCCCCGATCAGGCGCTCTTGGAGCTGACTCCGGACGAGCGGGCCAATATCCGGGTGTACGAAGTGGCCAACCGGGCGGTGGTCAATATCAACACCTTCACCCAGCGAATGAACCGGCTCTTCATGGTGCCGGTGCCGGGGCAAGGATCGGGTTCCGGGGCGATTCTCGACCGGGAAGGGCACATCCTGACCAATAGCCATGTCGTGGAAGGGGCCCGGCAGATCGAAGTCACCTTGGCCTCGGGAGATTCCTACGAAGCGGAAATCGTCGGGCAAGATGCGGGGAGCGATATTGCCGTGCTCAAGATCGATGCCCCGGCGGAGAAGCTGTTTCCGATTGAACTGGGGAGATCCGACAACCTTCGCGTGGGGCAGCAATGCTACGTGCTGGGCAATCCGTTCGGACTGGAGGGCTCGCTGACGAAGGGGATCATTTCAAGCCTCAATCGCAGCATCGCTGGGCGAACGGGGAGCGAGATGAAATCGCTCATTCAAACCGACGCGGCGATGAACCCGGGGAACTCCGGGGGACCGCTGCTCGACTCACAGGCGCGGGTGATTGGCATGAACGTGGCCATCGCCTCGTCGACCGGCCAAAGCGCCGGAGTCGGATTCGCGATTCCCGTGAACCGGATACGGACGATCGTTCCCGAGCTCATCGCGCATGGCAAGATCGTGCGTCCGTCGCACGGAATCGTCGAAGTGATGAACACACGGCAGGGTCTCAAAATCGTGAGCGTCGCGCCCAAGGGCCCCGCCGATCGCGCGGGACTTCGCGGATATGGGGTGCGGAAGGAGACGCGGCGGCAGGGGCCGATCCTTTACGAGAAGTCTGTCGTCGATCCCGACGCCGCCGACTACATGCTCGCCATCGATGGCAAGAAAGTGGAGACGCACACCGATTTTCTCGCCGTGATCGATGGTTATCGCCCGGGCCAGAAAGTCACGCTGACGATCCTGCGCGATGGCCAGGTCCAGCAACTCGAAATGGTGCTGGGAGAGCAGTAAGGCGCGATCGCCGCAGCGACGCACAGTGAACGGATTGGCATTGCCCCAGCCGGTTTTGGCGAAGGGATGTCAAGTGCCGAACGGGTTCTCGCCGTTCCGCTTCCCAGGATTCGCAGGCTACCTACTCTCACAGGAAAAACTGATCTTGCGGAAAAACCTTTTTTCTGCGGTCCCTCGCCAATCGGGGACTGCGTGGCCTCTGTTACGGTGCCGTAACTCTTCTCCGTAAAACGACTTGTGGCATTTCTGGTGGGCCAGGGTGAATGCTCGTGTGGCGGGGAGCCGTCCCGGGTCTTTTGTGGAATCGTCAAACTTTTCGCATCTAGCCCCTTGGCGCGAATTCTTCGTGGGTTAACATCGCCCCCCATACGTGAGGCGAACGGAATGAAAAAAAATTCTCGCCGCTTCACGTTGTCCCAACAAGACATCCCACCTGAGTTGAAACCTGGTTTCACAAGAAAGTCGACCGCAGTGTTGCGGGAGAAGTGACGCCGGAGATTTCTTACCCCCCTTACTCCCAGTTCTGGCACCCATTGCTTCGTCTTGTTGGGATCGGAACGAGATCGTGGCAGAATCGGAGTCACCCCTCGAAGGAGTGAATGATGCTGAGTTATCTGGCAACTTTCACAGTCGCACTCGGAATGGCCGCAACTTCCACCGAAGCGCCACAGTGGCACTCGGATTACGGGAAGGCGCTCAATGAGACCCGCACCGCGAATCGCCCGCTGCTTGTCGTCATCGACAGCCCCGCGGGCGAAGGGCAGCAGGTCGACCAGCAGTTGCTCGAAGCGAATGACGAGTCGAAGCTTTCGGCTTACGAGTTGTGCCATGTCGATGCCTCGACCGAGTATGGTCAAAAGGTCGCCAAGGCCTTTCGTGCCACCAAATTCCCCTATGTCGCCATTATCGACAAAGCGGGAGAAGTCGTGATCCATTCGCACACCGGCACGGTGAACGAGCAGGATTGGAATGCGATGCTCGAAAAGCACCAGGAGGGAAATCGTGTCGTCAAGAGGACTGTCGCCAAGCCAGTGACAGCCAACTACAACGGCGACACCAGTTTCCCCAGCGATTTCAGCTATCCCGGTAGCACCAAGCCTTACTGCGCTCGGTGCCAGCGCGGATACTAAACGTCGACCCCGCAACTGTGGATTGACACCCATCGCGGGCGGGCGGAGTTTTCGAACTTCGCTCGCCCGTGTGTTTTGGTCCCATGGTGATTAGCGAGGGGGACGTTCCACTCCCGGTCGGATGTCGAGGTCGAGCGATTCGACGAATCCTCCCTTCAGGCGTTCGATTGCAATCGCCCCCATCACGGCATTGTCGGTGCAGAGCGACATGGGCGGAATGTAAAGCCGGTGGCCACGTCGGGCCGCCGATTCCTCGAGGCGGCGACGGAGAACCTTGTTGGCCGCCACCCCCCCGCCGACGCAGAGCACGTCGTAGCCCGATTGCTGGAGGGCGAGTTCCGCCTTGCCGATCAGGCAATCGACCACCGCCTGCTCGAAACTGGCCGCCACGTCGGCCACCTGTTCGGGATCGAGTCGTGGCAGGGCTGCCAGCTTGCCCGTTCCGGCGACGAGATACCGTACGGCGGTCTTGAGCCCACTGAAGCTGAAATCGAGCCGCGTGGGGTCGTCGAGCAACGGGCGCGGGAAGCGATACCGGGTAGGGTTCCCCTGTTCGGCGGCCCGCGACAAGCTTGGTCCTCCGGGGTAGGGGAGTCCCAGCAGGCTAGCGACCTTGTCGAAGGCCTCCCCCGCCGCGTCGTCGATGGTTCCCCCCAAGAGCGTAAAATCGGTTGGGCCGTCGCAGCGATAGAGATTGGAATGCCCACCACTGACGATCAGGCCGACGCAAGGAAAAATCTCCTCGCCGCTAGCGATCTTGCAGGCATAAATGTGGGCCTGCAAATGGTTGATAGCCACGAGGGGGATGTCGAGCGCCCAGGCGAGCGACTTGGCCGCCATCAGCCCCACGAGTAGCGACCCCGAAAGTCCAGGGGTGTTGGCCACCGCCACCCCGTCGATGTCGCGAAGGGTGAGGCCGGCCTGTTCGATAGCCTGATGGATGACGGGCAAAATCCGCTCGACATGGGCCCGCGAGGCAATCTCGGGCACCACCCCACCGAATCGCTGGTGAAGGGCCTCCTGCGACGCGACAACCGACGAGAGCACGGTCAACTGGTCGGTGACGACCGCTGCCGCCGTTTCGTCGCATGTGGTCTCGATCGTCAGCAGGTTCATGGCATGGCCGCAATGGGAATGAAGTATGCAGGCTCCCTATTGTGACGCAACACCCGCTGGTTGGGCAGCGGCATGCGCCGGCCCTAGCGTGTACGAGCTCGTTAGGTCATTATCCCCTGCGGAACTCGAGGAATCTCAAGGAGCGTTGCCCGATGATTGAAATCCCCCCTGGCACCAAGGGACTGCTGTTCGACTGCGACGGCACGCTGGCCGACACCATGCCGCTCCACTATCAGGCCTGGCACGAGACGTTGATGTGCTACGGGGTCGATTGCCCGCGTGAGTTCATCGATCGGCTTGCGGGAGTTCCGACGCGGCTGATCGTCGAGCATATGAATCGCGAGTTTGCGGTGAATCTCGATCCGGTGAGGATCTCCGACGAAAAAGAGGCCCGATTCGAGACGCGGCTGCACGAATCGCTTCCCGTGGAGGAGGTGGTCGCCACGGCCCACGACTACGCGGGTCGCTTGCCGATGGGAGTTGTTTCGGGAGGGCCGCGCAACCTGGTGGTTTCCACGTTGCAGGCGGTTGGGGTGTTCGAGCTGTTTCACGCGATCGTGACGTCGGACGATCCGGTACGTCCGAAGCCGGCTCCCGATGTGTTTCTCGAAGGGGCGCGGCGGCTGGAGGTCGATCCGACCAAATGCCACGTGTTCGAGGATGGCGAGCCAGGAATCATCGCCGCCCGCGCCGCGGGAATGACGGTAACCGACGTCCGCCTGCTCCCCAGTCGACAACAAGCAAAAGGGGCCGCCGGGGAGTAGTCACTCGTTGCGACCCCGGGGAAGGACACCCCGAATCACCTCGGGAACGATCGGCGAGCGACGCTCCCGAACTGTCGAAGGGGGGCCCTGTTGTTGGCCGGCGGCCGGAGCCGCCGGCCCCGCTTGAGGGTCCGAGCTGGTGGCCGCCGTCCGGGGCGTGGCGGGGTCGGTGCCGGGCTCGACCCGGCGCCAGGTCGATTCGCCATCGATCGAGAGCCGGTGAGGCACACCACCCGAGTCGAGGGCAAAACTGACCAGCACTCGTGTGTCGTCTTCCGGCCACTCGAAGGCAAAGGTGTCGTAGTGCCAATGTTCGAGGTCGGCTCGACAGAACGACCCCCAGGCGAGGTGGAGCCGGTCCCCCTCGGTGGTGATCGTGATGTCCCCTTGGAGACGGTTGGTGTAGGTCGCGGTGTAGGCAGTGAGGGGCCGCGACGGGTTGGTATCCGTTGTGCGACTTGCGGCCTGCTCTGCGACAATCCGCTGCTTTTCGGCCTCCAGTTCTGCATAAAGCTGCGTGAGATCGCGACTCCAGTCGGGCCCATCGAAGCGACCGGAGTAATAGTCGAACACGGTGAGCATAAGGGCGTGGCGCAGTTCGGCATGGTCGAGGTTCGACAGGACCACCACCCCCAGTTCTTCGTCGGGAATGATCCCCACGATGGCGGCCATCCCTTCGAAGCTCCCCGTGTGGAAGCTCACCGCGCGACCTTGGTAGTCGCACTGAAACCAACCAAGCCCGTAGGAGGACCAGTGGGGTTTGAGCAGCTTGTACGTGGGATAGGGGGGCTTCGAGAGGAGCGTCTGGGGGCGCAACATCTCGGCGACGACTTCCCGCGACAAGATGCGATTGCCGTCGAGTTCCCCTTCATTGAGGACCATCCGGATCCAACGGGCCATGTCGTCGACGCTCGACCAGAGGGCGCCGGCTGGGGCGAGTGGTTCATCGGCCGCTTCGTAGCGTTGCGACAGGGCGCGGACTTCGCCACGTACGCGGCGGTGATCGACGGCGGCATTGCCCCGCTCGCGCGCCTCGGCCGTTCCGAGCGAAGTGCGGCTCATTTCGAGTGGCTCGAACAATCGTGTACGAACGAACTCGCCCCACGACTTGCCACTGACCGACTCGACGACCTCCCCCGCCATCATGTACATCACATTTTGGTAGACGAAGTCGCTGCGCAGAGAATAACTTGGTCGGACATACTGGATCAAGGCCGCCACATCGTCGCGAGGGCGGGCGACCGGATACCAGAGGAAGTCGGTGTTGGGGAGCCCGCCGCGGTGGATCAACAGGTCGCGGACTCGCATCTCGCGCGTCGCGTAGGGATCGTGCAATTGAAAAGTCGGTAGATGCTGGACCACGGGATCGTCCCAGGCGAGCTTCCCCTCGTCGACCAGCATCCCCACGGTGGCGGCGGTCATGGCCTTGGTGGTCGAGGCGATTTGAAACAATGTTTGCGTGTCGACCGGGTCCTCCTTGCCAAGTTCGCGCACGCCATACCCCTTGGCAAACACCGTCTCGCCATCCTTGACCACGGCGATCGCCAGCCCGGGGACCTGCCAGTCGACCCGTGACCTGGCGACAAATTCGTCGAGTCGCTCGCCCGCATCTTGGGCCGCGGACGACGTCGCCAGGCATAGCAGCAGCGTGAACAAGGTGGAGGAAAAGGATTTCGTCATTTCGCCGCTCCTGGTGCTGAGGGGAGGCCGCAAGTCGGGAGTTGGGATTTCACTGCTATCCTCACGTAGGGCAGACTTCCAGTCTGCCAGTTGACCAATCGCTCTATCCTTTTGCCAGCATCTGCCCCACTCAAGTATGGTGTAGAATAGCCCGGTGGCGGCAGTCGAATCGAGTCCCTAAGGACCGTTCGGTCAATTAGTGTCCAATACGAAGACTGGGAACTTGTCCCAGCCAGCGGTTCCCGCCACTTATTCCGACATTTATTGATCGAACGATCCTAAAGCGAAAACTTCCATGAAAATACTGTACCAAAATCGTTTTGCCTCGGTAGCGAGTTCATTGGCCGTGATTGTCGCCACATCGATTTCCAGCGACTCTCTGGCCGACACGGTTACCGCCCGCAATGGGGTCGTCGCCTCGGTTCACCCGCTGGCATCCGAGGCGGGCCTTGCCGTTCTGCGCGAAGGGGGGACAGCCGTCGATGCCGCCGTCGCCGCCGCGCTCACACTCAGCGTGGTCGATGGCTACAACTCGGGGATCGGCGGAGGGTGCCTCATTCTGATCCGCGATCCCGAGGGCAATTTGATTGCCATCGATGGTCGCGAAATGGCCCCTGCCGCGGCGACGCGCGACATGTACATCATCGATGGCAAGCTCGACCCCGAGGCGAGCCAGACGGGGCCGCTAGCCTCCGGCGTGCCGGGTGCCCTCGCTGCCTACGCCAAGGCGATCGAGCTGGCGGGCAAGAAACCACTCGGTCGGCTGTTGGAGCCCGGACGAAAAGCGGCCGCCGAAGGATTTGAGGTCACGCAGCCCTACGCTCGCACATTGGCGGGCTCGGCAGACAAGTTGGCGCAATTCGCCGGCTCGCGCGAAGTCTTTCTCCACGACGATGGTTCCCCCTATCGTGAAGGGGAGCGGTTGGTGCAGGCCGACCTTGCGAAGACCTTCGCCGGTATTCAGCAGGATGGCATCGATTACTTCTATCGTGGGGAATTCGCCGAACGGGTCGGGGCATGGATGGCCGAGCATGGCGGCATCATGACCGCCGCCGACTTTGCCAATTACGAGGCCAAACTCCGCGAGCCCCTGATCACCACCTACCGCGGGCGGACGATTGTCGGCTTTCCACCCCCTAGCAGTGGCGGGGTCCATGTGGCTCAGGTTCTCAACATGCTCGAGGGGCACGACCTGGGGGCACTCCATCGCGAGTCGCCTGCTAAAGCGACTCATCTGATCGCCGAATGCTTCACTCGGGCGTTTGCCGATCGGGCTCATTGGCTGGGGGACTCCGACTTTGTCTCGGTGCCGCGGGGGATCATCGACAAAGAGTATGCCCGTGAGCTGGCACGCCAGATCGACCTCGACCGTGCCTTGCCGGTGGAGTCGCATGGCGAGCCGCCGGAGTGGCGGCAGGATGTGTTCGGTCGGCACACCACCCACATTGCGGCCGCCGATGCCCAAGGTTATTGGGTCGCCATCACGGCGACCGTGAACACTTCGTTCGGGTCGAAGGTCGTCGTCCCCGGCACCGGGGTCGTCCTCAACAACGAGATGGACGACTTCTCGATCCAGCCAGGCGTACCGAATGCCTTTGGGTTGATTGGTGGCGAGAACAACGCGGTGGAAGCGGGCAAGCGGCCTCTGTCGAGCATGAGCCCCACCATCGTCCTCGACGCCCAGGGGCATCCCGAGATGACCATCGGTGCCGCGGGGGGGCCGAAAATCATCACGCAGGTCTTATTGGGGATCATCCGCCACATCGACTATGGCGAGCCGATCGGCGAGGCCGTGGGAGCGAAACGATTTCACCACCAATGGCGTCCCAACCGGCTGATGATCGAACGGGGGAACGACGAGGGACTTGTCGAAGACCTCAAGTCTCGTGGCCACGACATTGAAATGCTCGGTTCCGCCGGGGTCACTCAAGCAATTGCCAGAGGGCCCGATGGCGAACTCATTGGAGTGAGCGACCCGCGAGTCCCTGGCAAGGCGTCGGGTTACTGACCTGCGTCGACCTTGGCCGCCGCTTCGGGGGCCGGCTTGCAATAGAACTCGGGATAGTTGGCGACGATGTCGCGAATGGCGGTCGGCAGATTGACGACCCGGCGGGCATCGGCCATGGCTTTGTCGACAAGCTGGCGATTGTGGTCGACGGTGTAGGGATGGAACTGGTCGCTCACGTCCCCCTTCAGTGGGGCATCCATATCGAGCACCATCACCGGCTGATCGCAATCAAGGGAGAACTTCTCGAGCGATATCTCGCGAATCTCGGGGTTCGACATCGTGCGGAAGTAAAGCTTGCGGTTGGTGAGGTCGTAGGCGTTTTGCCATTGCGTCGAGCCCCGCTTGGCGACGGTCTCCATCACGTCGAGACAGGCCTCGGGAAGCGAGCCATCCCCCGGTTCGAAGTTGCAACAATTGGTGCAGAGCCGGGCGAAACGATCGAGCGAGCTGAGGCTTTGCGGAGTGGGGAGATTGCCGCCAAAGCCAGTGTGTTGCTCCAGATACGACGCGCTTTCGGCGTAGGTGCTGTTGGTGATCGCCGGCACCGGCATGTCGCTGCCGCGATGGACGACCATCTTGCCCGCGAGGAATTCGATGGTCGCCGCGTCGCCGGTCGCATCGGCGACAAAGTAGTGAATTTTCACACCGCCAAACGGAGTGATGCGGATGAGTTTGTCGCTGGCGATCACTTCTTCGACCGTCGCCGCCGTGTCAAGCTGATACTGCACCCACTGGGCGACCGTCACGCTAGGACGCTTGTCCGACTCGGGGTATTCCGTCTCGTTGAGCCAGAGCATGGCGATCATCAGCCCCTTCTCGTTCATCCCCTCGCAGGGCAACTCGCGGGCATACTGGTTGAGCGTCACGCTCCCGTACTTCGAGGTCCACTTGGCAGGATCATCGAACGAGAGGGCCTGCTTGGCGATGTGGCGCTGGTTGACCATCACCATGCCATGCCCCATGTGCCAGTCGTAATTTCGCCCCGCCACCAGTTGATCGCCGCACTTGAGGAGCACGGCGGAACAGGCCTCGACCGATTGACCAGCGGCAAGTAGCAGGCACGTAAGGAGCACGATCGAGACGCGAAAGCATCGCTTCATGGCGAAGGGACCCTGGGAGGGAATAAGGATCGGAAGGCAAAACAGCCAGGCACGCCGCTTTCCCCCATTGTCGGCCCCACCCCGTTTTGTGGCAAGCCGGTTTTGCGAAGATCAGTCCAACTCCGTATCACGGGCTCGCTGCCTGTGGAGCTTTTGGGCGGAGGTGGTTGGTGGGAAGAATAGGACGCGGATTTTCAGGATCGGGCAGGATCGTCAGGATTTTCGACGGTGGGACACGGATCAACACTGGTCTAGCGGATCACCACGGATCAGAAAGCACACACCCTTCACAGGGTGTGGCACCCCAATTAGGGAGTTCTCTGATCCGTGGTGATCCGAACGATCCCGCTTCGATCCGTGGCCTATTTCCTTAGGCTCCTACTCCGGGGGCTTACGCCACCCGGCTCGGTCTGATCCTGACAATCCTGCCCGATCCTGAAAATCCGCGTCCTATACTTCGTACACATCAACTTCAGAGTCTTAGATTGTGGTCCGCTCGGGATCAGATGTACCACATCGGCTCGCGGTGTTCGCTCGCTCGGCGGACGATGTCGTCGAGTGTGACATTGGATAGGGCTTCCTGTTGGGCCAGGAAGGCTTCGTGGCAGACGGCGTGGAGCGTTCCCCGCAGCCCATCCTGGGTGGCGGTGGGGTCGCGCGGCAGGTCTTGTCCCTCGAGCACCTGCATCACTTCCGACAGGCTGATGTCCTCTGGGGGCCGGGCAAGTCGATACCCCCCCGCGGCACCCCGTGTGCTGGCGACCAACCCGGCGCGCTTGAGTTCGAGCAGAATCTGGACCAGAAAACGCCACGGGATGTCGTGTTCGGAGGCGACTTTGCGGATTTGGACCGGTTCCCCTTGGGCGTGCATCTCGGCCAGATGCAGCATGGCCAGACAACCGTACTCGGTTTTTGCGGAAAGCTTCACGGATTTACTCTGGCCGGGTGGAGGTGACAAAAGTCCAGTTTATATCCCGCTCCCCTCTTGCTCCAGAGTGTGCAGGCCACACTCGGTCTTCGCCGTGCCGCTCCAGCGCCCCGCTCGTTCGTCGGTCTCGCCAGACGTCACCGCCTTGGTGCAGGGCCAGCAGCCGATGCTGGGATAACCCTGATCGTGCATCGGATTGTAGGGGATCTCCTCGGCGACGATCCGCCGCCACACATCCTTGTTCGTGTAATTTGCCAATGGGCTGATTTTCACCAATTGGAACTTATTGTCCCAGCCCACGATGGCCGCCCGAGCACGATCGGGGCTTTGGTCGCGGCGGATTCCGCTCATCCAGGCAGTACGTCCCTCGAGCCCCCGGCGGATGACCTTGATCTTGCGGTCGAAGCAGCACTGGTTGGGATTCGTCTTGTAGAGAGGCCCTCCATGCAAAGCCTCGTACTCGGGGACCGAGAACTCGGGCTGAAGCATGGCGACCTCGATGCCATACCGCTCGGCAATCCGATCGCGCAAGTCGAGCGTCGCCTGAAACTGGTAGCCGGTGTCGAGGTTGAAAACGTAGGTTTCTGGGGCGACTTTCGCCAGAATCGAGAGAATCAAGCACCCTTCGGGGCCAAAGGCGGTGGCCATCGTCAGCCCTTGGCCAAATCGGTCGGCAGCCCAAGCGACGATTTCGTCGGGGGTGGCAGTCTCGAGGCGGGAGCTTGCATCGGCCAATTCCGCGAGAAACTCGGGGGATGACCCCTGAGAAGTCTCATGAGAGGTCTCTCCACGCTCAGGCTGCGCCGGCTCGGGACGAGCCGGGCCAACCGAGACGATAGGCGTGACGGTAGGCGTGACGGTAGAGGTCGCCATGTCGAATCCTAAGGAGATAGCGTTCATGCCCGTCCCTTCCTCGATTGTCCCCCGAGGGTTTCCCATCGAACGTGCGATAGGACAATCTTAGGTAAGTTGCTAAACAAGGTCAAGAAGATGCGTATTCCACTCCATCGGCCAGGGGTGAACCAGTCCTTCAACTTGTAACGGTCGTAACGGCAAATGTCGCGGAATGCCGCATTCTCCAAAGGTTCGGCGAGTTTACCACCCATACCCCCACACCTATAATCGTGCGTCCATCCCTTCATTTCCCCCCAAAGGACTGCCGGTCGTGAGTGAGAAACTGGTGATTATCGGAAGCGGCCCCGCTGGTTGGACCGCCGCCATCTACGCCTCGCGGGCGAATCTCGAGCCGCTGGTGGTGGAGGGGGCGATTAGCGAGACGAACCGCATCGACGGCACCCTCCCCTTGGGGCAGCTTGCGCTGACGACCGAGGTGGAAAACTATCCTGGTTTTCCCGCCGGCGACCTGTCGGCCTATCTCAAGAGCTCCTTAGCCGAAGAGCATCATTGGCTGGCCGACATGCATCAGAAGGAAGGGTGCTCGGGCCCCGAACTCATGCATTTGATGCGACAGCAGGCGACCAATTTTGGCACGCGAATCATGACCGACGACGTGGTCGACGTCGACTTCAGTAGCCATCCGTTCCG
The DNA here is from genome assembly GCA_964650265.1 of uncultured Planctomycetaceae bacterium. Lineage (GTDB taxonomy): Bacteria > Planctomycetota > Planctomycetia > Pirellulales > Lacipirellulaceae > CAZYQQ01. The sequence continues at coordinate 29,289 of CAZYQQ010000013.1, forward strand.
GCTCACGACAGCCGGCGGCGAGCAGCTCGAAGCGCTCTCGGTGATTCTGGCCACCGGGGCCCGGGCCAACTACCTCGGCCTTCCCTCGGAAGAGAACTACAAGAACCGTGGGGTGAGTGCCTGCGCGGTCTGCGACGGAGCCCTGCCCCGTTTCCGCAACAAGCCCCTGGTGGTCGTCGGCGGCGGCGATTCGGCGGTCGAGGAGGCCGACTACCTGTCGAAGTTCGCCAGCACCGTCTACATGATCCATCGCCGGAGCGAACTTCGCGCGTCGAAGATCATGGTCGAGCGGGCGATCAACAATCCGAAGATCGACATCCTGTGGAACACCCAAGTCGCCGAAGTGTTGGGGGACGACAAGGCCGGCGTCACTGGTGTGCGTCTCGCTTCGACCATGGGCGAGCCCGATCGGACCTTGGACGCCTCGGGCATGTTCCTGGCGATCGGCCACACGCCCAACACGCGGTTCCTCGAAGGGAAGGTGGAACTGGCCGACACCAAGTATGTGAAGTGGACGGTCCCCTTCCGTACGAACACCAGCGTCGAGGGGGTGTTTGCCGCGGGGGATGTGGCCGACGATTACTATCGCCAGGCCGTCACTGCGGCGGGGACGGGCTGCATGTCGGCCCTCGACGCCGAGCGTTGGCTGGCGGCGAAGGGGCATCACTAAAGTCGACTTACGCCCGGCATACGGCAGGGGACGCCAGGCACAATGACCAAATCAAGTGAGCTACTTGTCCGACTATCGGAGAGCTGGTTCTTCTACGAGGCGGACGACTAGCAACGCACGGCGACGGAGACCGTCGCCCTACGATTATTCGCAACGCACGACGACGGAGACCGTCGCCCTACGATTATTCGGGGAGCGGCTTGCCCTTGGTCTCGGGGGCGAACGGCAGGGCGGCTAGTCCCACCAGGAAGATGGCGCACATCGCGACCGCCGCATAGCGCTCCTTCTCGGGAGATTCGAAGAACGGGCCAAACAGTTTCGCCGCAATAGCGGCCGACGCCAGGCTTCCCCCCGCCGCGGCGAAACGCCCGATGTTGTAGCAGAATGACGATCCGGTACTCCGCATACTGCTGGGGAAGAGTTCCGGCAGGTAAATCGCGTAGCCTGCGAACAGCCCCATTTGGGCAATGCCCAGCAGGGTCATCATCCAATAAGCATCGGTGGGGGAATTCATGAAGAGGTAGGTGACCACGGTCATGCCGAGAGCCGCGAGGAACCAAATATAGAATGCGGGTATGCGCCCCAGTCGTTCCGCGACCTCGGTGAACATCCACATCCCCGCGGCGGCACCCAGCATGAATAGGACGAACGACAAGCTTCGTGCGTCGGCAACCTTTTTCGTGAGTTCGTCTCCTGTAATCCCCCCCGCGGTGTAGTAATCGGTAAAGATGATCTTCTGCAGGTCGAACGCGAATTCGGCGATCGCCCAGCAGCCCACGACGCCGGCGGAGGCGATCATCGTGCCGACAATGAGATTCTTGCGCCATTGGCGGTTGGATACGAGGCCGATGTAAGGGGCGAGTATCGATCCCTTCGGCAGCGTGCCGGCCTCTTTCGCACGCAGCCAAGGCTCGGGTTCCTTGAGGTAACGCCAAATGAGGATGACCAGCAGCGCAGGCAACGCTCCCACAAGAAACGCCCATCGCCACTTGTCGTCGATGACCTCGTTGGTCTCAAGACGTGTCAAAGACATGTAAATGGCAGCCGCCGTCAGGTTACCCCCCGCCGAAATCACTTGCAGCCAGCCAAGGGCACCTGCCCGAGCCCCGCTCGTGAGCGTCTCGGCAATCAGGGAGACGGCAAGGCCGAACACCCCACCCACGCCAAATCCCGTCAGGAATCGAAAGGCGGAGAAGTCCCATACCGTATGGCTGAAGAAGTTAAAGCCGGTGCAGAACGAGTAAATCAGGACCGAGATCATCAGCATTCGCGCCCGGCCATATCGGTCTCCCATCGCACCCAGAATCAGGCCGCCAAACCCCCAGCCGACCAGGAACACGGCGTTGACGTACTTGGCCACCTCCTGAATGCGGTTCTTGAGCATTACTTTTGCCTCGGCGGTAAGCTCCCCGCCATAATCTCTTTCAGCCGCTGTCGTCATGAGCGACGTCACGGCGTCGACTCGCGCCAGCGTAAACAGCCGCTGGTCCATGCAGTCGAAACACCAGGCAGCCGAGGCCACCAGGAACACAAACCAGTGATAGGGAGTGAGCTGGCGGTACCACGGAAGCGAAGAAACTTGCGACATGCGGATAAACTCTCCAAAGCGGCAGTGGCGTGAGGCTGTGCCCGGGAAGGGGCCACCGAGGGGAACTCTAAGTTATGGTCGGGCCAGCGGGCCGTTTCAACCCTAAAGTGGATGCATCCCTCGGCCAGAGTTGCGGAAGTTGCTAAAATCGCTCTGCGGCACTGCTGAAGGGAGGGCTTCCGCGCCACCCCTTCCCCCAATTCACGCGATGGGCAAGGTTTGCCATGTCAAAAATGTCGGTAAGGTCGGCCCGGCAGGCCGAATCAATCGGTCAACGGGTCGTCATCCAGGGCTGGATTCGCACCCGCCGCGATTCCAAGGCCGGCTTCAGCTTTTTGGAAGTCAACGACGGGTCGTGCCTCGACAACGTCCAGGTGCTGGCCGAAACCACACTCGAAAACTACGAGTCGGAAATCAAACACCTCACCGCCGGGTGCAGTGTCACCATTGAGGGGGAGGTGAAGGCCTCGGGTGGCGGCGGCCAGGCAACCGAGATCCTGGCGTCGCGCGTCGAAATCCATGGCTGGGCCGAGCCGGAGACCTACCCGCTGCAAAAAAAGCGGCACACGCTCGAAAAATTGCGCGAGTGGGCCCATTTGCGCCCGCGCACCAACACCATCGGTGCCGTGATGCGGGTGCGCAACCGCATCTCCAAATCGATCCACGATTTTTTTCAGGAGGATGGGTTCTTTTGGATCCACACCCCGATCATCACGGCGAGCGACTGCGAAGGGGCGGGGGAGATGTTCCGGGTGACGACCCTCGACCCGGCCAAACCCCCGCTCACCAAGGAGGGAACGGTCGACTACGCCAAGGATTTTTTTGGCCGCGCTGCCTATCTCACCGTGTCGGGGCAACTCGAGGGGGAGATCTACGCCACGTCGCTCGGCAAGATTTACACCTTTGGCCCGACGTTTCGCGCCGAGAACTCCAACACCTCGCGCCATCTGGCCGAGTTCTGGATGGTCGAGCCCGAGGTCGCCTTCAAGACGCTGACCGACAACATGGAACTGGCCGAACGATTCCTCAAACGGATCGTGGCCGATGTGCTCGCCGATTGCCAGGAAGACCTGGCCTTCTTTCAGGAACGGATCGACAACACGACGATGGATCGGTTGGCGAAGGTGAGCGAGAACGCCTTCCACCGGGTGAGCTACACCGACGCGATCGAACTGCTCACCGGGTCGGGACAGCAGTTTGAGTTTCCCGTGAGTTGGGGAAGCGACCTCCAGGCCGAACACGAACGGTGGCTCACCGAGCAGCATTTCCAGGCCCCCGTCATCCTCTACGACTACCCTCGCACCTTGAAACCCTTCTACATGAAGGTCAACGACGATGGGAAAACTGTCGGGGCGATGGATGTCCTCACACCCGGCGTCGGCGAGATCATTGGGGGAAGCGAGCGCGAGTGGCGCCTTGATGTGCTGGAGGAGCGGATGCGCGAGCAGCAGCTCGACCTCGACAGCTATTGGTGGTATCGCGACCTGCGACGCTATGGCACCGTGCCTCACGCCGGCTTTGGCCTGGGCCTCGAACGCGCGGTGCAGTTTGTCACGGGGATGGCCAACATCCGCGACGTGATTCCATTCCCGAGAACCCCCGGCAGCGCCGAGTTTTAGCCGAGAAAAAGGTGTCAGGACCCTTTTGCGAATAGCGGCCACTCTTAAGTTGGCTTTGACGACAAAAGGGTCCTGACACCTTTTTCTTTCCCAGGTGCTTCAATCGGCGAGCAGGTGCATCACTTCGATGGCCGCGAAGGCCCGTGGCAGCGAGCCGACGGGGTCGACGCGGCTTTCGTTCCATACGGCCTCGGCGCGGCGGAGATATTGCTCGCGCGATTCGGCCACCACCTGAGGTTCGAATTCCGCGGCAACCGCGTGCCACAGTTGGACCGAGCGATCGAGCGCCGCGGCGTCTCCCTCGAGAGCGGCGAACATGCTGTCGTCGAGTTCCTCAAGCCGCCTGACGACTTCCTCCGGAAGCTCGTCGGCCGACGTGGCGCTCACTCCACACGACACGGGAGCGGCAATGCGTCCGTGGATCGGTGGGGTGAAGGAGGGCCAATGTTCGGCGAAGCGGTTCATGGTTCGGCTATGAGTTTCGGTGCGAAAAAGAAGGGGAGAAAGGGCATCTCGTCATCGCGACGTGGCCCACTTCCCGAAAGACCGCTGCCGCCCGGGGAGGTTCACGGCAGTTGTTCGATCAGCCAGCCAAACGGCTCGACGATGCCTTGCGGCTCCACGCGAAGCGGAACACGGCAGCGCCGTCCCCCGACGAGCCGCAGACCCGAGGCGCCGGTGACCGAGGCCGCGAAGACCTCCGACTTGGGGAAGCGGTTTTGGCAGTCGTGCCACAACGTGCTGGCGTGATTTTCGGCAAAGTTGAGGGGATTCTTGGCGCAGGCCGGGGTCATGTCGGCCTTGGTGAAGACCAGGGCCAGTGGAGGAGACGTCCGCCGACGTCGAGCCCAGCGGCTCGAACTTGGCTGCAACTCTTTCACCAGCGACAAGAGCTTGAGCGACAGGTAGTCGGCCTCGTGCTCGCCACTTTGGAGTCGCTGGGCGTCGGCCAGCACCAGGATCCCTTTGCACTTGGAGAGCACGCTCCGCACAGCGGGGAAGCTGCCAGGCATCGCCATTTCGTCCTGAAACGCCTCACCCGCGAAGTCGGCGAGTACAACGTCGACTCGACGTCGTCGCCGGCCACACTCCACTCGGCAATGGACCCAGCAGGTGTTTTCGGGGTCGCGCAGGGTTTTGTCGGGATACCAGCCTGCCGAGAGGGCCGTGGTGGTCGCCTGTTGAAGGGAAATGGAGTGGGGCCCTAGCAGAGTCGTCTTCATCCCGCCCGCCTGCCGCATCAGCATGTCCATCAGCATCCCCAGATAGGCGGTCTTGCCGGCTGTGGGAGCACCGATGGTGGCGATGATGTGCAGAGGATACTTCTTGGGATCGCTTTGCCGCGCAATCGACATCGGCGCAGCGCAACGATGGCAATGTTCGGCTGTCACGCGATTCTCGTGATCGCAAATCGCGCAGGCCAGGGGCGCCGCCTGGCCGGCGAGCAGGTAGGTGTCGATCGGCAGTCGGGAGAGTAAAGCGGGCATGGTGTTGCGGATTGCTAGTTGGGGGAGGGGTTGGAAGGAGCTTCGCCGGCAGGCGAATCGGTGTTCTCTTCGCCGTCGGTGACAGTGTCGAACGAGAGGGCCAGGCGCATGCCGATATTGTTGCGGCGTGCCAGAGGACGCTCGCCACTGCGGTAGTGGCACGTCGCCTGGTTTTCGAAATAGGTGTTGAAAGCCCCGCCGTGAATCACCTTGAGTGCATGGCTATCGCTGGCCGTGTCGCGCGACGTGGCATCGAGGGGAGTCGTGGTCCATTCCCACACGTTGCCGATGAGTTGCTGCACCCCACCTAGCGATGCTCCGGAGGCGAAGGAATCGACCGGCACCGGTCCACGCCGTCCCGAGGCCCATAGGGCGGCTCGATGCGACTCGAAGGTGTCGCCCCAGGGGTAGCGGCGCTGTGTGATCCGGCCAGGGGACGTTTCGACTGGCCAGGCCCCTGCTTTGGTCCATTCGCCATCGGTTGGCAGCCGCTTGCCGACCCAGCGGGCGTAGGCAGAGGCCTCGTACCAACTGATGCCGACCACCGGCAGGGTCTCTTCTCCATCGGGGAAACGGCCGTCGGACCATAGCGCCGGAGCGGGAGTCCCCGTTTGATCGACGAAGTCGAACAGGGCGGGGAGGGCCTCTTCGTGCCACAGGGCAAATTGTTCGTAACCCCCGGCGTCGACAAAATGTTGATATTGGGCGTTGGTGACGACATACCGGTCGAGGTAGCAACCCTCGCTCGATTCGACCCCCGACAATTCGTTCGAAGCGGGAGACGCGCCCCAGGTGGCGCGATCGGCGTACTCGCCGATGAGCACGCGCCCTTCGGGGACCACCGACATGTACTCGTCCATCACGGCGAGCACTTCCTCCACCTCACGGGGCGACAACTGTTGAGCCACTTCGGGGCGCAACAGGAGCGCGTAGCGACTTTGGGTGATCATCTCGTCGACCACTTCGGCCAGGGTCGATTGGTCGCGACGAAGCCGCTGTGTGGGACGGGGGATAGTGAGGGTGCTTTCGCCAGGAGCGGTGCCAGCCCCTTTGGGCTCGATGCGGACCGCCGGACCCGCACCCTTGGAGGGGGATCGCGACGAGCGCGGTCGCGACGAGGTGGCGAACAATTTCTCGCGCTCCTTCACCATCCAAGGGGTTCGCCAGAGCGCGCAGAGCGCTACGGCTCCGCCACCGCTGAGTCCTGGGTTGCGCCAAACGATCCCCACCAGAAAGGCGACGACCGCCGCGGCCGGGAGAAGCCAGGCGATTGGTGTTCGCCAGTCGTCGTTGAGTCGAAATCGGGTTAGGGCCATGGGTGTCACACGTACAAAAGGAGAAAAGGTGTCCAAGGAGTGTGAATCGACCGATCGGGACAAGACTTCAGACGGCGCCATCGTTGGGGCTTTGGGCAGCCCGCCGTGCCGCTTGCTGGGTACGCAACTTCTGGAACTGCTTCGCGACCGAATTCATGCTCTTTTGAAAGGTTTCCGTCGAGGGCCGCGTCGCCGACCTGGGCTCGGAATTCCGCGGAGCCACCGGGGTGCTGGGAGTGGGATGGTGGGGATCGCCTGTCGAAATCAACTGTTCGCGCAGCGACTTGATCTCGGCACGGGCCTGGTCGAGTTGGGCCACGAGCACTGAGTCGTCGCACTGTTCCTGCATGATCTCGCGACGTTGCCGTTCGAGCGTCAGGCGGCGTTCTTCCATCTGCCGGGCTTCCTGTTCGATCTGGCGTTGCCACTCGTCGAGGTAGTGCTGATAGGCTTCAAGCGCCGCCAGCGACTCCCCCATGTGCTGGGTGTATTCGTTCTGCTGACTCGACCAGGAGTCGACGCATGCCCGGATGATGTCGCTGGTATCGAGTGCCGACATGAGTTTGCCATGAAAAGGTCGCAGCAGGCGCTTTGAATGGGTCGCCGGCGGCTATTGAAAAGGGGTGCGAGATCGGCCAGGAAACGCCGACCCTACCGCGGAAAAGGGACACAACAAGTCTAGGGGGCGACCACCTTGGTTCGGCCATGCCGCCCACCAACTGAAAGCTAGCTCACGAACCGGCTCCGGGCAAAGAAAGCCGAGAGTTTGGTACTGTCCGCAAAAAAGAAAGAATCGCTGCGCCGACGCGCGGCCTGCTGCCACACGCCTAGGCACTCAGGGTCATTTGGTCGAGAAACCGCCGGAAAAGATAATGGCTGTCGTGCGGACCCGCGGAGGCCTCGGGGTGGTATTGTACCGAAAATGCGGGGAGTTCGCGGTGGGCGACCCCTTCGATGGTGCCGTCGTTCAGGCTGCGGTGGGTCACTTGCAGTTCAGCCGGGAGCGAATCCTCGTCGACGGCGAAGCCGTGATTCTGCGACGTGATTTCCACCCGGTCGGTGGCGAGGTCGATCACCGGTTGGTTGGCCCCGCGATGGCCAAACTTCATCTTGAAGGTCCTAGCCCCGCACGCGAGCGACAGCAGTTGATGACCGAGGCAAATACCGAACACCGGCTTGCGGCCCAGGAGCGAACGGATCGTGCCGATGGCGTACTCCAGCGGCTCGGGGTCGCCGGGACCGTTCGACAGAAAAATGCCATCGGGCTCGAGGGCCAGAATCTGCTCGGCGGTGGTGTTTCCTGGGACAATCGTCACTCGGCATCCCATGTCGACCAGATGGCGAGGGATATTCCATTTCATGCCGTAATCGATGGCGACGACGTGAGGGGCGGAACCGTTGGCGATCGACTTGGCCGCTTCCCCGGGGAGGATGGTCCACTCGCTAAGGGGCTGGCTCCAGGTCCGTACCTCGTGGGGGGCGACTTCGCACACCAGGTCGCGTCCCACCAGACCAGGGCTCCGCCGGGCTTTTTCCACGAGGCTCGCGTCGTCGAGATCGATTGTCGACAGGACACCCCGCATCGCCCCACAGGAGCGAATACGCCGAACGAGGGCCCGCGTGTCGATCGACTCGATCGCCACCACGCCATGTTCCTCGAGATACTCGGCCAGACTCCGCTCGCTGCGGAAGTTGCTCTGGGTGCGGCTATGCTCGCGGACGACAAATCCCGCCAGGTGCGGTTTTTGGCTTTCGACATCCTCCGCGTTCACCCCGTAGTTGCCGATTTGGGGGTAGGTCATCGTGACGATCTGGCCGCGATAGCTGGGATCGGTCAGAATCTCCTGATACCCGGTCATCGAGGTATTGAAACAGACCTCCCCATCGACCTCCCCTGGAGCGCCAATGGAAGTGCCGGTGAATACGGTTCCGTCTTCGAGAGCTAGTTTGGCGACAGGCATGGGGGGAGGGGTCGGGGGCCAGGGGTCGGAGGTCGGGGTGGGGACGCCGTGTTCCGATGGATTCATCATGGTAGGGGCTCGCACCTTGGGAATTCAAGGTGCCAAAATCCAGGTGAATCGACCAGTTCCGCTGGCGGGGATTCCCTAGGCTCCGCCATTTCTTGCGATTTTCTTGTCCGATTTTGCCCCTTGCGTGACATTGCTGGGAGCAGGTTCGTGTGACTCCGGGATTTCGACATGCCGCCTAGTGCTAGAGTGTCCAACGGCGACCAACCTCGCCAGCAAATCGGCCACGACGAGTTCGTGACACTCTTGGTGCGCCACGACCGGCGTATTCGGGGTTTCATTGCCACGCTGCTGGCACGGGTCGACGACAGCATCGACGAGGTGCTGCAGGAAGTTTGCCTGGTGGCTTGGAAGAAGGCCGATCAATTCCGCTACAGTGGGACCGAGGCCGACGAGGAGTTCGTGCGCTGGATTTGTACGATCGCCCGTTACGTAGCCATGGCGTGGCGACGGTCGCAATGCAAGTCGCCGCAACTGCTGGATAAGGAGTTGATGGATCGTCTGACGGCTATCCAAACCACGGAATCGTCCTACTTCGAAGAGCGTCATCAAGCGCTCATGGGTTGCCTGCAACGGCTTCAGTTTCGCGATCGCGAAATGACTCGACAACGATACGAGGTTGGGATCAGTGTGCCGGAGTTGGCCGCCGCTTATGGCATCGGCGTGGATGCCGTGTACAAGGCCCTTTCGCGAATCCGTGCAACGTTGCTTGACTGTGTGGAGCGAACCATGAGGCGCAAGGAGTACCAATAAGTGCAAGGCCGGCGCCAGTCGATCGACGACGATTCAGAAGATCAGGGACCAGAGCTCGATGCCTTGCTGCATGCGCTCTGCGACGAGCGGCTCGATGAAGCGGGGTACGATCGTTTGAAAGCCCTGCTTGCCGCCAGCGACGATGCCTGTCGTCGCTATATCGAATTCATGCATCTGTGCGTCGGCGTCTCCTATCCAAGCGGCGCTGGGCGAAAAATTCATCGCCAGCGGGATAGCCTCTTCGACGGACCAGCGAATGTGGCGGAAAATGGGACATCTCCCACTAGTTTGCCATTGCACTACTTGGAGCAGGAGCCGTTGCCAGGTGAGCCCGCCCCGGGTGGTCCGTCCGCCGTTCCTGCAACGGGCAGCTACCCGGCCCGCTTTAGCCTTCGCCCGTGGGCCGTTTATGCGGCCGTGGCTGCGTTTGCAATTCTCAGCGCGGTATGGACGGTTGGCTACCATCGCGGCCCAGGGGGTGAAGATTTGGTGGAGCGGAGCGGTGCCCTAGCCACCGGGGCACGGCAGGAGAACGCATCGCCGGCGGAATCCTTCGCTTCTTCCTATGTCGCCCGGATTGTCAAAGCTTCGCCGGATTGTCAGTGGGGTGAGTTGACGGTTCCAATCGAATTATTGGTGCGTGTTCGCGCGGGCGACCGGTTGCATATCGTGACGGGCCTGATGGAATTGGAATTTCATTCGGGCGCCCGTGTGATCTTGCACGGGCCCGCGATCTTCACACCGACAGGATTGGCGGCCGGACACCTCGAATCGGGCCGGTTGACAGGCGAGGTGTCCAATGGCGATTTCCGGCTGGTCACCCCGGCGGCGGAAGTCATCGATCTGGGGACTGCCTTCGGCGTCGCGGCCGATGCGGTTGTGGGAACCGACGTCGTGGTCTTCGACGGCCGGGTGCAAGTCGTTTCGCAGGCCGATGGCGGTGCGGCCGGCGAGCCGCTGGACATGGTCGAAGGCATGGCGGCACGGTTTCGCATGGACGGCACGACGGAATACGGATTGAAGACCGAGGCGGCGCAATTCATGCGGCGAATTCCCGTCAGCGAGGGTCGGCAAAATCGTGGTGAGCTTTGCCTGATCGACGTGATTGCCGGCGGCGACGGAACGGGCAACGGATTGGCGGGGGCCATCGATCCAGCGACCGGCAGGCGAGATTACGGCAAGGAGGGGCGGCAGTTGCCGATTTGGCAACGCCGGACGACGACTGCGTTTCACCCGGTGGCCTGGCATCCGCTGATCGATGGCATGATCGTCCCCACAGCCGATGGCCGAGGGGTGCAAATCAACTCGTTGGGGGGCAAGGTCGATTTGCCGCCGTGCGAAGGCTTTACCTGGGCATCCGTTTGGGCGCGGCGGGCGGAAAGCGTGCTAGAAGCCAACAGCGGCGTGGATATCGATTTTTGGGGTGAGCGGACGTTGGAAGGAGTCGTCGAGCGTTTGAAGACCGTACGGAACGGATTGGTGGGACTGCACGCCAACGCGGGGGTCACGTTCGACTTGCGGATGATGCAGATGGTGCATCGTCGGGGGCCCCAGGAGTTCCGTGGCGAGGTCGCGAACATCGAGAATTCCACCGACTGGACGCCGCACGAAAAGCCGGAATTCAAACGCACGGTAAACTTCCACATTTTGATCGACGGTGAGACAAGGTACGAACGGTTGGCGTTTCGCCGCGAGGATGGCAACGCGGAATTCGCCGTCCCCTTGTCGTCGGGAGATCGGTTTCTCACGGTGATCGCCACCGACGACGGAAATATCGAGTTCGATCATGTCGTACTGATCGACCCGGTCATCGTCCTCCATCAGCAATAAGCCTTGCCCCTTTTCCTTATATGTTCGATTGCTTTGCGCCGTGCATTGCATCAAGGTCAAACGTACCGCGGAATTGCTTCCTGAGTTTTGCAGCGTTGTTTTGGATCCTGAGCTTTTCATTTCTATGTTGGAGGTACGCTGATGAGTAAAGTTATTGTTCTGACCGTTGGATGTCTGGTGGCCTTGAGTTGCTCCGCCAAGGGAGCCATCATCAATGGCGCGACCGCTACCGCTAGTTCCACAATTCCCGATTCTGGATTTGGCCTCGATCGTATTCCCGCCTATGTGGTGAATGGTTCGGGTTTGGAGCCGGGCGGCGACGACAGCGCCATTACGCCCGATCAACGACACCTCAGCAATAACGGCGAAGGGGTGTATTGGATGTCGTCTCACTCCTTCTTTGGCGGCGTCGATCCCGATCCGTGGTTCAAAGTCGATCTCGGCGCGATTCATGCCGTCGCGGGTGTTCGTGTTTTCAACTACTCCGAGTACTTCAGCGAAACTGTGGATGCCCCTGGTGCCGGCGTCCGTCACGTTGACATTGCCATTTCCGACGACGATGTGAACTATACCGTCGTGGCTTCGAACTTCGAGATCGCCAAGGCGGTCGTGCCTGCCGCGGGTTACCACGATGTTGGCACCTACTACTCGGTGTCCGACATCACCGGCGGTGCTTTCACGCAAGCCAGTTTTCGCTATTTGCGGCTCGATATTCTCAGCAACTGGAACGGCGACAATGTCGCCTACGGTCTCGCGGAACTTCAATTCGAGGCGGTTCCCGAGCCAGCAACTGGACTGTTGGTAATGCTTGCCGTGGTCGGCCTGGCGGCCAGCCTTTCGCGAAAGCGATAGGACCACGGATTTTCGCATCCAGCAATTGAAGCAATTGAAGCAAGTGAAAAGGGCCGCCTCCCCTCGAGGGAGGCTCTTCCTGAACACAAGTGGGCAAATACCCTTTCTGAAAAGAATTGGACCTCAATAATGACGAATCAGGCTTGGGCGGATCGGCACGGAATTCCGTTGACCATCGGACTATGCGTTATGCTGTTTGCCAGCGCCGAGGTTGCATCGGCCAGAATTGTCACGGGAGTGACGGCCACCGCCAGTTCCGAGATCGATCTATCGGTGTTCGGGGACTTTCCGCGTTCCCCCATGTCTGCGGTTGATGGCGCTGGCTTGAACGAGGGAGACCTCAGCGCCATGACCGCCGACCAACGGCACTTGAGCAATAACGGCGATTTCATCAATTGGCTATCGTCTCACGAGGCTTTTGGCGGTGTCGATTTCGCGCCGTGGTTTCTCGTCGACCTGGGGGCCGTGTACGACATCGCCGGCGTTCGCATTTTCAATTACGGTGAACATGGCGCCGCATTCGACCAATCGGGCCTTGGCGTTCGTCACACCGATATTTTGATTTCCGTCGACGGAGTCGATTTTGTTCCACTGGCGACCAACTTCGAGATCGCTCAAGCCTACGTGCCCTTTCAAGGTGAGTACTATGATTCCGGCATCTACTATACGATCTCGGACTTCACGGGCGACGAGCAAACCGAGGCCAGTTTTCGTTACATGCGGTTCGATATCTTCAGCAATTGGTATGGCAACAACGTCGCGTACGGCTTGGCCGAGTTGCAGTTCGAGGAGATTCCCCTACCGGGCGATTTCAATAACGATGGCCATGTCGACGCGGCCGACTACACGGTCTGGCGAAACAATCTCAATGGAGACGAAGCGGTCCTCTGGGGCAGCGGCGATGGCTCGGGAATCGTCGATATCGGCGACTACGAGCTTTGGAAGCTCCACTATGGCCAGACTCCCCCCGGTTCACTCCTGGTCTCGACGCCAGTTCCCGAGCCCGCGACAGCCGTGTTAACCCTGGTGCTCTTCGGAACCGGTGGAGCGCTGTCCGCAACCCGCCGCCGCCGGCAGGGGCGATGTCGAATTCTCTAACGATTCTTTTGCCGGCATCGCCGGAAACCAAGGGAACTTTCCCCCCTGAGTAGGGTGTTTGCCATGAGAAGTCGGTGTAATGGATTTACCTTGGTGGAATTATTGGTGGTGATCGCCATTATCGGGGTCTTGATCGCGCTGTTGCTACCGGCGGTGCAGGCGGCACGCGAGGCAGCCAGGCGGACTCAGTGTACCAATCATCTCAAGCAGTGGTGTCTGGCGATTCAGAATTACGAATCGACCCATAAGGTTCTTCCCTACGGCGCGATTAGCGAATCGGGCGATCTGAATCTCCTCCACGATCGCAAGACATTCGTGGTGGCCCTCTGGCCCTATCTTGAAGCCGGGGCCGTTGCCGACCGGTACAACGTAAAGCTGCCGCTGTGGCACGTCGACAATCGGCTGGCCTTGATGACCCAACTGGATGTGTACTATTGCCCGACCGACCGTGGCAAGGCGATGTGGCAAGGGGACCAGTGGACCAGAGCGCGCGGCAACTATGCCGTGAATTATGGCAACACGAATTTCGCCCAAACGGCCCATGGCGATCAGGCGATCCATACCACGGCCCCCTTCCGAAGTTGGATTCCCAAACGCGCCCTCTCGGCCGGCGAGAAGCGAAATCCCCCACTGAAAATCCGCCAAATCACCGATGGCGCGAGCAACACGATGTTTCTCTCCGAGACGCTCATGGCGGTGGAAGATACCGACTACAACGTTCGGGGCGATTTTCTCAATAACGGAGCCCCCCATTACACAACCTACAACACTCCCAATTCGGGAGTCGACGCCTTGTTGTGCCGCGACAACCCGAACCTTCCCGCCCCATGCACCAACCAAGTGATCGGGGTGGTCAGTGCCCGCAGCAATCATCAGGGGGGAGTCAACGTGGCGATGGGGGATGGGTCGGTGCGGTTTGTCAACGAGGGAATCGCTCGCCACACCTGGCATGCAATGGGCTCCGCCTCCTTTGACGACATCGTTCAAGAAGAAAACTGATGGCCCCGCTAACAGAGGTTTTTCCAATGAAGTGGGTTTCGATCTCCATGGGGAGTCTCCTGCTCGCGGCACTCCTCCTGCCGCTGGCCGGTTGCGAAGGGGCAAGGAGCGACAAGGTGGTTGCGACCGGAGTGGTCACCGTCGATGGCGCTCCCCTCGCACAGGGAACAATTGGGTTCATGCCGCTCGACGGAGCGGGCCCCTCGGCGGAGGCCCTGATCACGCAAGGTAGCTACCGCATCGAAATGACTCCCGGCGAGAAAAGGGTGATGATCCAGGGCCTCAAACCGGGGCCAGTCGACTCCAACGGGGTCACCACCAATATTCCATTCCTACCGGCTTATCACAACTCGGAGAGCGAACTGACGGTTGAAGTCAGTCCGGAAGGGAAGAACTATTTTCCCTTCGAGCTTGGCGGCCGGTAAACCAGCTTGTGTCACGGCCAGTTGGTGGGCGAATGTTGCGTGTCTGGTGATGGTGTCGGAGAGCGGACCAATGATTCCTCGCGGCCCGTCAATGGGGACAGGCAACTTTTTCGGAGTGAGTTGGCTACCAGTGGCAAGATCGCTGGCCGAAAAAGTAGCCAGTCCCCATTGACTACTCGAACAAGTAGAATGCCCTCTTTTGCACCCGTCGGCTGAAGTTCAATGGCGCGATGTGGTTCAAGCTGGTGACCGAATTCGATCGGCTATTCACGAATGTGGTCGGCCGGACGGAATCGATCTGCCGACGCGCGACCGAGATGGGCCGGCAATGGTATCGCGGCCAGCCGATCTGCCACGAAGCTGCAGTAGAAGCGATTCGTCGTCTGATTGGGGCAGACGACTTCGCCAATCTGGCTAGCAGTGGTACAATCGATCCAAGAGCAATTCGATTCAGCCACAACAACATTAAGGCGACAATGAAAAATGGCGAATGTATACACGATTTAACAACAAAGTTAAAGAATGGACTTGACCCATCTACGATTGAGCCGATCAGAATCGCTGTCAAAGACGGCAAGGTCTTTACGTTGGACAATCGTCGTCTAAAAGCTTTTCGAGATGCAGGCATTCCAATTCCCTACAAGAAACTAGATTCTATCCCTAAACGTGAAATGTTTAAATTCAGTACGACCAACGATGGAATTGACATATTCGTGCGGCCAGGAGGTTGATTATATGGACGGTGACAAACTAGTCGACGTAGCCGCAACCATTAACAATCGCAACGAATTCATTAAGTTCTTAGATGAACTGACAAAGAACTTATCGTCTCACGGAAGCGAGTGGGAAAATGGATCGCTCGATTTGTTTTTGGAAGCGATGAAACGGTTTACGGAAAGTGCGGAAGGCTACTACCAGAACATCGGAGAATCGGTTGACTGCAACAGGCCATCGTGGCGACTATTCGCTGACATCCTCTTAGCAGCCAAGGTTTATGAGTGAAGTACTGGTCCAGCGATCTTTTTTCGAGGATTACAGTGGACTCATGAGCATGCAATCGAGCACGGATTGAGATCACCTCAAGCGCCGATTCCCATTCAACGTCCTTGCGAATCAATCGAAAGAGTCGAAATCGCGCGCTCCGCGCAGACGTTGAGCGCCACCGTGTGGAAAACGGTTTCGCTGAACTCACGCCGCGCGGCGAAGCGTGACAACCGGCAGATGCTTGCCGCCGGCAAGATAATCAACTTGCAGATCGAACCGCGCACCCGCTTGTCCAGCCACGAGCACCCGTGGCTTGGCACATGGCGCGGGACGCGGCCATTGGGGACGAGGTTCGATCCGTGGCCGACGGGCGCGGGCAGGTCGGTTGAAGTAGACTTCATCGGGAGTTCGGCCGCCGAGCGTCGTGTGGGGACGATGCGTGTTGTACCACTCCAGGAACAACAACAGCTCGTGACGTGCTGGACCATGTACAAGCGGCAGGAGCAGTCTCCGCACCCCTTCAGA
This sequence comes from uncultured Planctomycetaceae bacterium, assembly GCA_964650265.1. GTDB lineage: Bacteria > Planctomycetota > Planctomycetia > Pirellulales > Lacipirellulaceae > CAZYQQ01. The sequence continues at coordinate 45,462 of CAZYQQ010000013.1, forward strand.
CTTCAACGTCTTGATGAACCGCTCCACGACCGCGATGCTCCCCTGCTTTCCTACAGCGCCGTAGCGAAGCTTGATCCCACGCCGCTCGCACCAGTCCCGGAACCCGGCGCAGTCGAGCTGCGTCCCGCGATCACAGAATGTCCGTTCCGCCAACCCACCTCCTTTGCAAGTTAGTCGAACTGGAGATCGGGAGGCATGTCATTTCCCAATTCGGAAGAGAACTCCTGGCCAGCTTGTCTTTCCCACGCATTTAGAATTGGCCTCGTGATTTCTGCCGGGTCGGATTGCGGGGGCATGGGAATCTGTTCCATAGGCGGTGGCGGTCCTTGGTCGGAAGGAGAGCCGTCAATGTCCGGCTCAACAACTGAAGGTGGATTGTTCAATTCAGGATTCTTCCCTAACAGATCGCGTGCCCAAGCAAGCCATTCTGGCCGGTTGTCGTAGAAGATCAGTTCCTGGAGCATACCCTGAACATCCGCCAGTTCGGTGCCCCGCCGCAAATGGACTCGCGCGACGCTCAATCCTAGCTCCGGGATAATGATGGTCCGGACGGCAATTGCCAAGTCCAGCGGTGCTTGCACCCCCTCAACTAGGGGTTTGTCCCCCGGCTCGGTTCAACTGTCGGCGGGCAGCACTTCCATCTGGGGAGGGGCCGAGGAGAAGCTGGCTTCCGCCTCGCGCAGGCAGGCCTTCATCTGCCGGACCGCCTGACGCAGCCGGGCTTCGTTCTCCACCAGGCTCATCCGCAAAAAACCTTCGCCCGCGGGGCCGAATCCGCTACCGGGGCTCACGGCCACGTTCCCTTTTTCGAGCAGCATCATGGCAAAGTCCATGGTGCTCATGCGGCTCCGCCATGGTTCGGGGATCGGCTGCCAGACGAACATCCCCGCCTTCGGCACGTTGGGTTCCCACTCCAGCCGGGCGAGCCCTTCGCAGAGGGCATCGCGGCGGCTCTGGTAGATCGCCGATTGCTGTTCGACCGCGGCATCGGTGTGACGCAAGGCGACGATGGCCGCGATCTGAATCGCCTGGAACATGCCGTAATCGTAATACCCCTTGATGGTCGCCAGCGCCGAAATCATCTGCCGGTTGCCGCAGCAGAAGCCAACCCGCCACCCCGCCATGTTGTAGCCCTTGCTCATCGTCGTGAACTCGACCCCCACGTCGATCGCCCCGGGGGAAGCCAGAAAACTGGGAGGCTGGTAGCCATCGAAGGCGACGTCGGCGTAGGCGAAGTCGCTAATGACCATCAAGTTGTAACGCCGGGCGAGCTTCACCACCTCGTCAAAAAACGCCTGCTCCACCACCACGCTCGATGGATTGTGCGGATAGCAGATGATGAGCAGCTTGGGACGCGGGTAGAGGGTCTCGCAGGTGTAGGCGATATCGGAGAGGAACTTGTCGCTGTCGGTCACCGGCAGCGAGATCACATTGCCCGAGGCCAGGGCGACGGCGTAGACGTGAACCGGAAAGTAGGGGGCCGGAACGATCGCCGTGTCTCCAGGTCCCATCAGGGCCAGGCACATGTGGCTGAACCCCTCCTTCGAACCGAGGCAGGTGATGACTTCATCGGTGGGGTCGAGCCGCACACCGAACTTCTTGAAGTATTTCGCCGAGACCTCGCGACGGAGATTGGCGATGCCGTTCGACTTCGAGTAGCGATGGTTGCGCGGGTCGCGGGCCGCTTCGACAAGCTTCTCGATCACCAGCTCCTGCGGTGGGTCGCTGGGGTTCCCCATGCCGAGTTCGATCACGTCGTCGCCGGCCGTCCGCTTGTCGTAGATCATTTTATTGATCCGACCAAACAGATAGGGGGGGAGCCGCGTCACGCGCTGGGCGACTTCGACACAGAACGGAGGGAGGTTTTCGGCAGGTTCCATGAAGGGTCAATTCCTGAAGCTGGTATTGTCGTCGTCGGCCCGTGATGCGCGGCCGCGCCGACTCGTCATTATGGCGATCGCCGGCGAAATCGTCGAACCCACAAAAAAAGCCGCGGCCCATGCGGGCCGCGGCAAAAAGTGAGGGAGTTGGCTGGCGAAAGGGCTATTGCTGCCCAGCCGTCGGTCGCACCGCGGTGTCCTGACGCACGGGTTGGTTCTGAGGGACACCCCCGGCACGCGGGTTGGCCTGTCGCGGTGGGGCAGGGGCCTGGGTGGTGCCGGCCAGATAGTTGTCGATGCGTGCCGACTGGCGAATCTCGTCGTATTTCTGGCTCATGGCGATGCGGAGCTTCTTTTCGTAGATATCCTGGACCAGGAGTTGCCTGACCTCTTCCAGGTTGACTTCCACGGGTTCGGTCCGCCCCTCGCACTTGAGAATGATGTATTTGTCACCCACCTGGACGATGCCCGAGAGCTGACCGGGCTGGAGTGAAAAGGCCTCTTTCTCGAGTTGCGGCTGACCTCCATGCATCCGGATGGGGGGAACTTCGCCTTGGAGCGCCTTGCTCGTCGGTTCGATGGAGTAGTGGGTGGCAAGCTCGCCAAAAAACTCCATCGTGTCGTTGTCGCGGGCCTTCTGCCATACTTCTTGCGCCCGGCGCATGTTGTCGAGCACGATGGCCCGGCAGCGGACCCGCTCGGCGTAGTTGGCCTCGTAACCCTTTTTCAGGTCCTCGGGAGTCACCTCCACCTGCGACCCGGCAAGTTTCTTGAGCGCGGCCGAAGGCCAGACCGAATCGCGAATGTACATCGCCTGGGTGATGCCTTGCTCCTTGGTGGTCAGCGTCATCCACTCGTCGAGCCTCGGCTGCCCTTGCTGGTCGACCACGCCGGCCAGCACCGCCGCATGAGCGATTTCGGCATCGATGTCCTGCTGGGTCACGGTGAGTTGGGCCTTGGCGAGGGCCTGCTCAAGCAGCTTGTGGGCAATCTCGACCTCCAGCACCTGTTCGCCATGACGGAGGATCGATTCCTTCGCCAGCTCGGTCATCGTGATCTGGTTGCCATTGACGGTGGCGACCACGCCCGGCATCCGCTGTTGTTGCTCGGGATTGTTGAGGATGTTGACGATGGTGGCCGACTTTTGTAGCACGCTGAAGGTTTCGCTTGCCACGTCACGCAGCTTGCTGTCGCGAATCCGCTCGGTGAGTTCCTCCTTGACCGCGGCCATCTCGATCTCACGCTCTGGGTTGCGACCTTCGCATTTGAGGATCGCAAACTGGTTGATGACCGGCACGACCTGCGAGATTTCACCTGGCTGGAGGTTGAAGGCGGCCCGCTCGAGCCCGGGATCCCCGACGTGCATGCGGATGGGCTGAATCAGTCCGCCGATGCTTGCGCTGTTGACGTCGATCGACTCATTCATGGCGATGCGAGCGAATTCGTCGGGGTTCTGCACCAACTGCTGCTGCACCTGCCGGGCACGTTGCTCGTCGGCCATCAGGATAATGCGGACCCTGACGCTGGGGCCGTACTGCGATTCATACTCCTTGCGGAGTTCCTCGTCGGTCACGGTCAACTCGGCGGCCGCGAGGCGCCGCAGGGCAATGGTGGGCCAGAGGATGTCGCGCTTGTATTCCGCCTCGGTCACCCCACGTTCGTTTTGCAGCAGTTCGAGCCATTGCTCGCGCCCCAGCTTGAATCGCTGCGCCATCCGGGTCATTTCGTCTTCGATGTCCTGATTGGTGATCGTGATGCCGCGCTTCTGGCAGTGGTGCATGATGAGATGCTTGTTGACCAGGCTCTCGAGGACCTGCTCGCCATGTCGCTCGACACAAGCCTGCTCCAGATGCCGGCGGTTGATGTCCTGGCCGTTCACCAGGGCCATCACGTCGTGTTGCGGCGGTTGATGCTTGGGGACATTGGCGCTAGCCTGCTGCACCTGGCCCGGTTTGGCTGCCGGAGATTGGGCATCGGCGACAGGGGCTGCCATGAACTGGCGGCAAACCAGGGCGACCGACAGCACCACGAGGGCGCTCCCCGCCATCATGAGTAGCCGGCGGCTGCGTGGTCGATCGGAACCAAAGGCCCTGAACAAGTGAGTCAGGCGAGACATGCTGGGAACTCCATGAACCAGGTCGAAATGGGCGGGAAGGTTGCCGCGGAGTGAGGGGCCGGCTGGCCCGCGTCCGCGGCATGTGGGAAGGTTGAGGGGCGCGAACAGTAGCAGGCCGCCGATTCCGCCACAAGACGAACCTGGCAGGGGTGCTAGCAAGCGAGGCCGTAGCGTGGTTGGTGGGAAGAATAGGACGCGGATTTTCAGGATCGGGCAGGATTGTCAGGATCAGACCGAGCCGGGTGGCGTAAGCCCCCGGAGTAGGAGCCTAAGGAAATAGGCCACGGATCGAAGCGGGATCGTTCGGATCACCACGGATCAGAGAACTCCCTAATTGGGGTGCCACACCCTGTGAAGGGTGTGTGCTTTCTGATCCGTGGTGATCCGCTAGACCAGTGCTTATCCGTGTCCCATCGTCATCCCAGAATCCTGACAATCCTGACCGATCCGGAAAATCCGCGTCCTATTCTTCCCACCAACCACCTCCGCCCAAAAGCTCCACGGGCTACGACCCCGTGGTACCATTCTCCCAACTCAACCCAAGCCCTGGGAGGGAAGAAAATCGCCATTTTCCGAGAACTGACTTAAGATTTGGCCCCCGTGGAGCGTCTCACTCTTAGAACCCAGGCCGCGACTCATGCTTCGACCCGCCGACCGTGACCAGCTCGATCGACTCGTGGTCGACCAGATTCCGGCGGCGCTGGCCTTTGCCCGGCGACTCACCGGGGACGCCGACGAGGCGGAAGACGTGGTTCAGGAGGCGCTGACCAAGGTGCTGCAAAACTGGCGACGCTACCGCGGAGAGGCCCAGTTTTCGACCTGGATGCTGGGAATCGTGCTCAACGTGGCCCGCGACCGGCGCCGCCGGCGCCCTTCCCCCGAAGCACTGACGGTCGACATCGCCGACGGTAGGCCACGGTCGGAGGAGTATGTCGATGCGAGCGAGTTGGCCCAGCGCATTCGGGATGCCATCGACCGGCTGCCCGAGCGGCAGCGCGAGGTGGCCTTGCTGTGCCTTGTCGAACGGTTGCCTCCGGCGGAAGTAGCGCTCCTGCTGGAAACGACTCCGGCAAATATCCACACCACCTTACACCATGTCCGCAAGAAACTGCTCCCCCTAGTCGACTTTGCCAGGACACCCGATGAGTAGCGATCTCCCTGCACCCCGCGAACCGACCGACGACCCAGCGGTACAAGCCCGTGTGGATCGGCTCGTGGCGGAGGCTTACAGGGTCCCCGTCGACGAACTTCAAGTCGCGCGGCTCGAGCGGGCGTGGCAACGCGAGCGCCACAGCGCGCGAGTCCGCGGGTGGGCAAAGTCGCTCGCGGCCGCGGCTTCCATTGCCCTGTTGGGGACCATTGTCTGGGGGACGATCGACCGACCCGCGAAACTCCCGGTGGCTCGTCAGCTCCCCCTTCCCGATCTCCCTCGGGAGCACCAGTTGGTTGCGGAAGAGACGCCACAGGAAGCCGCGCGGATCGTCGGCCAAACTCCCGATCGCCTCCGCGAGGTGCTGTTCACGGTTCGCACTTCCAAGCGGCCCGACAGGTCGGTTTCCTTGTCCGAGCTGCTCGCCGATCGGGAGTCGCTCCCGCCCGAGGAGGCGCAGCAGGAACTCCTTGCCGCGACCGGTTGGCGGCCCGCGGAGCTACGGCGGCGAATTGTTAGCGAACTTGACGAACTGCCCGCGGCATCGCAGCGGCTGGCGGTCGGCGTGTTGGCCCAAGAGGGGAGCGAGGCCGCGGTGTCTGTCCTGCAACGAATCGCCAGCCGGGACGCGCTCCGCCCCATCTGCCTCGAATACCTGTTTGAAATGACCGATGGCAGAAAGCCCGACGTATTGCTCGCGGCCGCCCAATGCCATGAGCTTAGCCATTGGCTTTTGGAAGGGGCGGCCGACGATCCACGTCGTGTCGCATGTTACCTGGCGCTGGTTGCTCACCAGGCGACTCGCCATGAGGCCCTCGGGGCGCTGCGAGGGATGGCACAACCCCCTATTTCCTCATTGGTGGCGGCTATCGACTCGGACCAACGGCAGGTTCGCATCGCCGCGGCGCTAGCCCTAGGGCAACTCGGCGGATCGGAGGTGGCCCAGCCCTTGATTGAACTCGTGACTGGACACAATCGCCGCAACGCCGAGGCCTGGCTGGCGATCGTGTCGTGCGACGGCCCATTGGCCGAAGAGTTCCTCGCCCATGCAGCGCGCGACCCCCTGCTGCTGGGCCACTACAATGCGGCCCGATTCCGGCAGCAACAGATGAGTCCTTAAGAGCATTTCCGTTTGAACCGAGTTCCCTTTTCCAGGAGACATTCGATGCGCATTCAACCCATATTGATCACCCTCATGGCCTTGGCGATGTCCGCCCAGACGGCGCTCGCTCAGGAGGCCGAGAAACTGGTCCTCAAGATGTACCCCATCTCCGACATCGTGCTGAAGGTTGCCGACTATCCCTATCCGGGGGAAGAAGCCTCGCGGTTTAGCAACTTCGGTGGGGGAATGGGAGGGGGCGGGTTTGGTGGCGGAGGAGGCTTTCAAGGAGGGGGGGCCTTTCAGGTCGGGGGCGACCTCCGCGAAGAGCCCTACTCCACCACACTGACAGTCGACGATTTGGTCGAAGCGATCCATTCCTTTGTCGATCCCGATTCCTGGGACGACGAGGCCGAACTCAAGGTGCTCGGGGGGGCGCTCGTCGTCCGGCAAACACCTGAAAACCATGGTCGAATCGCCGAATTCCTCACAGAGATTCGCAACAGTCTGGGCAATCGCCGCACCGTGTCGATCGACGCCCGTTGGCTGATGCTCACTTCGGTCGAGCTCGACGAACTCGTGGCCGAGGGAGAGGCGAAATCGAATCCCCTGGCCGTCGATCGCGAAAAGCTTACAGCGCGCATGCTCGAGCCGACAAGCCTGCGGGCCATAGGGCACTGTTTCAGCGGCCAGCGGACCTATCTGGTGAGTGGTTCTCGCCAGAACATCGTCTCTGGTTTTATTCCCGTCGTGGGGAGCATCGAGACCGGGGCCGAGGGACTCGCTTGGGACCACACGCCGGCTGATCCGACCCTGCACTTCGTCTCGGGCATCGGCCCTGCCGCCCTATCGTCGGGGGGGCGAAGCGTGGGCTATCAACCGATTGTCGAGCGCCCCAATCTCGGCGTGCTGCTTGAAATCAGGCCGACACTCGAAGGGGGAGCCGAGCAGGGGGCGATCGTCGACCTCAAGAGCACCCTGAGTGCGGCGGGAACCACCCCCAAAATCAATCTCGACGAGGAAGTCCAATGGATCGCTCCCCAAGTCGACCGCATCGCCATCACCCGGGCCGAGCTGGCGACCACGCTCCGGCTCCCGCTCGGTGTGCCGGTGGTCGTCGGGGGGCTGACCCTCAATCCGGCCGAGGTCGGCGAAGAAGGAGAACCGTCGAAGCAGGTCTATCTGATTCTGGAAGTCCGCTAAGGGGGCACGCTGGCTACGGCCTCGGCATGACAAAGCTGTAAACCCAGTAGCGATATTCGGTCCACGCTTCCTCGGCCATCTCGTGGCCGGGGAAGAGTGGCGCCTCAAGAGGATCGAACTCGAACTTCACCCGAATCTTGTCCCGGTTCTTGGTGAGTTCGAGAGGGAGCAGAAACTCGTCGTCGCGCCAGCGGCGGTTCGACGTCTTGGGGATGCTCGCCGGAGCGGCCACCTCGACGTGGCCGGTCCGCTGGTCCTCGGGCAGCTCACGCGGGTCGCCGAAGACGCAGGTGTTGCTGCCAGCCGAGTACCAAACTCCTGCCGGCTGCCACTGGGGCTGTTTGTCGTCGACCGCGGCGACATAGACCTTGGCCCGCTGATTGGGGTATTGGAGATCGAGCCGCCGCCGGAGCATGACCCCCATGTTGTGGGGATCGATGGCGAGGGTCATTTCGCTCGAAGTCGTCGTCCGGCGGCCATCGTCGGCCACCACGGGGACAACTTCCGCGCGACGCTGGCCTTCCAGTCGGACATGGTCGACTCCCACCTCATGCCGACTCGCCAGCAGTTCGGGGGTGGTCGCGTCGGGAGAGTGGTAGTTGTGAGCTAGTTCGTCGCGCTCGTCGCCGATATCGAGTTCGTCGGTCAGCACCAGCGATGGCGCTTCGAGACCATACCAGTAGGTCACTGTCTCGTAATGTTCGGTCGAGTCGTTGTGGGCTCCATGTTCCAGCGTGAACCGGGCATTGCGACCAAACGGAATCATCTCGCTTAGCAGGAAGCGATAGGCGGAGTGGAGCCGGTCGAGATCGGTTTTCGATTCACGCCCCGGGCGCCCCACGGGATGGCCCGCGAAGGGCAAGGTCATCCGCCGTCCACCCCAATAGTCGCCTCCACCCCCCCATTCCTCGCTGCCGGTCGCTTGTCCCTGTGGGGAGAGACTGTCGTCGAGGTAAAACCGAGGGTCCCCCTCAAGCGTGCCGAGATTGCCACGCTGGGTGAAAATGTAGGTCGTCCCGACGAGATGTCCGGTCCAGGGGCCCCCTCCTTCGACTGTTCGCGTGTCGAGCAGTTCGAGGTCCTTGCCTGGTTGTGGATTGGGAAAGTCGCGATAGGTCGCGTGAAAATAGCCAACATGATTGGGAGGATCGCTGTAGGGGACGCTCCGAACCTGCCATTCGATCTCTTTGATTTCCTCTCCGGTGGTGTTGGTGAGCTCGATCCGGGCCGAGCGGTGGAATGGCATCGGGAAATAGGTGGCAAACAGGAGCTTCCCGTGCTCGTATTTCACCGTCATCGGAAACGACTTGACGATGTACTCCTGATCTTCGTCGCGCAGCAGCGATCCCGAGCCGAAAAACAGGCAAAGCGGGGCGTCGATCGATGGTTCGCGGCGGTCGTCCCATGTGATTCGAAGCCGCGCCTTGGCCAAATCGTTGGCGTGGGCTGCGGGAACGCTGAAAGCGATGCGCCGGATCATGGTCGGCCCGAAGCTCGACTGCCAGACGGTTTGGGCCGCGTGGGGGGCAAGCGAGAGTCTCCCTTCGTGGCGGCTGACTTCCTTGCCGGTGGGGGCGATGTCGGTTCCCGCGCGACCAATCACGTCGAGCATTGGCCTCGTCGGGGCGCGTTCGCGGCTCCAACTCACGAGGGGGCGCGAGAGATGCTCGATGCCCGGTACGACTTTCCAAAGCATGAAGTAGCCGGTGCCGTACATCGTGCGGCCATAGTCGAGGCGCATGCTCTCCTCGAAGGGAATCGGTACCCACGACAAGTCGGCCCCCTTGGTGACGCTCCAGGTGTAAGTCAGCCCCGTGGGGAAAAGTTCCTCGGGCTGAAAGACGGAATTCTCCACCGGGTGAACCGGATCGGCCGTGCTCGTTTCGGTGACCACGGTTTCCTGGCCGTCGACGCGGTAATGCCAGGGACTGCCGTGCCAGTGATTGTGGCGGACGAACCAGAGGATGCCCGGCCCGCGCTCGTCGAGGGCGACACTCAAGCCGTCGTCGGTTTGGCGTAGATAGTGGGCCGCGTCGGCATAAAAATTTCCTCCCAGGCGATCGAAAGTGCTCCGCATATAGGGTCTGACGCCGATCCGCAGATAGGGCCACTTTTCCCACTGGGTGATGGCGTCGGAGCCAAAGGGAATCGTGGGGGGAGTCTCCGCGGGGGGGGCAGCGAGAACTTGGCTCGCCGACACGAGGACAAGTGGCAGGAACCCGGCGAGCAGCAAGCGGCGCAAATCGAGGTGCATAGTGGAAGCCCCTTCCATTACAATGAGTCGGCGTCGTTGATGGAATCGGTAATCTCCCCAGCACGATCTGTACTGGCGGATGCTGGCATGTCCAGCCGATTGTAGCGACTTCCCGTTCACGATCCTACCACCTGCGGAGCAAAAGCCACTAATGTTCGGTCAATTCTCGTGGAAACGAAACTCGCGTCGGGATTCGCATCGTGTCAAATGGGCCTGCCTGTTGGTTGTGGCGACATCGATGGCGACCCGCTCGCCGGGTGAGACGCATGCGAGCGCCCCGATCGATCGCCCGAATATCGTGCTGTTGTTTGCCGACGACCTGGGTCGCTACGCCTCGGCCTACGCCTCGCCCGATCGTCCTTCCCCCAACGATCTCATCGCTACTCCGGCAATCGACCGCATTGCCAGGGAAGGGGCGCTGTTTCACAACGCATTTGTCTCCGCTCCATCATGTACCCCATCGCGAACGGCCCTCTACACGGGGCGGCATTTCTTTCGCAACGCCTCCCACTCGCAGCTTCATCATCCCTGGCAACAGGGAACGCCCGATCCCTTCCGCCAGGTCCGCGGCATGCCCAACCTGCTTGCCGACGCGGGCTATCACATCGGTTGGTCGCACAAGTGGCATATGCGACTCGATCTGATCGGGGGGAACCAGAATCAGCACAGCGCCCATGGCGATCGGATCAACCGATTTTCTCAGGCTGTCACCCGTGCCCGCAACCAGGACCGTGCGAAGCGAACGATCCTCGAAGAAGTGCGGAACAACTTTCGCGACTTCCTGGCCGCTCGCCCCGCGGAGACTCCTTTCTTCTACTCATTCAATCCCACGAACACTCACCGGCCATGGGTGCAGGGTTCGGGGAAGGCACTCTGGGGAATCGACCCCGATCAGCTTGCAGGGAAATTGCCCAAGTTCCTACCCGACGACCCGACGATTCGCGAGGACTTTGCCGACTACCTGGGCGAAGTGCTCGCGTTCGACGCTGCGTGTGGCGTGATCATCGCGGAACTCGAGCAGCGCGGCGAACTCGATAACACGCTGGTTGTCGTCACAGGGGACCATGGCATTCCCGGTTTTCCTCGTGGCAAATGCAATGTCTACGATTTTGGGGCCCGGGTGCCGCTCGCCATGCGATGGCCAGAGAAGATCGAGGCGGGCCGCAACGTCGAAGTCCCTGTCTCGCTGATCGATCTCGCGCCGACATTCCTCGCCGCCGCCGGGGCCGCGCCCGAGAGGGGAACCAACGGCGAGAGCCTGCTGCCAGCGGTCGTCCCCGGTGGGACCGACGACGAGCTGCGCGGCTGGGCCCTCATCGGCCGCGAGACCCATGTCGGCGTGTGCCGCCCGGACGGGCTCCCCTATCCGATTCGGGCAGTTCGCACGGCAGACGCCTTGTACGTCGTCAACTTCAAGCCAGATCGGGGACCGATGGCCAACGAGCCCCTTAACGAACGATTCGAGCCGGCGATGCGCATGCGCGGCGAGGAGGAGTATCGCGCCATGGATATCGACCACGGCCCGACCCTGTACTGGTTTCTCGACCGGGAAGGGGACCCTGCAATCGCCGAGGCGTGGCGGCTCGGCTTTGGACTTCGCCCCGCCGAGGAACTGTACGACGTGCGGAACGATCCCGACCAGATGGTGAACCTGGCCGAGGACCCCGCCTGGCAAGTGAAGCGGAAGGAGCTTCGTCAGCGGCTCTTCGACGAACTGGAGGCGAACAGCGATCCACGGCTCGACGACCAGTTCGACCGACCACCGTATAACATCCACACGGGGATCGGGGCGGAGGAGAAAGCGGCAGGTTGAACGCCAATGCTCACCGTGTGATTGGCGCCTCGCCGATTTGAAACGCCTCAATGGCGTGTTCGCCGAACTTCATTGGCAGCCCCGGTTTTAGTTCGGGAAGCAGTATCGACTGGGAGGTGACTTCCGCGGTGAGCTCATAGACCTCTTCGCGGTATTCGATCGATCGCACCTTCAGTTCGAGTGGTGCCGTGGCCATGGGGTGCGCCACCCGGGCCCAGACGGTGAGCGGCTGGTTTGAATCCTGCCGCCACTGGTACAACGTTTTCCGGAGCCGCGAATCCAGTGGTGGCTCTTCCCCCTCTGCTGCTTCGTAGGCAAGCGGTCGCGGGACAACGATAGGGCTGATAGGGTTGTGATGGAGGGTCTCGACCGATCCTGTCGCCGTCCAAGCCGCCACAAGTCGCGGATCGGCGGCGAAGAGTTGGTGGTGTTGCCAACTCTTCCTCGAAGCGGCACAAACGTGGGTTGTTTGTTCCCCGGTCAACGCGACGGCCAGTTGTCGTGCCATGGGAAGGAGTGGATCGCGAACCTTCTCGTTCCAACCGGTGACCCCCACCGCGAGCCATGGTGTGTCGGCGTTGGCCAGGGAAGCGTAGGGGCTGCGGCGGACACGGGACTTCCAATCTCCAGCATGCCAGCCGCTGCCGGTGGCGAGCCAGACGCTCCCCTCGGCGAATTGGATCACCATGGCCGAAGTGATTCGCGGGTCGACAGGCTGGCGAGGAGAAATCGTTGCCGGCGGCCCGAGTGCATTGGTGGCCTCGATTATGGCATCCGAGGAAAGCGAGAGTGGCGAATCGAGATAAAGCACACCCACGAGTTCGTCGACCCCCAGCGGGATGGCGACGGGAGATCGCTCGTGAAGCGGGCGGAACCGCTCCTCCAGAAAATGGGTTCCCACACTCGGGTGCTCGTAGAGTCGTGTAAGGTCCGACTCTGGGGGCATTTTCAGGGCGTGGTCCAGGGCCAACGGACTTCCCTGGGCCGCGGCGACGATTGCCTTGGCCCATGCCGTGCGCTCTGACGCGACGAGTTCCTCGGCCAGGACATTCGCTTCTGCAAATCGCCGCTCGTGGAGCAGCGCAGCAAACAGGTTGACTCGTAACGACTCGCGCGACGGCGATTTGTTCCCTGGCGGAAGATCGAGGGCCCGTTTAACGACTTTGATGTACTCTCCATAATCCTCCAGGGCCCATGCCCCCTCGAGCTGCATGAAGACTGGCACGGCGTCGGCGGGGTGCTCGGGCTCGTAATGTTGGCAGAGCTGGGCCACGGCGTCAGGCTCTCCAGCCTCGACGGCCGCATGAACCAGCCGCCGAAGCGCCGCTACTTTGTCAGGTAGCAGATCGAATCCCTCGATCCAGCGTCCCGTGTGCCCGCAGGCCAAGGCAAAGGCGTCGTCGTGCTGGTACGAGAAGACATCCGGATGCGCTTGCAACAGCCGGGCGTAGAGGTCAAAGGCCTGTTGCCACTCGCCGCGGTGAGCCAAGCTCCAGGCTCGTGCGGCCTCCAAACCCGGCTTTCCGGCAAGCTCCACCGGTGCCACGGTCAGTATATTCTCGACCGCCTCGGGATCGACATCGCTGATGGCCATGTCAACAACCTTTGCGAACCCGTTAGAGGGAGTGACGAAGGTTGCAATCGCTTCCTGGTACTCCCGTCGATAGTAGTGAATCTGAGCAAGCAAGTATCGCAGTGAATAAACTTCTTGCGATTCCGCCCGCTCCGCCTTGCTCTCGACACGCGCGATCTGCGATCGCAGGAGCTTCTCGGCCTGCTCGAATTCGCCAAGTTTCATCTGGAGTTGAGCGAGACTTTGGACGAGCCGTCTATCGTCCGGGGCGTCGGCGAGCCCCAGTTCGATCATTTGCCGGTACTCTTCGTCGCTCCTGATGGGGGAGTCGAGCCATTCCTCGAGTTCCCAGTCGATCATTTGTCGGCGGTTAGGCACCTGCCGCATCGCCTCGGCAAAACGCCCAAGCTCACCCATGATGTTGATATACTTCAAGGCGTAGTCGAAACGGTCGTCGGAGTCGATGTCGTTCGACTCGAGCGCTTTCAGGTAATGATCGGCCGCTTGTTCGTATTCGCCGCGGGCTTCGGCGCGTGAGCCCGCCGCGATGTGGGCCGCCACTGACTGAGGGGCATGCACTTCGAGGTGGCTTGCGAGCCACTCGGTTGTTGCGAGATCGCGGTCTTTGGCGCCGTTCAGAAGGTTTAGGGCCGTTTCGTCGGGATGCTCGACATGGGCAAGGTGCGACAGCAATTCTCCTTTGCGCTCACTTGGCAGCGCAAGTGCCAGTTCAAGCAGAGCTTGCTCGTCGTTGGGGGTTAAGCGTAGCCAGGTGCGATACTCTGCGATCAGTTGATCGCGGTCGCCAAGCCTTGCATAAATGTCGCACCTCGCGCGCGAGAGCTTGGGGCAGGGCCCAAGCAGGGCCTCGTAACGATCGGCATACGCAAGCGCCCGAGCGGGGTCGGTGTCGGTGTGAGCCCAAGCGGATGCCAAGAGCACGGCAGGCATACTCTCGGGATCGCGAATCTGGGTCTCGAAGTGCCGAACTCCCTTTCGACTCTCCAGGTGCTGTAGTGCGAGGATTATAGAGCGAAAGAAGTCGTCCCGCTCATGTTCGGACAGGATGACCCCGCTGGCCGACGCAATTAATGAGTCGGCATCTTGCTCCGGAAGCTTGCCATTTGCCGCCTCTTTCAGATACGAAGTGTGCCGGCGTAGGGCGTCAGCGAAAACGTCGAAGTTGCCTTCAGCAGTTCTGAGTTCACCTATCCATTGTTCTGAGACTTTCCTTGCGATGCCTACGGTCTCCATGTCGTAAATCCGCCAGTTGTCGCCACTGCGGGCGACCCAGAGTCGCACGACGTCAGCCGGTTCATTTGGGACCTGCCCCAAGGTGTAAACGAGCCGTAGTTCCGGTGTGGCCGCCGGGTCGACAATGCCGACAATTTCGTAGTGGTCGTAGACTCCGTGCTGACGCATTGCCTGGCTCAGTAACTTGACGATCTCATCTCGTTCCTCTTCCTCCCAATCGCCGACGAGACCGCTGGTTTCAATTTGCTTCATCAACCGCACGGTATCGAAGTGCCGGTTGCCCTGCCGCTGGCCGGCTTTCCCGACCTCGTCGAGCAACGCGCGGATTTCGTGGTAGACGGCGGTCTCATCTGGCGTAAGATGCACCAGGTGATCGCGAGTGGCGTCGAAGTGCTCGAGAAGATCGCGGCATTCGCGCCGCAATTCCTCCTGATCGCGCTCGGGAAGAATCCTCACCTCAATCGCCTGGTCCGCATAAAACTGGTAGACCAATGCGGCCACCAGACCGGTCACGAGCAGCGCAAACGTGGTCCCCAAAATGGAGAGAGAATAGAGGAACGGGCGATCCGCCTGGGGGTCGTCGGTCACGGCGTCGCGAATCGGCGCTGGCGGATTGGTTTCTCCCCGCCCCACTTGCTCATGCATGTCGTTAACAGCCTTTGTGAAGGGTAGACGCCACCCGCGGTGCCCCCATCATACCAAAGCGCCCAACCCCCGGGAGGCAGATCGGTGGGTTTGCAGTTGGAGCGGTGGGCCATCACAATGCAAGCGACATTTCCGTTGAACCTGCTCATCCCAACCCAGCGATAGCGGCGACATGAACGACGATTCCGGCCTTGTGGCCGTCTTCGATGGCGGAGGGACCAGCACCCGGGCCGCCCTCGCGCGGCTCGATCCCGAGGGGAACTGGCAGGTGCTTGGCCGGGGAAGCGCCGGGGCGAGCAACCCGAGTGCCGTCGGTATCGAGGGCGCGACCGCGGCCGTGTCGCGCGCTTGGCAGCAGGCGGTTGCCGACGCGGGGATGGAGAATATCGTGGCGGAGCGGGCTGTCGTCGCCTTGGCTGGTGCCATGAGAGAGGATATCCGCCAGCAGATGACCACCGCGCTGGGGGGCGTCGGGCTCGCGAACGAAATCCGAGTCGTCCCCGACCTGTTGCCGATCCTTTACGCGGTGCGGCCCGATGGCCAGGGGGTTGGCGTGATTGCCGGCACCGGGTCGGTGGCGTTCGCCCGGGATGCCGAGGGGCGGCTCACTGTGCGTGGCGGGTGGGGATACCTGCTGGGGGACGAGGGGAGCGGCTATTGGCTCGGCCGTCAGGCGATTCGGCGGTTGCTCGATCGGCTCGAGCGGCGTGTTCCCCCTGATTCGCTCGACAGAGCGCTGCTCGAGTCCTTGGGTGTTGCCAGCATCGAGGGCGTGAAGCGGGCGATCTACGCGGCCGACGATCCGCGGCTGGCGGTTGCAGGTGTCGCGCCGCTGGTCGTCGCGGAGGGAGAGCGGGCTGGTGGAGAACTGCTCGCGACGTGCGCCGAAAGCCTTGCGGAACTCGTCGCAGGGTTCGCCTCCAACCAGCAGGGCCAGTTTTCCATCGCCGCCTCGGGAGGGCTCTTTACCGGCAGCGCGACCCTTGCCACTCGCTTCCAACAGGCGATCGCCGCGCGACTGGTAGACGCCGAGGTGGTTGTTGTCACCGATCCGCTGGCAGGGTGTCTGGCCCTTAGCCGGAAGGAGGAGTTTCGCCGGCCGCTTGTCGTGGCGGATGGCCCCGCAGGGTGAGTTTGGCGGAGCGAAGCCGCCGCACGACCGCCACGCCGGCAACCGCCAGCATCGCCCCCGCGGCGAGCAGGCAGACATAGAGCGAGGCGACGTAGAGGGGCTCTTCCGGACCCGCGGCGTTAAACAAAATGCCACACAGGGCAATCCCCAAGGGGCCATTGCGCAGCGTCACCTCGACCGCAATCGTGAACCGCTGCCGATGGTCGTAGCCCAGCGCCCGAGTGAGGAGCTTGGTGACGACCGACGAAAAGATGACGAGCCCGATAATCGCCACGGGAGCGATCCATCCGTACCGCCCCACGGCGAGTTGGCCAGTGGCAAAAGCCCCCACGATGATCACACCGAGCACCGCCAGGCTCGCCTGAACGAACCGCCGGGCAATTGCCATCCGCTGCTGGTGACGCCAGCGACCAACGAGCATCCCAGCCGCTAGGGGTACCAGCATTTGCCAGACCAGGCAGGAGACAATCGATCCCACCGGCATGGAGAAATCCCCCGGCAGGGCGAACGACCAGAGGAGCCGTAGCAAGAGTGGCGTAAGCACGAGGCAGACGATCGTCGAAGCACAGGTCGCCGTGATCGACAGGGGGACGTCGCCCCGACCCAGATAGGTGAGGACATTCGACTGGGCTCCGCTGGGGAGCGAAACCAGCAGGTAAAGCCCGAGCAGAATCTCGTGTGGCAGAATGCCGGTCAGTCCGATCGCCACAACGACGAGCGGCATGACGACGAACTGAAGACAAAGCACTAACAGCACCGCACCGGGGCGGCGGAAGATGTTTGCAAAATCGGCCCACGCGAGCGTGGCCCCCATGCCGATCGTCGCCAGGATGAGCTGCACCGCGGCCAGGGTCGGTTCCAGGCGATGGAACTGTTCCGTCAGTTCTTGCATGTTTGATAAGGGCCAACAATTAAAGCCTTGCGAGGCAGCAGCTTAGCGATAACCTGTTACTGCCATAGACCTTACGGTCATGTTGCGTTTTTAGCCATCGCCCCCCTGGGCTGCAATCCCGCTCTGTCGCACCCGCCCCGCGGAACTCCCCCCATTCCGAACCGCGCGACATGAGTCCCCAGGGAGTTCGAGCGTAACAGAATACCTAACGAAATAGGCCACGGATCGGCACGGGTGCGACGGATCACCACGGATCAGAAAACGCGGTGCCTTTGGGGTGCCACACCCTGCGAAGGGTGTGCGCGTGGTTGGTGAGAAGAAGAGGACGCGGATATTCAGGATCTGGCAGGATTGTCAGGATCAGAAATCGCCTGGCGGAAAACGGTTCACAATTTTGGCACCTTCTGATCCGTGGTGATCCGGTTAGACCAGTGTTTATCCGTGTCCCATCGTCACGCACACCCGAATCCACGGGCTACGACCCCGTGGTGCCGTTCTCCCAACTGCCCCGCAAAAGCTGAACTGGTCCCTCCCGGCGGCGGCGGCGCGTGCGGGTCACTCGAGCGGCAGGTTGTGCTCGAACGACTTCTGGTCGGGGATGGCGACCTTGAGGGGCGATTTTTGCGGCTGCTGGTACTTTGCTGGCACCTCGACCGGAGGTTTGGGGATCGGGTCTCCATCCTTCCAGCCAGCCGGGACTGGTGGGGTCGAGGTCAGAACGACGATGGTGTAGTTGCCCGCCGGAATCCGAACTTCATATTCCCCACTGCTATCGAGCGTGGCACCGATCGGCCGCTCCCCGGTTTCCGAGAAGAAATTGACGACCCCCATCGGCACGGCCATTCCTTTGGAGGTGACCTTGCCGCGCACCGTGGTGGCAGGGTCCGACTCGCCACAGCCACAGCATGCGCCGAGCACCATCAGGACAAGACCAATCGCCGCAGGGTGCGATTTCATCACTCGGAAGCCTCAATTGGGTTACAGAGCTCAAGCAAGACTCCCTTCATTCTCGAAGGAATCTTGCCGCATGGCAATCGCGAAGCCTCGGGCTAACGCGCAGAGATTTCGCGATCCCGCGCAAAGGTGGGGGGACAAGAGACGCAAAACATTCGTCAAGGACTCGCGGCGTCGGTCGTCTCGGCAGCCTGCTCGGCGGTCGAGACAGCTTGCTGCACCCAGACCCAGCGGAAGAGGTTTCGCATGTCGACATACCGGGCGTCGCTCGAAGTCGCCCCGAGCACCACTCCGATCGCTTCGTGCCCATCGCGCTCGCCGCAAGCCACCAGACAGGCCCCTGCCGCGTCGGTGGTTCCGGTCTTCACGCCGAGATAACCCTTGCGTCGGAGGAGCTGATTGGTGTTGTTCCACACAATTTGCCGCTCGTATCCCGCCTCCGATTGGAGATTGGCGACTTTCTGGCGAGTCTGGACGATTTCGCGAAACTTCGGGAGTTCCATCGCCCGGCGGGCAAGTTGGGCCAGGTCGGCGGGGGTCGTCTTATGATTGGGGGCCGTGAGGCCATGGGGATTCTCATAGGTCGTGTTGGAGAGCCCCAGCTCCTTGGCCGTTTCATTCATCTTGGTGATAAACCGGTCGTAACCCGACTCTCCCTCTTCCGGATTCCATTGGGCACCAAAATGTTCGGCGAGCGCCACCGAGGCATCGTTGCCGGAGGGGAGCAGCAGTCCATAGAGCAAGTCCTCGACGACGACCACTTCCCCGGCCTTGATCGCAGCGGTCGACCCAGGGGTGTTGTCGGCGCGGCGGCTGAAGGTGACCTTCTGCTCCAGGAGTGTGGGATCGTCCGCGGCTGCCTTCAGCACCAGATAGGCCGTCATGATCTTGGTCGTGCTGGCCGGGTCGAGCAGACGCTCCTCGTTGCCCCCTGCCAGTTTTTCTCCCGACTTGGCATCGACAAGGACCCAGCCCTTGCAAGTCACCACCGGGGGACCATCGAGCGATTCGGCAGTATCACGCCGGGAGTTGAGCCTGTCGACTGCTTCGCGTGAGGGAATTGGGGCCTCCGTCATCACGAGCGGGCCGAGCGCTTCCCACACCCGGCGGTCGACCTCCCCCCCTGGCGAGAGCTTGGCCTGACGGCGGAAGGCCATCACGGCCTGCTCGGTCGCTGGCCCGAAGTCGCCATCGATCGACAACTCGGGTGAAGGGTCGAGCCGCTGGTTGAGTGTCCGCTGGAGCGCCTCCACCATCTCCCCCTGCGCTCCTAGCTTGAGGTCGGCCGTGGCGGGAGTTTCGCGTCCTTCCCGCTGCCGACCGACATAGTGGCGATAAACGACCTGCCCGATCTCCGAGATCAGCACTTCTCCCGCATTCGTATCGCCCCAACTCGTGTCGGCATTCTCGGTCGTCAGCACGCAAAAGGCGATCGCTCCGGCGGGCGTGTCGATGATCCCCGCGTCGGTGCGGGTCTCGTTGACCGCCCCGGTCTTGTGAGCGACGCGAGTTCCCGGGGGGAGTCGGCGGCGGATGGTGTTCTTGGCTTCGCAGGCGTAGAGATGTTCGAGAATCTGGTCACACCGTTCGGCGCTTTGGAACTCCTTCTTGTGGAGCATTTCGAGCAGCTTCACCATGTCGGCCGCCGAGGTGCTGCCGAGGCCGAACTTCGCACTCCGCTCGGGGGCGATCGACGTCTCGCGGCGGAACACCTTGGCATGCAGCCGGGTGGCGGGGCAGTCGAGCTCCTCCATCAGCTTGCTCGTCGCTTCGAGACCGACCGCGTCGATCACCAGGTTGGTCGCCGTATTGTCGGAATAGGCGATCATCAGCCGCATCGCATCACGGAGCGAGAGGGTGAGCCCGGGCGAGAAATGCGTCGTCAGGATGCCCGAGCCAGGAGCCATGTCCTCCTTGGTGAGAGTGATCGGCTTGTCGAGTGTCACTTTTCCCTCTTCGATCGCTTTGGTGGCGGCCATCAGCAGCGGGAACTTGATCAGGCTGGCGGTCGGCATCTCCTCCCGTTCGCGGTAGGCGAAGGTCTCGCCCGAGGGGAGATGCTTGATCATTACCCCCACTTTTCCCTTGTGCGCTTCGATCAGGGGAGTCAGTCGGCGGGCGAGGCGTTCGGTTCGCGACGATTGGGGAGTCGCCGCCGGCTGAGCAAAGGCCTCGCGATCACACGCGACGACGGCAAAGGCAGCGAGGAGTAAAACAGCGGAGCGAGAAAGGGGGAATGGACGCATCGACGTGACTCGCTTGAATTGAGGGGGGATAACGGTGACGGGTGTGTCTACTGTAACTGGTGGCTCGCCGTGGAGGTAGATTTTACTGCGAACGCCTTCCGGAGAAAGCCAAATGTCTGTCTGGGCCGCTCCCAGCGAGGAGGTCCGCAATCGCTACCTGCGAAACGGGCACATCGCTAAAACTGCAAATGCGGGTGGTCGCTTCCGGGAATTGGTCGAGGATGGTGGGGACCCCCAGCGAAACGAGCCGAGTATTCGCTCGGCCTGCCAAACGCCGGTAGAGAGCCTCCTGCCAATCGGTGAGTCCAAACCGATGCCAGGCCGCCGGTTTGACGATCATCGCCAGTACAAGCTGCTCGCTCGCGGCGGCCGAAGACTCCGCCATCGCGATCAGCCGCGGATTACTGCCGGGTGGGAGTTCGAAGTATTCCACACTTCCCAGTCGCTCGCGAAGCGCGGCGGCCAACGGCTGCTCGGGCGGATCGAGCGGCGTGGTAAATGGCCGGGCGAGCAGCACCGTCACCGGGCGAGTCGGGTCGAGGGGTGGCAACGGAGTTGTGCCAGCGACTGTGATCGCGCCTCGTGCCACTTGCCGCGCGAGTTGGGCGGCCGACGAGGAGACTTCGGGAAGCGTGGGAAGGGGCGCGGACGTCGTAGGAAAGAAGAGGCGATGCTTGAGCTCTCGCAGTCGATCATAGGCCTCGTCGACGCGCGCGAGGGTGACCTCGCCACTTGCGACCGAGCGCTGGAGATGGTCGAGCACTCCCTCGGGATCGGCCACATCGAGCAGCCAGTCGACTCCTGCGTTGAGCGCCGCGACCGCGAGTTCTCCCTCGGTGGCAAAGCGGTCGCGAACCCCTGCCATCAGCAGGCTATCGCTGCAAACGACTCCGCGAAAACCGAGCTTGTCTCGCAACAGGTCGACCAGGATCGGCCGCGAGAGGGTCGCCGGCAGGCCCGAAGGATCGAGCGCCGGGTAGGCGACGTGGGCCGTCATCACCAGCGAGCAACCGGCCGAAATCGCGGCGGTGAAGGGTGCCAACTCTGTGGCGAATAGCGCCTCGCGCGATCGTTCGACCGTAGGGAGCGAATCGTGCGAATCTTGTTGCGTGTCACCATGGCCAGGAAAATGCTTGGCGGTGGTCGCCACCCCGGCCGCTTCGCAGCCTTCGATAAAGGCGGCCGCGAGCCGGGCGACTTCCGTTGGCTCGGTACCGAACGCCCGCGTGGCGATGATCGGATTGCGGGGCTCGGTGGCCGTGTCACAGACCGGGGTGAGGGCGACCTGAATACCCGCGTGGCGTCCCTCGAGGGCCGTCGCTTCGCCGAACTGCCGGACCAAATCGAGGCGACTGCTGGCGTCGAGGTGACGGAAGGCCATCGCGTGGGGAAACACCGTCAGCCCATGCATCTGCTGCCCGCAACCGCGCTCGATGTCGGAAGCGACGAGGAGCGGGAATTCGCTTCGCTGTTGCAAGCGCTCAAGGGTCGCGGGAGTCGTCGCCGCACGGCCGTTGAACAGGACGAGTCCCCCGACCGGGCAGCGCTTGAGGAGTCTATGGGCACGGTCGGCGTCGTCGTCGACCGTCACGGCGGGAGGAAGATTCGAACCGATGCGCACCGACAGGAGCTGTGCCAGCTTGAGCCGGAGGGGAGCGTCGGCGGGGGAGGGGAGTGGGTTCATTCGGTGGGTGTGGGAAGTGACTTGTGAAAACGCTGAAATGTCCGCGAGAGAGTGGCGCCGGCATGACGTTCGTAGAACTCCACCGGGCCGACCCAGGGAATCGTCGCATGCCGATAGTCAGACTCAGACATGTCCTCGAGTGCGGCATGGAGTAGGGCTACGCCGATTCCCTTTCCCCGTGCTTCGGGAGCGGTCCCCATGGGACCGAACCACCCGGTCGATCGGTTGTTGGCATCGTGGGCGGCGAAGCCTAGCACGGTTTCTCCCTGCCACGCCAGGAACAGGGTAGCGGGATCGTTGACCAAAGCCTGCGACACTTCGCCCCACCAGGGGGGCCAATGGGTCGAAATGAGCACTGCGATAGCCGGCATGTCATCCGGTGTCGCACGGCGGATGTTGACGCCGTTGGGAAGCGAGCGGGGCTCCTGGTGAGTTGCTTGCCAGGCGCCCAGATCGACTTCGAGGTTCACCGCCTCGGCCAAGAGGGCATACCCGTGCGACGCAAAGAACGCGAGGGCCGCAGCGTAGCGAAGATCGACTCCCGGCGTGAGATAGTTGGGAAAGGACTCGCCGACGCGGATTGCTGTCGCGCCGCGCTGGGCGAGTTCTCGTTCGGCCTCGTTTAGCAATGTCGATCCAACTCCTGTACGTTGAAAAGCGGGCTCGACGGCAATCAGTTTGATGATCCCACGGACTTCGTCGGTCAAGTGCCGCGCGACCAGCGTGGCGAACCCGATCGCCTGCCCGTCCGCTTCGGCGACGAGCGTTGTCGCGTCGGGATCGCCGTGGACTTTCTCCTGGAAGAGCTGCTTCGACATGGGGTCGTAGGTCGCCGCTCGGTTCCACAGCGCAAGCAGTGACTGGTCGTCGGCAGATGTCGCGAGGCGGACTCTCACTCGCTCGCCTCCTGGTCAACCGTGGCCGAGTCGCGGGTTCTGAGGCCGAAGTGGGGATCAAACGGCACAATCCACGCGACTACAAAGCTTGGGATCGTGGCGAACATGACCCAGATGAAGAAATCGCGGTAACCGAGCAGTTCTTGAATTGGTCCCGAGATCAGCCCTGGAATCATCATTCCCAAGGCCATAAGGCCAGTGCAAATCGCGTAGTGGGCCGTTTCGTAGGCTCCCCTGCTAAAGGAGAGCAGATAGAGCAAATAACCGGCAAAACCAAAACCATACCCAAACTGTTCGAAAGCGATAGCCAGCCCTACCCACCCGACTTGCGTGGGTTGAATGGCGGCGAGAGCCACATAGACGAGATTAGGCACGTTGATTGCCACCGCCATCCACAAGAACCAACGGCCAAGACCATGACGTGAAACAGCCATGCCGCCAAGAATTCCACCCGATACCAAGGCGATCACACCAATGGTGCCATACAACAGCCCAACATCTTTTACTGAAATCGCGAGCCCTCCTTCCTCTCGCGAGTCGAGCAAGAAGGGCTGCAGCATCTTGGTGACCTGACCTTCGGCAAAGCGATAAAGCAGAATATAGGCCAGCGCCACGAGTATATGCGGCTTACGAAAGAAGCTCGCGAAGGCCTCGAAGCCTTCTTGCCTCAGAATTTTTAAAGTCGCAGGTCTGGAAGACTGTTCGCACCGAGGAATCTGCCAGGCGTGGTAGAGGGCGATACCCCCAAAGATGATGGCGGTTGCCGCAAACGCCGCACCCCAGGCGGCGGGGATCGACCACTGGCGCTCCATGAGCAGACCGACCAGGGTGATAAGGACCCCCCCCGTGGCGAGCATGCCGAGGCGATAGAACGTGCTGCGAATGCCGACGAACCATGCCTGTCGGTTGGAATCCATACCGATCAGATAGAATCCATCGGCTGCGATGTCATGGGTGGCCGAAGCGAAGGCCACGAGCGTAAAACACGAGATCGTAAAGACGAAGAAGTTGCTCGTCAGCGCACCGATCGCGATTCCCCCAATCCCCAATGCGACGAGCAGTTGCATCAGGATGATCCACATTCGCTTCGTGCCGACGACATCGACCAATGGGCTCCACAGGGGCTTAATGACCCACGGCCAATAGAGCAGGCTCGTGTAGACACCCATCTCGAGATTAGAGAGTCCCATCCGATTGTAGAATGTCGCCGAGACGACTTGGACTAATACGTACGGCACCGCTTCGGCGAAATACAGACTCGGCACCCAAAGCCAAGGGTTCGTGAAGCCCGCGCCGTGCTCATCTGGAGCCGCATTGGTTTGCGGAGCCTCAAACGGATTGTCGGTCGACGCGGCTTGCGCTTCCGAAGGAGAATCGAGTGGTTCCGCCACGGCGTCGTCCTGATGCTGGAGAAAAGTCTCGGGGCTAGTTCCCTGCCGCGATGGTCGGGCTCGTCACCTCACCCAGGTTGCCAAGCTGGTCGACCGGGCGGAGGGCGATCTCGTCGACGTCGGACGGAGCGACCGCGAGCGCAACGACCGGCTCGCTCCCCGGCGCGATGTGGGTGGTCCACTCTTCCCCTTGCCGATATTGGATCAACCAGAGCCAAGGGGTGCGAGCCCCGGACGTGGCGATCGTGAGCTTTGCCCCCTCCCCCTCGGCGACGAGCCGCGCTGTGGCTTGGATGGCTGCCTCGTCTGGCGATGGGAGCCACGACGTCGCCGGCGGAAGGGCGGGTTCGGCGTAGAGAGTGTCGAGCTTCTCCTTGAGTCCCCCACGGTTCTGGTGGATCGCCTTGATGCTGAAGTGAATATGCCCGGGATGTGTGCCTTGATTGCGAACGATCTCGATCTGACGGACGATCTGGTCGGCAGACCAGCCTCGCTGGCGGCCGGAGACCTGCGACGTGTAGAGACCCGGCCAGATGTGACGCCCGTGCGGGTTTTGCTCGCGCCACCACTCGAACAAGACGGGGAAGCTCTGCGGCTTTTGTTCGATGGGCCAATAGAGTTGGGGGGCCATGTAATCGACGATCCCTTCCTCGAGCCACAGTTTCGAGTCAGCGTAGAGTTTCGCGTAGGGATCGAAACCTTGAATGCCGGCTGGGATGCCAGGGCGGTAGATGCCGAACGGGCTCACACCGAATCGCACCCACGGCTTCGTCTGCTGGATGTCGTCGCGGAGCGCGCGGAGCAGGTTGTTCACGTTCTCGCGCCGCCAGTCGTCGCGGTCGAGTTCCTCCTGGTCGGGGGTGGCGTCGCGATAGGCTTGCCAGCTTTTGTCATCGGGGAATGGGACCGGCTTCCCTGCATCGTCATTCACGGGGTAAGGATAAAAGTAATCGTCGAAGTGGATCGCGTCGATGTCGTACCGCTTGACGACATCGACAATCACCCGCCGGGTATGCGCGGTCGCCTCGACATCCCCAGGGTCGAGCCACTGATAGGTGCCATATTCGCGAACGAATTGAGGATGCCGCTTCGAGACATGATCGCTTGGGATTTCCCCCTTGTACGTCGGATGGAGCGCCCGGTAGGGGTTGAACCAGGCGTGCAGCTCGATCCCCCGGCGATGGGCCTCGGCCACGGCGAACGCGAGCGGATCGTAGCCATCGTCGGGGCCCTTGCCCATCGTCCCACTCAGGTAGGGGCTCCATGGCTCGAGTTCCGAGGGGTAGATCGCATCGCACGCGGGGCGAACTTGGAGCACGACCGCATTCATGTTGAGCGATTGGGCCATATCGAGCAGCGAGATCATTTCCTCCCGCTGCTCGGAGGGAGTGAGCCCGGGTCGCGAAGGCCAATCGATGTTGGCGACCGTGGCAATCCACGCGGCGCGAAATTCGCGAGTTGGTTCGGGGGGAGCCGCCACACTCAGGCTGGCGGACCACAACAGCAAGGCGAAGGTGAAGCAGGGAGCAAGGAATCGCACAAACATGCCTGTAGAAGCAAGAGGAATGGAACGCGTGAGGCAAGGCGCACGTCCATGCGAACCGATCGCGCCGAATGTAACGATTCTCGATTCTAAGAAGATTCCGACTTGCGCGAGAGTCGTTTGCGTGAAACGGCGAGAGTTTTGCGCGGAGGCAATTGTATTGCCGGTGCGGCCAGTTATGGTGAAACATAGTTGGAGCCAAGCTCCAGCGGCAGCACGCCACCTCGTCTCACCTTTGGGGCGAGGTGGTGTTTTTTTGCGCCTTGGCGCCAGGCCGACGGCAGCGCGAGGAGAGCCCAGTTGGCGACATGTCAGTCGGTGAAGAGCGTCTTGCGATAACTTCGCGGTGTGGCCCCATACTTCTTGCGGAACGCGATGCCAAAGCGAGTCGCATTCGAGAAACCACAGGCCAGCGCGATCTCGGTGATCGACAGTTCGCGACGTTCGAGCAGTTGGCATCCCCGTTCGAGTCGCACCCGGCGAATCTCCTCGGCTGGCGATCGGCCCAGATAGGCGCGAAACTGCATTTCGAGGCTCCGCCGCGAAATGGGGATCTCGCGGAGAATCCCTTCGACCCCGATCCCATGATGGGCGTGCTGCTGAATAAAGCGCAGCGCCTGGACGATCGTCGGGTCGTCGATACTCATCACGTCGGTCGACTGCCGACTCGCAACCCCGTGGGGCGGAATCAAAAGCGGCTTTTTGGGGGCTCCACGTCCCGACATCATTTTGTTGAGCAGTTCGGCCGCTTCGTAACCGATGCGCTCGCTGGCCACCGAAATGGCCGACAGCGGTGGCGTCGCCACTTCGCACAACAGGTCGTCGGAGTCGCCCGCCAGAATCGCCACCTCGTCGGGGACGCGAATCTCGGCAAAGTGGCAAATCTCGGCGAGTTGCCGGGCATGGTAGGCATCGACCGCCAACACGGCGATGGGGCGCGGCAGGGAGGCGAGCCAGCGATTCACGCGCCGCTGCCGTTCGCCCCAACTGATCTTGCGACCGGCCCCATATCCTGGCCGGTATTCGTGGCACTCGTAGCCCGCCTGGCCTGTCGCCGCGCAGAAGGCCTCGCGGCGACTTGTGGAGTAGCGGAGGCTGGGAGGGGCGAAGTAGGCAAAATTGGTAAACCCTCGGCTCAGCAGGTGTTCGAGTGCCAGGTCGGCGCGGGCCTGTTCGTCGGTGGTCACCTGCCCGACACCCTTGTCGGGGGTAAAGACGTCGTCGACATTGACCAGCGGCAGGCCTTTGACGATCACCTGCTCGAATTGCATCCGATTGGTGAGTCGGGCGATGACCCCATCCCCTTGCCAGCCATCGGGGAGGGCCGACTTGTGCTCGTGGTCGCGCGGATCGATCAGCAAGTGCCACAGAGTGTGCTTCCGGGCATAGTTGGAGATGCCCCGAATGATGCCGCGGCCTCCCGTCGACTCGGTTTCGATCAAGAGCGCGATCTGACGTTCCTTGAGTGGTGCGGGTTGGCGTCCGGTTCGCTTGTCCATAGCTAAAGGGATCGAGACCAGGGGATTGCCAGGGGGATTGGTGGTGGACTCTCGCACGAAAACGTGCAATAAAAATGGGCCGGGGGTGGGAGGCCCCTTCGCACTCCTCACTTCAAAATAGTGTAGCAGGTCTCTGGCCACTATGCGCAAAAACGATAGAATACTTTTCGGAGTATGGGTCGTGATGTTCGCCGCACGCGAGCGGGAACCGGCTTTTCACCGCAACCAGGGCTCCAAGGCTCGCTAGAGAGAAAGGTTGGGACTTGTCGAAAGCCAAAAAGTTGAAGGCGATTGGCCTGATGAGCGGGACTTCGGGAGACGGAGTCGACGCCGCCCTGGTTGTGACCGACGGGGAAGAGCAAATCGACTTTCATGGCGGCCTGACGTTGCCCTACGACGAGGAATTGCGCGGCCGCATCCTCGAGGCCTCGCAGCACAACGTCCCCACCGAAGACCTCTTGCGCACCGAGCGCCTGTTGACGCTCCATCACGCCGAAGCGGTCGGGAAGTTGCAGGAGAAGCTTTCGCCTCTGGCCGATGGGGTCGAGCTGATCGGCTTTCACGGGCATACCATCCGGCACATGCCCGACGACAAAATCACCTTTCAAATTGG
>CAZYQQ010000014.1:0-70813 GCA_964650265.1 uncultured Planctomycetaceae bacterium
CGTAGTTGTTGGAGGGGAGAGGTCGGGGGCCAGGATCATAGCCCGATGGCTTCAGTGGCGTTTTGACGGGTGCGTCAAGCGGAGCGGAACGCACCGATTGGGATACAGCGTCATCAGGTGCGTTTCGCTCCGCTTCACGCACCGTACTGGCACCTTGAAGACCGACGATGCTGGAAACGCGAGAATGAACAACTACGGTAGGCCTAAGCTCCTGAACGGACACACGTTTGCGCTGTTTTTTGCAATGCAATTGTTAAAGACCCGTCGAGGTTGTGACGGTCTGAAAACTAACCAAAGGAATGTAGTCATGTCTCGAACTTGTTCTCGCTTACTTCACTTCCTGCAGATGCCTGGCTTGTGTGTGCAACGTGGTAGGTTTCACAAGCTCAGCAATATAGAATGCTCGACCGGGGCACTTGTTTATTGCAAACTACGGCTCCTGATCTTTTTGATCGCTGCTACGGTTCCCTTGGGTCAGCGTGCGGAGAGTCAGGAAGTAGCCGTGCCGGCGGAGAACCCGCGAGTGTTTGCCAGTATCGAGGAGACCTACAACACATTCCGCCAGGCAGTGGCCGATCAGGACGCCGAACGCATCTGGAATTGCTATTCGCCCGAGCGTCAGGCGGAGATGTGCTACTTGTTGTATTTTGAATGCCTAATGCGACCAAATGATCCCGAGATTGCGCGCATTCTCAAGTCGCATGGAATCAACCACGAGAGCATTGATGCTAGTTATTTAAAGAGATACCAAGAAAAGCATGGAGTGAGAGACGCTCGGTTTCCCAGCGATGATGAACTTATGACACAAGTGGTCAGCGAGGCTGTCATCGACAAAGTCGGGTTTTACAAAGATCTGGTGATTGGAAAAAACGCCGACAAACCAGCGGCTGAGCCTAAACCGGCGACTTCCCCTTTCGAGGCACTGACAAGCATTACTGTCAATGGCGATTCAGCGGAAGGGTCCGCGTACAAGAATAGCACCTTGTCGCATATCCATGGTGATGAGAATGGCGTGGAACGCATCGTACACCAAAGATTTCGCATGTTGCAAAAAATCACTTTCACCTGTGACCGCGGCAAGTGGCTCATTCGAGACATCTCTGACGTGCAATCCACGGAACCACCCCAAGTGGAAGTGGGAAACGGAGTACCCGCGACGATTGTCATTCCGCCTGTTGAGCGAGTTGTGCCTTCCGAGACGCGAATGGCACCTCCAGTAATAATTGATCGTGAATAAGGCAATGACGAGCGGCGAGTGCCATGGACCATCTGCCGCGGCTGAGCTGGTGTGCTGGTCCACGGGTGCTTGACCGTCCAAGGTCGTGTGGGGACGATGGACTGCTTCACGACCGCGATGCTCGGGATGGGGCAGGATCGCCCGTGAGTTTTCTCACGCGAGTCTTCTCATCACTGGCGCGGGTCGCCGTACGCCTCGCGCTCGAACGGGTTGTCGCGGTACGCGCGGCCTCCTCGCCACCAGGCCCACAGCGAACCGATAGAGTAAGCGGGCAGGAAGAAGGGGCCCCAGCGCTCGTACTGGCGGACGTGGATCAGCTCATGCTCGCGGGCGATGTCGAGGGCTATCGGGTTGACCCCTAGGATCGTGTGCCCCAGGGTCATGGCGAGCACGGTCCCGCCGAGGAGCCTGCCAAAGAGCCAGGTGAGCCAGCCGCTATGGAATTCGATGATGCCGCGGCGAAGTTGGACCCGCCCGCCAGTCGCCACGGCGAGGCAGCCGGCGAAGAGTCCCAGGAAGGTGTTGGGGCTGGCCCACAGAATTAGGAACAGGCGAACCACGCAGATAGGGTCTTCCGAAGGGCTGACGATATCAGGGCAGGGGGGGCCGGGGGAAAGGGGAAGCGGCTATCGTTGGTCTTTCCCGCCGGCAGGAGTCGGGTTAGACTTAAATTTCCCCTACTCGGCAAGGCTTTCGCCACCGGCACCACCCATTTTGACGATCCCTAGAGTATAGAGAGAGATTGTGTCCAGCGGCAGCGAATTTGTTGGAAATTACCGGTTGTACCACCTGATTCGGGCGGGTGCGGTGTACGAGATTTGGGCCTGCCGCCCGATGTCGGAAAACACGCTGTTTGCGATGAAGTGGCTGCCGCCGGGGAAAAAGTACTCGCGCCATGCGCTAAATGAGCTCAAGCACGAATTCGTCGTCGGCAAGACGCTCGAGCACCCCGCGGTGATCAAGACGTACGAATTCAACACGACGAGCAACGGGGCCTACATGTTGCTCGAGTTTTTCAAGCATCTCAACCTCAAGCAGCAGCTCGTTTCGAATCCCAGGGGGGTGCAGTGCCGTGCCAAGGAGATTTTGGTGAACTGCGCGGCGGGGTTGGCTCACATGCATGCCAAGGGATGGGTTCATCGCGACGTGAAACCCGACAACTTTCTGGTTTCTCCCGAAAACGAAGTGAAGCTCATCGACTTCAACCTGGCACGGAAGCTGAAGGTCGGTCTCGGCAAGCTCCTGGGAGGAAAGACTACGGTCCAAGGCACGCACAGCTACATGGCCCCCGAGCAGATCCGTGGACAGCACGTCGACGCCCGGGCCGATGTCTACAGCCTCGGGTGCATGGCCTATGAACTATTCAACGGCAAGCCGCCATTCACGGCCAACACGCCGACCGAGCTGTTGAGCAAGCACCTGAAGTCGAGGATTCCCGATCTCACGGTAGTCGACAAGAACATCACGCCCGAATTCGCCACCTTCGTCAAGCGGTGCATGGCGAAGGAGCCAGGCGATCGCCCGACGACGATGAAAGACGCTCAAATGGAACTGAAGACCTTGCGTATTTTCTACACTCCGCCCACGGTCGACGAAGAATCGCAGCAGGAAGAGAGCGAAGTGTAGCACCTCTTGCGCAAGCCCAAGGGGGCACGCGAGGCAACTTTCACCCCATCCGCCGACCCGAGTAACACGTCCGATGGCCAGCGCATCCTACCAACTCGATTTCGAACAACCCCTCAACGAGCTGCGCGAGCGGATCGCGGTGCTCGAGGCGGGCGATCAGAATTCGGCCGACATCCGCGAGGCGCTCCGCGACGCGCGACGCGAACTGATCGACCGGATGCGTGAGATTTACGCCAACCTCGACGAGTGGCAAACGGTTCGTGTCGCGCGCCATCCCGACCGGCCGATGTTCACCGACTACATCGATCTGGTGTTCGACGAGTTCGTCGAACTGCACGGCGACAAGTTCTTTGGCGACGACCGAGCTCTGCGCACCGGGTTCGCCAAGATCGACGAGTTCAAGGTGCTGCTTGTGGGGCACCACAAGGGAAAGACCTTCAAGGAGCGTAATGAATGCTTCTTCGGCTGTGCCCACCCCGAGGGGTATCGCAAGGCGATGTCGAAGATGCACCTGGCGGCCAAATATGGGGTCCCCATCATTTGCCTGATCGACACCCCGGGGGCCTACCCAGGGATCGGGGCCGAGGAACGGGGCCAGGCCCAGGTGATCGCTCAGAGCATGCTCGAAATGTCGCGGCTCGAGACCCCGATTATTTGCGTCGTGATCGGCGAAGGGGGCTCGGGAGGGGCCCTAGGGATTGGCGTCGGCGACCGAGTGGCCGTGCTCGAGTATGCCTATTATTCGGTGATCAGCCCCGAAGGGTGTGCTGGCATCCTCTGGAAGAGCCACGACTTCGCGCAGGTGGCCGCCCGGGCGCTCAAGTTGACGTCGCGGCATCTTCAGCGACTTCAGGCGATCGACGATGTGATTGAGGAACCGGTAGGAGCCGCCCACCGCGATCACTATCAGATGGCAACCCGGCTGAAGACCTATCTCGTCCGCTCGCTGCGCGAACTCTGCGAGAAGCCGCGCGACCAATTGCTAGCGGAGCGTTACGAGAAATTCCGCCGCATCGGTCAGTTCCTCGAAGCCCCGATCGACCCCGCCGCACCGGCGAGTTCGTAGCGTCCCAAGTCTCGATAGAAGGGGGCCAGGTTGGGAATCGCCAAGGGAAAAGCCCATTTTGGGAACGTCTGATAATCGCTCTTATGTTCGGTTTTCGGACAGAAAAGCCCTTGTTTCAAGCACTTCACGCTCGCTGCTCCAATTCGCTCGTCTGACGCTGTGAGTGCTTCGCGCCGCTTCAAGGCTCGTTCGTTATGGTGCAATGGAGGCATCAACACTGGGCCTCAATAGTTGTTCCCCGTGCCACTCCCCTGCGATGCGGAGCGATTGCCGCTCGGCCACGCTGGCGGGTTACTCGGAGCTGGCTGTTGGCCCCATGGCAGCGGGTTGGATTGGGGCTGTCCCCACGTTGGTGCGGATGGCGGCGCGGTGGGCTGTCCCCAGGGTGTCGTTTGAGTTCCGCCGGCGCTCGGATTCGACTGGCCGCCCCACGGTGTTCCCTCCCCCCCCTGCCCAGGCATCGAGAATCCGTCGAACGGGTTTTGGGGTGCGGGTTGGTTGGGATCGATGCCGCTGCGAATGCGGTCGACGTATGGCCGGATGACTTCGTGGATTTCCGCGGGGACCACGGCCTGGGTGTTGTTGAGGACCACGGCAATGTAATGCCCGGCTCTGGAGCCCAGGATGGCGTCGCGCTGCGACTCGAGGAGCGTGGCGGCGAAGAAGGTAATGGCGATGCACCACAGGGCCCCCCGGGCGAAGCCGACGAGGGCTCCCATCTGGCGGTCGAATTCCTTGAGCTTGACGCGGTCGATCGCCGAGGCGACGGCCCGGAACGCCATCCAGATGCCAAAGGAGGTGGCGACGTAGATGACGAGCATGGCGGCGAGGCGATTGAACTGCTCCGATTTGCCAAACATGGGAGCCAGTTCGTCGCTGAAATTGAGCGCGACAAAGTAGCTCACAATGAAGGACGAGAAATAGGCCACCTGCCAGGCGAGTCCCTTGGCGAAGCCAAAGAGGGTCATCCCGACGAGTATCGCCAACATCAGGAAATCGTAGGTCTGCATTGGTGGCAAATTCCGCGAGCGGCGGCAGGGGGGTAAATTGGGGGGAAGGGGGCCGCGCCGGATGCGTCCGGCGCGGCTTCGCGGGGGGGAGTATATCCGCGCTGGCGGACTTCCCGAAATAGCACTCACCCGGCAGCTAGCACTTCGGTTGTCGACCTTGATTCACGCCGTCCCCTCCCCTACCCTCTCGCGCCCAGTTTCCCGCGAGCCAACCGAGCTCGCGGGGCAGCGACTTTCTTCCACATTGCCCACAGTGCGACGATGGCCGACTTCTATACCCACGTGACAACCAGCTCGGTGCTCGGGGTGGGCTATGCGGGCATGGGGATCGCGATGGGCTTGCCGCTGGAAACATCGATCGTGGCAGGGGGGCTCTGCGGTCTGGCCGGCATGCTTCCCGATCTCGATAGCGACAGCGGGATCCCCATCCGCGAGGCGATGGGCTTTGCCGCCGGCGTGGTGCCGATGCTGCTAGTCGATCGATTTCAGGCCCTCGGCATGCCTTACGACTGGATGGTTTTGCTCACCGCCGGGCTTTACTTTGCGATTCGTTTCGCGGGGGCCGGGCTCCTGGGGCGTTTTTCGGTCCATCGCGGGATGTTCCACAGCATTCCGGCGATGTTTATCTTTGCTGGCCTGGCTTTTCTGATTTGTGGCAGCCCGACCACCGAGATTCGCTACTATAAGGCGGGGGCCGTACTGTTCGGCGTCTTCTCTCATCTCTTGCTCGACGAGATTTACAGCATCGAATGGAGAGGAGGAACCTGGCGATTCAAAAAATCGTTCGGCACCGCCATCAAGCTCTGGGGCAAGAACCCATGGGCCAACGTCAGCACCTATGCCAAGCTGCTTGTCGTCGTCTTATTAATCACCGGGGAGCCCGGGGTGATGCAGTACGTCGAATCGCGCAATCCGGGCTGGGCGCAGCGACTGCAACAAGTCCATGGGGCGCAGGAAACACTCTTTGCTGGGGTACGCGATCGCGTGACGGGCGAATCCCTTGTCGACTCATCCGCACCGTCGGCATTACCGTGGAACGCCTCCACGGACCAATGGACTCCGGGGCCTCCGAGTTCCTTCGGCGCGGTGGCGCCAGTGACGGGCGATCTGCTCCCCGAAGAGAACTTTCGACCGAATTCGGGAAATCCACTCCAACATGCGAGTGGTATTCCCCACTATCCCTCGGAGCCGTCGATGCCGCGGTAGGGCTCCGAGGACCAGGTCCCCATCATGGGGTCTCGATCCAGAGGGTGACTGGCCCCTCGTTGAGGAGCGAGACCTCCATTTGCTCGCGGAAGCGACCCGTGGCCACGCGAATTCCACGCCTGGTTATCGAGTCGACCACCTCGGCGTAGAGCGCGGCCGCCAACTCCGGGGGAGCCGCTTCGACGAAGCTCGGCCGCTTACCCCGCCGGCAGTCGCCATAGAGGGTGAACTGGCTCACGAGCAGGATATCCCCACCGACGTCGGCGACCGAACGGTTCATCTTCTCATGGTCGTCTTCGAAAATCCGCAGGCCGACCAGCTTCTCCGCCATCCATTCGACTTGGGTGGGGCCATCGTCATGCCCAACGCCGAGGAAGACGAGCAACCCGCGGCCGATTTTGCCGACGACCTCGCCAGCGACCACCACCTGGGCATGGGCCACACGTTGGACAAGAGCACGCATAAAATGGTCACCTGGCGAGTCGATTGAGGGGATCGTGGCGGAGCGTTGTCGAGTTTCCCGCCAGTCGCCATACTAACCCCCCTGGAACTCGAGTTCTCCCCCCTTGCGGCAGGTATCCCGCCGCCAGGCCTTCCGCCGGCTGGTGTTTATGTCGTCTCACGTGTGGCTTGTCTACTACTGCGTTGGTATCCTGCTCGCCTCGATGGCGGGGGGCATGGTCCCCCTATGGTTCCGTTTGACCCATCGCTGGATGGAGACGGCTGTGAGCTTCGTGGCCGGCATTATGTTCGGTGTCGCGGTGCTGCACATGCTCCCTCACGCGATCGTCAGCCATCTCGCGTCGAGCGAGGGGGCCACGATGAGTGGGATCCTTGGCCTGATGCTTTGGTTTGTCGGTGGATTCCTGGCGATGTTTTTCATCGAGCGGTTTTTCTGCTTTCATCACCACGACGCCCCTGACGACGAGCACGAGCACGCTGCTGGCCACGGCCACTGCGACCATCCCAGCCACTCCGACCATATCCACGACATCACCTGGAGCGGAGCAACGATCGGGCTTTCACTTCACAGCGTCCTGGGGGGGATCGCCCTGGCGGCGAGCGTGAGCCATGGGGCCGACGCCCTCTGGTTCCCCGGACTGGGGGCCTTCCTCGTGATCTTCCTCCACAAGCCGTTCGACTCGATGACCATCAGCACTCTGATGGCCCGCAGTGGCTGGTCGGTTTCGGCACGGGTGTTGGCGAATGCCCTGTTCGCGCTCGCCGTGCCACTCGGGGCCTTGGCCTTCGTGTTGGGAGTCAATACCGAGAGCGCCGACCAGGCCGTGGTGATCGCTCCGGCACTCGCCTTCTCGGCAGGGGTGTTTCTCTGCATCGCCGGGAGCGACCTCTTGCCGGAACTCCAGTTTCACCACCACGACCGGCTCTTGCTGTCGCTGGCGCTCCTCGCGGGTTTGGCCATTGCCTATCTGGCCGGACGATTCGAGGCGGGGGTCCATCGCCATCCGCTTCCGGCTCCCACCGCCGTGAGTCCCTTGCCCAACGTCACTCCCCCATAGCGGCACCAGGAGTGAGGAGCGTGCCACGGCGTGCGATCCAGAGGTCGCGGAGTCGTTCGACCGCCTCATCGATGGGGACGACCTGCTTGAGTTCACGATTTTGCCAGAGGCCAAGACGCGCGAGTTTCTCCTCGGCGTCGGGCCAGTCGAAATCGACCCGCATGCCATATTCCTCCTGGAGATAATGTTCGATCTCTTGGCAAATGTCGCGCTGCGGGGAATCGTCGGACAAGGGGACAGGCACGGCGCAGAAGAGATAGACCAGCAGAATCTCCTTGAGTTCCTCCTGTTTCACGACCGCCACGAGCATTTGCAGGGCGCTGGCGTTGTTCCCCAGGTTTTGAAAGTAGAGATGCCGCGTCCGCTGCCAGTCGCGATGGGTCCGTGCATGGCGGTATCCCAGCAGAGCTCGGACCCCCAACGTGGCGAGGCCCAACAGGAGGATCCACGCGAGATACCAAATGGCGGCGAAAGTCGCCAGCAGCTTGATGAGTTTGGTGACCATCAAACCAAGGGTTCCGGCGCTGGTACCGAAGAGCTTGATGCGGTCGACCAGGCTCATCGTCACTTCGGCATGGGGCAGAAGTGCCTTGACGTCGGCTTCGGGAATCTCCTTGAACGCCTTGATGACGACGTGGGGCCGCCCCTTGAGCCGTGCCACGATCACCAGGCGACGAAAGATGGGGACTTCCTTGTATTCGATCCGCCAAGGTCGCCACCATGGCCGCCACGCAATGTGGGATGTCCCCTGCCCGCGAACCCAGACTTCGAGCCGTTCGACGAGCTTGGGATTG
This sequence comes from uncultured Planctomycetaceae bacterium, assembly GCA_964650265.1. Lineage (GTDB taxonomy): Bacteria > Planctomycetota > Planctomycetia > Pirellulales > Lacipirellulaceae > CAZYQQ01. The sequence goes on from CAZYQQ010000014.1 coordinate 8,460, forward strand.
ACGCGGACGCTGAGTCTTCTCGTCCGTGCCTGGAGCACGGCCTGCTCGATTTGCACCTCGTCGAGCTGTTCGTAGTTGGCCTTGTCGAGCAGATGAGCCAGAAAGTGGTGGAAGTCTTCGTAGGTCTCGTTGCAGGGAATCTCCGCCGTGCCACGTGGAGCGGTGTCGCGATCGGGATTGAAGGGGGCGTAGCGATCCATCAGCCGCCGCTCGAGACTTCCCACCTCCTGGTCGATCAGGTGCTCCAAACTTTCGGCAAGCGTACGGACTTGCTCACTCGAGGTGCCAAATCGATCCGCCTGCTCGGCAAGCAATCGGACCAGATCGGTCGCCCGGAGCGGCAGGAAGCGGTCGTCGGGACGATCCCAATCGGAATCGATCTGCTCCCTTCTTCCATGCCTCAGTACGTATCGGATCATGGGCTGGCCAGTTCTGTTGCAGCCGCCTCGGCGTATTGTCCGTCATTGGGGTTGGTGTTCAGGCTCGCGAGCCACTCGAGTATCCGCCAGTCGATCCAGCGGCGATCCGGATCCCCCTTCCGCCTCCCCACGTAGCCCATGTGACCCCCGCTCGAGGTGACGACCACCTCTGTCCGCTGACCGACCTTGGCCTCGAGCAAGGGGGCGATCGGCACGATCGGGTCGTTGGCGGCGGCGATGATGAGCGTGGGCATCGTAATTTGCGCAAGCCGCGGGGCGACGCTGGTTTGGCTGTAATAGTCGTCGGCACTGGTGAATCCCGACCATGGCGCGGTCACCCGTTCGTCGAACTCTCGCAGTCGCCGCGGACGTGGTATGTGGGCGACCTGGGGCGCCCCCGCGACACGCTCGGCGCGATCCATCGTCGTCTGCCACAGTCGCCGTGTGAAATAGAGATCGTAGTTGCGGCTCACTCGTCGTTGCAGGAACGCTTCGACGGCGAACAGGTCGACCGGCGGGCAGACGGCCACCAGTTGCTGCCAATTGCCAAGCTGGTGCTCGCCGATGTCGGCGGCCAGATTGAGGCCGAGCGCGGCCCCCAGGGAGTACCCCACCATGGTGAGAGGGGAAGCGGGGGCGAGTTCTTCGATTTTTTGCAGCGGATAAGTCAGGTCGGCCTGCCGTCCGCAATGAGTTCCGGTCTTGGCCAGCAGGAGCCCCGCCCCATTGCCACGGAGGTCGACGCGAAAGACGCGGATCCCTTTACGGTACATCTTCCACCCGAGCCGGCGAACATAGGGGCTGGCGTGGGAGCCGCAGAGCCCGTGGACAAACAGCACGACCGGATCTCCTGGCATCCAGTCGTCGGGGCAATCCTCGTGGAGCACCATCCGATCGCCATCGGGCAGTTCGAGCAGGTGCTGCTGGGTGATGGCAAACCCGTCGCGACTGGGGAGATAGAGTCCCGCCACGGTTTGCAGGTGCCCCCCTGCTAGCAATGGGAACGGAAAAAAGTTGGCGGAGATACGATTCATGCCATTGTTCATGAGGTACCAGGCACGTGAGTCCCGTTTGCTTGCAGAGGAAAAGTTTGCTTGATTTTGGCCGAACTTCGGTTTTAGCGCCGGCAAGGGCGAGTCTCCATTTCCCATCAATCGGGCCAGGGCATGGGCTGGCATGCGTCGAGCCCGGTAAAGTTGATGGTCATTCGCTTTGCAGGCCGATTTATTGGGTGGCAACCTCCCGGTTCACGTAGGATTGTCCTTGGTTGGGAGCCCCGAATCGCCCCCCCCTCACAGCGAGGGATGCATCTCCCTGGTCTACTCTACCTGGCCTACCTTCATTCTTGTTGGAACTTACGGCGATTGCAAATGGCCTGGCTGACTCGATCGCTCCGTACGGTTCCTCCTGCTGCTGTCAGTTTGACGGTGCTCCCTAGTGCCCCAGCCGGTCCACTGGAAGCCGAAGTGTTGCGAAAGTGGTTCGCGGCGTTCGACGAGCGCCAGTTGCCGATCACCTGGGCATCGATCGGCCCTGGGGGGAGTTGGTCGCTGGCCCAGCCGATCATCGAGAGCAACGTTCCCCACGAGTTGGCCTACCGTCTGTCGACAGGTCCGCTGGAGGAGTCGCTGCCGATGCTGGAGACTCAAGCCGCCATCGCGCGACGGGCCGCCATCCCGCTGAGGTCGCTGGTCCACGCTACGACCGGGATCCATCCGGCGGTTCTGACCAGGTTGGGGGTCGGCGCGCTCGTTGGACTCGATCCCCTTGGTCCGAAGCGTCAAAGTGGGCACTTGCGGTGTCACGGCTGGGAGCAGTGGGAGGTGCTCATCAGCGATTGGATTCCCGAGTCGCTGGGACTCACCCAATCGACGCAACTGATGGCACGGCTGCATGTCGCCAAGCGCGACGACGCCCAGCTTCATTTCTTGTGGCCTCTGGAGAACCTCGACCGACCACCGCGGTCCCCTGCCCTGCGGCTGCTCGACTGCGCGGCCGACCTTGCCCGCCGCAATCAGATCAGAGTCACCACGCTCGGCATGCTGGCGGAGTCGGCCTCTGCAGAACGCGGCTCGCGCGCGGCCTAGCTGCTAGCGCCAGGGTTTGGTTGGGCCGCGCCCGGCGACGGGCCCAGCTACGCCACTTCGCGATAGGCGCGCCAACTCAGGTAGCCAAGGATAAGTGCGCAGAGGAAGAAGCCAATGTCCATCAACAGGTTGACCCGTTGAAACGGGAACTTGGCCACGAGATCCAGGCCAAATACGAGAGCGGTGAGGCCGGCTACGGCCATGCCGCCAATCGTCATTGCCTTGGCCATGAGTGCGAGTCCTTGAGCTGCCGATCGAGGTGCCATCGAAAACGTGTGGGAGAACTGTAGTATAATTGGGGAATACCGCCTGTCATCCAAGGTCCCTAGTGTTGCCAGAAGTCGTCCCGTAGGCAACCGGCACTTTCGGCAAAATCGGTACGATTTCTTGAGGCGGGGGGCTCGGGTGGGGTGGTTTCCCTCACCCGCCGGGAGTTTTAGAATCGGAGCCTACGGTTCTCACTATTCCCCTCCGGCTCGGCACCCCCCGTCCCCATGGCTTCCCCCCCCTCCCCTCTCCTGGCGATCACGATGGGGGACGCAGCGGGAATCGGCCCCGAGATCATCGCCCGGTGTTGGCCCCATCCCTCGCTCCACCGCATGGCCCGCCTGGTCGTCATCGGTCATCCTGAGATCATGCGACGCGCCAACGAGCAGTTTTCCACCGGCTTGCGCGTGGTCGAGGTCGAGTCGATGGAGGACGCACTGGCAGCCGGCGAATCTCCGCGGTCACTCCCCTGCCTGGCGGTGGGTGACGATCAAATGCTCGACGTCCCAGCAGGTCGACACGACCCGCGGACCGGACAAGGGGCCTACGAGGCGATTTGCCGAGGGATCGACCTCGCGCTTGCCGGCGAGGTCGACGGCCTGGTGACTGCCCCCATTAGCAAAGCGGCGCTCCAGGGGGCGGGGCACAGCTTCCCCGGGCATACGGAATTGCTCGCCCACCGCTGTGGAGTCGACGAGTATGCGATGATGCTCTACCTCCCCCCAGGGGTGGCCAATCGGTCCCCTTGCGGCCTGGGGGTGGTCCACGTGACGCTGCACATGGCCATGCGGGAGATCTTCGGAGCGATCACCCAGGAGTCGGTGTTCGAAAAGTGCCGCCTCGCTCAGGGGGCGATGCGTGCCATGGGGGTCGAGCACCCGCGGATCGGCGTGACCGCGCTCAACCCGCATGGAGGCGAGGCGGGGCTCTTTGGCCGCGAGGAAATCGAAGTGATTGGCCCGGGGGTCGACGAGGCGCGTGCCGCCGGCATCGATGCCGTGGGCCCCTTCCCTGCCGACACCCTGATGATCGCCGCCCGCGATGGCGCCTACGACGCGGTCGTGGCGATGTACCACGACCAGGGGCATATCGCGCTCAAGCTGCTTGCGATGCACGCCGCGGTGAATGTCACGTTGGGACTTCCCATCATCCGCACGAGCGTTGCTCATGGCACGGCCTTCGACAAAGCGTGGCGCGGGGAGGCCGAAATCACTGGGATGCTGGCCGCCATCGAGACGGCGGCGCGTATGGCGTCGCGGCGAAGTGTGGACTCGGCCCGTTAGACTGTTCTTGTCCTCTGAAAAGTGTCGAATTGCCGCTGCCAAAGTGCATGTCTGATTCACCCTGCCTAGTCTATCTCGTCCGCCATGGGGCGATTCCCCATAACTTGCTCGATCCCCCCAGGATGCGTGGGATCAGCCTCGTCGAGTGTCGTCCCGGCAAGCACCTGGTTCGCACCCTCAACGGGCTGGCTCACCTGGGGTGTTAGCCATCCGCCGCTCGCTTTCAAGCGCGGTGCGTAACTGCTGCATCCGTTCGATTCGGCGCTGGTAGTTGCTCGTCTTGTCGCGCCATTGGGGAGTCTCGGGCGGGGGAAAGATAAAATCGCGCGTGTCGATCGGGGCACCAAACACAATCCGGTCGAATTTGAGTCTTGCCAGCGGTCGCGTGCTGAATTGAAAGAGTTCCGACTCGGCCAATTGCGGATCGGAGAGGGGATCGCGCGCGCTGCGATACTCGATATGCCTTGGGAAGAGATCGTCGCGCCCCAAGAGGACGAGCACGTGGTGTGGGACGCGCTCTGGGAGGGGATACTCCTGGAGATAATTCTTGAGAGCTTCGCGCAGCCCCGCCGCCGTCATCACTTCGACCACATCGGCCCCCGCTGGTTCCTCGGATTTGCGCTTCCGTGGAGGAATCAGCATGGCGGCGAGTGCCTCGGGCTGCCAACGCCCGATGAGCCCGATCACCTCCGTTCCATCGGGCATGCGAAATTGTCGCGGCGCGGTGAATTCGAAGTTCTCGCGAAGCGATTCGATCAGCATCGGGAGCCCGCCGAAATTGGCCGCCGTTTGCGCGGAAAGCTGCGAGGAGGTCGCTTCGCCCACGGCAGGTATCTTGGGGGGCAGCATTTGGGAGGTCGCCTTTTGTCGCAATTGCCACAGGTCGACGTTGTCGATGTATTGACCACTCGCCAGATTGCGCACGGTCCAGAGAAAACGGCCGTCGGAAACCTGCTTGAAGCTCGTGTCGACCCCCCCCAGCTTGCTCTTCAGCGACCAGTAGACGTTGCGCCGTGTCCCGGTCCCCTGCTGTTTGTACTCCCCCGTGACGGAGACAAGATTGTTGCCTACCGTGGCGTCGTGCGTCACGTCCGTTCGGATGCTGCTATGGGTCTCCAAATTGGAGATCGCCAGCAGCAACTGCCGGTCGCCCGAGTCGTCGGCGTGAATGTTGTGCGCGAGCACCGACTCGAGGCGACTGATCCTGGCGGGAGTTACCCCGTTATCCTCCGCTCGCCCCGCGGCGTGCCCCCACCGGTCGAGTGCCGGGCGGGCAACGAACCAGGCCACCACGCTAGCAATCGCGAGGAACCCGGCCAATGTCAAATAGCGCAAACTGCTCTTCATATGCCGGTTTTGACGGTTTTTCCAAAGAAAACAGTTGCCAAGTGCCGAATTCTTACTCGCAGAGCGATGTGGCGCCACATGGCAACCGCCCGGTAATGAACGTGGCGATTGCCATGCGCACAGCTAGCGAGTGACGTGGCCGAGAAGAGGGGATATTAGTCCTCTTCCCGGTCAGCCGTCTACCGCACTTCGCCCACGTGCTAGCGAGCACGCGAGCGAAGGGGGAGAGTGCGGTGCGTAAGGTGCCAGATGGTTCGCCATTGTGGCTATTCGCCCCGCGCCAATAGCCGACCGACTTTATTCCGGAGCCGCTGACCACTGGTGACGCACCAGGAGGCCCGCACCGGTGAGACCTTGTTGAGGGGGGAAACGATGCGGATCAAACATTGGCTGGCGTGCCCAGTGCTCGCCGCCCTACTGACGTCTGTCGGTTGCACCGGCGCAAAAATGGCTTACAACCTGCCTCCATCGCAGCAACTCATGGAACCCGGCCCCGGGGTCGGTGGCCCTGGCCCCGGGGTGATTCCACCTCCCGGCCAGCCGAGCTACGGTGAGATGCAGGCCTCCTACCACATGATGCAGAATGGTGGTGGCTACGGCCCCTACGGCGATGGAGGAGCCTGCTTCGATGGTGGCATGGGAGGGATGGGCATGATGGCGGGTCCCGCCACATCGCAAATCTCCTTCCTCGGCGAGGAAGGCCTCACCGTGAATTGGGACGTCAGCCAACCGGGTGGGTTCGATTCGGCAGCCCTGATGGTTCCTGGCAAGCAGGACTTCTCCCAGGGGGCCATCTATCGCCTCCGGTTGAGCAACCTGCCGGGCCGCGAAACACGGGTTCTCTATCCAACCCTCGAAGTCGCGCCGGTCACGCCTCGCACCGATGCCTACCTCGCGCATGCACCGATCCCGGTGCAGTTTACCGAGGAAGACTTCGACCAGGTCCTGAGCGGCAACTTCGTGACCAAGGTCATTTATCTGCCCGATCCCGAGTTCACCGAAATCGCCCTGGCGGGTGTTGAAACACTCGTCAGCACGCGACTCGATCCGGGGGTCGACCCGATTGCCGAAGCCGATCGTCGCGGTTCGATTCTCGCGATCCTGCGGATGGGTAACAAAGACCTGAGCGTCTCAGCCGCGGCTACTGGTGGCGGCATGTATGGTGCCGGTGGTTGCATCACCGCGGCCGGTTATCAAGACCAGCCCCACCTGGCCCAGCCGGGTGAGTTCATGGGTGAAGGGGCTCCCATCTACGAGGGAGAAGGCTACGCCGAGGGGGAATACTATTCCCACGACGGGGGCTACGCCGGCGAATACTATGGTGGCGAGATGAGTGGGCCCGGCTATGTCTCCGGAACCGGAATGGGTGGCAACATGCCGATGGGTGCCCCCACTGCGGGCATGGCCCCTAATGCCGTTCCCCCGCACATGATGGCCAACATGGCTCCTTACTACGGCATGCCGATGAGTGGCACGCCGATTGGGCTCCCTGGACCTCCCCATGTGCCGCTGGGAGTCCCAGCCGGATTGCAGAAGCACGTGATGAAGAATCGCACCCGGGTCCACCTGCCGCCACCCACCGATCAGGTGACTCTGTCGGTCAAGCAGCGTCCCGGCATGAACTACCCACGTCCGGTGACACATGCCCACGTCGACGAAGTGAATCGGGCCCCTGCCCGGTTGTTCCACGGCACTGTCCCGGGGATTGTTCCCTCGGCCCTCAGCCACACCTGGAACAAGCTCAAGAGTGCCGGTCATAACGCCGGGCATGGTCACGCCAACGACCCCTACTGCGAATAGCCTGACGAGCGGCGTCGGTAGTGTGAACCCTGCACGATAGTGAAGCGTAAGTAACGTGAATAACTCAACGACAACGGTCCGCCACCTCAGCCCACTGGCCTCAAGGTCAGGCGCCTGCTGCGGCATGCTTGGTTCGGCCCTCCTGCTGCTGGCAGGCATGGCCGCGACGGCGGGAGCCCAAGGGCCTCCCGTCCATGCACTGCACGCCGGCGCCATGCCTCCGGGAGCGATTGGTAGCCAGCGATTGCTGAGAGGCGGGCCGTTGTCGGGTTATTATCAGCCGACGGAACTCATCGTTCCCGAGGGGGTCGTCGTCGGAGTTCCCCATCAACAGGGGTTCACCGACTCCCACGCCGGCAATCCCGTCACGGGACTTTTGGTGGGCCAGGTCTACCGCTTTCGTCTCAGCAACATTCCGCTCCATCGCGGTGTCGTCCTCTACCCCACCGTCGAACTCATCGATCGGCTCTATCCTCCACCCGGGCAGGCTACCAAGTTTCCGGTCCCCGTGGAGATCACTCCGCAGGAACTCGACATGGCGGCGCGCGGGATGTTTGTCACCCGCGTGATCTACGTCGAGGATCCATTGCGGGCGATGCCCGACAAACAGCTTGCGGGACAGCCTTGGTTTGAAGTGGGAGAAGGCGAGGATCCGCTGGCGGTGGCCGATCAGCTTGGCCGCCCGATTGCGATTCTGCGGCTGGGAGGTCGCGATTGGGGAAGTCTCAACAATGACCCTCGTGCCAACTACGGATGCCCTCCGCTCATCGATTGCGGCACACGACCTGCTCGGCCCGTGGAACCAACGGTTCCCTAAGTCTCATTGCGAGCGGCAACACTTTTCTCATGGACACGCTTCACATGACTTCTCTGCCGACCTGGTTTCGCGGGTTGATGATTGCTTTGGCGATGATCATCCTCTGCGCCTGCCAGTCGCCAAGGCAGTTTGCCCACGAGGGGAGCAGATCCCCACAGGCCCAATTGGCCGAGGCCGTGGCTCCTCCCCAATTCGCGGCACAACAGGCACAGTACGTGTCGCGCGATTGGCTCGACCAGGCGCCGACTCAACCCTACCACGGCTATGTACCTCCTTGTAGCTGCTGTGGGCCGGGAAGCCAAAGCCATGGCGCATCCTTTCCAGGCGATCCGTCCGCCCCGTGCGGCCCAATGCTGCCGTCGCATCACGTTGGCCCTTACGACGAATACCTGTGCGACGGCGGTGACTTTGGCATGCCGGCCGGTGTTCGCGGCGATTGGTCGACCGAGGGGATCGAGCAAGAAGACGCCATCAGCCACTACGACACACTCGATGGCCGCACCGTGGTCCAGCCGAGCAACCGCGTCTGCATCTACGCTCCACGGTTTGGGGCCGTCCGCAGGGTGGACAACCTGATTGTCAATCATCATCGTGTCGGTCCCGGCGGCATTATCGACGAGATGGGGCTGGTCACGGCGAAAGAAGCTCGGGAAGCCGCCACAGGCATCCAGCGGCATGCCCCAAGCGCGAGCCTGGGGGATCAGCCGGCCAATCTGTTCCGGAGTCGCGAACAGGTGGGGAACATCGACAGCCGGATCGTCGCCATGGACGTGGTCCATGTGCTCGCCCCGGCACTCAATCTCCACGTGATGCGGCTTGGCATCATCGACAACGCCGAGAAGCCATGGCTCGCCAAGTCGATTCTCTCGGCCCATACATGGACGTCCGATGTCTCGGCCCAAGTGGTCATCGACACCAAGGCGGCCCAGGTGATGAGGAGTACCACCCAGCCGGGGCAGGTCTATGTGCTCGACGAGCCCGATTCGCCCCGCATCCGCCTGATCAAAATCGCCTCGAAGGGCTCGGCCGTACTGGGGGAGGAAGTCGAATTCGCCTTGCGGTTCGACAACATCGGCGATCAGCCGATCGGCAACGTGACGATCATCGACAATCTCTCGACCCGGCTCGAACTGGTCGAAGGGTCGGAGAAGTCCACGGTCGATGCCAACTTCTCGACCGAGCCGAACGAGGGAGGCTCGTTGATGCTGCGCTGGGAAATCGTCGATCCGGTGAAGCCGGGCGAGGGGGGAGTCGTGTCGTTCAAGACGCGCGTCCGCTAATCGCTCGCGGCGATGCGCCACGGCACCATCTGGGGGTGCCGATAGACGATCCGCTGGACAAACGCTACGCTGGCCCTAGTCGCGCGTCGTCCCAGTTTGCCCTTCGAGCCTGCCCAAGCGAATTCCGATCCCATGCCTCGCGCCTCGACGGCCCCCGCCGCTCCATCCGGCCCCTCGCATCCCGCGCCCCTGACGGTGAGCCAACTCACGGCCCAGATCAAGGATGTGGTGGAAGATTGCTTTCCCGGTGGGTGGGTCGCGGGTGAAGTCTCCAACTTCTCCCGCCCCCAGTCGGGGCATTGCTACTTTACGCTCAAGGACGAAAAAGCCCAAATTCGCGCCGTCATGTGGAACGGTGTCGCTTCGCGGCTCAACTTCCAGCTTCACGACGGGCTGGAGATCGTCTGTCACGGGCACCTCGACGTCTACGCTCCGCGCGGTAGCTATCAACTCGTGGTCGATCAAGCCCATCCCCAAGGAGTCGGGGCGCTCGAACTGGCGCTACGGCAGCTCAAGGAGAAGCTCGCCCGCGAGGGTCTGTTCGACGCCAGACGCAAGCGTCCGTTGCCAAAGTTCCCGCGCCGCATTGGCTTTGTCACCAGCCCCACGGGGGCGGCGGTGCGCGACTTCTTGGAAGTCCTCCGTCGCCGCTGGGCTCATGTCGAGGTGCTGATCATTCCCGCCCGAGTGCAGGGAGAGGGCGCCGCGCGAGAAATCGCCGCGGGCATTGCCTTGGCGAATCGTGTGCGGCCGGCGCTCGATGTGCTCGTGGTGGGGCGTGGCGGCGGGAGCATCGAGGACCTATGGTGCTTCAACGAGGAGCCGGTTATTCGCGCGATCGCCGCCTCGGGCATCCCCACCGTGTCGGCAGTCGGACACGAAATCGACGTCACGTTGGCCGACCTTGCCGCCGATGTGCGCGCCCTGACTCCGACCGAAGCGGCCGAGCGGCTGCTCCCCCCGCTCGACGAAATCCGTGCCCATGTGACACGGACTTCGCAGCGTGTCCATGCCGCCATGTGGCGCCGCATCCAACTCTACAGGCAGCGTCTCGAAGGGATCGCCTCGCGACGGGTGTTCCTCAATCCCCGCACCCTCGTCGAAGACCGCGCGCGGCGAATCGACGAACTCGAGACGCGCGCGCGGCGGGCTGTCGGCGCTCAGGTCAAAACCGGAGCCCATCGCCTGACGACGCTGACGGCACAACTCGAGTCGCTAAGCCCATTGGGAGTTCTCGCCCGCGGCTACACGGTGACCCAAGATCAAGCGAGCAGGCGTGTGATCCGCAGCACTCGCGATTTGAAATCAGGCCAGCGAATCGTCACGCGCTTTGTCGATGGAGAAACAGAGAGCGTGGTCGCCGACGATTGACAACCACCCGAGTGCCGGGAGAACCATTGTGGCAAAGAAGAAAAAAGTCAAACGCGCACGTGGCACGGAGCCCGCGCCAGAACTCGACTGCAACTTCGAGGAGTCGCTCGCCGAACTCGAGTCGATCGTGGCCGATCTCGAAGGGGGCGATCTGGGGCTCGAACAGGCGCTCACCCGATACGAGAAGGGAATCCACCACCTCAAGCTATGCCATTCCCAGCTTTCGCGCGTTTCGCGGCGGATCGAGCTCCTTTCGGGAGTCGATGCCGCGGGCAACCCTATCGTCGCCCCCTTCGACGAGGAACAAAGCGACTCGCTGGAGGAAAAACAGGCCGCGCGCGGGCGACGCCGGGCTGGCCCCACTCGGGGAAGCTCCCCCACGACCGCTGTGGACGATGACCCTCTGCTCTTCTAAAATCGAGATTGGCGTTTGCAGTTGAAGGCAAACGGCAGCCGCATGCACCTCCCTTTCCGTGGTGCCCCCTGTCCCGCATGCCGCCAGGCCCCCTGCCCCGCTTTGTATATGCCCCACTCCCCCCCTCATCCTGCTCCCACGGCCCCCCTCCAGCAGCTTCGCGAAGGGGTCGAGGCGGCACTCGCCAAGTGGTTGGAGTTCGACTCGAACTGCCCCCCCCGCCTGCAGGAGGCCATGCGCTACGCCGTGCTCAACGGGGGCAAGCGACTCCGTCCGCAACTTGTACTCCTGGCCTGCGAAGCCTGTGGCGGCGAGGCCGCGCTGGCCATGCCAGCCGCTTGTGCGGTCGAATTCGTTCATGCCTATTCCCTGGTCCACGACGATCTGCCGGCCATGGACGACGACGACCTTCGCCGCGGCCAGCCGACCTGCCACGTGGCCTACGACGAGGCAACCGCCATTCTCGTTGGCGACGCCTTGCTCGCTCGGGCCTTCGAGGTCCTCGCCACGGGAATCGAGCATCCCACCATCGCCGCCCGCTCGTGTGCCACGCTCGCCCGAGCCGCGGGTGCATGCCAGCTTGTCGGCGGCCAGGTGGACGATCTGGCAGGGAGCGCGGTGGCCGATTCCTTCGACCATTTGCAGGCCATCCATCGCCGCAAGACCGGGGCGATGATTCAGGCCTCGCTTGCCCTGGGAGGAATTGCCGCTGGCGCGAACGACGTCAAGCTGGCCGCCCTGGCCGAATATGGCCGGCACTTTGGCCTCGTGTTCCAAATCACCGACGACCTGCTCGATGCCCAGGGGGACGCGGTGCAGGTCGGCAAGCGCGTGGGCAAGGATGCCAACCGTGGCAAGCTGACTTATCCCGGCGTGTTAGGCATCGAGCGGAGCGAAACCCAGGCCGAGGAACTGGTGGACCAGGCTTGTCGGGCCCTTGGCCCGTTGGGGGCGGGGGCCGAGCCGCTCGAGTCGCTGGTCCGGTCTCTCTTGAATCGGCGGACTTGAGGGAAACGATCGTGGTGCGGTTCCATTCTCTTTCCTCGTAAGGCTCCTCATGGCTTCGACGAAGATACTTCCTGGTATTCGCTCTCCTCGCGATCTCGACAAATTGTCGCTGCGCGAGCTCGAGCGTTTGGCCGACGAGATTCGCGACGTGTTGTGCAATCTCATCTCGTCGCGCAGCGCCCATTTTGCGTCGAACTTGGGGGTGGTCGAGTTGGCGATCGCGCTCCACCAATCCTTCGACTTCCTGCACGACCGCCTGATCTGGGACACCGGCCACCAGATCTATCCCCACAAGCTCCTCACCGGGCGCTACGACCAGTTTGCGACGATCCGGAGCAAGGGGGGGCTGATGGGCTACCCCAACCCGGTGGAGAGCGATTACGACCTTTTCTGCACCGGCCATGCGGGGGCGAGCGTTGCCACGGCGCTCGGCCTGGCGAGTGGCGACTCTCTGGCCCGCCCCGACGACGACCGCTGGAGTGTCGCCGTGATTGGCGACGGGGCATTCCCCTCGGGGGTGGTTTACGAGGCATTAAATAACGCAAAACAACTCGGTCGGCGGCTGCTCGTCGTGCTCAACGACAATCGAATGTCAATCTGCCCCCGTGTTGGCGGCATGGCCGACTATCTCGACCGGCTACGGATGAATCGCGGCTATGTGGGGCTCAAGGAAGAAGTCGTGAAAGTCCTGGGGAATGTCCCCCTGCTGGGCGATCCCGTCGAAAGATTCCTGGTGCAAATCAAGGAGGCGGCCAAGGCGGGGCTCCATGGCGGGATGTTCTTCGAGGACCTCGGCCTGCGCTACTTCGGCCCGATCGATGGCCACAACATTGGTCTCCTGCGCAAGTACCTGCGGATGGCTCGCAAGCTCGAAGGTCCGGTGCTGCTCCATGTGGTGACCGAGAAGGGGCATGGCTTCCGTCCGGCCGCCGAGGACCCGGTGCTGTTCCACGCCCCGCCGCAGTTCGAGCGGCGCGAGCACCAGGTGATCTCGATGCAGAAGTCGTCGAGTCGCGGCTATACCAACGTGGCGAGCGAGGCAATCCACGCGGCGATGACGCGCGACGAGCGCGTGACCGTGATGACGGCCGCCATGTGCCAGGGGAACAAACTCGAGCGGCTCCGCGACGATTTCCCCACCCGGTTCTTCGACACCGGCATCTGCGAGGCCCACACGGTCGCGTTCGCGGCGGGACAGGCAAAAGTTGGCCTGCGCCCGATCGTCGACATCTACAGCACATTCCTCCAGCGGGCCTTCGACCATATCTTTCAGGAGGTCGCCCTCCAAAACCTGCCGGTCACGTTCATGCTCGACCGGGGTGGACTCGCCGGTCCCGATGGGCCGACCCACCATGGTCTGTTCGACGTCGGCTACATGCGACTGTTGCCCAACATGGTCGTCATGGCCCCCGGCGACGAGCACGACATGGGCCCGATGCTCGACTTCGCGCTCGGGCACGACGCACCCTGTGCCATCCGCTATCCCAAAGCGACCGCCACGACTGTCGTTCCCCCGGCGGGCAGCGCGCGCGCCGAAGTGGAACTGGGGCGGAGCGAGGTGATCTCGACCGGCGGCGATGGGACGATCGTCGCCTGCGGCGCCCTGCTTCCCGAATGCATCGCGGCGGCGAACCTCCTACGCGGCGAAGGGATCGACTTCGGCGTCATCAATGCGCGGTTCATTAAGCCGCTCGACGAGGCAACACTGTTTGGTGTGCTTCGTCGGTCGCCTCTGGTGGTCACGGTGGAAGAGGCCGCCCTCGCTGGCGGGTTTGGCAGCGCCCTGCTCGAAGCGGCCAATGCCGCGGGGGTCGACACCCGCCATCTGCGGTGCTTGGGGATTCCCGATCGCTTTATCGAGCATGGCGAGCGCCACGAACTCCTGGCCGACCTCAAGCTCGACGCGGCAGGTATCGCCGAGGCGTGCCGCGAGGGGGTCCACGCCGAGCAGTGGGCCTAAGGGGTTACAGACCCTACAGCCCTTACGGCTGGTCGCTCGCCGCCGCGCATTCGGGAAAAATGTTTGTCTCTCTCCGGGCGGGGTGACTAATGTGGAGGTAGGGCCTGCTTTCCTTCCTCCTCCCCCCTGCCCCGCCGATGACCACTCGCTTTTCTGCTCTGTTGCTGCTGACCGTGATTGCGATCCCCTCGAGTGCGTGGGGCCAGGCGTGCGACTGCGAATCGAGTTGGGCCTTCCGCCGCAGCACTTACAGCCACGCCCCCGAGACTGGTGGCCGCGTCGCCCAATTCCAGCGGATCGAGCCGGTCGAAGGGCTCGACGACCCGCGGCAGTACACCAGCGGCTATCGCCGCACGCGGACGACGCTCCGCGGCGCCGATGGCTCGGTCGACGCGACCTATCAGGTTCAGAACTGGGGAAATGGCCGGGGTGGTCTCGATGCCGAGTGGGAACGGTTCCACGATGCCTGGCTCCAATCGGCCATCTCGGGAGGGAGCTACTATTCCACTCCTAGCTACGGCTACGGCTACCGGGGAAATGGCCACGGTCAAGGATATCCTGGGCAAGGGTATCCGGCCCCCTACGGCTATCCTGGTCCCTATGGCCCCGGCCATGGTGCTCCCGGCCCCGGCCCTTACGCGCCGCATGGACCCTACGCGCCGGGATGGCAACCCCACAGCCCCCATCACGGGGCTCCTTATGGGCCATGACGAGTGAGCGCGGCTAGCGCCGCAATCGCTCGATCTCCTCGCGCCACTGAGCGGCGGGATTGATCTCCTTGATGTACCAGACCTGGTTCTTGCGGACCAGTTCCACCTCGACGTCGGCGAGTAGCGGATTAACGGCTCCGCTCCGCTTGTCGCGGGCGTGAAAGAATCCCTCGAAGCTGGCCGTCGCGATCCGAGGGTCGTCGTCATTGTCGAACACGACCTCGATATCGCGCCCCACATTCGCCTTGGTGATGTCGAACCGCGGCATCAGGTCTTCGACGAGCTTTCGCACTTCGGTCGCGTCGCTGTCGACGAACGACAGCACCCGCTCCACGTCGTTCGCCTCGGCGGCGGTGGCGGCCGCCCTGAGCGTGGTGACCACCCCTTCGCGCGGCGTCTGAATGAGTTGCTCGAGCACCAACAATGAGAGCGACAGCGCAATCAATAGCACCAGCGCGATGAGGGCCGCCGTGCTGCGGGTCGTGTAAAAGACCACCCCGGCAAAGGTCATCAGCACCAGCCCCACCATCAGGATCGGGAAGGGATTCTCGAAGAAATACTCCATGACGATCGCGGCCTGACAAGTAAGTGGGGCTGGGGAAATGGGGGGCGGGCAGGTCACTACCATAGCCTTCGACCCCGACGCGACGAAAGGGAGCCTGGCCGAACCGGCTGGGTGGCTGTCGCGAAGCGGGGGTCTTTGGTCCCCTAGTTCTCGACTCCGCCCTAATTCTCGACTCCGGGAGTGGCCTCCGGGTCCGAAGGCTCCGCGGCGCCTCCCTCTGCCGAAGCTTCCCCTTCCGCTCCCTCTGCAACCTCTTCGATGGCCTCGTCGGCGGGCTCCTCGATCAGCCTCTGGTAGACCACGTTCTCCTCAGGGTTGTAAAAGAGTTCGTACCCCTCTTCCATCTGGGGATAAGGGATCTTGTAGCCCTTCATGAACTTCTCGTGAAATTCCTCGTTGGAACGTGGGTAGTGGCCATGTTCGGCCTGATAGATGTCGAGCTGGTGCCTAATAGCGAAGTCATCGATCCGCGCGAGCGAGCTGCGATAGGCCCCGCCAATGGCGCTGTGCGTCTGGCGCGTCGGTTCGCCCATCGGCACCGACTTGGGGCGCGTGTCGGCCACGGGGGCTGGTGGCGCCGTCTCGGGGCCCTTGGGGAGTTCGGGAAGTTTCTCGGTTTCGGTGCTGCAGCCCAGCGCCGTCAGACCCAGCACGACCACCACAGCAGCTAACGCAGCGCGAGTCCCCATGACTTCATCTCCTCGAGTTGGGCTGATTGGGTCCGATCGACCGACAGGGGAGTCAACGTGACATGCCCTTCGTGAATCGCGGTCAGATCGGTTTCGTTGGGAAAAGTTATGGGAGGTGTCCCCGATGCCCAGTAGTAGCGACGTCCCTTCGGATCGCGCCGCTCCTCGAACTCGGCGAGCCAGCGGGCCACCCCCATCGGCACCACCCGTAGCGACGAGGTTCCTCGCGTCGCCGAGGTGGGGATATTGAGATTATACAATTTCTGGTTGCGGAAAGCATCACGAGCCAGCAATTGCTCGATCACCTCGACGGCAATCTCCGCCCCCCGGTCGAACCGGGGATGCTCGTCGTACTCGAGCGACACGGCGACGCTCGGAATCTCGTGCAAGGCCCCCTCGGTGGCCGCCGCCACCGTCCCCGAGTAGAGGACGTTGATCCCCACGTTGAGCCCCCCATTGATGCCGCTCACCACGAGGTCGGGCTGCCGCGGGCAAAACTTGGCGATCGCCAGCTTGACGCAATCGGCCGGGCTCCCCTCGACGGCCCAGCCGCGATGGCGCTCGCCGTCGTACGCCTCATTGGCCATCAGCGGAGTGAGGAACGTGATCGAGTGCCCGACCCCGCTCTGTTCGGTCGCGGGGGCAACGATCACCACCTCCCCCAGCCGTCGTAGCGCGCGTTCGAGCGCGGCGAGTCCTGGGGCGAAAATCCCGTCGTCATTGGTCAGCAAGATCAGCATAAAGTCGTCAACAATCGCACAAAAGCCTTCTCGAGTTTGCCTCGCAAGCCCGACTTGCTGGGGAAAGGTTTGCCTACCCCCAGCGAGTCTCCCTGTTCCGATTCCACTATACGGCAGCTTCCCACCCGCGAATAGCGCGACCGATAGCCCCGCGGCGTCCGATCGCTATAATCTGAGATTCTTTCCGAAACCGCTGGGCTGGCGCCATTGGCGGCCAGCCCCCTTCCCCCGCACGCGAATGACCTCCCCAGCTTCCACCGATGTCTCTCCCGTTTCGAAACTGGCCGACGAGCGGGTGCTGGTGCTCGACTTCGGTTCGCAGTTCGCCCAGCTCATCGCCCGGCGGGTTCGCGAGCAGCATGTCTACTGCGAAATCGTGCGGCACAACATCACGGCCGCGCGGATTCGGGAGCTCGCCCCCAAGGGATTGATCCTGTCGGGTGGCCCTAGCAGTGTTTACGATTCCGGGGCGCCAAAGTGCGATCCGGCGATCTTCGACCTTGGCATCCCCATCCTGGGGATCTGCTACGGAATGCAGCTTGCTTGCCAGGCCTTGGGAGGGGAGGTGAAGAATGTCCCCAGCCGCGAATATGGCCGTGCCCATTGCCAGGTGGTCGACCACGAAGGGCTGTTCGATGGCGTTCATGCCGAGACCGAGGTCTGGATGAGCCACGGCGACCAGGTGACCGCCGTCGACGCCGACTTTGTCCCCCTCGCCAAAACTCCCACCTGCCCCTACGCGGCGGTGCGTCATCGTCGGCTGCCCGTCTACGGCCTGCAATTTCATCCCGAGGTGACCCACACAGTCGAGGGGAAGACGATCCTCGCCAACTTCGTTCGCCACGTCTGCGGCTGCCGCGGGACGTGGCGACTGGGGGACTTTGCCGAGGACGTCATCCAACGTGTGCGGCAACAGGTTGGCACCGACCGGGTGATCTGCGGTCTCTCCGGCGGTGTCGACTCGTCGGTGGTGGCGGCCCTCCTGTCGCGGGCCATCGGCTCGCAGCTCACCTGCATCCTGGTCGACAATGGCCTGTTGCGCAAGGACGAGGAGCGAGCGGTGGTCGAGGAGTTTTCCTCCCACTTCAAGTCGGACCTCCACGTGGTCAACGCCGAGCAGCGGTTCCTCGCCCAACTGGCCGGAGTGGTCGAACCCCAGGAAAAGCGCCGCCGTATTGGCCACGAGTTCATCGCCTGCTTCAAGGAAGAGGCTGAGAAGGTTCATGGCGTGCGTTACCTAGCTCAAGGGACGCTCTATCCCGACGTCATCGAGAGTGGCGCCGCGGCCGACGGGCCGGCCGACACGATCAAGCTCCACCACAACGTGGGTGGGCTACCAGAGCAGCTTGGGTTCGACCTGATCGAACCACTACGCGACCTGTTCAAGGACGAAGTCCGCCAGTTGGGTCTCCAACTCGGCCTCCCCGAAGAGATCGTCTGGCGGCATCCCTTCCCTGGGCCAGGGCTCGCGGTCCGCTGCCTGGGAGAGGTGACCCGCGAAAAGCTCGCCATGCTCCGCGAGGCCGACGCCATCGTCGTCGGGGAGATCAAAGCCGAGGGGCTTTACCGGGCGACCAGCCAGGCCTTTGCCGTGCTGCTGCCGGTGCAGAGCGTGGGGGTCATGGGAGATAGTCGCACCTACGACTACACGGTCGCCGTCCGCAGCGTCAACACCGACGACTTCATGACGGCCGATTGGAGCCACCTGCCTCACGAGCTATTAGCTCGCATTTCGACCCGGATCATCAACGAGGTGAAGGGGGTCAATCGGGTGGTCTACGATATCTCGAGCAAGCCGCCGGCCACGATCGAATGGGAGTAGTCCCCTACTGGGCCCCTTCACTCACGGGACGCGTGCGGCTCATGGTGGCGACGTGGAGGAGCCACTCGTCGCTCGGAACACCATACGGGCGGAATGGCTCGGCCTGCCCGGTCTCGTCGTTGTAAACCAGGGCACGGTGGGGGGAGAGTTGGCTGGCCGCCGGCGAGTCGATGAAGTTGCTGCTGTCGGCGGCCGACATCTGCAAGGCGACCCGAATCTCGAACTCGCGCAGCGCGACCCGGTCGAAGAGTCTTGTCACCGAGTTGTAACTGTCGCACCAGACGAGCGTGTGGATCCCCAGGGCCGGCCCATTCTTGAGAATCTCGGCGAGTTGCTTGTCGGCGGCCGCTGGTTTGTCGCGATCGAGCGAGAAACTAAAATCGTCCTCCCCCTTGCGCAGCTCGCGGAAGCGGGCCGCGTTGTAGAACATCAAGTAAATCGAGGGCCCGCGCTCGTCAGTCTCCGCTTCGCGCCGCGCCAGCTCCTCGGCGACCTGTCCGATCACGGCGGCCACCTCGCGCGGTTCCACCAAGCGCGCTCCCTCGCCACAGGCGGCGACCACTTTGCGCCAGGCCCCCTCCCCTTCCTCTCCCGGTCGGGTTCCATCGAATACCAGCAATCCCGACGGGGCGGCCCCCTCCGATGCGACGTTGCCGCGGGCCTGGGCCGCCAGCGCGATGGCCGCGGCCGACATGATGCCGAGCGCGGCCCCTCCCTGGTGCCCCACCAGGAGCAGATTGCTCCCCCCATGCCGCGCAAAGGTGACCGACGTGGGAGGCTTGATCGCCACGGCGGATCCAAGCCACGCCGTGTGAGCAAACGAACCCGAACTTGCCGCTCCCTCCACCCCTGCCGGCACGGCAGGTCGCTTGAGAACTCCCCCCAAGGCATTGTTTTCGCGGGGATCGGCGGGAGCATTTCCCTCGAACACAATCGGCGGCGGTGCCACCACCCCTCGCGACTCGGCTAACTGCGAGACTTGCTCGAGCGATTCGGCCCGCTCCCGATCGGGGAGCCAGACGACCTGGAAAGGTTGGTTGGCCGTGACCAGCCCATTCTGGTCGTTATAGATCGCCTCGCCCGGGCGGCTGAGGAACCGGGCCGCCTGGTTCCGCTCGTCGCTCAGAATCAAATGGGCGTCGGCCTCGCTGCACTGGAGTGCCACCCTCACCGCGATCTGCCCCAGCGTGCTGCGGGCAAGCGAGTAGGCCCCGGCCAGCGTCTGCGAACCGAGCAGGACATGCATTCCAAACGCCCGCCCTTGCCGCACGAGCCGATCGAGCAAGAGCCCCGCCGACTGGGCGAGACGATCGTCCTGGACAAAGAGTTCCTGAAACTCGTCGATCACCAACAGCACCCGCGGGGTCGCCTCGTCGGGCCGGGCGGCGCGGTAGTCGGCCAGATTCTGGACTCCTGCCTCGCGGAACTTTTCGCCCCGCTCTCGCAAAACCTGATCGAGCCGTTCGAGCACGCTGAGGCCAAATTCGCGCTCGCTTTCGATGGCAATCACCCGGGCGTGGGGCAACTCGTGGGTGGCGTAGGACTTGAACTCGACCCCTTTTTTGAAGTCGACCAGATAGAACTCGAGTTCCCGCGGGCTGTAGTGCATCGCACCGCTGGTCACCAGGGCATGGAGAAAGGTCGACTTACCCGAGCCGGTCTTGCCGGCAACGAGCAAGTGTTGCGAGGTCCCTTTGCCGAGCCGGACGTAGTGGAGGCGATTGGCCCCAGTCCTCCCGAGGGGAATTCTCAGTTCGTCGGCGCAGTCCTCTCTCCACATTTCATCAGGTGCTGGGGTCACCACCGAGAAGGGGACTTCGACACGAATCGAGTCCTTGGCCGTCGCCCCTGCCTGCTTGATGAGCTTGACGAGTTTTTGATCGTCGAGAGGCGCGGGAAGCGTGAGCGGCATTTGCTCGAAGGCCGGGTACTTCCAGACGAACCGTTTTGCCGTCGCATTCCAGACGAGATGGACCGCGGGGGCCAGCAAATCGTCGAGCGAGAAGTCGTTCGGCAGCCGCTGACGCGAGTCGAGCGAAAGGAGGACATAGATTCCACAGCGAGGCCCCCCGGTGATGAGATTCAAGAGCCGCCGGGCCGAAGTGTCGGTAAAGTTGTGCGGAAAATTAGCGATCATGAGCACCTGGAACGGCTCGGCCACCTCCCCCGCCTGGGCGTTGTACTCGTGGATCGATCCGTACTCGTTCCGCAGGTACTTTTGCAGAATCGTCTCCATGTGGTTCGTGAGTCGGGCGAGTTGCTCGTCGATGTCGCGCGACTCGCTCCAAATCCGCCCATGGATCAACCCCTCGTCGAAGTCGGCCAGGTGCATGAACGACGAGAAGCTCTCTCCCAGCCCGAGCGGGTCGCAGATGGTAAAGCGGATCTTCCCTGGTGGCATCGCCGTCAGCAGACGAACCATCATCGTCTGCAAGATCTCGACCGCCGCCGCACGCCCCTCTCCTTCGGCACTCACCACCAGCGAGGGCTGTTCGAGCAGTGTCAACAAAGTGGGAATCTTGAGTTGGGCGACGGCGGGCGCGAGCCGCGGGTCGGCGGGCATCGCGTGCTTGACTTTCGCCAGCTCGAGGCACGCCTCGCCAAACGGGACCGCCATCACCGGTTCGGTCGGCTTCGGCCAGGTGACATAGTCGGTGTGGTGCCAGTCGGGGAAATGCTCGTCGCACCAGGCGCGCATCTGGTCGCATGTCGCATGGATGGCGTCGAACCCCGAATGCCATGCTGTCTGGAGCGTTTCCCAACCAGTGGCGCGCTCACCCTCGAGTTGGGCAAGTGTCGACTTGAGTTGCTCCTCCGCTTGGCGAAGACCTTCCTCGTGCCGCCGAGTGACTTCGGCCCGCCGCTCCTGGAAGGCCGTTTCGGCCGCGGCGGTCGCCGTCTGGTACTCGTCGCGGAGGGTGGAGAATTGGGGCGGATAGGTCGCGTCGGCCTGAGCATGTCCCTCAATCTTTTCGCGTTCGAGCCGCTCCTTGGTGAGGAGTAGCTCGTTGTCGGCTGCCGCGAGTTCGGCGTCGCGCTGCTCGATCAGCCGCTGGGCGTCGCGTCGGCTTTTTTCGCGTGCGGCGGCGGCACATTGCTCAATGGCTGCGACCGCGGCGACGTGGTGCTCGTGGACCTGCTCAAACTGTGTCGTCGCCTCGCGCCGTGCGCGGCGCCAAAGAAAACTGGAGAGTCCCCCCCCCAGGAGCAGGCCTCCCACGAGCCCTCCAACCCACGTGACGATCGCCGGCCAACCCACGATGAGGCCAAGGGGTAGGAGCACCAGGACGATCGCGAGGGCCACGATGCCAAGGACCCAGCCCCCTTCGAACAGGCGTCCCACGGGGGCGAGTCGATCGTAGGCCGCGTGCAACGCGGCCACGTGATTGCTAAGTTGCAGCTCGGCGTCGGCCAGGGAAGTGGGGGGCGTCGAGCCCGGCTCTCCTGGACGACGACCCGCGATCTCCTCGAGACCCTGGTGCCAGAGATGGCGATTCCGCAGTAGCTGGGTCCCGTTCTGCTCGACCTGAGCGAGTTCCCCACGCTGCCCCCCCAGTTGCTTGAGATACTCGTCGAGCGACTCGCGGGGATTGTTTTTCGCCGCGTCGAAGACGGCCAACGCCTGCCAGCGGGCCTGCTTGTGAGCCTCGGTCGCGTCTCGCTTCCCCGTGGTGTAGCGGGTTTCGACTTCGTCGCGAACTCGACGGTACTCCTCCTGCAATTGAGCGCGGGTTTGTTCGTACTTGTCGGTTCGCGATTGCGACTCTCGTTCGTAGCCGCTTTGAGTCGCGAGTTTGGAACCCTCGAATTCCTGGTTGTGCTTGTCGAGTGCCTGCTTGTTTCGTTTTTCGGCTGCCGCTTTTCCCTCCGTCCAGGCACGCGCCACCTGCTGCTCCGCGGCATGCCGATCGTTGGCCAGCCGCTGGAGGTCGCGCAGCAACTCGAGCTGACGGATCGTCGAGAGGGGGTCTGGAGGCAAGGGCTTATCGTGGGGAGGGAAACCGGGGTGGGATCAATGAGAGTTTACTTTTCGCAGTCGCGGAAGGCTTGATTGAGAAGCATATCCATGCGGGAGATCGCGTCGAGGGAACTCTTCACAATCGGAATCAAAGGCTCCAGGTGATGCTCGGCAAACGCGCGGGAGGTCTCGTCGTTCCATTCCTCCGAGGTGGCTCCCCAGGTGTCCTGCAATTCCTTGATTGCCAGCCGAATGCGGGCCGCGCCGCTGTCGAGGTCACACCCTTTCATCGCTCGCTCTCCTCGACTTCATTCGGCTCGACTTCATGCGGCGCGACTTCCTCGCCGCTGCTCTCGGCGGCCCCTTTGCTTGAGGAGGAACTTGCGGCATCGTCAGGTGATTCGAGCTTGAAGTGAGTCACGCCGCGAATCTCCCGCGAGTTGGGAGCCTTGAGCAAATGGTACTCGGCCACCCTGTCGAGGATTTTTCCCAAGAGGGCCACCGATTGGGCGACGTCGATGTCGGTGATCTCCTTGAGCTGGGCGATCCGCCCTTCGTATTCGAACAGCTCGTGGCGCAGCTCGCGGCACCAGCCTTTGAGGCGTTCGGTCTTTTCCTGGCAGTAGGCCAGGCGGGCCTCGGCCTGCTTGAGCGCCTGCCGCTCCTCGGTGCAACTGGGGCGTTCGTCGCCAATGGGGTACATCAGACAGCGATGAAGATCCTGCTTCGCCTGCTCGACTCCATCCCAAGCCTCGCGGACGGCGTGCTTCCAATAGCGGGGCCGGTCGTGCTCCAGCCAGTCGAGCATCCGCCGCATCTCGGCCTCGAGCTCGGTGAGCGCATCCCCCACCTGGTGAGCGAACTTGGCGAGCGCCACGCGAGTGGCCTCGATCGCGGCGGTGTTTTGGATGTAGGCAGGACCGGCCATGAGAGGAATCAAAGGAGGAAGCGGGAGCGGCCCAGAATTAGCGCTGGGAGAGATAATCTTCGATCCGCTCGGCCTTGCGGATCAAGAACGGCACATGCTCGTTGGTCGCTTCGATGGTTCGCGCGATGGCCTTGATGTGCTGCTCGAAGTCGTCGACAAACTTCTTGTGCTCCTGGTCGCGCCAGGTGGCGCTTAGCCCTTGGAGCTGCGCCGACAGCGAATTGAGCCCCCCTTCGAGCTCGGCGTTGAACTTTTTGAGCATCATCGCGAAGCGGCGGAGTTCGTTCGGATCGACAATGGCTTGCGACATGGCTTCTGTTCCTGGGCATGGGGGCCGGCGCGGGGGACTCTTTCAGTATATTCGCTGCCGAGATGGGGACAATGTCGCCTGCGGCACCCGCTGCCGACCACCTCCGCCCATTCCGTCGGTGGAGCCGCCCCAAATCGCGAAGTCGCCGCTCCCGTCTCAGGCAGCAGCCGTTTGCTGCTGCAAGACGCGCCAGTGACGTGCCGTGACCTCCACCACCCGCTCTATCTGCTGGGGAGTGTGGTCGCACGTGATGAAGTATCGCAACCGTGCCGCCTGCTCCTCCACCGCCGGGTGGAGAATCGGCTGGACGTTGATCCCGGCCTCGAACAGCCGCTGCGACAACTGGAGGGCCATGATCGAACTGCCGGTGATGACCGGCACGATGGGCGTTCCCGCGCTTTCCCCCGTGTCGAGTTTGTGCTCGCGGGCCAACTCGAGGAAATAGGCCGAGTTCCGCTGAAGTCGCTCGACCCGCTCGGGGTGCCGTTCGAGTTGGCGCAATGCCGCCAGGGCCGCCGCGGTATTGGCGGGGGTCATCCCCACGCTGTAAACGAATCCAGGGGCCGTGTAGCGAAGGTACTCGACAATCTCGCTAGCGGCGGCGATATAACCGCCGCAGCTTCCGAGCGACTTGCTCAAGGTCCCCATCCACAGGTCGACTCGTCGCGGGTCGAGGTCGTATTGAGCGGCAATCCCCTGCCCCCTCGGCCCGATCGTCCCCAGGGAGTGGGCCTCGTCGACCATCAGATAGCATTGGTACTGTTCTTTGAGTCGCGCGAATTCCGGTAACTGTGCGATATCGCCATCCATGCTGTAGACCCCTTCGATCGCGATCAGCACGCGGCGGTATTCGGATCGAAGTCGACGCAGGATGTGCTCGCAGGCCGCGGGGTCGTTGTGGCGGAAGGCCCGCCGCGTGGCCCCCGAAAGCTGGCAGCCTTGAACGATGCTGTTGTGGGCCAAGGCGTCGTGGAGCACCAGGTCCCCCGGCCCAAACAGGTGGCCGATCGTCGTCACATTGGTCGCATGCCCCCCGACCAGCGTGATCGCGGCGTCGACGCCGAGCCAACTCGCGATCTTCTCTTCGAGCTCGGAGTGGATCGGCTTCTCCCCCGAGACAAGCCGGCTCGCCGAGACACTCGACCCATACCGCGCGAGTGCCGTTTGTGCGGCCTGCGTGACCACGGGATCTCCCGACATGCCAAGGTAGTTGTAGCTGCAGAAGTTGAGATACTCGCGGCCGTCAATCGTCGTTCGATCGGCGGTCGTCCCCTGATGGACGGTGAAATAGGGATTCTCGACCCCTGCCCGCTGGGTGAGCCTGAGCGTCTCCTTGAATCGCAGATACTCGGGGGACTGGGCAAAATCGTAGTCGCCACGCGCGAGTCGCCGCGGCTGGGCCGTGGCGATCCGACTCTCGTGGAGCGAGCCGACCAGGTCGCCAATGGTGGTCAATCTGGCAAGATCGGATTCTTGCAGCTTTATCCCGAGTTCTGCTTCGAACGAGGCAACCACCTCCATCCAGGCGAGCGAGTCGAGTCCGAAGTCGGCGAGACGAGTTGCCGACGTGACCTGCCCGCTGGCGATGGCCGTGCGCCGGGTCAGCACATCGACGACCAGCGCATGGACTTCGTCCCGTGCCGCGGCCGCTTGGGATGGCTCCTCGGCCGCGCACCGAGTCGGACGAAGTGCCGGCGACTCCGTCGCACCCGGCAGATCGAGCCCCGGTCGATACCACGCATCGACTAGTGGGATCTCCCCTTGGCGTAATCCCGCGAGACAGGCGAGCCGCTGCAACTTGCCGCTCGAAGTCCGTGGCAAGGCATGAGGCCGGACGATAAACACCGCGGCTGGCGCAATTCCGTGGCTCTCGGCAAGCTGACGGCAAGCGAGGTCGGCCACGACATTGGCGGTCAGCGACTGATGACGCTGCGTTTCCACCGCAATCCCCAATTCCTCTCCCCGCTCGGTCGACATGGCGAAGGCCGCGCAACCGCCATGGGGAAGGCCGGCACAGGCATCATCGACCACCTGCTCGACGTCGCAGGGGTAGTAATTCACGCCGCGCACGATGATCGTCTCTTTGAGGCGACCCGTGACGAACAGCTCGCCCGCGGCCAGGGTTCCGAGATCCCCCGTCCGCAAATAGCGATGAGGCGAATCAGGGAGACGCCCGCCAAAGGTCTCGTCGGTCGCCACGGGCTGGTTCCAATATCCTTGCGAAACGCTGGGGCCCGCGACCCAGATTTCCCCGATTTCGCGTGGCAGGCATTCCTGTAAGGTGTGGGGGTCGACAATGCGGATGTCGTGCTCGGCAAAATGAGTCCCGCAGCTCACGAGCCGCGTGGACTGCTCCTGCGGCTGATCGGGGAGGCGATCGCGCGGTTGCTTGAGGTCGAACCCCTTGGTGACGTAGCGTCCGCGGCGATTCCCACCACTCACGAGGAGCGTCGCTTCGGCAAGTCCGTAACAGGGATAAAACGTCTCTCTCCTGAAGCCGCAACGAGCAAAGCGACTCGCAAACCGTTCCAGGGTCGCGGCGCGAATTGGTTCGGCGCCATTGAAGGCAACCTCCCAGTGGCTTAGATCGAGCTCGCCGAGTTGGTCGTCGGCAATCCGGTGGAGGCACAGCTCGTAAGCGAAATTCGGCCCCCCGCTGATCGTGGCTCCCATGTCGGAGATCGTCTGTAGCCAAATCAAAGGACGCTGCAGGAACTGGGCGGGAGCGAGTAGCGTCGTCTCGATCGCCGAGTAAACCGGCTGGAGCACCCCGCCGATGAGCCCCATGTCGTGATAGAGCGGAAGCCAGGAAACGAGTACGTCGCGCTGGCTCGTCTCAAACCCGGAGGCGATCCGTGCGAGATTGGCCATCAGGTTGCCGTGCGTCAGCATCACCCCCTTTGGCTGTCCCGTGGAACCGGAAGTGTATTGGAGGAACGCCAGGCGATCGTCCTTAAGCGAGTGCGGCTGCCAGACTTGAGCGGCATCGCTTGCCATCGTGTCGGTGGCGAGTCGCGACATCGCGCGTAGCATCGAGTCCGGAGCCACCAAGGATTCGATCCGCGCAAGCGATTCGGACGTGCTCAGCAGGATTCGGGCGTCGGCGTCGGCGACGATGGCCGCGATGCGCTCCGTGTGGCGGTTCTTCCGAGGCGGATAGGCAGGGACCGCCACGACTCCGGCCAGCAGGCAACCAAAAAACGCGACGATGAAGTCGAGTCCCGCCGGGTAGAGCAGCAGTGCCCGCTCTCCCGTCAGTCCCCGCTGCTGTAGTTCGGTGGCGACACCGCGGGCCTGCCAATAGAGTTCGCCATAGGAGAGCGTTCTGGCTTCCGACCCGTCGGCCACGAAGCGAAAGGCGAGCCGGTCTCCCGATTCATTGGCCCGAAAGGCGAGCAACTCGGCAAGTGTCGTCAAGTCGCTTGCAATCGGATCGTTGGCCCCGGGACCAGCCGCAACGCTCCCCTTGCCTGGAGGGAAGGGAATTGGCCTGCTTCGATTCGGTCCAACCACGGAAGCCTCTTGGGGGTTCGCGGCCTGATGCCGGCGAAGGGGCGACTCGATGCGGGTGGGGCATCACAACACTCCCTTGCCGCGTGTACGACAAGGGGGCTAAGGGATAGCAAACCTCGTACCCAACGGCAAGACAGTATTCTCGCCAGCCCGCGTCGACCGGAGCATGGCTCCCTTTTTGCCACCGATCTCAAGCTGTTGCTCGCAAATCAAGCAACCGTACCTCTGGGAGCGTGAGATCAAGGAGAAGAACCAGATCGGTGTCCCGGGTGGTTCGGCCCGGGACACCTCTGGAGCTTACTGCGTGACTTCGATACCGATGTTTACGGTGTTGATAAACAATTGCTCGCTCCCCCCTTCGCGGAAACCCATCACCTTGCCATTTTCGTAGAAGGCATAGTCGACGTGGTTGCCCGCACGGCTGATGTTGTCGGCAAAGGTGCCGGTGTAACCGAGCTTGAGGGCGATCGAGTCGGTCACGTGGTAGGAGAGATTGGCCCGCAGTTCGGCCACCGGGGTGAGGGCATCCTCGCTACGTCCATAGGCGAAGCTCTTCGCCCGGGCGTAGAGGGGATGGTTCGCCCGTCCCGGCAGCAGGTCTTCGCCGATGAAGCCGACCTGCTCCCAGTTCTGCACGTTGTACCCCAACATGAACCGGCCTTGCGTGTCGAACACCCAGCGGCCGTTGTGGCGGTTGTACTGGAAACCGACCTGCGGTCCGACGATGTTGTTGACGATTTGGGTATCCCACATGCTTTCGCCGAGCACCAGACCGCCGTCGCCACTGAAGACAAACTGGTCGTCGATCTGCAGGAAACGCGCCCCGTAGAAGATATCGAACTGATTGTGCTGGTGGCTCACCTGGTAGTGGGAGTTATCAAGACGATGCATCCGCATCAGCTCGAATCCATTGACCTTTGTCTTGTTACGTAGGTTGACGGTTCCGAAGGCGGTGGTGAGCGTCACCAGATCATCATAGTCAGGATCGATACCAATGATCACCGCGTCAGGTTCATTTCCTGGGGGAAGAATGTCGACGCCGATCGAACCATGAAGGCCGTCGCGGTCAAGGTCGTCGTCAAAATCATCGCCGTCGAGAATGCCGTCGCCATCAGAGTCGCCAGCGAGGATCCCATCAAGCACTCCGCTATCGATATCGAGGAAGCCAGCGAGTGTCCCCACATCAGTGCGGAAGGAAACAAACACGTCACCAAATGGCGAGGCGAGTCCCCCCGATCCCGTCTGAGAACCACCATTAAGCCCGATGTTGAAACTCTGATTCGAGTCGGGGCCATCGAGCACGCCGATCAGCCAGCCGTTGCCGTTTTCGTGCCAGAAGCCGACTTCATAGCGATCGCCAAGATTGAAATCAGCACGCGGAATCGCCGATTGGATGCTGTTTGTCAACAGCACCGGCTGGATCGGAATTCCCAGCTCGGGATCGAGCGGAACGGCATTCCAGATGCGGAACATCCGCTGCACCGTGTGGGGGTCGCCCACTTCGATCCGTTCGCCCGAGATCGTCCCATACTGCTTTTCAAACCGGCCGAAGAACCCGGGTCGGTTCCGCAGGCCGCGGCCGTCGAGATCGAGGTCGATTGGCTCGAACCACTGCAAGTCGTTCGACGGTCCGTAGAACGGACTGTGCTGGTCGTCGAACTGGGCTCGCGCCGCAGAGGTGGAACCAATGAGAAGCGCTAGTGCCAAGCCCAATTTTCGAAATTTGGAGGCAGACATGTTTTGAAACTACCCTTGTGCTGAGGCGCATGAACCTGGCGCGAAATGCACTGGCCCACCCGATTAGAGTTTGTCTGTGTGGGTAGTATCGGATGTGCCGTTCTTGCGAGTTGAGTAACTTTGGTAAGGCGTAACGAAAATTGCGACTTTCCTGCCTGGCACGACTCTTTGGCCCCCCAGCCACATCACCCCGCCCGGGAAGGCCCAGAAAACGCCCTGGAGAGGCCGTTTTCTCCACGGACGGAGCAGAATTGCCCTGGAACACCGCCGGGCCGTATACTTAGAGCCTGGGGGCCGCAACGGGCCGCCCCCCCAGACCTACCCGCATCCCCCCAGTCGCGAAGGGTTGCTTGCAATGCAGACGACTTCATCTGGTTCGCCCATTCCTCGCATCTGCTGGCTGCTAGTGGCCGCTGGCTGCTGGGCATTGTTGCTCCTTCCTGCCTCGGCCCAACCGGCCACACAGGAAGCCCCCGCCAAGACAGCCCCCGCCGAGACAGCCCCCACTGCGACGCCCCCCATTGGCGCCGCGGAGGAGACGGCCCCCCCCGCCAAAAACTCCAAGGCCACCAAGGAGGATAGCAAGCGCAAAACCGAGGAGCATGCCGCCGGGACGAAATGGGTCCGAGTGGAGTACGACGAACAGGGGAAGCCCAAGTCGCTGCAGACCGCGGTAGTCCGCTACAAGCCCAAGGGGACTGCGGAAGGTGAGAAATCGTTGGAAGTCGACCTCGTCGGGGCGATCCACGTGGGGGATGCCACCTACTACGAGGACCTCAACCAGCGATTCGATGCCTACGACGCCCTGCTCTACGAGCTGGTCGCCCCCGAGGGAACCCGCATCGAGCGTGGCACCAAGGCCTCCAGCCGCCACGCGCTCGGTGCGATGCAGAACGGCATGAAGGATATGCTCGCCCTCGAGCACCAACTGGAGCTAATCGACTACACCAAGGCGAATTTCGTCCATGCCGATATGACTCCCGATGAGTTCCTCAATGCAATGGAAGAACGCAAGGAGAGCCTCTTCTCGATGTACATGCGGCTGGTTGGGCAATCGATCGCAGCCCAGAACAAGAACCCGGGCCAGAGGCAGACGAGCGACGTCGATTTCCTGTCGGCCTACTTTTCGAAGGACCGTCCCCGCCGGCTCAAGATCGCGATGGCCAAGCAGTTTTCCGACATGGAGGAGTTGCTCACGTCGTTAGGTGGCAAGAAAGGGAACACGCTCATTCACGGCCGCAACATCAAGGCCCTGGAGGTCCTGCGACGCGAGATCGACGGCGGCAAGCAGAAGCTAGGGGTCTTTTATGGTGCCGGCCACCTGGCCGACATGCATGAGCGATTGGTCGAGGAGTTTGGCCTGGAGCCGACCGAAATCACCTGGCTCACGGCCTGGGACCTCACCGACAAGCAGCCCGAGGGGAAGGCCAAGGAGGCGAAATCGACGGAGAAAGCCACCGAAAAGGCCGAATCCTAGGGAGCGCGAAGCTCGTTTTTTCGTCAGCACGCTGGCCGTGCCTCGCCTTTCGCGGGTGGGGAATACTTGCTAAACTTCCAGGATTCTGGCCCGCATCGCTGGGGCTAATGCATCCTCATTTTTCCTCCACTTCCCACCCACAGGACCTCCCATGGCCAAACCAGGTCGCAAAGTGAAGAAAGCCAACCACGGTGCCCGCCCGGCGTGCAGCCGTCCGCGCAAGCAGCGTCGTCAAAAGGTCCGCACCTGACACGATCCTCCTTTGTCTCGTCTCTCCGCAGAGAAGCTGGGCCCTAGGAAGAAATGGGGCCCTAGGTCGTGATCTCTGTCGTGGAGAGCCAACAACACCAAGGCGTATGAAATAGGATTCGGAGCGGTGGTCGGTAAGGACTTGATTCTCGACATCTCGACCCTCGACCTCACCAAGATTGTGGCGGATATCGACGAAATCCACCGCCACTTACCCCAGCGCCACGAGTTCGAGCAACTCACGGCCATCGTGCTCGACGATCCCGAGCGCGGCCTCTGTGTCGGCTACAAGGATGTCGCCCCCGACGAGTTCTGGGTCCGGGGTCACATGCCGGGTCTTCCCCTGATGCCCGGGGTGATGATGTGCGAGGCGGCGGCCCAGCTTTGCACTTACCAGATGCAGCGTCACAAGCTGATGCAGGTCGAGATGGTCGGCTTTGGGGGCCTCGAAGGGGTCAAGTTCCGCGGGATGGTCCTCCCCGGCGATCGCCTGGTGATCGTCTCGCAGCGTGTCGCCATGCGTCCCCGGGCGATGGTCCGCAGCCGCTTCGAATGTTTCGTGGGAGAGGAGTTGGTTTGCGAGGGAGAGATCCGGGGGGTTCCGCTCCCCGTGGAACTGCTTCGCGAGCGCACGGCCGCTCGTCGAGAGTTGTAAGGTTTCGATCTCCCCCACTCTTTCTCTCCATTTCCTCCAACAAAGCTGGCTGCCATGGGACGACGAGCCGTACGCCCGGTCAATCCCAATCTCGACCTGAGTCGTCACTTCAAAACGTTCGACGACCTGCCGCAGCCATGGGATGCCGCGCGGCTCTTCGCGCACGAATGGCCACTGGAAGTTGAAGTCGGCAGCGGCAAGGGGCTCTTTCTTCAGAACGCCGCCATGGCGAAGCCCGATCGCAACTTTCTGGGGATCGAGGTCGCCCACAAGTACGCCCGATTCAGTGCGGCACGGCTTGCTCGGCGTTCGCTCCCGAATGCGGTGATGGTCCATGGAGATGGATTGCGCATCTTTCGCGAGCTGCTCCCCGAGGCGAGCCTCGCTGCGGTCCATGTGTACTTTCCCGATCCATGGTGGAAGGCGAGGCACCGCAAGCGCCGTGTCCTGACCCCGGAATTCCTGGCCGACGTGGCTCGCGCGCTCAAGCCGGGGGCCGAATTTCATTTTTGGACCGACGTCGAGGAGTATTTCTCGACCACGCTCGAGTTGCTGGCGGAAATTCCCCAGCTTGCCGGGCCAAAACAGGTCCCCGAACGCCCGGCAGAGCACGATCTCGATTATTTGACCCACTTCGAGCGGCGCAAGCGGCAGGCCGGTTTGCCGATCCATCGGTCGTTGTTCGAGCGAGTCTGAGGGGCCCGGATCGGCGACTTGCCGGCAACCCACCCCCACACCCGGCGTGCGGGAACCGGGATTGGCTTTTGGTCGCAAAGCCTTGCCAGCCATGGTTTTAATGCGAGGCGATGCCGTTTCGCTCCCCCTTTGCGGGTCGCGCTACCTCGACAGCCGCCACTCGGCTGACCATACTTCCCAATCGTGTTTGGTACGTGCCTAGCAGTCAAAAGACCTCGCAAGGCACTCGGCGGCCGCCTGGGAGCCGCCTTCCTTTTGTGAACCTTCTGAATGGTGACCAACATTACGTCGACGACCTTTCCTGACACGGAAGGGACTGTCGCAACCTCAAGTGGAACGAGTCTGCCGGCCGCGACTGGTATCGACTGGCAACTCGAATGGGCCAGCCCTGTCGTCGCGACGGCCATGGCGGTCGCGGGGCTAGTCTCGTCGGAGCAACATGGCTCGCGGCTGAGTGAAATCGAGACCCCCTCCGACTCCGCCTACCAGGGGGATCTGAGCGAACTGTTGATCGGCAGCCTCCATTGGCTGGCACGCCGGCAACTCCCGTGCGGGGGTTGGAGCGCCACCGACGACAACCTTCCCCACCTGGCAACCACCATGCTGGTCCGGGCGACCTTTGCCCTCACGGGTATGCCGGTCGCCTACCCAACCCTGGCCGAACGGATGCAGGCCTTCATCGATCTCCATGGAGGGATCGAAGGAGTGCGAACCCGCTACGGTCACCAGAGCTTCGCGGCGCGCGTGGTCGTCGGCACATGGTCGCTTGCCGACCTGATCGATTGGAACCGCACGGCATCGCTCCCCATCGAGACATTTGCCCCCCAACAGGACAATAGTCGGACCCTTACCTGGCAAGTCGCACACGACGACCTTGCTCCGTTGCTCGCTCTTGGTGTCGCGAGCTTCAAGCTGTTTCGCCCGTTCAATCCCCTCGCGAGTTGGCGACGCGCCCGCGCATTGCCGAGCGTGCTGCAATTCATCGAGAGCCAGCAACAGCCCTCGGGCAGTTTTGCCGGCTCGGTGGCCGCCACAAGTTTGGTGGTCATGAGTCTCGCCGGTGCCGGTATGACGACCTCGCCCATCGTGCGACGCGGTGTCGATTATCTCTTCGACACGGTTGGCGCCGAGAGCAACTGGCCTGGAGCCACGAGCGAAGCCGACGACAGCTCCCTCGCGCCAGACGCGGCAAAGGTCAAACACGCCGCGCGCGTGTGAGTCCGAGGCCTTCAGGGCGGAGCGATTTTCCCAAGAACCCTCCCACCCCCCTTCGTGGTATGGCAGATCCCGTTGGCATCACTCGCGACGACAGCCTTGCCCACCTCCCCCGGCTGCTCGATCTGACAGGAGCGTTCTACGACGACCTCGCCCAGCTTGCCACGCTCGATGCCGTGGGAACCAGCGATCTGCCCGAGGTCTACGCGACACTCCTCTCGCACCACGGGCACATGACGATGACGCTCGAGGCCTATCACGAGGCGCTCGTCAAGGTCAACGTGATGCAGGAGCGGAAGGGTGAAGCGTACTACGCTCGCGAAAGCCTGCTGACTCGCAACACCGACGACCAGGTGGTGCAATGCGGAATCATGCGGATCGCGCTCGCCGGGCTGCCGGCCCACGTCCGGACGGCCATCGAGGCCCAAACAGCCCCCCTGGGGCGGATATTGATCCGAAACAATCTGCTCCGCGAAGTCGAACTCCTCGCCCTCTGGCGCGTCACCCTGGGCCCCAACCTGGCCCGCTACTTTCGCCGTGAGGAGGGGGAAACGGTGTTCGCCCGCTCGGCCTGCATCCTTATCGACGGCGAACGGGCGGTCGAACTCCTGGAAATCGTGACCGACGACCCGCGACCACTTCCCGCCACGGCATGAATCGGCTGACGACAGGCCATGCCCCCGAACAGGCCGTTTTGTTACACTTGCACTCCCCAGGGCCAAGGAGAGCCTCCGTATGAACCAGTCGGGTCGAGCGACAATGAAGCACTTTGTCTGGCTGCTGGTGCTGCTGCTCATCGTCCTGCACCAGGACTTCTGGAACTGGCACCGCACCGAATTGGTGGGAGGCATATTGCCCGTTGGTCTCGTCTACCACATGGGGCTCTCGCTGGTAACGGCCTTGGTCTGGTATCTGGCGACTCGCTACGCCTGGCCCGCCGACCTGGCCGAGGAGGAACAGGGGCAGTGACGCAGCTATTGATTATCGGAGTCTATCTCGGCCTCCTGTTGCTGGTCGGAATCATTGCCAACCAGGTTTCTCGCGGGACCTCGTCCGACTTCATGCTGGCGAGCCATACGATTGGCCCGGTGTTGCTGCTCCTGTCGCTCTTCGGCACGGCGATGACCGCCTTCGCGCTGGTCGGTTCGACCGCCGAGTCGTACAAGCAAGGGGTCGGGGTCTTCGGTCTGCTTGCCTCCTCGAGCGGGATCATCCATTCGCTCTGTTTCTTCCTGCTGGGGGTCAAACTTTGGCAGTGGGGGCATCGCTACGGCTATCGAACCCAAGTTCAATTCTTTCGCGACCGGCTCGGAAGCGATCGCATCGGGCTCGTCCTGTTCCCGATCCTCGTGAGTATGGTGATTCCCTATATCCTGATCGGGGTCCTGTCGGCCGGGGTGTCGATCAACGTCGTCACTCAGGGGCACGTGGTCGATGGCAAAGTCGAGGGCGCGACCTTCGCCGAAGGGACCTTTCCCGCATTTTTCGAGCAAGGAAGCGTAAACCCCAATACAGGAGAGCGCGACGGCTACGCGGGTGCGACCGGCTCGCGGGGAGGAGTCCCCCGCCACGTCGCGTCGTTGGTCGTCTGCCTGGTCGTGCTGATCTATGTCTTTCTCGGCGGGATGCGCGGCACGGCGTGGGCCAATGCCCTGCAAACGCTCATCTTCATGGGGCTGGGAGTCGCCATGTTCGTCACTCTCGCCTTCCAACTTGGCAAACAAGACTCACTGATTGCCAACCTGCAAGCGCTCGGGGAATCGATTCCCCTGGAAAAGCGGACGCAAACGATCTCCCCCTCGCGCTTCCTGAGCTACATGCTGGTCCCCCTCTCCATCGGCATGTTCCCCCACATCTTCCAGCAGTGGCTCACCGCGCGGAGTGCCAATACCTTCAAGCTCCCGGTGATCATGCATCCGATCTTCATCCTCGTCCTGTGGGCCCCCTGCGTTCTCTTGGGCATGTGGGCTTCTGGCATGGAACTTCCCGCCGCGGTGGAAGCCGAGCCCAACCGGGTGCTGTCGTTCCTCGTCCGATCGACCGAGAGCGACCTGCTGATGGGTTTGCTCACGGCGGGCATTCTCGCCGCCATCCTCGGCGGACTCGATAGTCAGTTCCTCTGCCTGGGGACGATGTTCACCGAGGATATTCTGATGCATTACGGAGGACGGGAACGGTTTAGCGACCGGGCCGAAGTTTGGGTCGCCCGAACGTTTATCGTCGCTATCGTTGCCATCACTTACGCCCTGAGCCTGCTCGAACCGCGCGACGTCTTTACGCTCGGTGTCTGGTGCTTCAGCGGTTTCAGCAGCCTGTTCCCGCTTGCCCTGGCGGCGGTCTACTGGCGCGGACTCACCAAGTGGGGCGCCTACGCGTCGGTCCTCACCGCCGTGGTCCTCTGGTTTTCGTTGTTCCACGCCAGCGGATATGCCAAGGAGGATACGTACGCCTTCAAACTTCAGGTGGCGGGACTCCATCTCGAACTGATGCCAGTCGTGCCGATGGTCTTCGGTTCGGCACTGGCGCTCGTGCTGGTTTCGCTCGTCACCTCCAAGCCGAGCGACGAGCGACTCGCTCGATTCTTCCCTCCCCGCACATAACGCAAACCGGATGCGCATCGCCTACATCACCGCCGGGGCCGCTGGCATGTACTGCGGGAGTTGTCTCCACGACAACACCCTCGCCCGGGCACTCCAGCGCCGTGGGCACGACGTGCTGTTGATTCCCACTTACACGCCGATTCGCACCGACGAAGTCGACGTGAGCCAGCACCGCGTCTTTTTCGGCGGGATCAACGTCTACCTGCAGCAAAAGTTTCGCCTGTTCCGCCACACCCCCTGGTGGCTCGACCGCTGGCTCGACAGCCCACGGCTCCTCAACTGGGTGACTCGGGGGGCAGCGAGTGTCGACCCGGCGCAACTTGGGGACATGACGGTCTCGATGCTTCGCGGGGAGCTGGGCCACCAGCGCAAGGAACTCGAAAAGCTGGTCTCATGGCTGCTCGACGAAGTGAAACCCGACGTCGTCCAGCTCTCGAACACCATGCAGCTTGGCTTCGCTCGGCTGCTGGCCCAGCGCTGCGGTCCCCCCGTGATTTGCGCGCTTTCGGGTGAGGATATCTTCCTCGAGAAGCTCCGCCCCCCCTACTACGACGAGGCGCGCGAGCTGCTCCGCGAGCGTGCCGCCGACGTCGACGCCTTCGTCTCCCTCAACACGGCCTACGCCGACTTCATGGCCGACTATCTGGCCATCGATCGCGGGCGGATCCACGTGATCCCTCACGGGCTCGATCTCGAAGGGCATGGCGTGGTCGAGGCCCCTTCACGACTTACCATTGGCACGCTGGCCCGCGTCTGCCACGAAAAAGGGCTCCACCTGCTGGTCGAGGCGTGCGAAGAAGTGGCCCGCCGGCGTCCTGATCTCGAGTTGAAGGTCCGCGCCGCGGGTTACCTGGGTGAAGGAGATCGCCCCTATCTCGACAAAGTCGTCTCACAAGCCGCCAGCGGGCCGCTCGCGGGGCGATTCGAGTACGTGGGGGAACTCGACCGCCCGGCCAAGATCGAGTTTCTGCAGTCGCTCTCGATCTTCGCCCTGCCGACCGTCTATCGCGAGAGCAAGGGGTTGCCGGTGCTCGAGGCGATGGCCAATGGGGTGCCGGTCGTCCTGCCGCGTCATGGCAGCTTTCCGGAAATTGTGGCCGATACGCAGGGGGGGCTGCTACACGAGCCGCTCGATACGTCGGACCTCGCGACAAAACTGCTCGAACTCGTCGACGACCCTGGTTCTAGGGCTTCACTGGGAGCCAGCGGCCGTGCGGCTGTTGTCGACCGGTATCACGCCGAGCGGATGGCGGATGAGACGCTCGCCCTCTACGAAGCTAGGATGGTAGCCGCCGGGGCGCGACACTGTTGAGTGGAGTCCCCCTCACGGGGATTCCAGCACCAGCACGGTGTCGATCTCATCGAGTTTGGCAAGCTGCACTTCCAGTAATCCCGCGTCATTCCGTCGGGTGGTGACTTCGGTCTCGGTTCCGAACCGCTTGAGTGTTCCCTGGGGAAGCTGATCAGTTCCCGCAAGGATGAGCCAGCCCTCCTTCGCCTCGGGGGGATTGAGCAGGTGAACATAGATCGTCTCGCCACGGTGGGTCGTCACGCCCCAATCCTGAGGTGCGACGGGACCGCCCCGGGTCCCTCGGACCGACGGGGCGTACGTCTCAAGCCACTTCCCCATGCCAAGGAGCCGCTCGGCCGATTCGGGATCGATCGTACCATCGGGCAATGGGCCGACATTGAGCAACAGGTTGGCATTCCGCCCCGCGGCATTCACCAGATAGTGGACAAGCTGCTTGACCGACTTGAAGTTCTGGTCGCTCGCGCGGTAGCCCCAATTGCCATTGATCGTGTCACAGGTTTCCAGCGGGAGGGCGCCTACCTCGGCATCCTTGCTATATCCGGTTTTGTTCTCACCCGGCAGGTCGCGCTCGAACATCTGAAAGTCCTCCCCAGGGAAGGGGGAGACGTGATGGTTATTCCCCACCAGGCAACTCGGTTGCAAGCGATGGATCAGGTCGTAGGTTTGACGCAGCCGCCAATCGACCTGCGTCTGCTGGGGGTCGGCATCCGGCTTGCCCATCTGTTTCGATTGTTGGTCCCACCAACCATCGAACCAAATCGCTCCGACCTGGCCATACTCGCCACTCAAAAGTTCGGAAAGCTGGGCATCCATATAGTCGAGGTAGCGATCGAAATCCCCAGAGTCCGGACGCCCCGAGTGCTGGCCAGTCCGGCCTCGCGGGTAGTAGTCGGGATGACGCCAATCGAGATGGGAATGGTAGAAGCAGAGCTTGATCCCCTGCCGCTCGCATTCCTCGGCCAGCGCTTTTAGCACATCCTGCTGATAGGGGGTGCGATCGACAATGTCGTAGTCGCTCACCTCCGAATCCCACATCGCAAAGCCATCGTGGTGTTTCGAGGTGATGGTGATGTATTTGGCTCCGGAGTTCTTGAACAAGGCGACCCACTCGGCCGCGTCGAATTTGGTCGGGTTGAACTTCTCCGCGAGGGGCTCGTACTGGTCGATGGTCATCTTGGCATTGTTCATCACCCACTCCCCCTCTCCCTTCACACTGTAGATGCCCCAGTGGATGAAGATGCCGAAGGCCGCGTCGCGGAACTCCTCCCGCGCGGCGAGATTCTCGGCGGACGGTTTGTAGGGAGTCTCGGGCGACGTTGGCTCCGCAGCCCGCACCAACATCGTGGTGGCCACGCCCAACAGTGCCACGGCAGTCCAGAAATAACGGATCATCGGCGGTGTATCTCCCTAGCTTGCGGTGAAGGAAACCTCAAGCGACATGATACACAAAAAGTGCCGCCGGTGCGCCACGCGAACGTAATGGATAGGCCACGGATTGAAGCGGATCGTACAGGTCACCACGGATCAGAAAACGCCCCCGCGGAAAACGCTTCACCAGCGGCAGCTTCTGATCCGTGGTGATCCGCTGGGACCCGTGACGATCCGTGTCCCATCAATCCCAACTTCCGCACGGGCAAATGTGCCCATGCTACGATGACACCACCCCAACTTCCAACTACCGCAGAAGCTTCCGCAACACGTACTGCAGAATCCCGCCGTGCCGGTAGTAGTCGAGTTCCACAGGGGTGTCGATCCGTACGGTCGCGGGAAATTCCTTATCCCCCGCCCGAACCGTGAGGATCTGCCGCGGCCGGAGCGTCTCTCCCAGGTCGGGAATCGAGAAGGTCTCGTCCCCCGACAGTCCGAGCGTTTGCCATGTCGTCCCTGCTTCGAATTCCAGCGGCAAGACTCCCATCATCACGAGATTCGACCGGTGGATCCGCTCGAAGCTCACGGCCATCACGGCCCGCACCCCCAGCAGGAATGTCCCTTTGGCGGCCCAGTCGCGCGAACTGCCGGTGCCATATTCGCTGCCAGCCAGAATCACCAGCGGCGTCCCATCGGCCTGATATTTTAGCGAGGCGTCGTAGATCGACATCACCTCGCCGGTCGGCAGGTAGCGAGTCACGCCCCCTTCGGTTCCGGGGGCCAGGTGGTTGCGAATGCGGATGTTGGCCAGCGTACCACGAGTCATCACCCGGTCGTTACCGCGACGGCTGCCGTAGCTGTTGAAGTCGACCGGCTCGACCCCCTGCTCTTGAAGAAAGCGCCCCGCCGGACTGTCCTTGGCAATCGCCCCCGCGGGAGAAATGTGGTCGGTGGTGACCGAGTCCCCGAGGAGCGCAAGGCAACGCGCCCCGGCGAGCGGCGTGATCGGGTTGACGTTGGGGGTGAGATCGACCAGGAACGGCGGCTCCTGGATGTAGGTGCTCGACTCATCCCACTCGTAGATCCCTCCTTCGCTGGTGGGGATGGCGTTCCACTTGGGATTGCTCTCGAGGGCCCCATCGTACTGGGCACGGAACATCTCCGGCAGGACATTGGCCGCCACCACCTGAGTGACTTCATCGTGCGCGGGCCAGATGTCCTTGAGGAAGACGAGCTTGCCCCCCGTGTCGACGCCAATCGGTTCGGTGGCGAAGTCGATGTCGGTCGTGCCGGCCAGAGCGTAGGCCACCACCAAGGGAGGACTCGCCAGGTAATTCGCCTTCACGTCGGAGTTGATCCGTCCCTCGAAGTTGCGATTGCCACTGAGCACCCCCGCCACCACAAGGTCGTGCTCGCGGATCGCCTCGCTGATGGGGGGCGGCAAGGGCCCGCTATTGCCGATGCAGGTGGTACAGCCATAGCCCACCGTGTAGAACCCGACCTTGGCCAGCTCCTCTTCGAGGTGGCTCTTCCGCAGGTAGTCGGTCACCACGCGGCTGCCGGGAGCGACGCTCGTCTTGACCCACGGCTTCGCCTTGAGTCCCCGCGCGGCTGCCTTCTTGGCCACGAGCCCCGCGGCCAACATGACGTTCGGGTTCGAAGTGTTCGTGCAACTCGTGATCGCCGCGATGACGACGCTCCCGTGGTGAAGGGGGAAGGTCTCGCCATCGAGCGTCACCGAAACCCCCTCGTAGCCGGGATCGGCGATCGCCACTGTCGCCGTGGCGGCCCCTTCGGGATCAGGGACATTCCCCCCCTCCCCTTCCCAACGGCCGGCACCCCCTCCCGCGGCGGGCGATTTCTCGTAGACATTCTGCAGGGCGTGGTGCCACGCCGGCTTCATACTGGAGAGAGGGACGCGGTCCTGCGGGCGCTTCGGACCGGCAAGCGACGGCTGAATCGTGTCGAGATCGAGTTCCACCATCTTGGTGAATTTGGGGATTGGGGCCGAGTCGATACGGAAGAGCTGGTTCTCCTTGCAGTAGCGTTCCACCAGTTCGATTTCCTCCTTGGACCGTCCCGTCTGGCGAAGGTACTGGAGCGTGAGATCGTCGACTGGGAAGAATCCCATCGTCGCCCCATATTCGGGGCTCATGTTGGCGATCGTCGCCCGGTCGGCCACCGGCATCGAGCTCACGCCGGGGCCAAAGAATTCGACAAACTTGCCGACGACCTTTTCCTTGCGCAACAGCTCGGTCACCGTGAGGACCAGGTCGGTCGCCGTAGCCCCCGGCGGAAGTTTGCCGACGAGTTTCATCCCAACCACCTCGGGCATCAGCATGTAGATCGGCTGGCCGAGCATCACCCCCTCGGCCTCGATCCCCCCCACGCCCCAGCCGACAACCCCCAGGCCGTCGATCATCGTCGTGTGGCTGTCGGTGCCGACGAGCGTGTCGGGGAAAGCAACCCCGTCGCGAACGAAGACACACTTCGCCAGGTACTCGAGATTGACCTGATGGACGATGCCGGTCCCCGGCGGGACAACGCGGAAATTGTCGAACGCCTTCTGGCCCCAACGGAGGAACTGGTAGCGCTCGAAATTCCGTTCGAACTCGATCTCGATATTCTGCTCGAGCGCCTCGGGGCCGCGATAGAAGTCGACCTGCACCGAGTGGTCGATCACCAGGTCGACCGGCACCAGCGGGTTGATCCTTGCCGGGTCGCCCCCCATCCGCTCCATCGCCGAGCGCATCGCCGCCAGGTCGACCACGCACGGCACCCCGGTGAAGTCTTGCAGCACCACCCGGGCGGGTTTGAAGGGGACCTCGATCGCCTGGTCAGCGGTCGCGAACACCCCGCAAGTGGCGGCCCAGTTGGCCAGTCCCTTCACATCCTGCTGGGTCACCACATAGTCGTCGCAATTGCGGAGGACACTCTCGAGGAGCACACGAATCGAGTAGGGAAGCTCGGCCACCTTGGTGAGCCCCGCATCCTCTAGCCGACTGAGGCGATA
The DNA here is from genome assembly GCA_964650265.1 of uncultured Planctomycetaceae bacterium. GTDB lineage: Bacteria > Planctomycetota > Planctomycetia > Pirellulales > Lacipirellulaceae > CAZYQQ01. The sequence continues at coordinate 50,071 of CAZYQQ010000014.1, forward strand.
GAGGTCGGCGGTGCCATTCCCGGTGGAAAACGAATCGCGTGCATCGAAGGGATTGGTCATGGGTTTTCCGCACTCGTGGGGTCGGGGGAGGGGTCGGCGAGCCGCACTGCTATCGCGGTCGATTCTACCGAAAAACAGGGATATTTGTAGGTGGGACCGTCGCGAGGCATGGCCTGCTGTCAGCCATCAAAAAAACCGCTATTGGGAAATCGCGACGCTAGCGTGCATAATCGGCCCCGCTGCCGTAAAGGCGGGTTGCCATGGATGGCGACTTGGCGAGTGGACAGGGAGGTCCCACGATGCATTTCGATGGAACGATATCATTGTGGGGCGGATTGGCTGCACTGGTGAGTTGGTGCAGCTTATCACCCGTCCTGCTCGCCGGCGAATCAGCGTGCGAAACCCCCAACTTCCGGGTGGTGGCCCCCTCGGCATGGCAGGCGGCCGAAGTGGGACGCCTGGCGGAGGAGTGCCGCGGCGAAATCGCGACCGAGTGGCTGGAGAGAGAGCTTCCGACGGCCCCTCAGCCGACCTCCATTCACCTTCGCCTGGTGGGAGGCCCGTCGCGGGGCCGGATTCTGGTCGATCCGGCGGGAGCCGACCATCGCATCTCGATCGAGGCGGCCAGTCTGGCGCTGGCGAAACCGCTGCTGCGCCACGAGGTCGCCCACACCGTGCTGCTCGCCTCGCTTGGCGAGGCGATCCCCGACTGGGCGAACGAAGGGATCGCTAGCCGCTACGACAACGCGCGGCGGCACGCGATCCGTGGCGAAAAGTTGCGGGAATTCGCCCTCCTCGATAGCTGGCCAAGTCTCCCGGCGCTGTTCGAGTCGCCGATCGAGGCCCAGTGGAGCTATGCGGCGAGCGTTTCGCTCACCGACTTTCTCGTCGCACGACGGGGGAAGCGCGAGTTTATCGATTTCTTGCGGACCGTCGATTCGCAAGGCTACGACCTGGCCCTTCGCCAGCACTATGGACTGCGGTCGACGGACCAACTCGAAGTCGCCTGGCGAAATCATGTCCGGCATGCCGTGGCACAAAAAAATCAGGACGAGGTCCGTGGGGAACTCGTCCTGGGGCGATGATCGGATCGACCGGCGAAGTCTGCTAGGCGGTGGCGCCAAACTCGGGACGGCGAGTCCCAAGCTGGCTCTGCAGGCGATTGACGATGGCACTGTGCATCTGGCTGACGCGGCTTTCCGAGAGGTCGAGAGTCGCCCCGATCTCCTTCATCGTCAATTCTTCATAATAATAGAGGATGATGATCAGCCGTTCGTTGCGGTTGAGCCCCTTGGTTACCAGCCGCATCAGGTCCGACTTCTGAATCCGCTTGGTCGGATCCTCCCCCTTCTTGTCCTCGAGAATGTCGATCTCGCGGACATCCTTGTAGCTATCGGTCTCGTACCACTTCTTGTTGAGACTGACGAGGTTGACCGCGTTGGCGTCGGTGATCAGCTTCTCGAGTTCCTTGACGCTCACCTCCATATACTGAGCGAGCTCGTTCTCGTTGGGCGAGCGGCCAAGGCGTGCCTCAAGCTGCTTGACCGCCTCGTTGAGCTTGCTCGCCTTACTCCGCACCAGCCGCGGGACCCAGTCCATCGTCCGGAGTTCGTCGAGCATGGCGCCACGGATCCGGGGGACGCAGTAGGTCTCGAATTTCACACCCCGGGTCATGTCGAAGGCGTTGATGGCGTCCATCAGGCCGAACACGCCAGCCGAGATCAGGTCGTCGAGTTCCACCCCGTCGGGCAGCCGCGACCAAATCCGTTCGCCGTTGTATTTCACCAGCGGCAAGTATTGCTCCACCAGCCGGTTCCGTAGCATCTTGTTGGTCGGGTCCTGCTTGTAGCGGACCCACACTTCGTTAATGTCTTCCAGCGCAGAGACAGTCGTCGTGGCCATCAATTCCTCCGTGATTCCACTGGGGCAGCATCGTGCTGCACAGGCAGGGCCGTTAGCCCTGGGTCTTAGAAAAGTGCGTCGGGGATGGTAGTTGCGCTAGGGCCCTCAGGAGACCTCCGGCGGATGAGACGCGGCAAGCTCCAGTTCGAGCTGTTCGCGCATCGCCTGGTCGACCGTTGTCTGGGCAATCGTGCCCACGACAAATCCGATCGCGGCAAACAGGGGCATGACGGCCAGCATCGTGAGCAGAGTTCCTTCCAACCCACCACCCGACCAGACACCACGAGCCAGCGTGAGCACTGCGGCTAGATAGCCAAGGACGCCCGCGTAGGCTCGGCCCATGATTGCACCTCCTTGTGCCGTTAAACTTCATCCAATCGAGCCATCTTGACGCACAAGTGCGCGAGAGGGCTATGTCGGAGCTTATCGACATACCAGGGGCCAGGGCTTGAGACTCTTGGAACATTTTTTTTGGGAAAAGCAGTCGACGCCAATCAGCACGCATTCCGGCAGGGGCAAGCGAAACTCTGGAGCTGCTTGCCAGCAGAGCAGGATTTAGGCGTCGGGGGAAAAGGTTGCTGGCAGTTCGTCGCTCTTTGACAGCGACCACTCCCGGCGAGGGGGACTTATACCGGTTCGAGGGGGAATGGGGCAAGAGAATTTCGCACGCCGGAATTGCCTATCGGAGACAATTCGGCGAGTCGGGCAAGCCGTTCGGCAAGCCCCTGGAGACTCTCGCCTCCTCCCTTGCACAGCCAATGAGAACTCCCCAGCGCGTCCCACCCCAGAAACCGCCGGCATGTTCCCCGCAATCCCTGGCTCGCCCGCTCGGCCCCCTCCGGCTCGCCGGCAAAGACCACTTCGATAGCCGCCCGACTCCCCAGCGAGTGAAGCTGCTTCAACAGGGCATAGGTTGCCAGCACGGCGGAGGGGGTGGTTTCGGCGAGTGCTAGCACCAGACAGGAGCGCGCGAGGCAGGCGTCGTCGACACAGGTCGCCGGCGGGATCACCATGTCGTAAACCCAGTCGGCCTCGGTGTGGCTCTCGTCTCCGAAGGCGAGTCGCACATCGCGCTTCGCGGCGGCGGTCGTCAGGTCGCTGGCGAAACTGGTGGCCTCGAGCCGCGGCGCCATTCCTTCGAGCGACACGATCAACAACCTTGGCGGCCCCGAATCGACCGCCGCAACCAGCCGGCTGTGGCGCACCATGGCCCGCAGGTGTGCGGCTTGATCGTTTTCCATGGCATGTTCCTTGTCAACCTGTCAGGCAAGATCCCTTCAATGGAACTCTTGCGGCGCGAGCACCAACTCGGCCGCTAGCTCTGGCCGGGCCACGCAGATATCGTCGGGCACGTTCTGGCCGTTTGTCAGATAGCTCACCGGCAGTCCGCTCTTTCGGAAGAGCTTCACCAAATGTCCCAGGCTCGTGGCTTCGTCGAGTTTGGTGAACAGGAGCGCCGTCGCCCCCACTTCGCTGAAGCGGCTGACCGTCGGCAGCAGACTGCCAATCGACGCGGTGCTCGACAGGACGAGATGGACCTCGTCGGGCTGTGCCTCCCCCAGCATCGATTTGAGTTCCTGGATTTGCACCTCATCGCGGGGACTTCGTCCCGCCGTATCGAGCAGCACCAGGTCGAGATCGGTGAGCCGTGCGACCGCTTCGCGCATTTCGCGGGGGGTGGCCACCACCTCCATTGGGAGATCGATAATGTCGGCATACGTCCGCAACTGCTCGACCGCCGCCACGCGATAGGTGTCGACGGTAATCAGCCCCACCCGTTTTTTCTCGCGAAGGCGAAGATTGGCGGCCAGTTTGGCGATGGTTGTCGTTTTGCCAACACCGGTCGGGCCCACCAGGGCCACGAGCCGGCGACGTCCCGGAGTGGTCGTTAATGGTCCGGTGGTCGTGATCATCTCTGCGATGAGGTCTTGCAACCGACGGCGAACGTCGGAGGGAGAGGCGGTTGGATGATCGTCTCCCTCCTGGCGGAGCGTGTCGAGCAGTTCTCGGGCCGTCGTTTCATCGACGTCGGCTTCGATGAGCGTGGTAAAGGCGTCGAACAGTCCCTGGGGAAGTTCGGGTCCTTGGGGTGCCTGTTGTTGGTCGCACAGCGACGCGACCATCGAACGGAGGTCGCTCAACTGGTCGGCCAGTTCTTGGCCCAGACCGGCACGATAGATCGAGCGATAGTCGAGTTCCTCATGAGCGGCCGGCATGCGACTCGCACGCGGCAACTCTTCCGCCTCCGTGGGTTGCGGAGGCGAAGGCATGGCGACCACTTCCACCTGGCGTCCGAAGACGAGCCGGCCAAGGAGCCCCTGGGGGAGTTCCCGAGTGTGGACCACCGTGGCCTCCTGCCCAAGGTCGCGGCGGACGAGATGGAGGGCCTGTTGCATCGTTTTGGCGCGAAAGGTCTTCATTTCCATCGTTGACAGTAGGAGGAAGTGAGATGGGTGAGGCGGAGTTGTCGTCTAGTTGGCGACCGAGGGCTAAACCTTGTCGGCTACCAGACCATGCGTGACGATCTTGGTGTCGCGCGTGATTTCGTTGAAGCTGAGGACCACCAGTTGCGGCAGGTGGTTTTCGGTCATCTGTTTCAGGGCGGCACGAATCTGTGGGCTGACCAGTGCGATCGGTGTCAGGCCCTGAGTCATCAGTTTGTCGGTTTCGCCGCGCAACTGCTGGCACGTCGCGTCGATCGCTTGCGGCGACATGCGAATGAACAAGCCCCGCTCGGTGTGTTCAAAGCCCGCGCGAATGCGGTCTTCCAGGGCAGGGTCGAGAGCCACCACGTGGAGCTGCCCTTCCTTGTCGCGATAGCGCGTGCAGATTTGTCGGGCCAGGCGATGGCGAACGTACTCGGCCAGCAGGATGGGATCCTTTGTCCGTGGGGCGAAATCCCCCAACGTCTCGAGGATCATGCTGAGCTGCCGGATCGAAACCTGTTCGCGGAGTAAGAGCTGCAACACGTTTTGCACTTCGGCCAGGCTCAGCACGCCGGGAATCAACTCGTCGACCACCGCCGGAGAAGTCGTTTTGAGTTCGTCGACCAGGTGTTTCGTGGCGTCGCGGGTCAGCACTTCGTCGGCGTGTCGGCGGCAGACTTCGGTCAGGTGGGTGGCGAGCACGGCCCCCGGTTCCACCACCGTATAACCGTAGAGTTCCGCCTGATCCTGCAGGCCAGCGCTGATCCACCTGGCCTCGGTGCCAAAGGCGGGGTCGCGGGTGGCGATGCCGTCGATGGGGCCTTTCGCCATCCCCGAATCGATGGCCAACATCAGCCCGGGTTGGACTTCGTCCTGGGCGACCGGCATGTCGGCGATCTTGATGCGATACTGGTTCGGCTCGAGCCGCATGTTGTCGCGGATACGGACTTTTGGCATCACGATGCCAATCTCGGCGGCGATGTTGTGCCGCACGCGCTGGACCCGTTCGAGCAGGTCGCCCCCACGGTTGGGATCGGCAAGGCGGATCAACCCCACCCCGAGCTCGATCTCCATCGGGTCGACCGTCAGGTAATCTTCGACGCGATCTTCCTTGGCCGGCTTGGGGGCATTCTGCACGGCGGTCTCGCTGGCTTGTCGCGCCGCTTCGCGCCGTGTAAGGACGCGCGACAACCCAATGCAAGCGACACCGAGCGTAAGGAGCGGGACACGTGGAAGGCTGGTAAAAATCAGGATCCCCAGAAACACACCGGTCACGGCGAGGGCCTGGGGACGCGAAAAGAGCTGATCGAGAAACTGCTGCGGCAGGTTGGATGTCTTGCTGCTGCGGGTCACGAGCAAACCGGCCGCTAGCGAGATCAAGAACGCGGGGACCTGACTCACCAGGCCATCGCCAATCGTGAGCCGGGTGTAGAGGCTGGCCGCCTCGGCCAGCGGCATGTCGAACTCGACCATGCCAATGATCAGCCCGCCGACAATGTTGATCACCGTAATCAGAATGCCCGCGATCGCATCGCCACGGACAAACTTGCTGGCACCATCCATCGCCCCAAAGAAGTCGGCCTGTTGGGTCACCTCCTCGCGGCGCTGTTGTGCCTCTTTCTCGTCGATGATCCCCGCATTGAGATCGGCGTCGATCGCCATCTGCTTGCCCGGCATCCCGTCGAGGGCAAACCGGGCGGCCACTTCACTGATCCGCGTGGCACCTTTGGTGATGACGATAAACTGGATCACGATGATGATCACGAAAATGATCAAGCCCACGACGATCTTGCCATCACCGGCCACGAAGTCGGCAAAGGCCGTAATCACGCCCCCGGCGGCGTCGAGCTTTTCGGTGCCGGCGCGCGTGAGGATTAGCCGTGTCGTGGCCACATTGAGCACCAACCGCGCCAGGGTCGTCGCCAGCAGCAGCGAGGGAAAAATGCTGAAGTCGAGCGGAGTTCGCACATAGACCGTCGTCAGTAGCACGATCACCGCCACCGTGATGTTCGCCGCCAGGAGGATATCGAGCAGCTCGGTGGGCAATGGCACCATGATCACCAGCACGCTGCCGATCAAGGCGAGCGGGAGGATGAGTTCCTGGCTTCGCAGCAGCCAGGAAAAGCGGGATGGGCGAGTGGGGGCCATGCGTAGGGGAGAACGCCAGCGTCGACTGATGTCGACAGGAGTGGAAAGACCAGTGGGGGGGCAACGGTATCGCAAATCGCCCGATGTTGTCCAGAGAACCTCATCCCATCAGCCGATTTGGTGCTAGCAGTCCGTTGATTTAGTGCTTCCCAAATCAATTCCCCTGCACTTGGCATGTGGCGGGGGTGCGCTATGCTAGCGGGGGGTGGGTTAGGATATCAGCGGGTCGAGCAGGGAGAGGCCGGGGGGAAATCGTAAAACGAGTTATTGGCAAGACGCCCCGATGCCGTGAAGGAACTTCGAGGCATTTTCCAGCAGATGATCAACCTGGCGATCGGCAGACGACCGCAGCAAGGGTTGCCAATCGCAAGCAAACCGACCGAGTCCGATCGTTCCCGAACGTTGCAAAATCAACAGCCCGCTAGCACCCAACCGGATGGAGAGTGGGTGTGTAAGCAATCGAAAGTAAAGCTCAAAGCCCCGTCTGCACGCGGCAGGGAGGCAAACTCTCGATGAACATCCGACCGTACGTCTTGGTCGCAATCCGCGGATCGAGGCAGACGACTCTCCCCCGATCGGTCTTGGTGCGGATCAAGCGCCCGAAGCCTTGCTTGAACTTGAGGATCGCCTCGGGAAGCTGGTAGTCGCGGAAGGGGTTTCCCCCCGCCGCGCGAATCGCCTCGAGCCGCGCCTCGAGCAGCGGCCTGTCGGGGACGCTGAACGGTAGCTTGGCGATGATCACCAGTTGAAGCGCGTCCCCCGGCACATCGACCCCCTGCCAAAAACTGTCGGTCCCCAGGAGCACCGAACGCGGGTTCTCTTTGAACAGGTCGATGAGCTGTGTCCGCGGCGTCCCATCGGCCTGCGACAACAGCCGCAGATTGTGGCGGCTGAGCCACCCGGTGAGCCCTTCTCCGGCCCGCCTGAGCGCTTCGTAGCTGGTGAAGAGGACAAACGCGTGGCCATCGGTCTCGAGCACCAGCCGCTGGATCATTTCGAGCGAGCGGCGATCGAACAGCTCCTTCTCGGTCGCCGGGTCGGGCATGTCGGGCAGGGTGACGAGCGTCGCCTGGTTGGGATAGTCGAAGGGACTCCCCAACCGCATGGCATCGCACTGCGTCAGCCCGATCCGCGACTGAAAGAATTCGAAGCTCTCGCGCGAGTTGCCCGCCGCCAAGGTCGCACTGGTGAGGATGACTGTGGGAATCTGATCGAACAGATGCTCTCGCAGCGCACTCCCCACCTGGATCGGGGCGGCCGCCAGTGTCACCCGCGGCTTGCCCCGCGGTCCCGAGCCATGCTCGATCCAGTAGACCGTCTCCGGCTCGACTTGAGTCCGCCACGCCTCGAGTTCGCCAGCCAGCGAGATCAGACGGTCGTGGGCGGCAATGTAGTCCTGCCGTTCCGTCGGATCGTCGAACCCCTGCCCTGCATTCTTCACCTGCCGCGCCAGGATCAAAAGCTGCCCGGCCAACTCCCCGGAGCCAAGCCCGGGCGATGTGACCCGGCCATTCGAGCGGCCATGCTCGACGGCCCATTGCCACAACTCGAAAAATAGGTCGTCGGCATGGAGTCGGCAGCGATCGACCTGTTGTTGAGCCTGACGGAAGTCGTGCTGTACCAGGAGCCCCTTCTGGGTCCGGTCGTTGTAGAGCCGCGCCAGCAAGTAGTCGACCTGACCACTGGTGACGCGTATGCCAAGATGATCGCCCGCCACCGATTCGACGGTGTGGGCTTCATCGAGAATTAAGATGTCGTAGTCCGGCAGGATGCTCACCCCCTGCCGGCGGAGCGCGAGGTCGCTGAACAGCAGCGCATGGTTCACCACCAGCACCTGGGCATGCTGCACGCGGCGGCGGGCCTTGTAGTAGAAGCACTTCTTGTAGGTGGGGCACTGCCGACCGAGGCAGTTGCCGCTATCGCTGGCGATCTCGTGCCAAACCATCGAGTCAGGCTTCTCTCGCAGGTCGGCGAGGCTCCCGTCGTGCGTTGCCTCGCTCCAACGGTGGATCGCCTCGAGCTGATCGACCTCGTCGTCGCGCTGAAACAGGCTGCTACTCCTCACCCGGGCACTCGCCAGGCGGCGGAGACTCACGTAGTTGCTCCGTCCCTTGACGAGCACAGCGGAAAAGTCGCGGGGGATCACGCTGTTGATGAGCGGCAGGTCCTTGGCGATCAGTTGCTCTTGCAGGCTGATCGTGTGGGTCGAGACGACCACCCGGCGCTGCGGTTTTTTTTCGTCATCCTCATTGGCCGCGGTGCCGGTCGCCGCAAGAATCGCCGGCACCAGATAGGCAAAGCTCTTTCCTACTCCGGTCCCCGCCTCAACCACCAGATGACGCCGCGCGGCAATCGCCCGTTCGACCCCCTCGGCCATCTCAAGCTGTTGGGGTCGATCTTCATAGTGGGGAAGCCGGCGGGCAATTCGCCCCCCTGGTCCGAGAATCGAGGCGGCAGAAAGTTGCTCAGTTTCCGCCATCGGATGATTGCCAATTGGAGAGGTCTGGCTTGCGACCTCGGATCATGATTGTGAAGGGCGAGTTTGAAGGGCGCCCGCTGGCACCCCTTCGGGGTGCGGTGTTTATGTCGCTTCAATCCCGGAGGTATCGCTGCGCTCAACCTCCGGCTAATAGGTGCGATCCCTATCGGGATCAAGACTCCAACATCCAACCCTCAACCACCGATCTCCAGCCACTGATCTCCGACCCCCAATCTCCGATCTCTCACCTCTGACCTCTGGCCTCTGATCCCTGGCCCCCGACCCCCGACCCCTGCCCCCTCCCAATCACCCCTTCCTCGGGGCTGCTGGCGGTGGCATAGAGTCGCTTTGGAATCCGACCCGCCAGGAAACTCAGCCGCCCCGCTTGCAGGGCGTGACGCATCGCATCGGCCATCATTAGCGGGTCGCGGGCGTGGGCGATGGCCGTGTTGAGCAGCACTCCATCGACACCAAGCTCCATGGCGACCGACACGTCGCTTGCCGCGCCGACCCCCGCATCGACAATCACCGGGTAGTCGGGATCGTTCTCCTTGAGGTACTCGAGGCAGATCCGCAGATTGTTGCGATTGAGGATCCCCTGCCCCGAACCGATCGGACTCCCCGCCGGCATTACGCTCGCCGCCCCGGCGCTTTTTAGCCGCCGGGCGACCACCGGGTCGTCGCTCGTGTAGCAAAGCACCTCGAACCCTTCGGCCACCAGTTGCTCGGTCGCCTTCACCGTCTCCACCGGGTCGGGAAGCAGGGTCCGGGTATCGGCCAGCACTTCGAGCTTCACCCAGTTGGCACCCGGATTATCGAGGCCGCCGAGCAGTTCACGACCGAGCCGCGCCACGCGAATCGCGTCCTCGGCATTAAAGCAGCCCGCCGTGTTGGGCAACAGCGTGTAGCGGTCGGTGTCGATCACATCGAGTAGGCTCCGTCCCTCGGCATCAATCAGCCGCTCGCGCCGCACCGCCACGGTGATGCAATCGGCACCCGAGCGTTCGAGCGCTTCGCCCATCAATTCGTAGCTCGCATACTTACCGGTCCCCACGATCAGCCGGCTGCGGAGCACGTGGGAGCCAATCCGGACGGAGTCGTCGGTCTCGAGGGTCGAAAGCGAAGCGGACATGGATAGCAGCCATTGGGGGAAGGGGCGCGGCGTTTCGACCGGCCATGACTTGCAAGGAGGCGGGAAGGGCCGATCACCCCCCACCCACGAGCGTAACGATCTCGAGTTGATCTCCCGCGGCAAGTGAGCGCGTCGCGTGGGCGCTGCGGGGCACGACCTGGCCGTTGAGCTCCACCGCGACGTGGCGGGTCGTCACCTCGAGCATTTCGAGCAAACCCGTGACCGTCAACCCTGGCGATAGGGTGAGCACCTGGCCATTGACGGTGAGGGAAAGATCGGACGCGGTTGTGGGAAAACTCATTGATCGCGAATTTCGGTCGTGCGGAATTGCTTGACGTCGAGTGTTTGGAAAGTCCCCTGCTGTGGCTTGCCAGCCGCCGCCAGCGAGCCGTTCCAGGGCATGACATAAGCGGCCACTTGACCACTCGCGGCGTCGGCGATGTAGACGATACTCTTGGCCGGCTGGAACCCGGCTCGACCACGCGGCATGTCGGCCAGCCCGGTCACCATCAGGTATTTCGCATTCCGCGCCTGGCTACCGAAGTCGCCGGTGATCTTCGTCGAAAAGAAGGCGTTGAACTTGCCCGTCTTGGGGTCGACCACCGCCCCCCGCAAATCGCCGGTGAGGTAGTCGAGGAAGTAGAGCCCCTCGACCCCATTGTCGACCATGCCGGTCGCGATGGAAAAGCTCTCGTAACCCTCGGTGGCGCTGGCATGCAGGGGGACATTCGGCCACAGCCCCTGGATATTGAGCCCGAGCACAAGCCCCAGCACCAGACCAACGGCCAGCATCGTTCCCGGGCGACGCACGAGTTGAGTCGACATGTTCTTCACGCTCCACGGAATTTTGGCGATTGGATCCCCCCCCTCGCTCCCGCGGCAGGGGGTTCGAGGGGAAAAAATGCAAAGCGGGGGTGGTCCTCCTCCGCCCGATCCTCGGCGGGGCCACCTATGGAATATCGTACCCGAGCGGAAATCTATTCGCCACAGGTGGGCCCCCTTCGGAAAGTGCGGGCTTTCAGGCCTCGTTAGCCGCCACGCCGACCACGCACCATCGACAGGAAGTAGAGGAGCACCATAACCGCTTGGAGGGTCGCCGCAACATACGTCCATGCGGCCGAGCCGAGGACCCTGTCGACGTAGGGCATCTCAGCCGGGGTGACGATGCCGTGGGAGGCCAGTTCCTGCTTCGCGCGACGGCTGGCGTCAAACTCGACCGGCAAGTTGACAAGCTGAAAAAACACGACTCCCCCAAACATCACCAATCCCACCATCACCATCCACTGCCCCACTGCCGAGTTGGCACTCGCCAGCATCAGGCCAATCATCAAGACGAAGATTCCTAGCCCGCTTCCGGTCGATGCCACCGGCACCGCCATGTTGCGGATCCGCAAGGGCCAATACCTGGTCGCGTCCTGAATGGCATGCCCCGCCTCGTGGGCCGCAATCCCCACGGCGGCCAGGTTCGGTTGGTTGTAGACCCCTTCGCTCAGCCGCAACACCTTGTGGCGGGGGTCGTAGTGGTCGGTCATCATTCCGGCCACTGGCTCGATGGGCACATGCCGTAGACCCGCCGCGTCGAGCACCAGCCGGGCGGCTCCCCGCCCCGTGAGTCGTGCCGGAACTTGCGATGCGGCGGCAAACGAACTGCGAACCCGTGCCTGAGCCCAAAGCGCGAGCAGCACCGCGGGAGCAATGAACAAGAAGTAGGTAGGGTCGAACACGATCATGGTTTGGTGCGGCGCACGTTGGCGTGGAATGACTCGAAGTTAGTACGTGAGGTTGGCCGCACCAGTTCGCCTACTTTGCGCCATTTTCGCTCCCCTCCTGCGGCGACGGCTCCGGGGGTGCCTGCACCGCAGGAGCGTTGGCTGGAGGTGATTGAGTCGGTGGCGATTGGGCTGGCGGGGATTGGGTTGGCGGCGTTGGGGGCGTCCCCTCGGGTACCCCCTGGGGGGCCTTCAGTCCCTGCTGGGCCTCACGCAATTTCTGAGCCGCCGTTTCCTGGAACTGCAGCACCGACTGCTGAAATCCGTCGAGCCACGCCAATAGCCCCATCACGTGCTTCCCGGGGATCGAGATCGTCATCCCCCGTTGAACATCCTCGTACACAAACCGCTGAAAGCTCGCGCTGTCGGTGACACGCAGGGTGCCCACCTCGATGGTGTCGAGCTTCAAGTGATTCCGCACGGCGTGCTGACGAACGTCGGGAAACTGCTCCGCCCCCAGCACCATGCTGATGTCCCCCGAGCTGTCGTAGACCATCAGCCCTTGGCACTTCACCCGCTGGCTCTCGGTGCTGTTGATCAGCTTGTCGCGGAGTGCCGCCCCCAAGGCGAGGAAGAGCAAGGGGTAAATGATCCAACGTTCACGTTCCGACATCGGAAGGCCTCTTTTGACTATCGAGAATGGTCGCATCGAGCAGAGGACGATCTGCCCTGACAAGGGTAGCACGTCCCGGCGGTGGGGGACTAGCTGGGGGGACGACAGACCGGGGGGCGAGCGATGGGGCGCAATCGCCAGAAAACTTGCACCCGAAGCAAGAAACGGGGGCCACCTCGAACAGGCCGTCAACCCGAGCACCGGCAGCGTGGCGACCGAATCGCGGACGTCGGCTCAACCCTTGTCGTCGCTCTTTTTCTTCTCGGTCTCCTGCTCGTCGTCAGTCCCTTGCTCGTCGTCGGTCCCCGGCTCCTCGAGCAGTTCCGCAAGCTCCGCCTTGACCGACTTGATTTGACGAGTCAACTCGGCCACGACCTCATCCAAGCGGCTGGCCCGCGCAGCGGCATCCTCCCCCCGTGCCTCGGCGACCTCGGCCTGTTCGCCGGACGCTTCTTGCTGCGATTTAGTGGCGATGGCCGCAGCCTCCGCCCCCCCCTGCCTGACCTGATTCGCCTTGGCCAACTCCTTCTCCAACTTCTCAATCCTCTCCTGGAGAATCTTCTTGGCCCGCGCAAGCTGCTCTTTCGTGAGTGGCTGCCGCTCCGACTGGCTAAAACTCAAATTGTCGATTCCCCCCCGCGGGTGATTGACCACCCCGCGATCGAACCGCAACCGATATCGTTCCCCCGGCTCCCCGGTGAAGTCGACCTTCACTTTTTCGGCATCCCCGGCATCGAGCACCTCGGTCGTGTGCGACCACACGACCTTCTTGTCCGACAATCGCGACAAGGTAATCCGCCAAGAGTTCTTTCCCTCGCGGGGTTCGAGATCAGTGGCATGCCCAATGTTGAACGAATGGATCGTCACGGCGTAGCCCAGGTCGGGGACGAAGGTAATGGTCGGGTCGGCCGGAGGAAAACCATTCTGGAGGTTGACGTCGAGCTGAGCGACGCCGGTCGGCCGAGGGGGATCCCCCGTGGTGCCAGGATCGAGCAGGGAAAACGTCACCGAGTCGTGAAACTCCCACACGTCGGCGTTTGGGCCGGTGGCCGTTTCCCAAACCAGGGCGATGTTGGGCGTGGCACCGGTGCCGTCGCTGGTGATAAAGTCGGTCGTCTCTTCGGCGACATGGCTTCCGTAGGCGCCATTATCCTTGTCGGTCACGTCGGAATTGGCGGTGTGGCCGGTGAAGGTGATGGTCGTGGCCCGAGCGAGGCCGCCGATGGTGACGCCGAGAATCAGCACTATCAACAGGCGGATCGCTTGGATTTTCATTCGACTGTCTCTCCCCAATAATTTCGATACGAGCGAGTCGATGACGGCAAGCATCGTCGGACTCGTGTGATTTCCCTGCGTTCGGTGCCCGAGACGAAGTTTATTCCTTCACGACTTCCTTGAATGTCATGTAAACAAACACGGTTGGATTTGCACTCATTGTTTTGACGACTAATCGACAACCGAAACGGACCTTGTCTCCTTGATTGACTTGACGCCACGCGTCTTCGTTCCCCTCTTCAACGAAGAACCCAAAACTCAATGGATCCGGTAATGGCGTGAGTGTGAGTACGGAAGAACTTGTTGACTTTGCGGTTATCACTCTGGCCACCGCCTCCCACTCAATCCCTTGAAGCCGCTCTCCGGCAAGATCTCTTTCCTTCATCATCGGCTCAAGTTCCTTGACGAGTTGCCGTCTCTTCTCAGGATTCCTCATCATCTCGTCCATCTTCCCTCCCACCACCCGGCATCGCTCATACCACGCCCCAAAGTCCTGTGCCTCACCCCAATCGAACTCCCATTCCCCATCGGCCCCTTTGGTGACCTTGATCGTCTTGACGAACTCATCGTAGTCGCTGCGCCATGCGGCCGACGTGTCGACAGGACCTTGAGGAATCGCCATAACCCCTGGAAACAGGCTCTTGTCCGCCGACGGCGTGGCGTCCGCGTTGCCTTGCAGCAGTTTCGCCTTCGTCAGGGCACCTCGAATGTCACTCAGCGGGAATCCCACGCCCTGCAGCTCACTCGCCTCACTGGCTTTTCCCATACTGGCGTAGACACCGACCACTTTGTTTTCCGCGTCGACGATAGGAAGCGCCCCCGAATGAGGATATTTGCCATCAATGGGGATCATGAACATCCCGAAGGCATTGATACTATCGATTTTCCACTTGGTCCATTTGATTTCGGGTTGGGCCGTTCGGCGCGTGTTGCTATTTCTGGTCGGCTGAGGAAGTAACGGCACCTGAACCACATCTCCTACCTCGGCATCCCGATCGGCAAGCTGCAGGGCTGGGATTTTCGCCTTGGCGTCGCCAACAAGCACAACCAGTCGGTCATGGATTTCCCACTCCCCTTGAGGAGGCCGTGGAACACCAAGTCTCTCGATGGCGCCCAGTTCCCTGTCTTGCCGAAGATGCAGGAAAGTGGACTTTGCCAGGCTCTCATCCTCCCTTTCTTCCGGCACGCGCCGTGAAAGATCGCTACGAATCGCGAGCACTATCGGAGAGGGTTGCCCTTTGACTTCAATTGCGAAGCCCACCACGACCAGATCTTTCTCCGGGCCGCTGGCCCCCTCGACCGGAACATTAATCCGAACCACCGACTCGATCGGCGTGGCCGCCACTTTCTCGGCTTCTTTCTCCTCTTTCCCCTTGGCTTTCAGATAATCGAGATCCCCTTGGCTAAGTCTGTCGATGGGAACCGTGACGATCTTGCCATCTTGCTTGCGCAGCTTGACTCCCTTGTCGGTCGACTCGACGAGCTCGGCTTCGACCTTGAACTTGCCCGTCTTGTCGACCCACTCTCTCACCTCATCGGCCAGTGCCAACGAACTGAACCCAAGAACCGTGAGGAAAAGGCAACGACCGAGATGACCAGACATACGATTCCCCTTGCGCAACGGAGAAAGTCGAAAATGCTTTGCCACAGTGGTATCGAACGAAGAATTCGAACGACTCAGGGCAGACCTCTATGCCAAATCGTAGCCGGAAACCGCATGGCAGGTCAACCTTTCCATTGCTTGGGCGTCAGTGTAAAGCTGTTGAGTCCCGCCTGCATTTCAATCCCGTCGAATTCGACGGGATTAAAAATCCGGGTTATTGAGCTGTTCCCAGAGCCCCACGAATTCCAGGGCATTTCGGTTCCGTAGCCAGTTGCGAATGAGATCGTCGGTGGCGTCGGCGTCGCGGTAACGCGCGACGTCGGTCAGGCTGATGTAGTCCTGCATCGGATGACGTTAACGATGGGACACGGATCGCCACGGACCTGACAGATCACCACGGATCAGAGGAGCCAGTTGGAGAACACTTTCCACAAGGCACCTTCTGATCCGTGGTGATCCGATTCAACCAGTGTTCATCCGTGTCCCATCGTTAACGTGACTTGATCTATCGAACCCAAATTTTGAACGGGCAAATGAGCCCGTTCTACGACCCCGCGGTATCATTCTTCGTGCTGACAAACTCTGCGGCTTATCGTGAACGGAGGCTAGCCAGCCAAGATACCATAACCTATCGATCTGAGAACCTTTCAAAAACTCAATAAACCGGCACCCGCCTCCCCCCATCATCAACCACCCCCGGCAGCCACGCCAGGCTCACCCACTCGACGTCGACATCGCTTTTGCGCGGCTTGGCTTCGATCGCCTCGAGCTTAAGGTGGTCGGGCAGGTACTGCTCGGCAAGTTCCTGCCGCTCTCGGTCGATTTTGGCGAGGAGTTCCTCTTTGTCGGCCATCGCGTCGTCGAGCCGCTGTTTGGCCCGCTGGGCTTGGCCCCGCTCGGTGGCGGCCTGGCGAGCCGCCGTGACCGAGGTCGATGCGCGGCGGCGGCTCTTTCCACCGGAGAGGACCGCCATAATCACTTCGACCACGTTCATCAAAAAGCCCCCCACGCGGCCCCAGAACTGGCTGTTCTGCTCGTTGTAGGTGCTTTGGGCCCTGTTGATCTTGCTATCGGCCTCCGCCAGACGCTTGCGGTAGCGGGCTTCGAGGTCGTCGCTCGCGCGGTCGCGTGCTTCGCGCGCCTTGGGAGCAAGCCGCTGGCGGAAGGCTTGCTCTTCCTCTCCCAAATCGGAATAGACATTGAGCAGCGAAGATCGCCACCTCTTCACAACCTGAGTACGGTAGAGGTAGTCCACCAAATCCCGTTGGAGTTTTTTGTAGGTCGCCTCCTGGGCGAGATGACTTGGCAACTGCCCAAACTCGGCCCCTTCCTCCGGCTCGGGCGACAGGTGGGGAGGTTGGTCGAACAGATAGACTCCCTCCCACCCCTCGTCCGACTTGTCCCCATGGATCGCGCGGAGGACGTAGACCTCCTGCCAGACATCGATATCGTGCGACGCGCGGACGAAGTGGAGCCGGCCGCGGGCAAGGAGTCCTGGCTCGTAGCGGAGTCGCGATCCAGCGGGAAGCACTTCGGCCACTTCGAGAAACTTTTCAGCGACCTTAGCGGGCAGGACGGGCCGCGAACTGGCGGCGGAAGTTGATAGGGCAACAGACGTGGCGGGGGGAGTGTCCACCCCCGTCGACTCGCGCGGTAGTTGGGGGGATTCGACCTGCTTGGGAGCGTTTGTGAGAAACTGATTCCGCACCGGGTCCATCAGTGTCTTGATCTGCCCAGTCGTCAATGGCCCGCGCAGATAGGAGAGGACCCAGCGGGTTTGAAACACTTGCGGATGGTCTTCGTGGACGTTGTTCATCACAAACACGCGGCTCGCGAGCCCGGCAAGAGTTTTCTCCATCTCTCGTTTGTTAAAGGTCGACCCCGCCGCAGCGCTCGCTCCCTCCAGGCCCTCCATGACGCGGGCCTTATCGCGCTCGGTCTGCAAGCGGCCAAGGAACCAGGTCCCCGCGTTCGAGAGCCCCTTGTAGTCAAGGTCGACCGGGTTCTGCGTCGCCAGCACGCAGCCGACGCCATACGCCCGGGCTTGCTTGAGCAGGGTGAGCATCGGCCGCTTGCTCGGGGGCTCGCCGATTGGGGGGAAGTAGCCAAACACTTCGTCCATGTAGAGGATCGCCCGCAGGCTGCTCGTCCCTGGCTGCGAGCGCATCCAGGCAATCAGCTCGTTGAGCAGGATCGTCACCAGGAACATCCGCTCGGCGTCGTTGAGGTGGGCGATCGAGATGATCGACAGCCGCGGCTTTCCCGTCGGTCCATGGAGCAGGTTGGGAATCGACAGCGGCTCTCCCTCCATCCACCCGGCGAACGAGGGACTGGCCAAGAGGTTGTTGAGCTTCATCGCCAACTCGGTCCGGCCGCTGGCGGGATAGAAGGTCTCGATATCCATCACCCCCACCTGCTGGAACGGGGGTTTGCGGATCTCGCGAATCAACTCGGCGACCGACAGGTCCCGCCCGGCGCGCCAGGCATGGTCGAGCAGATTGGAGAGGAGGATATGCTCGCGGCTCTGGACCGGGTCGGCATTGATGCCCAACAAGGCGAGCACCCCCGATGCGGCCGACTGGACCCGCTCGCGCATCGCCTCGGTGTCGTCGACGACTTCCTTCGGGGGCGCGGCAAACGACTTAAGCACCGTCAGCGGAATCCCCGCCGACGAGCCGGGCGTGAAGATGACCCGTTCGACCGTGTCGCAGTAGCGGGCGATGCGGTCAGGCCCCTGGTCCCAAGAGGCGAGCCCCTCGCGCCACGACTGGGCCGTGGCGGCAGCGAATTCGTCGAGAGTTTTCCCCTTGCGTGCCGCCTCCTGCTCGTCGATCCAGGGACGAAAGTCCCCCGGTTCGAGCTTCGGAAACGCGAGCAGCAGGTTGCCCAGGTCTCCCTTCGGGTCGATAGCGATCGCCGGGACCCCATCGATTGCGGCCTCCTCCAAAAGTCCCAGGCAGAGCCCCGTCTTGCCGCTGCCGGTCATGCCGACACAAACGGCGTGGGTCGTCAGGTCCTTGCTCATATAAAAAAGTGGCTCGGGAGAATCCTCCCCAGTCGCGATGTCGTGTCCCCGCCCCAGATAGAACGTTCCGAGCTGTTCGTGGATCGGCATAGAGTCGATGGCGTGAGATAGGAGGGAAGGCGAAAAGCCCCCGCATTGTAGACGCCGCGGCAAAGGGGGTAAACACACGCCGCGCCATGCCCACTTGCGACATTCCCCTGCGCGAAAGGATATCGCGATCCGCCACGCCAGCGAGCTATAATGCACGCCAGCTCCCCTGTCGTCGCCTGTCCCGGAGATGCTTTCATCATGCTTCATCGATGGTTTGTGTTGCCGATGCTTGTCGCCGCGTCGTCGTTTTCCCACGCCTGTGCGGAGGAGGCGAATGAAGTCGTTGCCGCGTCGCGTCAGTACGCCGACGGGGGTGGTTATCACTGGACGGCAGGTAACTCCGGCACACCGGTCGCGCTCGTACATAAAGGAGAAACCATCCTGCCGAAGGGTGAAAGCTCCATCTGCTGCGGCCTCACGCTCGCGGTCGCGTTCGAAGTCGCCAACGAGCGCGGCTTGTTCGAGGAAAAAACACCCGAACAGCTAAAAGCCTTTCAAAAGGCATGGTATGGCGACGGCCCGAATAGCCGCGAGACCCTTTGCGTTCATGCCGTCGAGCAACTCGGCATCGGCCGTGCCATCCCCCTCGACGAAGCGCAAGCTGGCGACTTCGTCCAGTTTTGGCGCTCCGGAGGCTCCGGGCATAGCGTCATCTTTCTTCAATGGGTCGCCGACGGGGACGAGCGCGTCGGCTTCCGCTATCGCAGTTCGCAGAAATCAACCGACGGCATCGGCGACCGCACCGAGTATTTTGCCGACGCCCAAGGGCACAAGGGCTCGGTCCTCCGCGAGCGGACCTACGCCTGTCGTCTCGACGAAGCGATTTCCAACAGCGACTACGCCATACCCGACGGCATCCAACTCCTCATCGCCGAGGGCAAGTTCACCGCCGCCGAAGAGAAGCTCCGCGCCGCGATCGACGACCCCGACGCGCCGGTCGTCGACGGTCCCGCCGCCGCGATCGAAAAGCTCCACCGCATTCGCCACGACTTCGCCCTTACCACCCCCGAGGTCCTCAACCAGATCCAACAGTCGGTCCCCGACGCGACCTTGGACGATCTCGTCCGCTGGCGCGACGCCGGGGAACTCCAGTTCCGCGTGATCGACGGCGACATCCGCTACTACCGCCGCGCCGTGTCGAACCTGTTTCGCTTCCTTCCCGATGCTCAGGCAAGGATGAAGTCGCGCCCGCAGCGCCCCGCGTTCGACCAAACGGCTCACATTGCCGACCTTGTCAAGATCGCCGACGAAACGGGCCAGATGGATGTTCATCCCATCAAGTTCACTTTTCACCACGAACTAGTCATCAAGCCGGGCCACCCGCGGCTCAAGCCGGGTGCCAAAGTCCGCGCGTGGCTCCCCTACCCGCAAGAGTATACCACCCAGCGCGACGTTCGGCTCCTCAAGTCGGAGCCAGCGCCTATTTCAATCGCGGGGCCTGAGGTGCCCCATCGCACGATCTACTTCGAACAAACAATCGACGCGGCGGGCACACCCCCTCGATTCGCGGTCGAGTTCGAGTTCGTCAACTCCGCGCGCGTCCTCGACCTCGACCCAGCCAAAGTCACACCGTATGACACGTCGAGCCCCCGCTATCAGGAATACACCGCCGAGCGGCTCCCCCACATCGCACTCACCCCCGAGGTCCGCGCGCTGGCCCAAGAGATCGTCGGCGACGAAGAGAACCCGCTCACGAAGGCGCGGCTCCTCTTTCGCTGGGTCTCGACCAATATCCCATGGTGCGCCGAGGTCGAGTATGGCATCATCGACAGCCTGTCGGCCAAGGGACTCGCCGCCCGGCGGGGCGACTGCGGCGTCCAAGGCATGACCTTCATCACCCTCTGCCGCGCGGCTGGCATTCCCGCGCGATGGCAAAGCGGCTTCCAACTCAAGCCGGGTGCCGAGAATCTGCACGATTGGGCTGAGATCTATATCGCCCCGTGGGGCTGGCTCCCTGCCGACCCCAGCCACGGCGTCCGCGACCACGGCAACCCTAAGGTCCGCGACTTCCTCTGCGGCCAACTCGACCCCTACCGCCTGGTGGTCAACACCGACTTCGCCCGTCCGCTCACCCCGCCAAAGACAAGCCTGCGAAGCGAACCGAACGACTTCCAACGGGGAGAGGTGGAGATCGACGGCCACAACCTCTACTTCGGGGAGTGGACGTACGAATTTGATGTCGAGTCAAAACGGCTTGAACGGTAGGTTGGGAGTTGGGAGTTGGAAGGTCAGAGGTCAGAGCCTGTGAATTTTTTGTTCCGCCACAGTGTCCTGAGAAGCG